>JAAWAV010000049.1 GCA_022792335.1 Lachnospiraceae bacterium
AAAATAGGCAAAATGAGTATAAAAAATAAAACGAGTAAAACGCTATGGAGCAGGCTTTAGCCTGACGTGATGCCATATCACGAAAGAAAGGAGGGTATATATGTTCGATTTAATTTGCTCCAAAATATCTATAAATCAAAAAGACTACCGGCAACTGCTGATAGTCTTTTCTATTTACATATTTTCTTACATATTTTTAAATAAAAGACGAACAAAGACAAAAAAACTAACTGCTGGATAACACACCAAAATCCTCAAAATTCCTTGATTTTAAGCCACTTTTACACAAAGACAAAACAACACGAATTTCACCTTGTACTTACAAGAGGTGAGTGCTAAAATATTGAGGAATTTCTTCCCAAATTTTCGTGATATTCAAAAAGGCCCTCTTTTGACAGAAGCTGTTCAGATTCTTATGCTCCGCTATAAAATTGTCCTTTAAAAGTAAAAAAGGAAAGCCTTGAAATAGCTTTCCTTCTAAAATAAAACGGCCCATTTCCTAAAACACATCTCCAATCGCTACCCAATGTTCGTCAGACATGCTTTCAGCAAATTCTGTATTATTATGTTTTAACAAGAAACCAGGAAGAAAAGAGACTCTTTCTAAGCGGGAGCGCGTTCTGGCGTGAAAGAGTCTCTTTTCTTCCTGGTTTTTTTATAACAAATAGTTATTCTCTTTGTCAGCCACCTGCAAAGACGCAAGTGTATACGTTGCATACCCCTCTGTTACCAGTGGTTCCTGCTTACACAGAGCTTCTGCCTCCTCATAGCTTTGCGTTTTAAAAATGACCATACCGGCGACACCGGGATACCCTTTGAAGGGGCCGCAAAGTTCTATTTTTCCCTCGGCGTCTAACTTTTTCAAATTTTCCACATGCCTTGTGATGACGGCCTTTGTAACCTTGTTGTAAGATTTTCCTTTTTTGATTATCATCACATATAACCACTTCTCCATCGATTTACCTCCAGTTTTATCATTTAACAATAGCCTCAGAGCCATTTGAGCGGGAATACTGATCTAAAATCAAGCATAACAGCAATACCGCCTCCCTTTCTCTCATAAAGAGTAACATACCCAATATGACATCTGGCTGTCGCATTATACCGAGAGGATTTCAAAAAGGGCCAGATTTTGGCCCTTTTTGGCAATTCCTGCTTCTCCTAAACAGTATATGAGTTATCCTTCTATCGACGGCCTCGCGGTATTCCCCGGCGCGGCGCCTCCTTTGGGCACCAATTGTATCCGAATCCCCTCCAGGCGTTTGGAAAGTCCGGAGGTTCCGGCCATCTCGCCATTTTTAGCCCAATCCAGCCACCCATAAGTCTGAGCATGAACCTGATAATAAATGTCATACTGATTTTCCGCTTCTCCCGTCAGACGGATCCGAATCCCCTCCAGACGTTTGGATTCTCCCTCCGTCCCACTCATTTTTCCATCTGCTACCCAGTCCTGCCAACCGTAACTTTGTACATGCGTCTGGTACTGTATCCTGCCTGGAATCTCCCAGGCAAGCCGCATCTCAATTCCCTCCAGGCGTTTGGATTCCCCTTCTGTCCCACTAAATCCCCCGTCAGCTCCCCAGCTCTGCCAGCCATGGGTCTGCACATGAGTCCTGTAATTGACGATCCCCGGGTAGAGGCTGACAAAGGGCCTTCCCACTGGTACTCCCGGATCCGCCCCCTTCGGGACGATCGCAATATTAATTCCCTCCAGACGTTTGGCAAATCCTTCCGTCCCGGCGGCCGCTCCGTTTTTTGCCCAATCCAGCCATCCATAACTCTGAGCATGAACCCGGTAATAAACATCATATTTATCTTTATCCGCTCCTGTCAGTTCTATACAAATAGCTTCCAGGCGTTTGGACTCGCCCTCTGTTCCGCTGACCTTTCCGTCCCCTCTCCAGTCCTGCCAGCCATAACTCTGTATGTGCGTTCTGTAACGAATCCCCAGGGTTCCTCCCGCCACCTGGATACAGATACCCTCCAGACGCTTGGAACGGCCGGACGTCCCGGACATTTTTCCGTTGCTTACCCAGTCCTGCCAGCCATAGCTCTGTACATGGCACTGATAAGAAACCGTAATTCCTTCCGCCAGGTTTTTCACCTCCGGATTGTTTACGCTATCATCTACCACCGTCTCTGCTCCGGCTTTCTTTCTGTACCAGTCCCGGACAAAATTGCCGGCCGTAGTCAGTTCGTCCGTAGTCCAGCCGCTGAGGCTGCCACTGCTGTTTCGGATCAGAGAAGAGCTCCGATGATCATTGCTCAGGCTCCAGGCACAGTAACTGACCTGATACTGATCACAGCGATTTAGCCATTCTTCTGCCTTTCCTATATCTACATTTCCGTCGCCGCTGGCTTCCGAAAGTCCAAATTCCGACACAAATACAGGGAGTCCCCGATTGATAGCCGTACCAATTTTTTCTGTCAGCCACTGGTTATGGGCCGGTTCCGACGCATAGAAATGGAAGGAATACATGAGATTATCGTATCCAGTGATCGGATCATCTACCGGCTCATAGAGGTGCCCCGCGCTCCCAAGCTGAGAATACATCGGCGTCCCTACGATAATGATCGCGTCTGCATCCCGGGCCCGGATTGCCGCAATGACTTCCACTGCATAGCTTTTGATATCCTGCCAGCTACAGCCATTGGGTTCATTGCAGATTTCGTAAATCACATTGTCATAATCTTTATACCTGTCTGCCATCTCTGCAAAGAAACCGATCGCCTGCGCCTTGTAGGTCTGCGGATTGCCGTCATGTAGAATATGCCAGTCGATGATCGCGTACATTCCAAGCTCTGTGGCATACTGAACGCCTTTTGTCACCTCGTCTTTCATCATTGCCTGATTTCCGGTACAATAACCGTTCTCATCTGTATACATGGCCAGGCGAATACAGTTGGCCCCCCAGTCGTCCCGCAACGTCGCATAGGCGTCTTTATTGTTGTACTGAGAAAACCACTGAAGGCCGTGGGTACTGACTCCCCGTATTTGAAAGGGCTTCCCATACTGATCGGTCAGCGTTGTCCCACTCACCGAGAGCTTTCCATGAGCAGAAACAGGTGTCGATCCTGCCGCCAGAGCCTTAGACATCCCATCAGACACGCGCCCATATCCTGCTGTTATACTGAAGCCAAGAGCCAGAGCAAACACCCACAGCAAGGCCTTTCGATATCGTTTCTTTCTGTTTTTCTTTCCGTTTTGCTTTCCCATACTGTCCTCTCCCGTCTTTCTTAATCCTCCTATCGTTGAGGAACGACGACATTTTTTGATCCATATGCGCGCTCCTCTATCGATGATAAATTCTTTTTATAGATATTATATCAAACCATTCTTCATACTGCCAGCATTCTTGTCTTTTTCCATCTACTTTTACAGTCGGATCCGAAAGGTTTTCGGTGCAAATCGATATACCAGGATGCTCGCTCCAATGCTGTACAATATGCAAAATACAATGGTCATAATCCCAAAGAGAAGAATTGGCAGTTTCAGATAAATCATTACATAACTTGCAAGGTAAGTGAGCGTGAGTATTACCTGATAAGTTCCACTTTTGATTTCCGTTCCTGCATTGTAAGGCTGAAGCAGATAATAGAGCGTCAGATAATGAACAGAAAAGAAAATACTCATACAGATAATAGACACCAACAAGACGGCATAGTCCAAGGGAGTCTTTGTCCCTCCGGAAGCATATAACAGGATAACCAGCCCCATCCCTATAACGGCCGCCGGCAGAAGGTTCACCTTGATAATCTCCCGTAATCGTATCTGAAACAGCTTCAGAATAAATTTCGGCTGTTTATAAAAGGAATATGTCAGTAGGCTGTGGTCGCAGTTGATAAACAATGCCGAAGTAAAACCTGTCCCCCTGTTGATAAAATACATCACTATCACAAAATACGGCAAAGAGGTCATGAGCTTTCCATTCACTCCCGTCCTTAGTTCCGGTATAAACCGGAATGCCGCCAGGCATCCCGCCGTCAATACTGTCGCCAGAAGCGCAAGACGTCTGGCTGATCTCCAGAGAATTTTCCGGTGCCGTTTGATAAACAGCTCGTTCAGATACTCGAACCCCTTTCGGTTGCTTGTAATGGTCTGATCTGCACTGATATTTTTAAGACTCTGTTCCTGCTGAATCTTCGCCGTTACTTTGCCGTCCACCTGGATCCCGGAAAGCGGAATGGACGTGAGCATCTCTTTATACATCAGGCGATAGTCCCTGAAGGTCAAAATTTTGTGGAGAGATAAGATTCCAAAAATCGCCGAAAGACACATGATACCAGTCACGACTGTCTCCGGCACTAGAATCGCAAAGGCCGGAAGTCCATAGGCCATCGCC
The DNA here is from genome assembly GCA_022792335.1 of Lachnospiraceae bacterium. Taxonomy (GTDB): domain Bacteria; phylum Bacillota; class Clostridia; order Lachnospirales; family Lachnospiraceae; genus Lientehia. The sequence continues at coordinate 4,344 of JAAWAV010000049.1, forward strand.
AAACAGACGGCGACAATCCCCCACATATATTTTGTCAGGCTGTTCTCATTTCTCACCGTTTTCTTTTTTTCATAATCCCAAAGCGCATAAGCCGCTGTCATAAGCTTTAACCCGGCCACAAAAAAAGGAATCAGTAAGCATTGCCAGAGGGAACAGCCTCTCGGACTGCCGAACAAAAAACCACAGAGCGTAAAGCCTGCAAGTACTTTTAAGATTGCGTAGAAATAATTGACCAGTGTATACTCCCTGGCATTCATCCCCAGCAAAATCATGGCATAGTATTTATCTTTCGTAGGGTTAAACATGTAAGTATTGATCACCATACCTGCAATAGAAAGAAAGAACAATAGGTGTAAAAATGCCTGCGATTCTGTTCCGACAGGTAAATGATATAGATTCCCCACGCCTAGAATCATGAGCAAAAAGTAAAGGAGCTTTCCCAAAAATATTGTAACAACCTCCCAAATCACAGAAAGGATGTTAGCAAAAATTTTGAAGCCATGGATCTGATATACGGATGGCGGAATTATCCTCTTAAGCAGGGGAATCTGCTTGATGGCATAGAGAATGCCGTTGACCCGGTAGGTGTTTCTCAGTGTAAAAGATAACCGCAATGTCTTAAGCATGGCTCTCCTCCCGGAGAGCCGCTATAATCCTCTCCTTAAATTCCTGTACATCCAGATCAGACTTGTCCACACTCTCCAGTACTCCGTGGTTTAAGAGCACGATCTCGTCACAGAGATCCAAGGCCAAATCCATGATATGAGTGGAAAAAATCGTAATTCGTTCTGCCTTCAGGGATCTGAGAAGCTGTTTCATCTCCTCGGCAACTACCACGTCCAGGGAAGTCAGTGGTTCATCCAAAAGAAGCAGGTTCGGTTTCGCGATAATATTGATCAACATCTGCATTTTATTTTTCATGCCATGGGAATAATCTTTAAGAAGTCTGTCTCGATCCTCTGTGGCGATGCTCATATCGTCAAAGTATGTATCCAAAGGCTTCGGAGCCTCTATTACACTCTCATGAATATCCATAAAAAATTTTAAAAATTCCCGCCCAGTCATAAACTCGGGGACTGTCGGCGTGGAGAGGACGTAGCCGATATCTTCCGGAACAACGCTACGGATCTGTTCTTTGTCCTTTTCTCCTTCCGCAAAACAAAAGGACCCGCCGTCCATTCTTATATCGCCATTTATACAGTTGAAAAGTGTTGTTTTCCCGGCGCCGTTTCTGCCCAAAAGACCATAAATCTTTCCAGACTCAAAGGTGAAATCAATATCCCTGAGGACAGTTCTTCCATCATAACTTTTTGAGAGATGCTCAATGATAAATTTCATTCTTTCTTGTTCCTCCTCACGCTGTTTACTCTTTTCAGTATAAAAAATCTTTATTAGAATGACAAGATTAATTTTTATATCCCCGTTTAATATAAAGACAATCTCTTATCCTGAATCGTTTATCTGCTTCCGGCTCATAGAATTTTTTCTCTGCCTGTGCTATAATCCAAGTTACCGTCGCTTGACAAGAGCACACACGGTCGAAAAAGGGGGAAATTCAGCTCCTGCGGCGTTACTTTCACTCCGCGTACGTCCAGTACGCGTCGGTCAAGTGCCTTGCAGGGGCTGAATTTCCTCCCTTTTCGACTTTTCAACCCTGACCACTGACATTTGCGTGATTTTCAAGGCAGACGATGGAGGTGTACCGGACGTACACCGACTAAGGATAACGCAGAAAATCATGCAAATATCGTGGTTCAGGGCGTGTATGTCCTTGTTAAGCGACGGTACGATACAGGATTGGAGAATACATATGGAATTATCAAATCTGCTTGATGCAAAAAATCGCCATGAACTGAGGAAATGGCTCATACAAAACCACGATAAGGAAAAGGAATGCTGGGTGATCGTAAAGCGGGGACGCCCCACTGATGACGACACTTTCTGGTACATAGATTCTGTTGAGGAAGCCATGTGCTTCGGCTGGATAGACAGTACCACTAAAAAGATGAATAACGGTGTGACTGCCCAAAGGCTGGCTCCCAGGAGAAAAGGAAGTTTATGGTCTGAACTGAACAAGGAACGCTGTCGGAGGATGGAACGCCTGGGATTGATGACAGATGCCGGTAGAGCCGTACTTCCCGATATGTCACCAAAAGGATTTGTCATTGATGGAGATATTGAAAAGGCCTTAAAAGCAGATGCAAAGGTTTGGAACAATTTTCAGAAATTTCCTCCCCTGTACCAGCGGGTACGGATCGATACTATCCAGATCAAGAAAAAACAGCCGGAGCTGTTCCAGAGCAGGCTGCAAAAATTAATCGAGAATACCAAAAAAGGCGTTATGTATGGGGAATGGAACGATAACGGACGGCTCTCTCCCGCCAGCTCCTTTGGTCTATAAATGAAGAGTTTTCTCCATAATTTACTTTCATATTTCCATCACATTTCGGACATTTAGGAAGAAATTTATCCATCCTCTCTCTTTTCCTTTCAGCCTCTGCTATCCGCAAAGCTGTTCCTTCCCTGGAGTAGACATCATCGCAGCAGCCATTGGAACAACGCATTTCTGTCAACTTCCCTTCCATCTCAAAAACCCGTTCCGAGAGAAAGCCTGCTGGGATTAAATGATCTTCCTCATTTGTAGTTACTACAAAGTAATCTTTTTCCCTCATAAGCTCATACATATTTTTCATAATCATTATGATACGCACAGTCATAGCCTGCCGCAACAGAGTTTCCTCCCCCGTCAGAAATAACTGTTTTATCGTTACCGCATTTTACCACCCGCGAATATACTCTGCCCCTTTTTCAATTACCATCTGCACATGCTCATCCACTAAAGCATAAAATATCATTTTTCCATCTCTGCGCCGCCTTACCAGTTTATTTGATTTCAGCAAATTCAACTGGTGCGACACCGCAGACTGAGTCATTCCAAGCTGCTCTGCCAGCTCACTGACATTCGCATGCTGCTCCATTTAAAGAAGCAGGTTGCGATTTCGGGTAGGGTTCCCCTGCACCTTTAAAAATTCTGTTATATTGTTCAGATCGCTTTCTTTCAAACCGACATTACATTGAATG
>JAAWAV010000050.1 GCA_022792335.1 Lachnospiraceae bacterium
GAAGCCTCGTGATGTTTTTATCAGAAAAACGTTGAAAACAGGGTGATACCTGAGACAAAGAATAAGGAGGAAGAATCATGCCTAAAGTAAAGACCAGCAGAGCAGCAGCAAAGCGTTTTAAAAAGACGGGTACCGGTAAATTAAAGAGAATGAAGGCCTATAAGAGCCATATCCTGACCAAGAAATCTCAGAAAAGGAAGAGAAATCTCCGAAAATCAACTGTGACAGTTCCTTCAAACGCCAAGGTGATGAAGAAGATTTTACCCTACTGATTAGTGAGAAAGAGAAGGAGGACGACTTAAAATGGCAAGAATTAAAGGCGGTTTAGGCGCAAAAAAGAGACACAACAGAGTTTTGAAGCTGGCGAAGGGTTACAGAGGAGCCCGTTCCAAACAGTATAGAGTAGCAAAGCAGTCTGTGATGAGAGCGCTCACCAGCTCTTATGCAGGAAGAAAGCAGAGAAAGAGACAGTTCAGACAGCTTTGGATCGCCCGTATCAATGCGGCGGCCAGAATGAACGGTTTATCTTATAGCCGCTTTATGTATGGTCTTAAGGAAGCCGGCGTGGAGATGAACCGGAAGATCCTGGCGGATATGGCAGTCAATGATGCGGCAGGATTTGCCAAGCTGGCGGAAGTAGCGAAGGAGAAGCTGGCATAAGCAAAACGGAGTTATCCTGTGCTCAGAAAACAGTTGGCGGAGAAATTCCAAAAAAATGGAAAATCCGGCAAAGAAAATGAAAAAACTACTTGCCAGAATGAAAAATTTATGGTAAAGTATATGAGGATTTGGTTCTGAGGTTTTTTCAGAACCAAATCGAATCGGAATGTGGCTCAGTTTGGTAGAGCGTTCGGTTAGGGACCGAGAGGTCGCAGGTTCGAATCCTGTCATTCCGACTGGAAAAGTGGCTTGTACAGCCACTTTTTTATTGTGTGTGAAACTTTAATATTTATATTATATGTGGTATGATAAAGAGCTAGGAAAGAAAGCAGTTTCCTATATGGAAAAAGCGGGGGAATGATGATAAGATAACCCCGGAAGAGACGATGATGAAAGCCGGCAGATCTGCCGGGGAGGGTACTATGGAAAAGAAACGGACCGGGGCAGTTACGGATCTGACCCAGGGAGTCATTTGGAGGCAGTTGGTTTTGTTTGCGCTGCCTTTTTTGTTTTCAAATCTGCTGCAACAGTTTTATAGTACGGCGGATGCCGCCATCGTAGGTCAGAGCGTGGGAGCGGGCGCACTGGCGGCGATTGGTTCCTGTGACAAGCTGGTATTTCTGCTGATCAATCTTTTCGTGGGGGTATCCACGGGAGCCAGTATTGCCGTGTCCCAGGCCTTTGGGAGAAAGGATGAAGAAGGCCTTTCCCGGACGGTCCATTCCTCCGTGACTCTGGGGCTTTTGTCAGGGGCCTTTCTGACTGTTGTGGGCATCTTGCTGGCGCCAAAGCTCCTCGTGGTTATGAATACGCCGGATGACGTGCTTCCCATGGCAGTGGATTATATCCAGATTTATTTTATGGGAATGATACCAGTCATGGTTTACAATATGGGAAGCGGGATTCTCCGGGCTATGGGAAATTCCAAAAGCGCGCTTGTCTATCTGGCGGCTTCTGGTATCATCAACGTGGGGCTGGATCTTCTCTTTGTCCGGGTTTTTGAATGGGGGGTCAAAGGCGCTGCGGCGGCTACGGCGATCTCTCAGGTCCTTCCGGCTATTCTGGTATTCTGGAAATTGACCAGGCTGGAGGAAGCCTACAGACTCCGGGTGCGGGGGCTGCGCCTTTATAAAGAAGAAACGCTCTATATTGTGCGGGTGGGAGTTCCGGCAGGACTTCGCATGGTTCTTATCAATATTTCCAATGTCATTGTTCAGTCCAGGATCAATGCCTTTGGCATGGAAGCCATGGCAGGCTGTACTCTCTTCTTTAAGATAGAGGGGTATCTTTACGCCATGATTTCTGCTTTGAGCCTGGCCCTGACCAGTTTCGCAGGCCAGAACATCGGTGCGGCAGATTATATCAGGGCGAAGAACGGAAAGAAGATCTGTATGGGAATTGCCTCTGTCGTGACTGTCGTCATGGTGGTCCTTCTTTGCGTCTGGGCGGAGCCTATCTGCCGGATATTCACAAATGAAGAGCCGGCCATTGCCTACGGAGCCCTTCAGCTTCGATATCAGCTTCCTCTGTATATTGTCTTTTCGTGGAATGAGATCATCAATGGGGCAGTCCTTTCCTCCGGGCACAGCATGGTGCCCATGGTGGTCAGCCTGATTGGCATGTGTGTGGCGAGAGTTGGTTTTATCTTTGTCGTATCGGAATTTTATTACGATATCCGGGTCGTCTACCTGGCCTTTCCTTTTAGCTGGCTAGTTACTCATGTGGGAATCCAGATTTATTATTATTTCGGAAAGTGGATACAGGGGAAACGGTTTCTGGAAGCAGTCAGGGAACAGACGGCAGAAAGAGGATAGGTATGGAAAAAAAGAACAATTCCTATATGATATATGCGGGTATCACCACGGTGATCTGGGCGACGGCAGTACTATTTACCCAGTATGCCCAGGAAAGCTTTTCCAGCCAGAGCATCGGGGTTATCCGATACCTCTTTGCCACGGCCGCCATTTTGATAGTTATGGTCGGAAAACGGATTGGACCGCCGAAGCTTAAAGATGTGCCGAAGTTTCTGCTTTCCGGTTTTCTGGGCTTCGCCTTTTATGTGACGGCGTTCAATCTGTCGGTGCGGACCATCACGGGAGCTACTTGCAGCGTGATTGGCCAGGTGATCCCGATTCTGACGGCAGTGTTTTCCTGCATGTTTCTCCATGAACGGATTCCTCTCAGAGGCTGGATTGCCATTGCCATGGCCTTTGCCGGGATCCTGGTCATGGCTCTCTGGAACGGGGCGTTTTCTGTCAATCCGGGGATCCTCTGGATGCTGTTGGCGGCAGTATCTCTCAGTATTTATAATCTGACGCAGCGGATGTTTATCAGAGATTACACAGCTTTTCAGTCCACAGCCTATAGCATCATCGGCGGAACTTTGTTTCTGCTGGTGTTCTTTCCCGGAGCCGTTTCTGAAATGAAAACGGCCACGGCAGCCTCCTGGGGAGCCGTGGCGTATCTGGGAGTATGCGGAGGGGCCGTGGCCTACGTGTTCTGGACCAAGGCCTTTTCTCTGGCAAAGCGGACCAGCGACGTGTCCAATTTTATGTTTGCCCAGCCACTGATCGCCAGCCTGGTGGGATTCCTTGGCCGGGGCGAAGTACCGGGCATAGAGACAATCCTTGGCGGGATCCTGGTCCTTGGCGGGATGTTTCTCTTTCAGACGGGGCGAAAATCCTAAAGCCGATAGCTTTCAGGAAGACTGCTTATGAAGGTTTCCTTTAAGCTGGTTTTCAAAGAGACGCCCAGTTCGGCAAATACTTTATCCAGAGCGCCGAATACTTCTGCCATATCAGAAACATTGGCGTTTTCACCCATATGGCCGATGCGGATGACCTTTCCTGCCAGGTATCCAAAAGAACCGGCCAGAAGGATGCCGTGATGTTCTTTCATGGCTTTTAGGATATCCTTATCTGTGACGCCGTCCGGTACCTCAAAGACCGTAACCGTATTGGAAAAACCGCTCTCCAGATAGAGACAGAGTCCGGCTTCGGTGATCGCCCGCCTTGTAGCAGCGGCGATCACGGCATGACGTTCTAAGATATCTTTATCTGCTTCGATGTTGTCAATGGCGGCCCGCAGCCCATAAATATCGCTGATGGGCATGGTATAGGGGAACCATTTTTCCTCGTAATAATGTTCAAATACTTTCAGATTTGCATAGAAGGACGCGATGGGCGTCTTTCTTTCGTTTATAGACTTTTTCGCATCGGCGCTTACTGTGACAAAGGTCAGGCCGGGAGGAGCGGAGACGACCTTCTGGGAGCCGCCGCAAAGTAGATCGATCTGCATGTCATCCACCAGTATTTCCTCGCCGAACATGGCGGAAACAGAGTCTACCACGGTCAGGATTCCATAACGTTTGAGCAGGGGACAAATAGAAGCGATGTCGTTTCGCATTCCGCTGGGAGTATCCCCATGAACCAGGGTCGCGTATTTATAATCATGGCTTTTTTTCAGAAATTCTTCAAGGAGGGTCACATTTATGGGATTTCTGTTATCGACTGTATAAAGTTCCGGTATCCCTCCATACAGGGAGACGAAATCGGCGAATCCCTTACCGTAAATGCCGTTGTCCAGAACCAGAACCTTGTCGCCGGGTTCCGTGAGGGAGGCGCAGGCCGCCTCCAGGCCAAGGATTCCTTCTCCGCCCAGAATCAGAGTTTCATATTTGGTATGAAGCAGACGGCTGATGGTTTTGCAGGTTTCCCGGTAAAATTCCACAAAGGTTTCGTCCAGATCCGGGTTGGTACAGGGAAGGCTTCTCGCAGTCCGTACAGTTTCGGCCACCTGTGTAGGGCCGGGAGTCATAATCTTATACATGGTGATAAATCCTTTCTTTCTGAGTGTGCAGTATAGAAGATTCTGTTATAAAGTTGGCCCGGATGGTTTTATATGGAGGCATTCAGTCCTGTTTTTCTGATAACCGCATTCAGAGGGCCGACGAGGGGGAGAACTATGATGGCAGCGATGCCGATCTGCATCAGATTTCCGGGAATAGATGCGGCAGGGGCAATCAGGCTTCCATAGATTACCGTTTCTGCAAGATAATATCCAGCCAATTTGATTATGCAGGAGGCAGCGATAGCGGCCGCGTATCGGAAATAGTTCTGGCGGCCGTCTTTCTCTGTTATCCATCCCATAACATAACCCATCAGACCGACAATTGCCAGAGTAAAAGGCGTCCATAAGGTCCAACCGGAGAGCAAATCGAAAAGTCCCATGCCAATTGCTCCGGCAATCATTCCGACTTTTCTGCCGAAGAGGATTGCTCCGAGAAACAGGGGAACGTTACCCAGATGGATCAGACCGCCCTTCGACGCGATGGGAAGGCGAATATTGACAAATGTCGTAAATAGATAGGTGAGCGCCGTAAAAAGGGCGGTGATGGTGAGGAAGAGAACGACGTTATGTTCCTGTTTTTGTGCGTTTACACGTTCCATGAGAAATACTCCTTTTGTTTTGATGAAAATTCTTTTATCATGGGGGTCTATTATAAAGTATGGTAACTGATAAATGGTATTTTTGATATATCCAGTTTTTGAAAATTTAACAAGGCCAGTTTTTTCCTGAAAAGGGAAGAGAAAAAAGGCTTGACTTCGAGTCGGACGAAGGTAGTATCATAGAAACAGAATAGGCAAAAAATGGATAGCCAGATTCAATGAAAAGAACAGGAGGCTTGAGGATGAAAGCAAAGGTTTATTTTTCAAAGGAGATTTCCCCGGAGAAGGTTTTGGAACTTTACCGGATGGCAGGAAAAGAACTTGGCGGAAAGGTGGCTGTGAAGGTCCATTCCGGCGAGAAAGGCAATCAGAACTTTCTGAAGCCGGATTTCTGGAAGCCGGTGGTGGATGCGGTGAAGGGAACAGTCGTGGAGTGTAATACGGCCTACGAGGGGGCTAGAAACACGACAGAACGTCATAAAAACCTGTTAAAGGAGCATGGATGGAGCGATCTGTTTCCAGTAGAAATTCTGGACAGTGAGGGACCGGATTTGGAGCTTTCCATTCCGGAGGGAAAGAATATCCAGAAGAACTTTGTAGGAAGGCATCTGGCAGATTATGACTCCATGCTGGTTCTTTCCCATTTCAAAGGACATCCTATGGGAGGGTATGGCGGAGCGCTGAAGCAGCTTTCTATCGGCGTGGCTTCCTCTTATGGGAAGGGATATATCCATGGGCTTGGCGATCCCGCGAATTTCTGGACATCCGATCATGATTGCTTCCTGGAGGCCATGGCGGAAGCTGCTTCTTCCGTGGTTCAGTATCTGAAGGGAAATCTGGTTTATGTGAATGTGATGAAAAATATGTCTGTGGACTGCGATTGCTGCGCCGTGGCGGAGGATCCCTGTATCCAGGACATGGGAATCCTGGTGTCTCTGGATCCCATTGCCATCGATCAGGCATGTCTGGACATCGTCTATGCCTGCGACGATCCCGGAAAGGCTCATTTCCTGGAGCGCGTGGAGTCCAGAAACGGAATCCATACCATCGAGCGGGCGGCAGAACTGGGAATCGGTACCCGGGAGTACGAATTGATTGAGGTCTGAGCCATAAAAACAGATCTGCAAATGGCGAAAGGAAAAACAAAACATAGGGTCCCTGATACTGGGGACCCTGTTTTTGGTACATGGAATGATACCCTGAACGACCAGGAGAGACAGCCTTTGCGTTTGGGCCTGGAATTTCACAACAGTCTCGCAAGTCTGTCTGTTTCAGGCGAGGAGGACGCTTATGGTTCGGAGGAACTGTTTCTGGCAGACGGATTGGTATCGTCGGGCACCCGGTGAGCCAGGATATCCTCATAATGGCGGACCTTGTGTTCCATATAACTGACCAGCTCCTTTGCTTCCTCCAGCCGTTTTAAGGCCATGGCCCGGTGGGTTTTCATAAATTCATAGCGGGCCTCCAGGGTGGAACTTCCTTCCATACAGAGGGCGGAATAAGCCCGGATATCTTCGATGGGAATGCCGCATTTACGCAGACACTGGATGGTACGAAGCCAGTTTATCGATTCGTCGTCAAAAATGCGGCGATTGTTTTTGTCACGTCTGCAGGGCAGAAGGCCCTTGTCCGTATAAAAGCGGACCGTATGTTCCGTCAGCCCCATTTTGTCTGAGATTTGTTTTACCGTATAAGTCATCGTTTGCCTCCATGAATAGTTGGAAGGGGAACCTGCAAGAGATTGCCTCCAGATGAAAAACGCTTGACTTCGAGTGAGTCGAAGGTGTTATCATTATAACACAGAGGAAAAGACCTTTCAACAGAAGTCTGGATTTTTACCATCTGCATTTTGCTGTCGATCGACAAAGGCATATCTGGTCTGCAGCCGAAGAATTTCGCCTCTCTTCGGCCCTGTATCCTTTTGCCAATCAGTAGTAACCAGGGGGAAAAACGGTTTTTTTGTGAAAGTGTTTTCCATCACCAAGAAGGAGGATCACTATCTATGGGATATTTGGGAGAGGAAATCAGAAAACTGGGATTTGGCATGATGCGTCTGCCGAAAACGAACGAGGTCATTGATCTGGAACATACGAAAAAAATGGTGGATCGTTTTATGGAAGAGGGGTTCACTTATTTTGATACGGCTTGGGCTTATGCGGGAAGCGAGGACGCCCTGCGTCAGGCGCTGGTGGAGCGGTATCCGAGGGAAAAATTTACCATCGCCACCAAAAATGCCGCCTGGATTGACTGCAAGACAAGAGAGGATGCGCTGGCCCAGTTTGAGACGTCTTTAAAGCAGACGGGGGCGGGATATTTTGACTTTTATCTGTTACATAATCTGGGGGAGGGCAGGACTCACTTTTTCGATGATTTCGACATGTGGAGCTTCGTAAAAGAGAAGAAAGCGGAAGGGTTGATCAAACACATTGGATTCTCCTTCCATTCCACGCCGGAAGAGCTGGAAGAGATTTTAAAGGCCCATCCGGAGGCAGAATTTGTCCAGCTCCAGATCAATTATGGCGACTGGGAAAATCCGGTGGTCCAGTCCAGAGCCTGTTATGAGATGGCCAGAAAGTATGAAAAACCGGTGGTAATTATGGAGCCGGTCAAGGGAGGAATGCTGGCCAGCCCGCCGGAGCCGGTGGCGAAGATTTTTAAAAAAGCGGACGAAGAGGCTTCCTACGCTTCCTGGGCTATCCGCTTCGCCGCCGATCTCCCCGGGGTCATCACAGTGCTTTCCGGTATGAGCAGTCTGGAACAGATGGAGGACAACTTGTCCTATATGAAGGACTTTAAGAGGCTTTCCGAGGAAGAAAGAGGCGTATTAAAAGAGGCCAGAGAGACATTGGAAAAAATTCCGCTGATTCCTTGCACTTCCTGCAATTATTGTGCAAAAGTGTGTCCTGGGAATATTGGAATTTCCGGTTCTTTTACAGCCCACAATTATCTGACCCTTTACAGCAATCTGGAAGCGGCAAAGAGCCAGGAGGGGTGGCTGGTGGGACGCCATGACAAAAAGAGCGCTTCGGAATGTTTAAAGTGCGGAAAATGTGAGGAAGTTTGCCCTCAGCATATTCGGATCCGGGAGGAACTGGAGCGGGTAGCCAAAGCCTTCGCATAAAATTTCTACAGAATAAGCGGTTTTCGGGCCGTTTTATGGGACAGCCGTTTGAGGTCGACAGAAATAGACCGGTTTTTGTCGATTTCGGCGGTTGTTTTTCGTTGCATTCCCTCCACATTCTTTCGTATAATTGGAGAAGTACCACCGCATTTGAAAAAGGAGGAAGAAAAATGGCAAAACTACAGGTGGCTATTGCTGACGACAACGAAAGAATTTTGCAGCTATTGGATAATATCATCAGCAGAGATGATGAATTTGAGGTGGTTGGAAAAGCAAACAACGGAGAAGAAGCCTATAGTCTGATAAAAGAAAAAGAACCGGATATCATGCTTTTGGATATTATTATGCCGAAACTGGACGGATTGTCTGTGATGGAGAAAGTGGGGAAGGATTCTGCCCTTAAGAAACGTCCGGAGTTTATTGTGATCACTGCCATCGGACAGGAGAGAATCACAGAGGACGCCTTTCATCTGGGCGCATCTTATTACATCATGAAGCCTTTTGATTCCGATATGGTATTAAACAGGATGAAACATATTGGGAAGGGAAAAAACAGAAATGTGGAAAATCGCAAGATTGCCCCTTATGAGAGCAAGGAGGAATATATTGAACGGAATCTGGAGACAGACGTGACCAATCTGATCCATGAGATTGGCGTTCCGGCTCATATCAAAGGTTACAGTTATCTGAGAGACGCCATTATCCTGGCTGTCTCTGATATGGAGATGCTCAATTCCATCACAAAACTTCTGTATCCGACCATTGCCAAAATGCATCAGACGACGCCCAGCCGGGTGGAGCGGGCCATCCGCCATGCCATTGAAGTGGCCTGGAATAGGGGAAAAATGGATACCATTGATTCTCTGTTTGGCTATACCATCAATACGGGAAAAGGAAAACCGACCAATTCAGAATTTGTGGCCCTGATCGCGGACAAGATCCGGCTGGAATATAAGAACCGGTAATGCGAAAAATCTGACGGATACCGGAAAAATCACTTCCCAATTGATATGGAATCGAGTATAATAGATATCAGATGTTTTTTGGAAGGGAAAAAGGTTTTTCTGGAGGTGGCAGCGTGAAGAAAATTTTATTCGCAACATCGGAGTGCGTGCCGTTTATTAAAACGGGCGGGTTGGCAGACGTGGCAGGCTCTCTGCCGAAGTATTTTAACAAAGAAGAGTATGATGTCCGTGTGATTCTTCCCTATTACCAGTGTATTCCTGCGAAATTTAAGGAGAAAGCCAAATATCTGACGAATTTTTATATGAATTATATGTGGCAGGATCGGTATGTAGGTCTATTTGAAATTGTACATGAGGGGATTACGTTCTATTTTGTCGATAATGAATGGTACTTTAGCGGCGCGAAGCCTTATACAGATATGTATTTTGATTTGGAGAAATTTGCATTTTTCTCCAAGGCGGCGCTTTCCGCCCTTCCGGTGCTTGACTTCCGGCCGGATATTATCCATTGCCATGACTGGCAGACCGGCCTGATTCCTGTTCACCTGAAGGATAAATTTGCTGACAATCCCTTTTACCGGGGAATTAAGTCCATTATGACCATCCACAACCTGAAATTTCAGGGCGTGTGGAGCGTGGAGGTCATCCAGCGGATTTCGGAGCTTTCCGACTATTATTTTACGCCGGATAAGCTGGAATCCTACAAAAATGGAAATATGTTAAAGGGCGGTATCGTCTATGCAGATAAAGTGACTACCGTGAGCAATACTTATGCCCAGGAGATTAAGATGCCCTTCTACGGCGAAGGACTGGATGGTCTGATGCTTGCAAGGAGCCATGATCTCTGGGGAATTGTCAACGGCATTGATTACGAAGAATACGATCCGGCGACGGATTCCTTTATTGCCGCAAACTATGACGCCAGGACCTTCCGCAAGGAGAAGGGAAAGAACAAGACTGCTCTTCAGAAGGAACTGGGGTTGGAGATCAATCCGAAGAAATTCATGATTGGCATTGTCTCCAGGCTGACGGATCAGAAGGGATTAGATCTGGTACAGTGCGTCATGGAGCAGATTTGTTCGGATGAGCTTCAGTTTGTGATCCTTGGAACCGGGGATGAAAAATATGAGAATATGTTCCGCCATTACGACTGGAAATACGGGGACAGCGTATCGGCCAACATCTATTATTCGGAAGCCATGTCCCACAAGATTTATGCGGGATGCGACGCGTTTCTGATGCCGAGCCTCTTTGAGCCTTGCGGCCTGAGTCAGATCATCAGCCTCCGCTATGGTACGGTGCCCATTGTCCGGGAGACTGGAGGGCTTAAGGATACCGTGGAATCCTACAATGAATACGAAAATATGGGAACTGGTTTCTCCTTTGCCAATTATAATGCCCATGAGATGCTGGGCAGTATTCTGTATGCGAAGGATGTCTATTACAACAGAAAGCGCGAGTGGAATAAGATCATCGACAGAGGTATGGCGAAAGATTTCTCTTGGGTCAGCTCGGCCAGAAAGTATGAGGAACTGTACAATGTCTTATAAGGTGCGCAGGCAGCTTAGGTCTGCCTTTCTCCGGGGAGAAGCGCGGGAGAAAACCATCGAATGGCTGGAAAACGACGCTTGGGTGGCGCGAAAGGAGTACAGAGAGGACAGCGAGTACATGTCCTGCGTAGGGGACATTATGGAAAGCCCGGTGTTCCAGTCTATGGATCGCTATATCCAGCACGGGAATACCACCACGAAGGCCCATTGCATTCAGGTATCTTATCTGAGTTATTGCATTTGCAAGAAGCACTCTCTGGATTATGTGGCGGCGGCCAGAGCGGGACTGCTTCATGACCTGTTCCTTTATGACTGGCATACGGCCGGAAATCATATTCATGGATTTACCCATCCCAGAGTGGCGATGAACAATGCAAAGAAACATTTTGACCTGACGCCTCAGGAGCAGAATATTATTCTCCGGCATATGTGGCCTTTGACTCCCATACCGCCCAGAAGCGCAGAGGGGATGGTTATCGTCTATGCTGACAAGTTCTGCAGCCTGAATGAGGTCTATGGACGCATGAAGCGGGCTATCTACCGGGCAGTCCACGCTTAGATGTTTTTATAGTTTTATCCAATCGAGAGTACCGTCGGCGCGTTGCTTTGCCTACGCCGATGAATAGAAATGAAAGCTCCCGGAAGCCTGACACACACGTCAGACTTCCGGGAGCTTTATCTAACCATTTCAAAAAAAATTTCAGAGAGTTATTGACAAATGTGATACCGGTGCATATACTGTTCATATCAATGATTTTTGATTTGAGGTGAATGGGTGGAATCATATCAAAAAAGCGCAAAGATATTTAAGGCTCTGTGTGACCCCAAACGGCTTGCCATTTTGGAACAGTTGCGAAGTGGAGAAAAATGTGCCTGCGTTTTGCAGGAACCGATGGATTTAACACAGTCGGGATTATCCTATCATATGAAAATTCTGTGTGACTCCGGGCTTGTGGCCAGTCGGCAAGAGGGGAAATGGACCCATTACCGTTTAAGTGAGGCAGGCAGGGATAAAGCGGTGAAATTACTGTTGGCTATTACCACGCCGGATGCGGACCAGGAGGACGATTGTCTTTTATGTGATAAAGAAACGCCATCATAGCGAGATGGCGTTTCTCTTGACACTTAACATCAATTTTTTTTGATATGTTGTTTCCGAACGTATTGTTTCTGAAATTGAAAGAGAGGTTTTTTATGGATATATGGAAGTTTATTCAAGACCAAGTGCTGGGTATGAAATGGCTGAATGAACAGATTGGCGGACTTCTTTCCATGCTGGGACTGGATACAGAGGCGCGTATAGGAGGAAGTATCCAGTTTTTCCTTTATGACGTTTTGAAAATCACGGTGTTGCTCTACTTTTTGATTTTCGTGATTTCCTACATTCAAAGCTATTTTCCGCCGGAACGAAGCAAACGGATATTAGGCCGGTTCCACGGTGTCGGCGCGAATATCATCTCTGCCCTGTTAGGTACGGTGACACCGTTTTGCTCCTGTTCGTCCATTCCTTTGTTTATTGGTTTCACCAGCGCGGGGCTGCCCCTGGGAGTTACTTTCTCTTTCCTGATTTCGTCCCCGATGGTAGATTTGGGGAGCCTTATCCTCTTGATGAGCATTTTCGGAGCAAAGGTCGCTGTTGTCTATGTTTTGGTAGGGTTGGTGATTGCCGTAGCAGGCGGCGCTCTGATTGAGAAATTGCATATGGAACCGTATGTGGAAGAATTTATCCGAAAGGCGGGAGGGGTGGATATAGAAGCCTACACACTGACAGTGTGGGAACGGATTCAGTTTGCAAAAGAACAAGTCGCCTCCACATTCAAAAAAGTATTTCCCTATATTTTGATTGGCGTGGGTATTGGCGCAGTCATTCATAACTGGATACCGGAAAGCTGGATCGAGGCTGTGCTGGGCGGCGATAATCCCCTTGGAGTGGTTCTTGCGACGCTGGTCGGCGTTCCCATGTATGCTGATATTTTTGGGACCATTCCTGTGGCGGAGGCTCTGCTCTACAAAGGCGCACAGCTTGGAACAATTCTGGCTTTTATGATGGCTGTCACCACCCTAAGTTTGCCGTCTATGATTATGCTCCGTAAAGCGGTAAAACCAAAACTGTTGGCTTTATTTATCGGCATTTGTACCATTGGTATTATCTTTGTCGGCTATCTGTTTAATGTGTTCCAATTTTTGTTGATATAAATTTTTAGGAGGAATGATCGATGGGACTGTTTCATAAGAAAAAAGAAGAAACAAAATCCTGCTGTTGTGGAAGTGAGTCTACCCCGGAAACAGTGGCGCAGATGGAAACAATAAAAGCCGCTGACGGAGTAAAGGTGTTAGGAAGCGGTTGCGCCAAATGCAATGCTCTGGAGGAGGCTGCCCAGGCAGCTCTGGAGGAGCTTGGGATGGAGACGTCTATAGAACATGTGACAGATTTCACACAGATTGCCGCATATGGTGTAATGACTACTCCGGCTCTGGTGGTGGATGGAAAAGTAGCGTCTTATGGCAAGGTTCTGAAAAAGGATGAAGCAAAGGCAGCCATTAAAAAGGCGCGGTCGATCTAGACGCCATACAACGACCCTACAGAGAACTTTGCTCAATGCTATGGTGCCTGACAGGCGTCCGCGTCGTACAGCAGCGCAGGACGCCTGCAGGAATCATTTGACATGGGGCAGTTCAGCATACTATGGTTAAAAAATTGTGTACAGAGTAAGCTTAAGATTCCGCCCACATTCGCTCCAGCCTTCCGCCCAGACGGCTTAAAATCTCATTGGTGATGGTTCCGGCGGCTTCTGCCCAGTCGCAGGCAGTGATCCGGCAGTCTCCCCAGGAGCCGATGAGGACAGCGTAGCCTCCGGCGGCCACATCGGGAATATCCGTCACATCTACGATGGTCTGATCCATGCAGATACGTCCTACGATAGGGGCTTTTCGGCCATGGATCAGAACGGAACCCTTCCCGCAGGAGAAAGAACGGGGAAGGCCGTCGGCATAGCCGATGGTGAGGATGGCCAGAGTCCGTTTTTCTTCGGCAGTATACTGGATTCCATAACCTGCAGACTCTCCCGGATAAAGGGGTTTGACGGCGGCGATCCGGGCCTTCAGGGACAGTACTGGTTGCAGAGAAGCTCCCCAGGCTTCTGTGTCTGCCTTGTTGCTTAAGAGCCCATAGAGGGCGATGCCTGGCCGGACGTAATCCTCCGAAAACTCCGGATACCTGAAAAGCCCATAGCTGGACAGGAGGTGAAGGGCAGGGCAGGAGCAGCCCCGCTGTTCCAGTTCACTGATAACGCGGCGGAAGGCAGAAACCTGATGTTTCATATAGAGTTCTTCTTTTTCTGTCTGCCCGTCTGCCGTACACAGATGGGTAAAAACGCCCTCCACGTTCAGATACTCCATCTGCCAGATGCTCTGTAGCTGTTCCAGATTTTGGCTGGACTCTCCGAGCCGGTGCATTCCTGTATCGACTCCCACATGGACCGAGAGCGTTCTGCCAAAAGAATTTAGGAGTTTTCCATAGGAAGCGTCCACAACTGTCTGGGTCAGATGATAACGATAAAGCAGTGGAAACTGGGAAGGATGAGTATAACCCAGAATCAGGATTTCTCCGGTGATTCCCTGTTTTCTGAGCCTGACGCCTTCCGGCGCGCAGGCCACACAGAAAGCGTCGATTCCCAGACGGTTTAGTTCCCTGGAGAGAAGAATAGCGCCATGACCATAAGCATTGGCCTTGACGGCCGGCATCAGGCGGCAACCCTCAGGTAACAGTCCCTGCAAATAGTTCACATTGTGACACAGAGCTTTCCGGTCAAGCTCGATCCAGGCCCGTCTGCCGACGCTGCCGGAAAATTCCGGCCAGGTCGTATCCTGGCCCCGGGTTGCTGCTTTGTCAGGAAAAAACGCTGTGATAGCAGAGGAAAGGGCTGTCGTGAAAGCAGCTACTGACAAAAACTGGACCAGAGGGTTGTCCACCAAAAGCCAGGTCAGATGGAGCGGTTTTGCAATCATGCGGAGGGCGATGAGGACGGCCGGGTGGAGGAGATAGATCCAGGTGGAAACTGTCCGGAGCCGCCTGGAAGGATTCCTGTTGATAAAAAGAAGCAGCCGAAACAGGAAAAACATGGACGGCACAAGAAACAGGTACATGCTGTCGTGGCGGGGGAGTGAAAAGTTGCGTAACAAAAAAGCTTCCAGCGTCATCAGGGCAAAAGAGACGACGAACCCGAAAAGGTCAGGCAGAATGTTCCGTCTGTCTGGAGCGTTTTTTATCAGCCGTTTTTTCACCGGACTGAGCGACATGGTCTCCTGAGTCGTCCAATCCGGATCCGCCGATCCGCGAACCTCCGGATCGTAAGACGCTATCCCGGAGGCAAGCCATGAGCCGAGAGTCAGGAACAGCGGGGCGAAAAACAGACCGTTTCTGGTATAGGAAGATATCTGAAACAGACCTTCATATAGGGCAGCCAGAGGCGGGAACGCTTCGGCCAGTCCATAATAACTGTCGCCAAAGAGGCCGATAAGATATAAAAGCCCCACAGAGACAGCGAGAAGAGGTCCGGAGAGGAACCGTCTCAAAAAAACCGTCAGAAGAATACCCAGAATGCAGGCCGGAAAGTACCAAAGATGGTAAAAGGTTCCATCAAAAAATAACATGCGGAGAAAACCTCCCGCCGTCAACCCTTTATAATGTTCCGCATAGATTCCAAAGGGCAGGTAGAGCAGTATGGAAACTCCATAGAGGAGGCCGGTCCGAAAGAGGAACCGCCGGACGCGGGAAGAAAGCAGACTTCCCGTCCGCTCTGCCAGTGCTTCTGGGGTTTGCGATTCTTTCCCCAAGACAAAGTATCCTGTGACCAGGAAAAAGAAAGGAACCGCCAGTCGGGCTAAAATCCTGGTCAGAAAAAAGTCCGCATTGGAGTTTATGGCAGACAGGGGGGAAACATGGATGGCAATGACCAGAAATGCCGCAAAAATCCGGAAACGGTCCAGGCTGCCAGTAGGAACTCCTGTGTGGCTGGAGTTTATATTATGAGACATACCCATCCCTCCACTCTGTGATAATAAAGCCGTCCACATTATCGCCGGAGACGGAATAAGGAAGGCCATCGTCCACGGAAAGCCAGGTCCCCTCATTTCGTCTGGCTTTCAGCCAGGAGACAGCAATGGGGCGTTTGCCCTGAGTAAACAGATAGGGCCGTTTCCCATGGGGAAAGTCCCGCAGGAAAAAAATATACTCCTCCAGAGTCAGGCCCTCCCGTTCCATAATTTCTCCATGAGGCGTTCCCACATAACGGAAATGCCAGGGCTCATGATTGATTCCGGTGATATTTTCCCTGCCGGAGGGATAACGATGGATGAAGCCATACTGAGGGGCCTTCTTTTTAAACATACGGCAGATACCGGAGTCGGGGAAATCAGGACGGAGAAAGTCAATTTCTTTCTTTTTTATCCCCAGATCGATGGCAAGTCCAGTCTGGTGTTCGCTGTGACCGGGGAGCGCCACATAAGCTTTTGTAAAGGCCTGTCCATATTCGGCGAGGGAGCGATTCCAGATGTCTGTCTGCTCTTTTAAGGTACGATATCCGCTGACAGGGACAATCTGAGGCCAGCCGCCAATCTCATCCATCAGTCCGGTAAACAGTACGGCGGCCCGCCGCTTTAAAAGCACAGGGTGTCCGTCCAAAAGGGACAGAGCTTCTGTTCCGGCATTGCCGTTTAAAGCAAATGAAGGCTCTTTGTAGTCATAATCCCGGTTTACCAGAATCAGACTCCCGGAATGGACCTGCTCCGGGGACAGTTTCAGGGCCCTCATGGTTTCACCGCCAGTCGGAGGATCTGGTCCAGCACCTGGGAGAAGGAGTAGCCGGCGGCCTTCATCATACCGGGATAGCGGCTGTGCTCCGTAAACCCGGGAATGGTATTGACTTCATTGAATACAATATTTCCTTCCGGAGTCAGAAACATATCTACCCGGGCAAAGACAGAACAGCCAAGAACCTGGTAAATGGTCTTTGCCGTCTCCTTAAGCTTTACACTCAAGGAACGGTCGATTCTTGCAGGCACATGGATGGAAGAGGTTTTCAGGGTATATTTTTCCGTATAGTTGAAAAAACCCTCTGAAAGCTCGATTTCGTCCAACTCTCCGGTAATCAGTTGTTCCGTTCCCAGAATCGCGCAGCCCACCTCAAACCCTTCGATATTTTCCTCCAGAATCACCTGGCTGTCATAGTGAAAGGCCAGAGAAACAGCGTCCGAAAGTTCTTCCAGTTTTTCCACTCTGGTGATGCCGTAGGAGGAGCCGGAACGGACCGGTTTGACATAGAGCGGAAAGCCTGTCTCCAGAGCAAAAGATAACGCGTGGGACAGAGAATCGTAGGAGTGTAACAAGATGGATTTTGGAACCTGAATGCCTGCTGCCTGAACCAGCCTGTGCGCCCGGTCTTTGTCCATGGCCAGAGCAGAGGCAAGAGTGCCGCAACCGGCCAAAGGGATACCGAAGAGCTCCAGAAGGCCCTGCAACGTACCGTCCTCTCCGTTTTTTCCATGAAGGATAGGAAAGGCCAGGTCGACGGGAATCGACTTGGGCGTCTCTCCCGGTCCGGGAAAGAGAAGCAACCTGTGGTCGACGCGTTCCGGAGAGAGAAAAGCTGGAATGGCATCCGTCTCATTGGCCCAGGTGTTGTTTTTGATTTTCTTTATATCTCCTTTGAAATAGAGCCACCGGCCGTCCATGGTAATCCCGAGAGGGAGGGGGCGGTATCTGGTCTTGTCCAGATGTTCGATAACAGCATAAGCCGACTCCAGAGAAACCTCATATTCTGAAGAACAGCCTCCGAAAAAAACAAGAACATTTAATTTGCTCATAACAGTAGTCCATCCTTTCTGAAACAGCAAAAAGCACTGCATTTTGATAGTCTGATTCTATCAAAATACAGTGCGAAAGATTTGTGGTTTTCCTTCGGAAGGACTGATGGTTTTCTCACGAAATTATGAAATTTTTCTTAAGGAGAGAGGGAGGAGGACCGTAAAACTGACCCTCTCGTCGACGCTTTGCGCCCGGATGGAACCGCCGAAACGTTCTACCAGCTCTTTGGCGATGGCAAGTCCAAGCCCCGCTCCTCCGGTGGAAGAAGAACGGGAAGAATCCAGACGGAAAAACTGGTCAAAAATACGTTCGAGTTTTTCCGGAGGAATCGTCCGACCGCGATTTTCCACGCAGATTTTTACATACTCCCGGACAGGGATTAAAGAAAGGAAAACAGGACTTTTGGGATAGCTGTAATTGATCGCGTTTCGGATCAGATTGTCAAAGACGCGCTCCAGTTTGGCGCTGTCGCAAAACACATACACATCGGGAGCGATGTCCAGGGTCCAGGTCAGTTCTTTTTCTGCCAGGATGGGAGAAAATTCGCTGGCGAGCTGTTCCAGCATCCGACTCAGATGAATCTGTTCCGGTTCCAGCGTGATAGAAGTCAGGTTGAAGCGGGTAATGTCGAAAAACTCATTGATCAGATCCTCCAGCCGTTGAGACTTATTCAGCGCAATTCCCAGGTATCTGGACTGCAATGCGGTAGAAATCTGGGGTTCGTCATGGAGGAGCGTCAGATAACCGATGACACTGGTTAGAGGAGTTTTCAGATCATGGGCCAGATAGACAATCAGATCATTTTTGCGCTGTTCCGCTTCCCTGGCCATTCGGGCCTGGGAGGCGGCCCGTTCCCTCACCTGGTTTAACTCGTCCTGTAGCTCTTTAAGCGTATCAGAGAGAACGATGGGGGAAGCTTCCGGCTCGGTCAGTCGTTTCGCCGCATGGGCAAGCTCGTCCAGATACCGGACGATTTTTGAAAAAAAGACAAAAGTAATGATAATCCATCCGGCTAAAAGTCCAAGTAGGAAGAGCAGAGGAGAGAGAGTCTCCAGCCGTCTGAACAGAGAATAAAGGAGATTATCCGACTGCCAGACAAAAAGATTATGTCCGGCCCAGATGACAGACAGATAGAGAATGAGAAAACCAATAAAAAAACCGATAAGAGAAAGAAAATACCGGGAGAAAAGTCGCTTCGTCATTTTGCTTTGGAACAGGCGTTCCGGATTCCTTCTATTCAATGGTATAACCCACCCCCCAGACCGTTTTGATAAATTTTGGCCTTCTGGCCGGTTCATGAAGCTTTTCTCTGAGTCTGGCAATATGAGCCATGACCGTATTGTTGCTGTCCAGATATTTTTCGCCCCAGACTGCCTCAAAAAGCTCCTCTGAGGGGACTACTGTACCCTGATGACTGCCAAGATACCAGAGGATATCAAATTCCAGAGGCGTCAGGGAGATTTCTTTTCCGTTTAAGGTGCAGCGGTGGCTGTCTTTGGAAATATGCAGTCCACGAATATCATATTCCAAAAGCTCTCTGGCAGAGAGACTCTGGTTGTAACGGGTATAACGGCGAAGCTGTGTCTTGACTCTGGCTAATAGTTCCAGAGGGTTAAACGGTTTGGTGATGTAATCGTCGGCCCCCAGCGTCAACCCGGTGATTTTGTCCATGTCCTCTACTCTGGCTGTCAACATGATGATAGGAAACAGATGATGTTCCCGGATACGCTGACAGAGGACGAAACCGTCCATATCCGGCAGCATAACATCCAGAATCGCCAGATCTGGTTCGGAGGTCTCTATTTGAGAGAGGGCGGAGGATGCGTCATAAAATTTATGGACCTGATAACCGTCGTTTTTCAGATAGACTTCTACCAGATCGGCAATCTCCCGTTCATCATCGACAATTACAATGGTTTTATTCATGGAAACTCTCCTGTTCTCATATGTCTGAGTGTTCTGTTTGCATTCCTTTATTGTAGCCAAGGCTTCTTTTTTCGTCAAGCGGAAAGAAGATATCGGCCAAAAAGAGAAATATTGTACAAGAATGTATCAGGAGGTCTCGGTTAATTTTCACAAAAATAAACAGAAAAGGTGAAATACTCTTACAAAAAAGAAGATAAAGTGTTAAAATAAAGATAGCGTGGAAATTATGAAAGAGAAAGGGGGCCATCGAATGTTTCAGGTAGGAGAGATGATTGTATGTGACCACAATGGAGTGTGCAGGGTACTTGATGTGACGGAGATGCCTGAGTTAAAAAAGGGTGTCTTATATTATGAGCTTGAGCCTGTCTATTCCAAAGGAAGTCGGATTTATGTTCCGGTGGACAGTGAAAAATTGGTCATGCGAAGGGTTTCTACGGAAGAAGAGGTGGAATCGCTGTTAAATGAAATCCCAGACATAGAAACCATATGGATTGCCAATGAAAAGAAACGGGAAGAGCAGTACAAAGAGGTGGCCAGGAGATACGAGTGCCGGGAATGGATCAAAATCATCAAAACGGTTCATATGAGAAAGAAAAACCGTGTACTGGAAGGAAAGAAGATTACATACATTGACGAGAAATATATGAAGTTAGCAGAGGAAAACCTTTATGGGGAGATCAGTATTCCTCTGAAGATTGAGCGGAATCTGGTGGGAGAATATATCCGGGACAGGCTTGGGAACGGAAAAAATAGGAACGAGGAGTAGAAGTTATAGAGAATAAAGAGTGGATTTACATAAGGAGAACTATGAATATCGGAAGAGAAGTGCTTTATTTAACTCAGTCTGATGTGCGCGCTGTGGGACTGACGATGAAGGATTACATAGATCTGATGGAGGAGGCTCACCGGGACAAAGGAAACGGGGCCGTGGTCATGCCGCCAAAGCTTACTGTGGAACCCAATGAAAATCTGTTTATGCTGGGAATGGGATGTGCGATAAACAGGACAGGGGCGGCAGGGATCAAGTGGCTGTCCGGCTGTGCCACCAACCGGGATAAGGGGTTGCCCCGGTTTACCGGTTTTGTCATTTTGAACGATTTGGAGACGGGAGCTCCTGTCTGTATCATGGACGCCACTTATCTGACGGCCATGCGGACAGCGGCAGTCAGCGGCCTGGCCC
Organism: Lachnospiraceae bacterium; assembly: GCA_022792335.1. Lineage (GTDB taxonomy): Bacteria > Bacillota > Clostridia > Lachnospirales > Lachnospiraceae > Lientehia. Next base: position 20,716 of record JAAWAV010000050.1, read on the forward strand.
TTCGGTATCTGGCCAACCAGGACAGCCAGGTCGTCGGCGTCTATGGCTGCGGTATGGAAGGAAGGAGCAATCTGGAGGCAGCCATCTGTGAATGTCCCGGAATCCGTCAGGTATACGCCTGGGCGCCGAGACGGGAGTCGGTGGATCTTTATGTAGAAGAGATGAGCAGAAAATTCCCCGGAGTACAGATAGAGGCTTGCGAGGATCCAAAACAGGTGATGAGGGAGGCGGATATTTTCCTGGGGAGTTCGCCGGTGACTCACGGAGACGAGTTCCGATTAATACGGGCAGACTGGTTAAAGCCCGGGCTCACAGCCGTGCCGGTCAATACGGAGTCTCATTTCTATCATGAAGCGGTGGAAGAGTTTGATAAAATTTACATTGACGATACGGCCATGTATGAGCTGTGCCGGGAACGGGGACACTATCAGACCTTGAAAGAAACGCCGCCGGAGCTTTCTGATCTGCTGATTGGGAGAGCCTCCGGCCGGGAAAAGAAAGAGGAGCGGATTATCACTTTTACAGAGGGGATCGGGCTCAATGACGTGGCCTGTGGAGAGAAAATTTTTAGGCTGGCAATGGAACGAAAGATCGGAACCATGCTGCCATTGTAATGGGAGACGGGGATTCTCCGGCTGTGGTCCGACAGATGAACCGTCAGGTACTGTAAAGCATCGGTTAGAGATAATCGGTGCTTTCTTTATGCTAGCAGTTCAAATTCGTCCGGGCTTTTTTCATGCTGTTTTTGAGGGGAGGTGGCTTTGGTGGCAAACTGGATCAAGGACATTACGGTGGAAATTGGCGGCGATACTACCAAGCTGCAGACTGCCTTGAAGGGCGTGAATACGGAGATATGCAATACTCAGTCCCAGCTTAGGGATGTGGAGAAACTACTGAGACTTGATTCCGGCAATACAGAACTACTGGATCAGCGGCACCGGCTTCTGGGACAGGCGATTTCGGAGACGACAGAAAATGCCCTGTAGAATCTGGAGCAGCAGACGAACCAGTCGGCTACAGCGGTGCGGAAGATTGCGGCCGTCGGGCCAGTGCTACTCGAACTCCCTACAAGCATAATATACTTGTTAAATATTTGATTGATTTTCAACACTTTTCTTAGTTATAATATCCATATTTTATGCCTTATTTACAGTTTCAGAGTAAACGGGTATCATACAGGTATCACAATTTTTCTCCTTGACTGCCATATCTAAAAGAAAAACTATTTTCCTTGTTTTAACTTTTCTAATATAGCAATAACGTCTGGTTGCGTTGGAGTAAATCTTATACCACGCTTCAGCATACCCATAACTTTCTTTGCCTTTTGCTCAATTTTTTTAACTGTATGCTCGCTTGTCAGCATCAAATGATTTCCGGCTATGGTATATTTCCGTTCTATGTATTTATCTGTTATCGGAAACATATCCTGTATCAAAAATGCGCTCTGCCTGCTATCATCTAATTTCACAATATAGATAATATCACAAGGCTTTCCTGCTTTTTCTTTTTTCTCTATGATTCTCTTATATTTATCAATCTGACTGGACAAAGGTATCATCCAGTAAATTCCAGTATTTGTATCTTCAAAGCAATAATAATGCGGTCTATTCCCCTCTTTATTACTTTTAAGATACGGATCAGACATGTCCTCAAAAAACATGTCCTTTATAATATAAAATCCCGTTTTCTTCATTCGCTTATCCTCATTATGGAAAAAGTCCTCCGCCTTACGGCGAAGGACTAAACTTTCAACCCAACCACTTATATACCGCATATTGGTCAGCGGTAAACTTTCAACCCGACCATTTATATACCACCTATCGGTCAGTGGTAAACTTTCTTTGTACCTACATTCTAACAAGCGCAAAGAGGAAAGTCAATAGGACCTCCCATTAAAATCTATGCAAAAATATACTATATATACATAAAAATCTCCTAAATTATCTTGTTTCAACGATATACCATTAATACTCATAAAAGAATACTTTTGAGCCGTCCCCAGCAGCATAGACATCTAAAACGAAAGGATTCTATCCGATTCTTAGTTTTTCTGGCTTTTTCTTCCATTCAGACTGGCAGAAAAGACTTTTCTGCCACTGCCATGGCTGTGTGGTTATTTATTCAAAAAC
>JAAWAV010000051.1 GCA_022792335.1 Lachnospiraceae bacterium
AAATAGTAAATAGGGAAGTAGTAAATGGACAATTTGAAGAACGATATTTTGAACTCTCGAAAGTGCAAAAGAATGTTTTGGAAGAAGTGTTTGAGCTATATGATACTAATGAGGAATTAAAAAAGAAAGTAGTTGATAGATTTATGGGTGAATGGAAAAAAAGAAAGGCACTTGCGTCCTTATGTGAGTGGTGGGATAGTATTCCGATTGTATTCCAAATCACAGCTGTTGGCAAAGTCTTGGCTCATTCAAACGCACAGCGTTGTGACAAAAGTATTCCTCCATTGGAATAAAAAGCATTGCATAATAGAGGTTAGACTTATATGATATAAACGTGGCAACATTTTGGCAACAGAAAATCAGTAAGCCAGGATAAATGATGAATTGAAGTAAAAAAGGGCGTGCATTTGCATAAAACTTAAATAAAAATAGTTAATAGCAACAAAGAACACGCCGAGTTTGAATAAGGGACATTTGGACTGAAAAGCCTGTAAAATAAGGGTTTTTCAGTCTTTTTGTTTTTCCTATGATGTTAATATGATGTTGAAAATAGAGCCAGTTACTTTTCCTAACCGGAAAATGGATACGGTTGAATTCCCTGTCAAAATGTGGTAACATCTCTTTGGGACTACCAGGATGGTAGGCGGTTAGCCCTCTTCGGAGGGACTGTGACCCTCCGTTTACATAGAAACCCGAAAGGGAATCTGGGAAAGGAGGGCTGAGCCATATGGACGTTTTGGGACTTATTGCAGTGCTGAGCTTCGGCTTGACCTGCTTTGGAATCGGATACACCTTTGGTAAAGATAGTAACAAGACGCAGAAATAGCCGCCCCGGTCTGACAAACTAAGCGGCTATTTTTGCTTTACATTGTTGGGCTAACCGTCTATCGGTGGCTCCTGGGGGCGTCTGTTATCAGCAGGCGCCTCTTTCTATTTAAAGAATAGCATAAAGCCGCAAAAAGTTCAAGAGAATTCTTCTGACGGCGGCACCGCCCTTCGGAACTGATTGAGCCATTCGGCAAGCTGCTGGTTGTTCGGGTAAAGATGGGAATATGTGTCCAACGTGGTCTTTTACGGATTCATGTCCCAGCCGTTCCGCAATCTCCAATGGGTAAAATCTCATTTCAATCAGCATACTGGCGTAGGTGTGACTAAGGTAGTGTAAGCAGAAAATGAAATATGGTATAATACCATCAAGGGCTACGGTTTTGCCGCTGCCTGTTTCATTGAAGAAAAGTATATATTCATGGCACGAAAGCGTAGAAAGTATCAAGAACCGCCCTTCTGATTCCAGTATCCGTGTACCTATTATAAACGTAATGAAAATTAGATACAACTTGACTCCTATATATACAGAAAATCCCGCCTGATTTCAATATGACAGCGACAAAATTAGCAGAAACGGTCAGCAGGGATATTACCGCCTGTCCGTAACGCTTTTCGGTACCGGAAACCTCCTCTTTCACCTTTGAAAACGCAAGCAGAGGGGCATTGCCATAAGTAACCAGTAAGTGTGATTCCGAAATGCGCCCGTTTGTCGGAAAATCAGAGAGTGCAGGGGGCATTGCCATAAGCAGCCGGTAAGTGGGATCCCGAAACGAGTCCGTTTGTCGGAAAATCAGAGAGTGCAGGGGGCATTGCCATAAGCAGCCGGTAAGTGTGATTCCGAAACGAGCCCGATTGTCGGAAAATCAGAGAGTGCAGAGGGGTATTGCCATAAGCAGCCGGTAAGTGGGACTTCGAAACGAGCCCGTTTGCCGGAAAATCAGAGAGTGCAGGGGGGGCATTGCCATAAGCAGACGATAGGTGTGTTTCAAACCGTGTCTGCGTTGGCAATGCCCCCCCTGCACTCTCGTATTTCTCCATTATTCATCCAGGTGGAACCCCCTGCCCAACATTCTCCTCCGGCACTGCCGGAACTACAGGTTGCTCAGAAGGAATCTCCTGGACAGGAGGAACTTCTTCAGAGGGAGTCTGTCCAAAAGGAAATCTGTTTTCTCCAGGAACCGATTCACTTGTAGATTCCTCTGTCTGATTTTCTTCCTCAGTCATAAAAGGAAAGGCATGCCCTGTATGAATGGGACAAGTGCTGTTTTTCAGGGATTCCGGAAGAAGATACATATCGTCGTCGGTGGCTCCCGTAGGTTCTTCCGTCAGAGTACGATAAACGCGATCTTCCCGAAGCTGTTCCGGGCAAAATTCTGTGGCGAGAACGCCGCTCAGGCGACACACAGTGACTTTTGTATGGTGGTCACAGACTTCCGTGGGAGCAGTACCCCGAGAGAAATATTCCGTGTAAATCATATTTTCACCAGGATCTGCATCACATACCCCCGGTACGGCCAACTTGCCGGATTTATGACAAATAGAAGCCTCTTCAATGTTGCTCGGCCTTGCCGGAAATTCCTTGGCCGGAAGTCCCTCGCAGGAGCGGGACATAATGTTGCGCCACATCGTTCTCACGTCGTTGCCCGTATTTAAAGTTGCATTTTCATCATAGCCTTGCCATACCCCTAAAGTATAGTAAGGCGTGTAACCGACAAACCAGATATCGTTGGTATTGGTAGTAGTACCGCTTTTCCCGGCAGTCGGGAAGTTATCAATTTTTGTCTCTGGCGGGCTGGTTATAATATCGGAACGATTGTACAGGTGAGACTGCTGGCAGACGCCCTCCATGGCATTGGTCAAAAGCCAGGCAGTGGATTCCTTGATGACAGTTCTGGTCTTTGGCTGGTTGTCAATGATGATTTTCCCGTTTCTGTCCACAATTCTTGTATAGTAAACAGGTTCTGTATAAATTCCCTGATTGGCAATGGCCGCATAGGCGCCGGTCAGCTCCAGGTTGCTGACCCCGTGAGTGATTCCGCCCAGGCATAAAGGCGCGCCAATGTCTGTAAACACTTCTCCTGTGTTTTCATTGACTTCACTTTCCACCAGAGAGGTAATCCCAAAGTCCAGAGCATACTGATAGCCAATTTGCGGAGTGACTGTATTCATCAGAGCTTTTAAAGCAATGATATTCATGGAATAGACGATACCGTCTCGAATATTGGCATAACCGACGTAACCACTTCCCCACCAGTTGGCAAAGTCCTTGTTTTCCAGGGAATAAGGCGCGTCATAGTAGACGGAACCTAACGTGGAACCGGAGCTATCTAAAGCGGGAGCGAAAGCCGTCAGCACCTTGAAGGTAGAACCGGGCTGACGTAGCGTATCTGTGGCCCGATTTAAGCTCAAACTGGCTGTTTTTTCTCCACGTCCGCCGCTTATAGCCAGAATATAACCGGTCTCCTGGTCAATCAGAACACAAGAACTCTGGGGCTGCAAGGTGATGTCCAGCCGTTCTCCCTGTACACTGTCCCCTCTGGACACGACGGTGGATTTGTAATCTGCCACAAGCCGCCGGATTTCTTCTTCCGTTTCATAAATCAGCTTTACGGCTTCTCCGCCATTTGCCTCCCGCAACCAGGTCTTGATATTATTTTCTGAGTAATTATCTGTGGTGCCGTCTGAGTGGGTGAGGGAAAGCCGATAGGTAAAACTGTAACGGATATCACTGTGGCTGTAATTTTCCGGAGCGGAGATTTCTTCGTCCATGATTTTTTGCAGCCTGGGCTCCTGGGTGGTATAAATCCGGAGACCGCCGCTATAGAGCATGGTGCGGGCCTCTGTCTCGGAGTATCCTGCTTTTTTCTGCAGATCGGCCAGAACCTGAACAATGGTTTCATCCACAAAATAACTATATATGGAAGATTCATTATCCCGGGCAGCATCTACTTCCTGAATCCGGGCGTATACTTCGTCTGCCTGGGCTTCTTTCAGTTCTGCTTCCGTAATATAGCCCTGCTCCTGCATGTACTCTAAAACAATGTCGCGCCGCTTGACATTTTCTTCCGGATGAGTGATGGGATTATATCTGGTAGGGTTGCTGGTAACAGCGGCTATGACTGCACATTCGGAGAGGCTTAAGTCACTGACACTTTTTCCAAAATAACGCTCAGAAGCCGCCTGCACCCCCAGAGTATTGGCTCCCAGATTTATGGTGTTTAAATAGTTTTGTAGGATAATTTCCTTGTCCATGGTTTTTTCAAGCTGAATGGCCAGGTACTGCTCCTGGAATTTTCGCTTGATTTTGGAACCGAAAGAGGTTTCCATTCCGCCGCCAAAAGCGACATTTTTGATCAGCTGCTGAGTGATGGTACTGGCGCCCTGATCCAGTTCGCCGGATAAAAGCCCCTGAAAAACAGCGCGGGTCAGCCCCTTGATATCGACGCCGTTGTGATCCCAGAACCTAGAGTCCTCAATGGCAATAAAAGCGTTGATAAGGTTTTGGGGCATTTCAGAATATTCCACAGGCTGTCTGTTGGAACCTGCCATGACAAGAGTCTGTATTTCATTTCCCTCCGCGTCATAAATAATCGTAGCAGAGGCATTGGGAGACATATCCAAAGTACTTAAGTCCGGGGCAGAGTTTAAAATGCCGCGGACCATTCCCACACCGGCGGAAACGATCAGTACGATGAGTGCAAGGATACCTGTTAAAAAAGCCTTGAACATAAGGACGCCGGCTTTGGTTTTTCGCCTGGCAGATTTCGAGGAACAGGAGTGAATCTGCTTTTTCAGGCCGGATTTTCCATAATTCATAAAGAGTCCTCCTAGAGACTTTCAGTATATCAAAAAAACAGAAAGAAAGGAAGGGGTATTCTGAGAATGGAGCGTGTTTGGTTCGGCCGGGGCTTGCCGAATAGAAGCTTCTATATTACAATGGTATTATAACAACGGGTTCGACAAAGGGTTCGGGAGGAGAAGATGAGACAGAGTTATCGGGAAGCTTATGAGGGGGGCGAAGGGGAGCTGGTGGAAAAGAAATCCAGATTTATCGCTACGGTACGTCCCGTAAAGACAGAGGAGCAGGCGACTGCTTTTATTGAAGAAATGAGAAAGAAATACTGGAATGCCAGCCACAACTGCACGGCGTTTTGCATCGGGCGGGGGAATGAATTGACCCGTTGCAGCGATGACGGAGAACCGGGCGGAACGGCGGGGCGCCCCATGCTGGATGTGCTTTTGGGGGAGGGAATCCACAATGTATGCGTGGTAGTGACCAGGTATTTTGGCGGGACCCTTTTGGGAACAGGCGGTCTGGTGAGGGCTTATTCCGGGGCAGTCAAAGAGGGCCTCAGAAACAGTGTGATTCTGGACAAACATCCAGGAAAGGAAGTCTCTATCGTCTGCGACTACAGTGGGATTGGAAAGCTTCAGTATCTTGCCGGGCAGATGAAACTTCCTATTCTGGATACGGAATATACGGATCAGGTGACAGCCAGAGTGCTCCTTCCGGAGGATAAAGCGGATGCATTTGTAAAACGGTTCACAGAAGCCACAAATGGAAAAGCAGTGATAGAAACCCTCGGGACCCCTTATTTTGCCGATAACCGTGGAGAAATTCTTTTGTTTGCAGAATGACAAAGACTTTGCTGGTTATATCCATCCGCCGTCCATGGTGACAATCTGTCCCGTCAGATAATCAGGGGCAGAAAGAAGGCTCCAGGCCATTTCGGCAGCTTCCTCTGCCGTGCCGAGGCGCCCTGTCGGGATTTCGCTGATTAAGGCGTTTCGTTCTTCTTCAGAGAGAAAACGGTTCATATCCGTGTCGATGGCGCCATAGGCCAGGGCGTTGACCTGGATACCGGAAGGGGCCAGTTCTTTGGCCAGCGCTTTTGTGAGGGCGTTGACCCCTCCTTTGGAAGCGGAGTAAGCGGCCTCACAGGAGGCTCCGGCACTTCCCCAGACGGAAGAGATATTTAAAATTTTTCCGTTTTTAGCAGAGATCATGGAAGGAATCGCCAGGCGACAGCAGTAGAAAACAGAGGACAGATTAGTGGCGATGAGGGCATTCCACTGAGTGTCATTCATATCCTGCAAAAGCCCGATCTGGGAGACGCCGGCATTATTCACCAGAACATTGACGGCGCCAAAAGTAGAGTGAGCTTCGTCAAAAAGCCTCCGACAGGCAGAGGGATCCGACACATCGGCGACGACGGCCAGACAGGGGACGCCAAGTGCAAGAAGCTCCTTTTTTGTATTCAGGAGCGGCGCTTCGTTTCTGGCACAGATAACGAGGCGGAAACTTTCTTTTGCAAGACGAAGGGCAATCGCTTTTCCGATACCACGGGAAGCGCCTGTAATCAATGCTGTTCTGACAGGACTCATCAGTACTCCTTTCTTTGACTATATGACTGATTGATAGGATATCGATGTTTCTGGCCGCAGGAATCGTCCATTGACAGTACCAGTATAACACAGTTACAGGCCTGGTGTCACATTTAAATGTGACTGTGCGGGCCGGTGAGACAAGAGAAGTTTGGGAGTGGCAGATTGGAGGAGGACTTTTATGAAAAAACAGGTGAAACTTTCGGCAGGTCCGCTTTTAAATGAGCGGGGAGAGCTTTGCCAGGCGGGGTATGCTACATCGCTGGTGAAGGAGTATGACAGGAACCAGATAAAGGGCGGATTCCTTCGAATCAAAGAGTGGGATTACTATCTAATTTATAATGATAGGTATGGAGTGGCGTTGACCTTGGACGACAATTCCTACATGGGACTTGTCAGCGTCTCCTTTTTGGATTTTAAAAAGAGGACAGAGCATACGGCCAGCCCCATGACACTCTTTCCTTTGGGAAAAACAGGATTCCCCGGAACATCAAAGACAGGGGACGTATCACTTTCCAGAAAAAATGGGAAGATGTCATTCTGTCATAAAGACGGCAAACGGATTTTGGACGGAGAACTCCGAAGATTTGAACATGGCTTGCCCATCCGCATTCATTTTGAACTGACAAAAGAGCCAAAAGACAGTATGGTCATTGCCACGCCCTTTCCGGAAAAAAGGACAGCCTTTTATTACAACCAAAAGATCATTGGGATGAGAGCCAGCGGAAAAGTAGAATATGCCGGACATACTTATGAGTTTAGAGAAGAAAACAGCTTCGCCCTTCTGGACTGGGGCAGAGGCGTCTGGACTTATGAGAATACCTGGTACTGGAGCGCAGCCATGGGGCTTTGCGACGGAGAAACCTTTGGGTTTAATCTGGGCTATGGATTTGGCGACACTTCGGCGGCCACAGAGAATATGCTGTTTTATGCCGGAAAATCCCACAAGCTGGAGGAGGTCCGGTTTTTGATTCCCGGTGAGGACAGGGGAAAACCGGACTACCTGAAGCCATGGACGTTCACCTCCTCCGACGGCAGGCTGGAGCTTTCTTTTACGCCGATCCTGGATCGGAAGGCTTACACTTCGGCAGGGATTATCCTGAGCGACCAGCATCAGGTGTTCGGTTATTTTGACGGGAAAGCAGTCCTTGACGATGGGACCAGGCTCCCGGTCAATCATCTGTTGGGATTCGCCGAAAAAGTACGTAACAAGTGGTAGGAGAAACAGTTTTACCGCTCCCATCGCCCAGAGGCACCGCAGGGAAGGACAAGCCCGGTCCTGGTAACAGGAAGTCCCACCTCGCCGGAGGCAATGCGTCCTCCCTGTTTTTTCAGGGTAACTCCGAGCATATAGGAAAGAACAGCGGGAGCCAATCCAGTGGTATAGGAGTTGATCAGGAAAAAGAGAGGCTCCTCTGATAAGAGCTCTGCACAAAGCGTTACCAGAGAAAAGATGTTTTCCTCGATCTTCCAGATTTCTCCTTTCGGCCCGCGGCCATAGGAAGGGGGATCCATGATGATACCGTCGTAATGGTTTCCGCGACGGATTTCTCTGGCCACAAATTTGACACAGTCGTCAGTGATCCAGCGGATAGGAGCTTCAGCAAGACCGGAAGCCCTGGCATTTTCTCTTGCCCAGGTTACCATGCCCTTGGAGGCGTCCACATGGGTGACCTGGGCTCCGGCGCGGGCGGCGGCCAGAGTGGCTCCCCCGGTATAGGCGAATAGATTTAAGACCCTGACAGGGCGATGGGCTTTCTTTATTAAGGAAGAAAACCATTCCCAGTTGACCGCCTGCTCTGGAAACAGTCCCGTATGCTTAAAACTGAAGGGTTTGAGATGAAAAGTAAGTTCCAGCGGTTTATAGCTGACGGACCACTGCTCTGGGAGATCAAAAAATTCCCATTCTCCGCCGCCGCGGCTGCTTCTGTGATAGTGACCGTTTCTTTTTTTCCAGCCTGCATGTTGCTTCGGGGTGTCCCAGATAACCTGGGGGTCGGGACGAACTAACAGGTAATCTCTCCACCGCTCTAACTTTTCTCCTTTGGAGGTATCTATGATTTCATAATCTTTCCAGTGATCTGCAGTCCACATAACAAACAATCCTTTCAAACGAATGGCCCACAGCCTGTGGCGGGCGCGATATCCCCATTATAAAGAGTTTTATACGGCCCGTCAATGAGCAATATACCGTATGGGAAAATGGAAAAATATATGTTATACTGAAATCAATCTAAATAGCAAGGAGGATGGGATAATGAAACATATTATGATTGGCGGCGTTTTGGAATCTTCCGAGATGGCTCTTGGCTGTATGAGGGACTGCAGGATTCCCTTTGAGGATGCGGAGAAGCTGGTTTTAACGGCGGTGGACGAAGGAATCAATTTCTTCGATCATGCGGACGTATATGGAGCGGGCGCTTCGGAAGAGTATTTCGGAAGGATTTTAGAGCGGAATCCGGGACTTCGGGAGAAAATTTTGATTCAGTCTAAATGCGCTCTGATCCGTGATACGGAAAAAACGCTGTATATTGACACAAGCAAGAAGCATATCATTGAGTCTGTGGAAAACAGTATGAAGCGGCTGAAAGTTGACCATCTGGATACCTTCCTCCTGCATCGGGCCGATACGCTCATCGAACCGGAAGAAGTAGCGGAAGCTTTTGACCTTCTGCAGTCCGCCGGAAAGGTTCGCTACTTTGGCGTCAGCAACTTCAAAACCATGGATCTGGCCTTCCTTCAGTCATGCCTGAATCAGAGGCTGATCATCAATCAGATGCAGCTTTCCGTGGCCCATACGGAACTGGTTGATCCTACGGCTTCAGTTCAGTTAAATGAACTGGATAATGTGGATCGAAACGGCGGTGTTCTGACCTACATGAGGATGAAGAAGATGACAGCTCAGGCCTGGTCTCCGTTCCAGGTGCGTTTCTACGGCGGCGTCTTTATGAATGACGATCAGTATCCGATTCTCAATTCAGTGGTGAACAGGATGAGCGAGGAGAAGAAAGCCTCTCCTTCCGCCATTGCCATTGCATGGATTTTACGTCATCCGGCCAAGATTCAGCCTCTCATCGGGACAACCAACAAAGAACGGTTAAAAGATATCTGCACAGCTTCCAATGTGGAGATCAGCAGAGAAGAATGGTATGAACTGTACCGGGCGACTCTTGACGACGAGAAGCGCGCACAGGTAGGAAATTCCAATCCTAAGCCGGCAAAATAAAAATCAAATAAAAAGAAGGCCAAGCCGGAAGTCCATTTGGATTTCCGGCTTTTGACATAAGGATTGTAGAAGTTTCCAAGCCTCTTGACATCAGACAGGGACCCCGATACAATGATAACTAAAAGAAAAATTTGAGAAAGAGACGACATAGCAAAAAAGTGGCAGGGAGGCAAGAAGATTGTCTGAGAATAAAGAAACGACGAAGCGGCAGGAGAAAATGGAAATTATACGCTCTATGGAAATAATCGTTGCAGCGAGTATGTGGTGATAAAAACAGCGGACGGCGTGGTGGCGGTCAATGAAAGGGACAGAGAAAAGACTCTAGAACTTTATGAGAAGATAGAGGAGAGAGTAAGGAATGATTGAAATCAACAGAGAAAAGTGTATCGGTTGCGGCGCCTGTGTGGAGGACTGCCTTCTTGGGAACCTTTATCTGGAGGGAGAAACGGCAGTGGCAGGAGGACGGTGCATTGGCTGTGGCCACTGTGTGGCGGTTTGCCCGGAAGGAGCAGTATCTCTTCCGGCCTGGGACATGGCAGATGTGGAGGAATATGGGAAAGAGAGCTTTTGTGTGAAGCCAGAGAATTATCTACACGCGGTGAAGTTCAGACGGAGTATCCGGAGCTATCAAAAACGGCCGGTAGAGCGGGAAAAATTGGAGCAGATCCTCCAGGCGGGGCGGTATACGCCGACGGCGGCAAACAGACAGGCCTGCCGGTTCTATGTGGTGCAGGAAACTCTTTCTCAGTGGAAGGAACTTGTGTGGAGAGAGCTTCCGGGTCTACTCGAAAGTTTTGAGAAATCCGCTCCTGCTATGGCGGCCCGTTTTGCGGAATTTTGCAGAGAACATCAGGAGAAGCCGGAGAAGGATTCTCTGTTTTTCGGGGCGGATGTATTTCTGACTGTGGCGGCCGACGAAATCTTTGACGGAGGACTTGCGGCCTGCAATATGGAAAATATGGCGGTGGCAGAAGGACTGGGCGTTCTTTACAGCGGTTATCTGACCAGGATTATAGAAAGGAGCCAAGCTCTGAAGGACTGGCTTGGGATTTCTGATAAATCGTTGGCTTGTTGCATGCTTCTTGGTTACCCGGCAGTGCATTACAAAAGGACCGCGCCCAGAAAACCGGCTGATATTATCTGGAAATAGGACATTATCTGAAAAAGGGGAAGTGTGGAAAACATGATAGATAAGAAGAAAACACAGATTGAAAAGCTGCTTCAGGAGTTTCCCCTTGCCCAGTACGCCTATATTCGGATGGAGGAGCTTGAATTTTCAGAACGAGTGCGGTATATTTGTGAAACGGAATGTCCCAGGTATGACACTTCTTGGGCCTGCCCTCCTGCCGTGGGGACGCTGGAAGAATGTCAGGCGAGGTGTCTTTCTTATGAAGAGGGATTTTTGTTTACGACCTTTTCCGAGGTGCCGGATATCGCGAATCTGGAGGAGACGCTGACTTATCGGGCTGACCATGAGGAGATTACGAGGCAGATATGCGGAATTTTTAAAGAGCAGGGCTTTGAGGTGATGGCCCTGTCCACGGAATCCTGTGCCATCTGTGACCAGTGCGCCTATCCGCATGCGCCTTGCCGCCGTCCGGAATATATGTTCCCATGTGTGGAGAGTTATGGGATTTTGGTGACGGATTTGGCAGAGAAGTATGGGATAGAGTTTCTGTACGGAGGGAATGTGGTGACCTGGTTCAGCCTGATTTTGCTTCGTGAGGACTGACGAATAACAAAATTCACAGCGGAAGGAGAAGGGCATGAAAAAATACTTTAAAATCGGCCTGGATGTGGACGACATTCTTTTTTCCTGTAATGAGTACGCCGTGTCCCTGGCCAATCAGGAATACAGTTTTGTGCCGCCCATGACGGTGGAGGAAATCCAGTCCTGGGGAAGAACGGGAAAACGGACGGATGTTCTTCTGGATTATTACCGGAGGGAGGACTTTGTCAGGAATCAGCCGCTTTTTCCGGGAGCGACAGAATTTGTAAAGGAACTTTCCAGACGGGCAGAGGTGTTTTTTATTACGGCGTTGCCGCCTCATTTGATGGGAATCCGGGCCGCCAGACTGATGGAAGCTTTTCCCATGGTGCCAGGAGAGAATATTATCATGGGTTTTCGCAAAGAACTGATGAATGTGGATATGCTTTTAGACGATGGAGGTCACAATATTTCGGCTTCCAGTTCGGCCTATCCAGTGCTGATGCGAAGGCCCTGGAACCGTCATATGACAGGCTGCATTTCGGTAAATAATTATGAAGAGTTTCTGACGTTTCTGGATATTCTGATGAATCCGGCAGCGTATCAGTGGGAGGAGAAGGCCGGAGGGAGAGTTATCGCCCTTATCGGACCATCCGGTTCAGGAAAGACCAGGATTATGGAAACGCTGATGGAAAATGGAAACGCTGTCCGGGCAAAGTCCTATACGACCCGCGGCCCAAAAGGTGACGAGGAGAAGGACGCCTATCACTTTGTTACCCAGGAAGAGTTTGACCGGATGGAACAGGCCGGCGAGTTTTTTGAGACGACCCGCTATGCAGAAAATAGTTATGGAAGTGTGTTGAAAGATATTCAAGATATTCTGGAACAAGGGAAGGACGCAGTCATGGCGGTGGATATCTGCGGAGGGATTGCACTCAAGAGAGCGTTCAGAAAACAGGCGCTTCTCGCTTTTACAGAGAGGCCGAAGGAGAAACTGATTGCTGCAGTTCTTGGCCGGGAGTGTTCAGAGGAAGAAAAGATCAAGCGGATTGTATCGCTGGATACGGAGCTTCGCAATGAGGAGTTTTGTGATCTTACAGTCCAAAGTGCAGGAGATCTCTTGAGGAAGAGCGAAAGAGGCGGGAAAGAAAAGACAATTTGACATAAAACTACGGAAAAGGAAAGAAAAAGAGATGGTGAACAGAAACGGGAAATGTCCCAAATGTGGCGGTGAATTAAGTATTCCGGAGGAGCTTGCGAAATTTTCCTGTATGTATTGTGGCGCAGTACTGACACAAGAAGAGTTGGTGGTAATCCGGGAAAAAAAGGAGAAGGATCCTCTGGAGGATGTCCTTCAGAACCTATATGAAAATGGAGATGAAAAGGCGGAGGATCTGATTGACGAGATGCTGGAACTGGATCCTTACAGCCCGAAAGCAAACGAAATCTATGCAAGGCTTCATTTTCACGAAATTTTGCTGGACCATACGGATGCCATGGAACATTTCAGCCGTTCAGGATATGTAACTTATTTTGAGAATTATAAAAGACAGTGTTATCCTGTTCTGGAAACTGTGGATCGTTATGGAATGGTAGCGGAGGACAGAGGGGATACTCTGATGCGTGAACTGGCAGTTTCCCTGATGAAAGCGATCGATGATACTCTGGCTGCCGATCCCTCTCTGCGGACAAAAAATGCCCGTTCTCTGAAGCTGGACCAGTATAAGACGATTCTTGCCATCTATACAATCCCCATGGTACAGGATCAGAAACTATCGATTGGGGGAAGGCTGGCGGATATTCTGGTGGAAGAGTGGATTTCGGCTCATCCAAAATCCAGGATTGTGAAGGGCAATTATGAAGATATGGTGTCCGGGTTCAAGAAAGGAAAACTGTGTTTTATTACAACGGCAGTCTGTAGCTCTTTCGGAAAACCTGACGACTGCCATGAGCTTGTGAGTTTCCGGCATTTTCGGGATGGGTATATGACCAAAACCAGGGAGGGACAGGCGCTGGTAGAGGAATATTACAATATCGCCCCGTCTATTGTCACCTGTATAGATCTGGAAGAAGATAGAGCGGCAGTTTATGAAGATATCTGGAGGAGATGGCTGTCACCCTGCCTGTCCGATATTGAAGCAGGGAGAGAGGCGCAGTGCCAAAAGCGGTATCAGGAGATGGTGGAGAGCCTGAGGAAGCGATATCTGTCGTAAAGATAGAGAATGGAGGGAGCGTTGCATAACGACTTATAGAGAGGATTAAAATGCCCACTGGTCCAAAAGTGGGTATCCGTAAAACAGTAATCAAAAACGAATGGCAACTGTCAGGCAGGATTGGTTACAAAATACAAGATTTTACGGAGGCCTCACTATGAACAAGATGTTGTCAAGCGACAGTATCGACACTGGTAATGTCGAACTGCGTTATGCGGACGGGAGCATGATTTCCATTGACTGTACTGAGCTCGAGAATGAAGTCGTTATGAACATCAATGCCCGTTCCGAATTTGACTGGCTTGTCTACAACGCTCCGTTTGATTATGCGGAGTTGGTTCTCTGTGGCCATTTAGAGGGCTATCTCAGACAGGTATCTGGCCTACACAGAGGGATGAGGACAATTCCTAATTTCACAGTAAACAGGCGGAGTACCGGATTGACCGGCAAAGACTTCAACCGCCCCCAGTACAAAAAGCTGGTAAAAAAATTCAAGCCGAATGATTTGCTCTACATCAAAAGCATCGACAGACTAGGACGCAACTACAAGGAAATTCAAAATCAGTGGTGGGTGCTGACCAAAGAGAAAAACATCAACATTGTGGTACTGGATATGCCGCTACTGGGCACCCGGCGGGATAAGGATTTGGTGGGGACCTTCCTGGCGACATCGTACTGCAAGTGTTGTCCTTTGTGAGGGAGAATGAGCGAAGTAACATCCGCCAGCATCAAGCGGAGGGTATCGCGGCGGCGAAAGCTAAGGAAATCCGATTTGGCAGACCGCCACTGTCGCTGCCGGAAAACTTTCATGAGAATTATCAACACTGGAAAAACGGTGAGATCATCTGCACAACTGCGGCAAAAGCCTGCGGACTGCCGTTGTCCACCTTTCGGGACAAAGCGGCGGTCTACGAAAAAACCCTATTACCGTAAATGGGCGTTTTTAGCGGAAAGGTGTACCTATGAATAGCTGGATGTCTTTGCCTGAAAAATGTATCTTGCAATCAAAAACAGCATATGCTATAATGCCGGTAGGCTAAAAGATAGAAGTTATCCATGTCGGATGACAAACAAATACCCCAGAGCGGCTACTCTGGGGTATTCTATTCCGTTTTTGTATGGTGGACCGAACCATAGGCTGATTACCGACTACTTATCGCTGTCCAACCATTTGCAAATGAGATGGCTAATCACACTTGCCACAACAGCGATTAGTAAAGATAGAAGTATCTCCATGTCGAACACCTCCCTTCCGTACCAGTCTAGGAGGCGGTAACGCCTCAATCATAGCACACATTTCTGCATAATTCTACAATTTCCCACGAGTCCAGGCCGGAAGAAAATTTTGAAAAAATAATGTTTGGTATTAATCAATATCGATACCGTCGCTTGACAAGGACATACACGCCCTGAACCACGATATTTGCTTGATTTGTCAGTGGTCAGGGTGAAAAGTCGAAAAGGGATGAAATTCAGCCCCCGCAAGGCACTTGACCGACGCGTACTGGACGTACGCAGAGTGAAAGTAACGCCGCAGGAGCTGAATTTCCCCTTTTTCGACCGTGTGTGCTCTTGTCAAGCGACGGTATAGTATTATCAAATGAGGCAAGTAAATCTGATGAACCGAAAAGAGAGTAGGAAGATGGAGGTTTAAGATTTTTGGAAATTTCGATATTTTTTTGCCTCTGTCCGTATAGGCAGAGTGGATTGAAATGTGTTTCATAGGCCCGCATTTCGGTATAATTTTCTCTGTTTTCGTATAATTCTCTATCCTGTAAGGTAATCAAAAAACCCTGTATTTACGGGCTTTTTCAGCATTTTCCGTAAATACAGGGTTTTTTGAAAAGTGGACCTGAGGGGAATCGAACCCCTGTCCGAAAGCCCTTCCATTCAGGTTTCTTCCATCATAGTCCCTGATTTTTGATTCCCCCATAAAGGCGCCCGGGGACAGGCTCCCTTATTCGGTAGCTTCATTCATTCTTCCACCTCCGCAAAGCTTAAGAGGCGAAGTTCCTCACATCGTCGATGCCGGGATCCTAAGCTGTGAGAGGCCTAGGGCCGACAGCTGCAATTAAGCAGCGTACGCTAACTGTTCGTCTGCGTTTATATTTAGGTTTTCCATGTTGATGACGCAGCCACGGTCTGCGGATGGCTTCCCAAACTTCTGAACCCCCGTCGAAACCAGTACAAGCCCTGGTTTGAAAGAACAGTCATCTGGCGTAACTGTATTATAGGCCTGAAGGAGTGAATTGTCAAGAAAAACTGTATTTTGCTTATGAAAATCTTTTTGGAAGTATCAGTAGTATTTCTATAGAAAAACAGTTATAATGGAAACTGGCATCTGAAATATGGAGGGCAGAAAGTTGAAACAGGAATTGTGAGTGGTGATAACAGGCCGGGATTTTTCTGTCTACAGTCGCCGGCCGCTGAAATTTTTGCAAAGCTGCGGCTGTGAGGTCTTTGATTACAGCGAATCAGGATTTGGAAGTGGAAGCAGCGAGGAAGAAGTGATCCGCGCGGCAAGGAACGCGGAGGCTGTCATAGTAGGAATGGAACCATACAACAAACGCGTTCTGTCTCAGTGCAAAAATCTGCGATTGATATCGCGCAGAGGAGTCGGGTATGATAACATTGACCTGGAGGAGTGCGGCCGCCGGGGAGCTGCCGTGGATGTGTTTTTAAAAGAGCCTTGTACAGATTCTCCGCTGATTGGACTTGAAAATGTGATACTCACTCCTCATACGACCCCTTACACGGAGGAAAATTTTGTGGAGATGAATCAGAGGGAGGCAAACAATGTGGTGAATTTCCTGGAAGGGAAGTTGGAAGAACGGGATCGGCTGATATAAGTAGAAGTAGAAGAGGAAAAGACAGGAGCAGACGAAGGACAGAGACAGATGAACAATCAGTTTATTCAGAGCATTCGGATTGACTGGACAAAGGTGGAAAAAGATTCCTATCTGTGGGAGATTCCAGCTTTGCAAAACTGGGAAAGCTTGGAATTTGAGAAGAATATTACCTTTTTTGCAGGAGAAAACGGGACGGGGAAATCGACACTGATGGAGGCGATTGCTGTGGCCAGCGGCTTTAATCCGGAGGGAGGCACAGCCGATTACCGGTTTCGTACCTTTGACGAGGCATCTGATTTGGCAGAGGCGCTTCAGGTGGTGCGGGGGCATCGAAGAGCTGTGCGGGGATATTTTTTTCGTGCGGAGAGTTTTTTCAATGTGGCGACCAAGGCAGAGGACTACCGGGACGGAACGATAAAAGAAGTTTTTTATGCCAGATATGGCGGAAAATCCCTTCATGAGCAGTCTCATGGGGAAAGCTTTCTGTCCTATTTTCAATCCTTTTCAGAGCCCGGGCTTTATATTATGGATGAACCGGAGGCGGCGCTGTCGCCGCAAAGGCAGCTTGCGCTGTTTATTCAGATTGCAAAAATGGCAGAGCAGGGGTCACAGTTTGTAATTGCGACACATTCGCCGATTCTTCTGGCAGTTCCGGGAGCAGAGATTTATTCTTTTGAGGGAGAAGGACTTACTCCTTGCAACTACGAAGAGACAGAAAGTTATCGGCTGACGGAACTATTTATCAATGAAAAAGAACGGATGATAAAAGAACTCTTGAAGGAGGAGAGATAATGGTCAAACTTCAAAAACCAGGACAGGCAGAAGGCCTGTTCGCGGGTTGTTCAGATACCACGCTTGTTTCCTGTCTGCAGGGAGTGATGGGAGAGGTATATGCAGACAGAGAGGAATCCCCGGAATCGGCCAGGGCCATTTTGGGAGATTTCAGTTTTTTTGGCGGAAAGCCTACAAAGGAACTGGCGTTTCTTCTGACAGAACGGGAATTTCATATTCTGGTTCCCGGTTCCAAAGAATGGGGAGCATTTTTGGAATCCTGCTTCGGAACGAAAGTAAAACAGGTATTTCGTTACGCCATCAAGAAGGAGCCGGAAGTTTTTGACCGAAGCCGGCTTTTAGAAGCCGCCGGTTCTTTGCCTGCCGGTTTTGAACGGAAGCAGATAGACGAGGAACTATATCATCAATGCTTGAAAGAAACCTGGAGCCGGGATTTTGTGGGGAATTATCCAGATTATGATATGTATCAGAGACTAGGACTTGGAATGGTTATTTTGAAAGACGGAGAACTGCTGGCAGGGGCTTCCTCTTATTCCAGTTACCGGGGAGGCATCGAGATTGAAGTAGGGACGAGAGCGGATTATAGGAGAAAAGGGCTTGCTTATGCCTGCAGTGCGGGGCTGATTCTGGAATGCCTGGATCGGGGACTATATCCGAGCTGGGACGCCCAGAACCTTTTTTCTGTCGGCCTGGCAGAGAAACTGGGGTATCATTTTGACCGGGAATATGCGGTTTATGAGTATCGGAGAGCCTGAAAGAGGTGTTTTTCAGGATTGATTGATACACGGAAGAAGGGAAAGAAAAATGGGAGAGTTCATATTTCAGTTTGTCATCTGCTTTGTGGCAGGAATTGGAGCCGGGCTTGGCACCGGATTTGCGGGGATGAGTGCCGCCGCCGTTATTAGTCCCATGCTGATCACATTTTTGGGACTTCCGGCCTATGAGGCTGTTGGCATTGCGCTGGCGAGCGATGTTCTGGCCAGCGCCATAAGCGCGTATACCTATGGAAAAAACAAGAATCTGGATATTCGCAATGGCCTGGTAATGATGGTTATGGTTCTCTTATTTACGCTTTGCGGAAGCTGGATTGCCAGCATGGTTCCCAACACTACGATGGGAAGCTTTTCCGTATTTATGACCTTGCTGCTCGGAATTAAATTTATTATAAAGCCAGTGATGACTACCAGAGAGTCTATGGCAAATGTGGATGGAAAAAAACGGATCATACAGTCTGTTCTTGGCGGTATGGCCATCGGTTTTATTTGCGGTTTTATTGGTGCAGGCGGAGGTATGATGATGTTGCTTCTACTGACCAGCATTCTGGGCTATGAACTGAAAACGGCAGTCGGGACCAGTGTATTTATTATGACATTTACTGCTTTTACAGGAGCGATCAGTCACTTTACAATCGGGGGAATGCCGGACCTTTGGTGCCTGACTTTCTGTGTGTTATCGACTCTTTTATGGGCGAGAATTGCCGCCTTGTTTGCGAACAAGGCCAGCGCTATTACCTTAAATCGGGCGACTGGAGTGGTTCTGGCTGTCCTGGGAACAGCCATTCTTGCAGTAAATTATCTGGGGTAAGCACAACCGGGATTTCCGACGCCGAAAGCATTTGACAAACAAGTATTTGGAGAGTATACTGTATAAGTATGACTTTGTTATAAAGTTTCCGCACAGCCGGGGAGTTAGCGGTGTCCTGTACCTGCAATCCGCTATAGCAGGGGTGATATCCTGCCGAGGATTACAAACTGCGAAGCTGCCCTTTATAAGCGGCGTTGAAGTCTGGGTCTTACGCAACAGAGCCCTGTGAACCGTGTCAGGCCAGGAATGGAGCAGCACTAAGCAGGATCCTCTGTGTGCCGTGAGGTCGCCTGGGCCGAGCTGGCTGTAGAGGTAACGTTTGTGGTGCGTTTTTCGACGCAGGATGTGCGGATTTATTTTTATAAAGAAAGAGCCTATAGATACAGGAGTTTATGTATTTATAGGCTTTCCTAATCTTCAGTAGTTTTAATCTGTTTGACAGTCGGAAAGAGTCTGGAGTATACTACTAATAAATAAAGAGAAAAACGGCACTGAGAGCGGAAAGGAGCCGGGATTATGTATTGCTGTAATTGCGGGAAAAAGCTGGGGGAGGAAGATCGGTTTTGTGATAACTGCGGGACTCCTGTATATCAGGAAATAGAGGAGGAAGGGCAAAACCTGGAGACAGCCGAGGCCTTTGGTTTGGAAAAAGAAACTCCGAAAGAGAACCTGACTGCGAAAGAAGAATCCCGGATACCTGCCGGGGAAAACATTCCGGAGAGAGAGCCTTTCGCTGTAGAAAAATCAGCTTCAGAGGAGGCGACTGCTGAAAAAGACCCTGTTCCAGAAAAAGAGCTTGGTGCTGAAAACGAATCCATTCCAGAAGGAGAGCTGAGCGCGAAAAAGGACCTCATTCTGGAAAAGGATATGAGCGCCGAAAACGAATCCGCTTTAGAGGAGACGGCAGAGAGTTCCGGACGAAAGGAGAAACCGGTTTTGGAAGAAGCGACCGGGGAAGTGATTTTGGAAACGGGACGGGGGCCGGATCCTGGGAGAGGGGAAGAGCTGGATTTGACAGTGCCCTTGCAGGAAGATGGCGCGAACCTTTCTGATCTGGAAAAAAGAATTATGAAAAATATGGAGGATGAGCTGATTTTGGAAATGCCGGAAGCAGCTCAGTCCAGAGCGTTTACAGGAGAGGACAGAAAAGCCTTTTATGGCAAGAATGCCGAGGAGGGAAATCGATACGGAGGTGGCCAGAGTCCTCATGGAGGGTTTCCATATGGTCAGGGAGAGAGGGGACCTGGTTGGCAGCAGTATGGGGAGCCGCCTGCATATGGAGAAGGGCAGAGAAAAGAGAAGCCGGAGAAAAATAAGAAAAAAGTATGGATCATTGCTCTGTCATCTGTGGTTGCACTACTTCTTGTGGCTGTTGTCATTATGTTATTTTTGCTTTTCAGTCCAGAAAATAAGCTGAAGGATCATATCGAAAACAGAGACTGGGCGGCTGTCTCAAACTTGTATGAGGAGCAGTTTAAGGGGAATGAAAAGAAAATAGAAAAAGCACATGAGATTTTCCAGGAGACGGTGGAGGAGTTAAAAGAAGCGTTTATTGCCGGAAGCATGGACTATCCGACCGTGAAGCGTCATCTTAAGGCTATAGAGGATTTCTGGGACGATGATTATGTAAGAGATACACTGGAGTTTGTCCGGGAACTTGGTGATTCCAGGTCGGCCTTTGAAGAGGCTGAACAGCATATGCAGCGGGAAGAGTATGAGGACGCCATTAGACTGTACGGAGAAGTGGTGGAACATGACGCCAATTATGATACTGCCCGGGAGAAACTGGAAACAGCAAAAACAAAGTATAAAGAAAAGCTTTTAGAAGAAGCCGGGGCATATGAGGAAGTCAGGGATTATGAATCGGCGATTGCCATTGTGGAAGAGGGTCTTGAAGTTCTTCCAGGCGATATAGAACTGAGCAGCCGCAAGGGAGAGATTGAAGAGGCCAGGGAAGAATATGGAATTATGTCCATTCTGGAGCAGGCGAAAACTTATGCTGCGCAGAAAAACTATTTTGAGGCAATGGATGTAGTCCGGGAAGGGACTTTGGAGAATCCTGGAAATGAAAAACTGGAAACAGCCTTTAGAGATTACAGCGAAAAATATAAACAGGATATTCTGACAAAAGCAGAAGTAGCCCTCGGAAACGACGAAAATTATGAGGCGGCTATTTTGATCTTTGACAGCGCTCTGCGGACCCTTGACGGAGATTATCCGGAGGTTGAACAGACGCTTCGGGAAAAACGGGAGGAATATGTGCAGCGCCAGCTTGAGAAGAGTGAGCGGGAGAATGCACAGGCGGCCATCGTCGGGATATGGCATGGGAGTATGGTGTCGAGCGGAGGTCTTGATATTTCTATGGATCAGTTTCTGGGATATGCAGGAATGCCAGGTGCCAATATGGTGCTTGACTGCCAGCCGTCGGGGGCTCTCCATCTTGAACTGTTGGGAGAGATCGGGGACGGAACCTGGATCAAGGACGGGGCAGAAAACGGTGTCTATTATCTGGAAGTTGAAGGAGACGCCCAGGAAGTACGAATCGATTCTTCAGGTCGGCTGCGTATGGAACTGGACGGAGTTACGCTGATATTTGAAAAAACAGGAGAGGCCTGAGTAAGAAAAGGCCGAAAGGAGAGCAAGTAGTATGGCGAAGGAAAAGAAACTGGTGGAATCCATTACTTCGATGAATGAGGATTTTGCCCAGTGGTATACGGATGTGGTAAAGAAAGCGGAACTGGTGGAATATTCCAATGTGAAAGGCTGTATGATTATTCGTCCTGACGGATATGCCATCTGGGAGAATATCCAGAAAGAACTGGACCGGCGTTTCAAAGAAACCGGCGTGGAAAACGTATATATGCCCATGTTTATTCCGGAGAGTCTGCTTCAGAAAGAAAAGGATCATGTGGAGGGGTTTGCGCCGGAGGTGGCCTGGGTGACCCAGGGCGGCCTGGAAACGCTTCAGGAGCGTCTCTGTGTGCGCCCCACCTCAGAGACGCTGTTCTGCGATTTTTATTCCAGGATTATACAGTCTCACAGGGATCTGCCGAAGCTTTATAATCAGTGGTGTTCCGTGGTGCGATGGGAAAAGACCACTCGTCCGTTCCTTCGTTCTGCAGAGTTTCTGTGGCAAGAGGGGCATACGGCCCACGCCACAGCCGAAGAAGCTGAGGAGAGGACCATTCAGATGCTGAATGTGTATGCGGATTTCTGCGAGGAGATTCTGGCGATTCCTGTGGTGAAGGGAAAAAAGACGGATAAGGAGAAATTTGCGGGAGCTCATTCCACTTATACGATAGAAGCGCTGATGCATGACGGGAAGGCGTTACAGTCCGGTACCAGTCACAATTTTGGAGACGGATTTGCCAGAGCGTTTGAGATTCAGTATTCTGACAAGGAGAATCAACTTCAGTATGTTCATCAGACTTCATGGGGATTGTCCACACGTATCATCGGCGCGTTAATTATGGTGCATGGCGATGACAGCGGACTAAAGCTGCCTCCCAGGATTGCGCCTGTTCAGGCCATGGTAATTCCTATTTCCCAGAGAAAGGAAGGGGTCATGGAAAAGGCCTCTGAACTTTGCGACATGTTAAAAGCAGCCGGAATCCGCGCCAAGCTGGATGGCTCTGACAAGAGTCCTGGCTGGAAGTTCAGCGAGCAGGAGATGCGGGGAATCCCCATCCGTGTGGAAATTGGCCCCAAGGATATGGAACAGAACCAGGCGGTGATTGTACGCCGGGATACCAGAGAAAAGCTGGTGGTGTCTCTGGATGAGCTGGGAGAGAGGGCATTGCAGATTCTGGAAACGATCCAGAGCGATATGTTCGCCAGAGCAAAGGAACATCTGGAAATGCATACTTATTCGGCAGAGACTTATGAGGAATTTAAGCAGACAGTGGCAGAAAAGCCCGGTTTTGTGAAAATGATGTGGTGTGGCGATGAAGCCTGTGAACTGAAAATCAAAGAGGACACTACGGCGACCTCTCGTTGTATGCCGTTTACGGACGAGTCCCTGGGAGAGGTGTGTCCGGTTTGTGGGAGACCGGCAAAAACATTGGTTTACTGGGGAAAAGCATATTAAAGTTTTTCAGAGTTTTCGTGTCTTTGCTTTGAAAGGATACGAAAAAATCGGTTCTTTCCTCCTCGAAACGCGCTTTTTAAGAGTTTCTTGGAGGGAAGAACCGATTTTCTTCCTGTCTTTTCTGTAGTTCAGAAAAGAAGATACGAAACTCCGAAAAGGGAGAGAGCGAGAGTGTTTCAAATTTTAAGGAAATAAAAATAAAAGAAACTTGCGATTGACAAATTTCAGATAACAGGTTATGATAGATCCATCAGTAAGAGGTTCCGAGGACTGACGGATAATTGTGGAGTACCACAGTGGAATCGGGACAATAAAAAGCCGACCGTCTGGGCAGCATTTCATTTTATGAATGCTGCCTTTTTTCTTATCTGAGACGAAAGGGAAGTCTGAAGGGAAAGGCAGATACCAGTTATGCTATCCCTTGCCTGAGGATAGAGGTAAGCGTAGAGCCAGAGCGGAGGACAGAGCTGGAAACAGGAGAAAAAAGGCAGGATACTTATTTTTCAAGGAGGATAACATTATGGGATTCAAAACTGACATCGAGATTGCACAGGAAAGCACCATGTCTCCGATCACGGAGATTGCTGGGAAAGCCGGCATCGACGAGAAGTATCTGGAGCAGTATGGAAAGTACAAAGCCAAAATTGACTACAATTTATTAAAAGAATCTGACAAAGAGAACGGCAAGCTGGTTTTAGTGACAGCAATCAACCCGACTCCTGCAGGAGAAGGAAAGACCACGACCACAGTAGGTCTGGCAGACGGCCTTCAGAAGCTGGGCAAGAATGTCATGGTTGCGCTCCGCGAGCCCTCCCTTGGCCCGGTCTTTGGCGTAAAGGGCGGCGCGGCAGGCGGCGGCTATGCTCAGGTCGTTCCCATGGAAGATATCAACCTTCATTTCACCGGCGACTTCCATGCCATCGGCGCGGCGAACAACCTGTTGGCAGCTATGATTGACAACCATATCTTCCAGGGCAACGCTCTGAACATCGACCCCAGAAAGATCACCTGGAGACGGTGTGTGGATATGAACGACAGACAGCTCAGAAACGTGGTGGACGGCCTTGGCGGACGGACCAACGGAACGCCCAGAGAGGACGGCTATGATATCACCGTAGCTTCTGAGATTATGGCGGTGCTCTGCCTGGCCAGCGATATCAACGATTTGAAGGCAAGACTTGGCCGCATCATCGTCGGCTATACTTACGGAAAGGTTTCCGAGCAGAAGCCGGTGACGGCTCATGACCTTCACGCAGAAGGCGCCATGACGGCTCTTTTGAAGGACGCCTTAAAGCCCAATCTGGTACAGACTCTGGAGCATGTACCGGCCATCGTACATGGCGGCCCCTTCGCCAACATCGCTCATGGCTGCAACTCCGTGACCGCTACCAAGATGGCGCTGAAGCTGGCGGACTACGCCATCACAGAGGCAGGCTTTGGCGCAGACCTTGGCGCAGAGAAATTCCTGGATATCAAGTGCCGGATGTCCGGACTTCGTCCCAGCGCAGTGGTAATCGTAGCGACCGTGAGGGCGCTCAAGTACAACGGCGGCGTTCCCAAGGCAGATCTGAATAACGAAAACCTGGAAGCTCTGGAGAAGGGTATGCCCAACCTTCTGAAGCATGTGAGCAACATCAAGAACGTATACGGACTGCCCTGCGTGGTGGCCATCAACGCATTCCCGACAGACACCAAGGCAGAACTTGACCTGGTGGAAGCGAAGTGCAAAGAGCTCGGCGTCAATGTGGCCCTGTCTGAGGTATGGGCAAAGGGCGGCGAAGGCGGCGTGAAGCTGGCGGAAGAAGTGATCCGTCTGGTGGAAGAGCCGAACAACTTCAACTTCTCCTATGAACTGGAAGGCTCCATCGAGGATAAGTTAAACCAGATCGTACAGAAGATCTACGGAGGGAAGAGAGTCGTTCTGACAGCGAACGCTCAGAAGCAGGCAAAAGAGCTGGAGGCTCTGGGCTATGGAAACTGCCCCATCTGCGTGGCCAAGACTCAGTACAGCTTAACGGATGATCAGAATAAGCTTGGCGCTCCGACAGACTTTGAGGTGACGGTACGGAATCTGAAGATTTCCGCTGGAGCAGGCTTCATCGTGGCTCTGACTGGAGAAATCATGACCATGCCCGGCCTGCCCAAGGTACCGGCAGCCGAGAAGATTGACGTGGACGAGAACGGAAAGATTACCGGCCTGTTCT
>JAAWAV010000052.1 GCA_022792335.1 Lachnospiraceae bacterium
TAACTGTCCCTGTAGAAGGCGATTTTATGATATATTTGAAAAAGTTATTTGGAGTCGAAAATATATGTACATATAGTGAGTTTATGAGTAAGGATAAATAAAGAATATTTAAAATAGCGGTAGAAGATTTTTGAATATGAAGTTTTGGGCGCTATGTTTATTAGAAAGTGTGATATCCCGTAAACATTTAAATAATTAGTAAAATGTAGGTTATTAAAGGAAAAGTTACGAGATGGTAGCGATGGATATTCGGAGCGTGGATATTAACATTTTGACAGAATAGTGTTTTGTTTGGCATTCCAATTTGACACTAATTCACCGTCAATTTTGCTCCAACTTAGCATTAGCGAACCATACGCCCCACGAAGTTATGCGGGTTTCAGCGATTTTCTCTCAAAAAAAGTGAAAAAAGTTTGTGACATTAACTTGACATACGCGGGGTATGGGGCGTTATGTGTGGAGGATAGTCTGCCTGTGTAAAAGAGAGTGGATTTTTCCCTAGAAAGTCTATAGCCATATAGAGTATATGAATAAGTTTTGCTTTGAAACTGTTTTGCCAACACAGCAAAATTTAAGACCATTATAAAAGCCAGGGGAATATCCTTGGCTTTTTTGGGCATATTTTTCGGCGCCCCCTTTGTCTTGGGGGCGCCGGACTTTTATTTGATACGGAACTGGCTGATCAGACGGTTCAGAGTCTGGGCCTGATTGGACAACTCATTGGAGACTGCCGCACTTTCTTCAGCAGCAGAAGAGTTTGCCTGTATAACTTTAGATACTTCCTTGATTCTGTTTTCTACAGAGACAATCATTTCCGACTGCTGGACACTGGCGAATGAAATATCATCCATCAGAACTTTGATGGAACGGATGCATTCATTGATAAGCTGTACCGCAGAAATAGCGAGATTCGTGGATTCCGTACCTGTTTTTACATCCTGAAGGGAACGGCCTATCAGAGTACCAGTGCTTTTCGCCGCTTCGGCGGATCTGGAAGCAAGATTTCCTACCTCATCAGCCACCACAGAGAATCCCTTTCCGGCAGTACCGGCTCTGGCAGCTTCAATCGCGGCATTTAATGCAAGAATATTTGTCTGGAAAGCGATATCTTCGATCGTTTTTATGATACTGCCAATCTGGGCGGAGGACTCGTCGAGGTTTGTCGTGGCAGAAATCAAAAGTTCCATTTTCTTATCGGCCTCAGTGGCATAGCCTGTAGCTTTGGCAACCAGATCACTGGCGTTGCCACAGCGTACAGTACTGGTCTGAATCTGCTCTGTGATATCTGTAATGTTGGATACCAGACCATTGACAGAAACTTTTTGCTGCATAGTTCCCTGAGACAGAGCCTGGGCGCCTTCAGACATCTGATTTGCGCTGCTTTCCACCTGGTGTGCGATGTCCGTGATATCAGACATGACATTCATAAGATGGGTGCGGATGCTTTTCAAACTCTCAGCCAGAACTTTAAAATCACCGATATAGTAATCCTCATTCTGGGTGACATCCACAGCAATATTGCCGTCGGCCATCTCGCCCAGAATCCGCCCGACGTCCTCAATGGTTTTTCTCAGGCAGTCGCAGACATGATGGATCGTTTGCGCGATCATACCGACTTCATCTGTCCTGCCGTAAAAAGATTCCAAACTCCGGTCAACGGAAAGCTCTAGATTGCCGAGGCGCCGGATAGCACTTTCCATGGACATGAGCTCTCTGCCTTCCCGGTGGAGGATGAACAAGGTGACAAGTATAATAACTGCCGTCACAACTGCGCATAAAATCCCCACCGTAATACGTACTGTCAATACTTCCCCATAGACTTCTGAGGCGTTGTCGCGGACCATAAATACCCAGTTTCGATCTTTCAGATATTTGTAGACCACCAGTTGTTTTGTCCCGTTTTCATCCTGATAGGAATAAGTACCGGCCTGAGTATCCCCGTCTGTTTTGATCCGCTGTAAGATCTCCTGATAGCCGCCGTCTGTGGTTTCTGTGTTCAGCAAGGATTCATCTGAGTGATACAGGTATGTACCGGTTTCCACATTCAGGAATACGTATTCACTGTTGGGCAACCCCTTGAGATTCAAATTCAAAAGGGCGTCCATCAGGCGGCTGGCATAAACGCCGGCACCCACATAGCCAATACAATCAGAGCCTTCAAAAAGAGGATAGTACATGGAGAGAATCATACTTCCAGTTCCCGGAGACTTCATGATTCCCAGATTGGTTAGCTGCGGTTTGGCCAGGATGGTATTACGAAATGTTTCCAGAGAGTCTCCGCTTCTGGTGGTTATTCCAATTGCCTCCTGGGAAGTATGAGTCAGAACATAAGTATCAGGGGTACTGATATAGAGGCCCTCAAAGATCCCTTTTACTGCGGCAAAATCTTCCGTATATTGTTGTCCCTTTTGAAGCAGATCAGGATCTTCCGGATTTAAAAGGAGCTCGCGGACTTCACTGCCCAGAGCAAAGGCCGCCATATATTCTTCTGCAGAAGCTACATAATCATTTATAATAGAAGCTCTGGATTCCACAGCATCGATCATCTGGTTGGTGATATTGCCTTCCACCATAGATGCAACACGACTGGATACGATAAACCAAAGTAAGAGCATACCCGTACAGGTAATGACTGTGGTGATAATGCTGATACGCGTAGCAAGTTTTCGGTTTACGAGAAATTTCATGACAAACGACTCCCCCACAAAAATCAAAATTCAGATTTGCGGATGTTTGGTTTCGACACCGCCGGGCATTTTCTTTTTTTTTACCGCCCAGATTATTTTAGCACGGGCTTCCACATTTTTCAAGTATGGAGAGCTTGGGATTTTGTGAGGAGATTCTTAGAAATGAGACGTGAAAGCTTGGATGGAAATTGACCAGTTCTCTGTTCCCGGAATTGACAGTTTTTTCTTTGTTGTATATAATAAGGATGGAAATTTGTGTAATGGATGGAAGAAAAAGAATAAGGTGGGAAACAGGAATGGATGTCATCAAGTATTTGACAGAGGCGACACAGCAGGGGGCGTCAGATATCTTTATTGTAGTCGGGCGCCCTTTATCTATAAAGGTGAACGGCGTTTTGCAGGAATTGACGGATACGAAAATTCTTCCAGCGGACGCAAAAGAATTTATCGAAAAGATTTATGAGCTGGAAGGACACAGAGATATCAAACATCTCACAGATACTGGGGACGATGACTTTTCTTTTGCAATCCGGGGCGTATCCAGGTTCCGGGTCAGCGTATATCGTCAGAGAGGCAGCTTGGCGGCAGTGGTACGGGTCATTACCTTTGAACTTCCGAAACCTTCGGAAATTGGAATCGGGCCGGAGGTCTTGGCGCTTTCTGATTATTCCAAGGGACTGGTCCTGGTGACCGGCCCTGCCGGAAGTGGAAAGTCCACGACTCTGGCTTCTATCATTGACCGGATCAATGAAACCAGGGAGGGCCATATCATTACCCTGGAGGATCCGCTGGAGTATCTGCATTCTCATAAGAAGAGTATTGTGAGTCAGAGAGAAGTAGGGCTTGATACAGGAAGTTATCTCTCTGCCCTGCGGGCGGCTCTCAGACAGAGTCCGGATGCGATTCTTCTTGGAGAGATGAGAGACTATGAGACCATTCAGGTGGCGATGACGGCGGCGGAAACCGGTCATCTGGTGTTATCCACCCTTCATACCATTGGCGCGGCCAATACCATAGACAGGATTATCGATGTATTTCCACCGGAGCAGCAGCGCCAGATTGCCGTACAGCTTGCCACAGTATTGCGCTCGGTGGTATCTCAGCAGCTTGTTCCGACTGTAGAGGGAAAACAGGTTCCGGTTTTTGAACGGATGACAGTGACCCCGGCTATTCGTAACATTATTAGAGAGAGTAAGTTCCACCAGATTGACGGTATGGTCTATGCCGCCGGAGGCGGAGATATGTTCTCCATGGATTCAAGCCTTTTAAAGCTCTATAAGAGTGGAAAGATTACATCCGATACGGCGCTCAGATATGCGTCTAATCGGGATATGCTTTCCAAAAAATTGTAATTTATAAATCGAGGGGATTTTATGGCACGAAAACGATTTTGTCTATTGGCTTGCTTGGTTTTTGGCGTAAGTTTGTTTCTTGGCGGCTGTGGCAGTTCCGCTGGTTCTTCCGATTCTTCCAAATCTGGGGGAGCAGGGACTACCACTTCTTCAAAACCTTCTTCTACGGATTTAGGGGGAGAGGGAGTACCGGCGAGCGGTTCTCCGGGGAAAAATCAGGCGGGAAGTGTTCAGACAGGGAACGACGGGGCTAAGCTATCTCCGGAACAGAGTTCTGAAGAAGTTCCGGCGTCCGGAAACAGGAACAATAAGCCGGTGGTTCTGGTTCCGGAGGCCTCCGGGGAGACTGTTTATGGCAATGAACAGGCGTCCATAGATGCTTCCCATCTTGAAGATGGGTATGTGATGGTGCAGTATCTGGGACAGGTTCAGAAAGTCAAACTGCAGATTAAGACGCCGGAGGATGTCACTTATACCTATACGATGAGAGAGGGATATGATGTTTTTCCGCTGACAGGGGGAGACGGAGATTATGAGATTTCTGTCTGGGAGCAGAGGCCGGGCAAGGGAGACTATGTCAATGTGCTTCACGAAACAGTATCTGTGGTGATTAAGGATGAATTTTCACCCTATCTCTATCCCAACCAGTATGTGAACTTTGCGCCGGAGGACAAAACAGTGGCTTTGGGTTCCGAGCTGGTAAAGGGAGCCGTGGATGATCTGGATGCGGTTACCAGAGTGTTTACTTATATTACGGAAAACATTACTTATGATACGGAGAAAGCTCAAAATGTCCAGAGCGGCTATTTGCCGGTGGTGGATGAAATTCTGGACTCTGGAACTGGCATCTGTTTTGATTATGCGGCAGTTATGGCTACCATGCTCCGCACCCAGCGGATACCGACCCGTATGGAAATCGGATATGCGGGGGATGTCTATCACGCCTGGATCAGCACGCACATCGACGGAGTGGGCTGGGTCAATGGGATTATCCAGTTTGACGGTTCGCAGTGGCAGTTGATGGATCCGACTTTCGCAGCAAATTCAAGCAGCGATTCTCTCCGAGATTTTATCAGTGAGGGAGACAATTATCAGGTGAAATATATCTATTAGGGGGATGTTATGGGACAGATATCCAGAAAGCCGTTAAAAGATAAGGAACTGGCTTCTTTCTGCGAGCAGATGGCAATGATGCTTACGGCAGGGATTTCCTCGCTGGAAGGGATCTCCATCTTGAAAGAAAGCCTGGCAGATGCAGAGGGGCGGGCCATTCTTGAAGAGGCTTATGAAGAATTGGAAATGACGGGAAATCTTCATGGCGCGTTGGTAAAGACAGGAGTATTTCCGCAGTATTTCCTGAATCTGACGGAAATCGGAGAGCGGGCCGGAAGGCTGGACGAAGTTTTTTCTTCCCTGGCGGTCTATTATGACAGGCAGGATGCGCTTTCAAAAAGTATCAAGAGCGCAGTTACTTATCCTTGTATCATGATTGGGATGATGCTGGCGGTGATTCTGGTTCTGGTGATCCGGGTCATGCCGATTTTCAGCCGGGTCTACGAACAGCTTGGGACAGAAATGAGTGGAGTATCCAGAAGCATTATGAATGTGGGAACCTGGCTTGGCCGCTATAGCCTGGTGATCCTGGCGCTGGCTGTGGTTCTGGTGATCCTGGTTTTATATCTGACCAGAACCAAAAACGGGAAGCAGAAACTTACGGCTATGGGACGCCGGCTTCCTTTTACCAAAGGTATTTATGAGGCGACTGCTCTCAGCCGTTTTGCCGACGGTATGGCGATTACCTTAAAGAGCGGACTGGATTCCGACGAGGGGCTGGAGCTTTCTGGTAAACTCACAGACAGCCAGTCGCTCCGGGAAAAGATAGAAGCCTGTCGGGAAAAGACTGCAGAGGGAATGGAACTGGGAGTGGCATTTAAGGAGGCAGGGATATTTTCCGGTCTCCACGCCCGTATGATCAATGTGGGGATTCTTTCCGGCTCTCTGGATCAGGTGATGGAACGGGTGGCAGAACAGTATGCACAGGAGGCGGACGACAGGATTTCGAGGACAGTATCCAGGCTGGAGCCGACTCTGGTAGCTGTGATGTCGATTCTGGTAGGGATGATTTTGCTGTCGGTGATGCTGCCGCTTATGGGGATTATGAGCGGAATTGGCTGAGGAGGGATTCGAACATGAACCGTTTTGGTGAGAAGCGGGGAAGGCGTTCCCTCCCCGGCGTTCTGCTTCCGCTGGTTCTCTTTCTGGCGGTGCTTTATCTGGCGTTTCTGGGTATTTCTTCTATCTCAGATACGACGGCCCAGAAAGAGATGGAGGGATTGGAGCAGACTGTTTACAGAGAGATTGTCCATTGCTACGCGTCGGAGGGGTACTATCCCTCCAGCATTGAATATCTGAAGGAGCACTATGGCCTTTCCTGGAACGAGGACAGATACTGGATTGACTATCAGCCGATTGGATCCAACCTGATGCCGGATGTGACTGTGGTAATGAAACAGGGAGGTACAAAGTGAAATTAAAGACAGATTTTCTTTTTACCTTGCTTTTGTTCTGTGTGTTTGCCATATCGGCCTTCAGTCTGGTGGTGATCGGAGCCGGTGTTTATGAAACAAGTGTTTCCTCTATGGAACAGAACTTTGAGGGAAGAACGGCACTGGCTTATGTGGCGGAAAAGGTCCGGCAGAACGACAACGGCGCGTCGATTTTGGCCGAGGAGAATGTCCTTCGTATCACAACGGAGGATGTGGACGGTAGCTATACGCTTTATATTTATGAACATGAAGGATTTCTGACAGAGCTTTTTACCAGAACAGAGCTGCCCTTTGATATGGAAGCGGGGAGACAGCTCTTGAAGGTACAAAGTTTTTCTGTGTCGGAGAGAGAAGAAGGGCTTCTGGAGATTTCCACAACCGAAGAGGGGGAGGAACCGGTTTCTCTCTTCCTTCATCTGAAATCGGAAGGAGCTTAACGGTTGTCTGGCAGCTGATTGACAAAGAAAAATCGGCGTCTGCCGGCTGACTGATTATTTCCGAAAGGAAGGCAGATATGTCGCAGAAGAGACACAGATCCAGCCTGTTTTTGCTGGAATTGATATTTGTGATTTTTTTCTTTTCGCTGGCAAGCGCGGTTTGTATTCAGTTGTTTGTAAAAGCCCATTTGACGGAGCAGGAAACAGAGGCTTTGAATCGCGCCATTCCTCTGGCAGAAAGTGCGGCGGAGGCATTTCACAGCGTTTCGGGAAATTTGGAGGAACTGACAGAATTATTCCCGGGGGGGCAGATAAACGAAGCTGGCGACAGTTTTCAGGTTCTTTATGATGAAGGCTGGCGTCCGGTGGAGAGCGGGGAGGGAAGTTATACGCTTTCTATCACTCTGGATACCCCTACGGCCGGCGCTTCGGGACAGGAAATCGCTTCTGTGCCTTCTTTGAAACGGGCGGCCGTCCGGATCAGTAATCAGAACGGGATTGTTTATGAGCTTGTGGCATCCGTCCAGATTCCCAGGAAGGTTCCCGCACGCTGATAATGGAAGCTGATGGTGGAAAAGGAGTGTTTCATGAAAGAGACGGAAAAAAATAAAAACAGTACTTCCGGTATGGGCGTGGGCGCAACTTCTATTCTTATGGTTTTCGTGATTTTGTGTCTGGTGGTATTCGCTATGCTTTCTCTGGTGAACGCCAATGCGGATAAAAAGCTGAACGACCGGTTGGCTACAAGAATCCGGGCCTATTATTCTGCCTGTGATAAGGCGGAAACTCTGTTGGAGGATATGGACGGCCGTTTGGAAGAACTTTATCGGGAAAATCCGGAGGCAGACAGCTATTTACAAGCCTGCCTTGCCTATCTGGACGGGGCCGGAGGGGTGGC
The DNA here is from genome assembly GCA_022792335.1 of Lachnospiraceae bacterium. Taxonomy (GTDB): domain Bacteria; phylum Bacillota; class Clostridia; order Lachnospirales; family Lachnospiraceae; genus Lientehia. The sequence continues at coordinate 7,921 of JAAWAV010000052.1, forward strand.
CGCACAGGAAAAAGACGGGAGCGGAGTCCGCTTTTCCTTCTCGGTGATTATCAATGACGAGCAACATTTGTCTGTGGTGGCCTTGGTGCCAAAAAGTCCTGGGGTGGGAGAACCTTACTATACCATCAAGACCTGGCAGACCATGGCAAGACAGGCTTGGGAGCCGGACGAAAAGCTTCCGGTATTTGAGTCCGATCTGCCGCTTCCTTTGATGGAATAGGAGAGGGATGAAATGAAACCAGTAGGAAAGACGGAGTGGAAGGGAAACATTTATATTTCAGAAAGGGGATTATAAAAGGATGACGAAACTGGAAATTTTAGACAAGCAGGAAGAACTTTTATGGTTTGAACACTTCACCAACGACGACGGCTGGAAGCTTGGCTGCTATATGGTGGAAGAGGCAAAACGACAGGGAATTGCGATTGCCATCTGTATTCGTCTGAATAATGGGTTCACGTTATTTCAGTACGGACCCTGTGGCACCAATATCTCGAATCAGAACTGGATGAACCGGAAATACAACACGGTGAAACTCATGGACAGAAGCTCCCTGAAAAGTTTCTATGTGATAAAAGAAAAGGGACAGACCCTCGCGGATCATGGACTGACAGATACAGAATGCGTACTCTGTGGAGGCGGCTTTCCCATCCGGGTGAAAGGCGTGGGAAATATCGGGGTTGTGACGGTATCGGCCCTTCCTCACGAGGCGGATCATGCGTTTATTGTGGACTGCCTTTCCAGTTACCTGGGAATCGAAGTGCCGAGACTGGAATTGTCTTAAGGATCGCATCCGGTTGACGGGAATGGACGGTAGATAGGCGACTACACCGATCGAGAAAATCGCTCGTTTTCATGGAAGAAACCAAGCGATTTTCTCGTTTCCGTTCTTGTTTATAGTTTTGAATATCCGTATCCGTTTACAAAAGCATCTAGTTTTTCTCCGTTTTTACAGAAGGGGCAGTCCTCAAATCCATATGCTTGATAGCCGGGGATATCTCTGACGGTGAAAGCTGAGACGACGGGGAATCCCTGAATGGCGTCCACAGCGCTGAACAGAGAGCAGATGGCAGTGACGGTGCCGCCGTAGTACCGAATACACTCCAGACTGCGGTTGATGGTCTGGCCGGTGGTGGTGGAGGCAAGAAGCAGGAGCACATGTTTATTCTTGATGGCAGGCGCCAGATTGTCCCGGAAAATCATCTGGTTGTTGCTGTTAAATTCCGGCGTGATGACATAGACAGTCTCATGGGTATTGGTAGAGACAAAGTCTCGGGCTTCCAGTTCAGAGGCCATAAAAGCGCCGACCACTTCACAGCCGTCCATACAGACGATGGTGTCAATGACCGTGGTATTGACAATCTTATCCACCAGAGTTTTGGCAATGGCCGTGGCTTCGCTGCACCTGGTTCGCAAGCTGGTTACATCAATGTAGTAATTGACATGGGAATGGCTGGTAGCAAAATGGCCGTGGATGGCGCGGAGCGCAACCTTGTGATTGTCTTTTGCATAGAATTTCATGACACGTGATTCCATAAAATACCCCCTTTTTTGATTAAATTTAAAATAAAAAAGCACTTATTTGTATTTTACCGTATATATAGGAAAGTTGCAAGAAATAATCTGAAAAAATAAAAAATTTGGAATAAGGTTTGGAAAAGAGGAACATCCATGAAATGGAAAAAATATACCATTGATACCACGACAGAAGCAGTAGATCTGATCGGCAGTATGCTGGAAGATCAGGGGATCGAGGGAATTGAGATTGAAGATCAGGTTCCCCTGACGGCAGCGGAGACAAAAGGGATGTTTATTGATATTCTTCCGGAGCTTCCGCCAGATCGGGGAGAGGCGAAGATTTCTTTTTATCTGGAAGAAGGGGCCGAGGATGAGGCGCTTCTTTCCGGAATCCGAGAAGAGCTTTCAAAGCTCCGACTGTTTGTAAACGTGGGAGCAGGGACGATCGCTTCGTCCGAGACGGAGGATAAGGACTGGATCAACAACTGGAAACAGTACTTTCACCCGTTTGCTGTGGATGGGATCCTGATCAAGCCCACCTGGGAAGAGATACCGGAGGAACATAAGGATAAGCAGATGATTGAAATCGATCCTGGGACGGCTTTTGGGACTGGCTCCCATGAGACCACTCAGCTTTGCATCCGTCAGCTTCAGAGCTATCTGAAAGCGGGCGATCAGGTTTTCGATATCGGGACAGGAAGCGGAATCCTGTCCATCGTGGCCCTGAAGCTGGGCGCTTCCTTTGCGTTTGGGACAGACCTGGATGAAAATGCAGTTCGGGTGGCCAGGGAAAATGCGGAGGGAAATGGATTTTCCGGGGAGCAGTTTTTTCTGGCAGAGGGGGATATCCTCACGGATACGGTTTTGCAGAATCAGGTCGGATCCAGAACCTATGATGTGGTGGTGGCCAATATCCTGGCCCCGGTGATCATACTTCTGGCGGGAGAGGTGGATCGATATTTAAAGAAAGGCGGTATCTTTGTTGCTTCAGGAATCATTAACACGAAGGAAACGGAGGTAAAAGCCGCCTTTGCGGCAAATCCAGCATGGGAGCTTCTGGAAGTGACGCATCAGAATGACTGGGTATCCATGACAGTGAGGAAACAATAAGATGTATTTGTTTTTTGTAGACGGACAAGAGATTGGAGAGCAGGAGGCCAGGATCACCGGTTCAGACGTAAATCATATCAGAAACGTGCTCCGAATGAAGCCGGGGGACAAGCTTCGTATCAGTGACGGGGAGTCCCGCTGTTACAATTGTCAGATTCAGGCTTTTGAAGAGGCAGCGGTGATTCTCTCCCTTCTTTCCAGGGATGAGGATGGGACGGAGCTTCCGGCCAGAATTGTGCTTTTTCAGGGGCTTCCCAAGGGAGACAAAATGGAGTTTGTCATCCAGAAAACGGTGGAGCTCGGCGCGTTTAGGATTGTACCGGTGGCGACCAGACGGTCGGTGGTAAGGCTGGACGAGAAAAAAGCGGAGGCGAAGCTGCGCCGCTGGAGCGCCATTTCGGAGAGTGCGGCCAAACAGTCCAAGCGGACGGTGGTACCGGAGGTGGGGCCTATACTATCCTTCAAACAAGCGGTGGATATGGCGGCAGGCTTTGACGTTAAGCTCTTTCCCTATGAGCATGCCGAGGGGATGGAAGAGACAAGACAGATTCTTTCTCAGGCAGCGTCCGGCATGGAGATTGCTGTTTTTATCGGACCGGAAGGCGGATTTGAGGAGGAAGAGGTGGAGTATGCCAAGACAAAGGGATTTCTTCCTATTACGCTGGGCCGGCGGATACTCCGGACAGAAACGGCGGGAATGGCCCTTTTGTCAGCGCTCATGTTTCAACTGGAAAAATAGGGTGAGGAAAAGAAGGCGGGGAAAGAACGGTACAGTTTCTAAATCTCCAAGATAGAGTCGGATGACGAAGAAGAGGAAATTATGGAAGCATATTTGGATAATTCTGCGACAACAAAGGTATTTGAGTCGGTCAAAGATCTGGTGATAAAGACCATGACGGAGGATTTCGGGAATCCCTCCTCTCTCCACAACAAAGGCGTGGAGGCGGAGGCCTACGTGAAGGCGGCGGCGGAAGCTGTGGCCAGAACACTGAAAGCAGATCCCTCGGAGATTATCTTCACATCAGGCGGTACTGAGTCCAACAATATGGCCATTATCGGAGCGGCCCGGGCGAACAGACGGGCAGGGAAACACATCATTACTTCTACCATTGAGCATCCTTCCGTTTACAATGTATTTGGGTATCTGGAAGAGGAAGAGGGATTTTCCGTGGACTATATTCCAGTGGATGAATACGGACGTCTGAGGCAGGACGTTTTGTTGTCTGCCATCCGTGAAGATACCATTCTGGTATCTGTCATGTATGTCAACAATGAGATCGGATCCGTCAATCCAATCGGAGAGATTGGAGCAAAGATTAAGGAGAAAAATTCCCGAACCCTCTTCCATGTAGATGCCATCCAGGCTTATGGAAAATACAGGATTTATCCCAGGCGGGAACAGATAGATCTGTTGTCTGCCAGCGGTCATAAAATTCATGGTCCCAAGGGTGTGGGTTTTTTATATGTAAAAAGCGGGACAAAGCTTTTGCCGGTGGTCTATGGAGGCGGTCAGCAGAAGGGAATGCGATCCGGTACCCACAATGTACCGGGGATTGCCGGAATGGGAGAGGCCGCCAGAGAAATTTATGAGAATCACGAAGAGAAGATCAAAACCATGTATAGGAGGAAGAAACTGTTTGTGGAATTGGTCAGCAGCCTCGCTGGAACCAAAATCAACGGTCTTTCCGGAGAAGAGAGTGCGCCCCATGTGGTAAGTGTCAGCTTTGAGGGAATAAAAAGCGAGGTTCTGCTCCATGCTCTGGAAGAGAGAGGAATCTGTGTGTCTTCCGGATCGGCCTGTTCTTCCAACCATCCGGCTGTCAGCGGGACGCTCAACGGGATTGGTGTAAAGAGGGAGCTATTGGACGCTACGCTCCGCTTTAGTTTCAGTGTATTTACGACAGAAGAAGAGATCCGCTACTGCGCAGAGGTTCTGGAAGAACTACTTCCAGTACTTCGCCGGTATATGCGCAGATAAAATCAGGAGGATACAAAAATGGCAGCACAGGAAGAATTATTCCATGCATTTCTAATTAAATATGCAGAGATCGGCGTCAAGGGAAAAAACCGATATTTGTTTGAAGATGCTCTGATTCGCCAGATCCGTTTCGCGCTGAGAGGGGCAGAGGGGGAGTTTTCTGTCCGAAAAGAGATGGGGCGCATTTATGTGGAGGCAAAAGGCGCTTTTGACTTTGACGAAGTGACAGAGCGACTGGGGAGAGTGTTCGGAATTTCTGGAATCTGTCCCATGGTTCAGTTTGACTATCAGGAGTTTACAGACATCCGGGAGAAAGTTCTGGACTATGTGGGAAGGGTTCATCCGGAAGGAAATTTTACCTTTAAGGTACAGACAAAACGGGCCAACAAGCGGTTTCCCATGGATTCCAATGAGATCAACGCCGCCCTTGGGGAGGCGTTACTTGAAGCTTATCCATCCCTGAGGGTCAATGTCCATGATCCGGATGTGTTTCTTTATGTGGAAGTGAGGGAACGGGCAAACCTCTATTCCAGAGTGATTCCAGGCCCCGGCGGTATGCCGGTAGGTACCAGCGGAAAGGCCATGTTGCTTCTTTCCGGCGGAATTGACAGCCCGGTGGCAGGTTATATGACGGCAAAACGGGGAGTGGCGATCGATGCTGTTTATTTTCATGCGCCGCCTTACACCAGTGAGCGGGCCAAGCAGAAAGTGGTGGATCTGGCAAAATTGGTGTCCAGATATTCCGGACCCATGAAGCTTCATGTGATTCCCTTTACGGATATCCAGCTTTATATTTATGATCAGTGCCCCCATGAAGAGCTGACGATTATTATGCGCCGCTATATGATGCGGATTGCGGAGGCGATTGCGGAGGAAAGCAATGCTCTGGCTTTGGTCACCGGGGAAAGCATCGGGCAGGTGGCTTCCCAGACGCTTCCCAGTCTGGCCTGTACGGGCGAGGTATGCAGCCTGCCGGTGATCCGTCCCGTTATTGGCTTTGACAAGCAGGAAATAGTGGATATCGCCCTGAAGATAGGGACCTTTGAGACTTCCATCCTGCCTTTCGAGGATTGCTGTACAATTTTTGTAGCGAAACATCCGGTGATCAAACCCAACCGGAAGATTATCCGCCGTTCAGAAGAGAAACTGGCGGAAAAAATAGAGGAAATGGTGCAGACGGCCATTGAGAAAAGAGAAATCATCACCATTTAGGAAATCAATCGGGTAGGGGATGGACATTCCCTACCTGCCGCGAAAGATGCGGGGGATTTCACAACATGATTCCTTACCGCCACAGTATCTTCACTTCGCTGGGGCAGAACCTTGCGATCCCCCGGAGGGCTTTTACCGTATGGGGAACGGAGTTTCCCATACGATAAAAAAGAATCCTGCAGAAGCAGGATTCTCAGAAATTTGAATCATATCTATACCAGATAGGGCTTCAATGTTTCCAGAATGGTCTCAAGATTGTCCTCGGCATGGATATTCAGATCGATGGGCTTGGAAAGGTCCAGGCTGAAAATGCCCATGATAGACTTGGCATCGATGACATAGCGGCCGGAGACCAAATCGAAGTCGTAGTCATATCGGGTTAAGTCGTAGACAAAAGATTTTACCTTATCGATAGAATTTAACGAAATCTGTACTGTTTTCATGAGAATACTCCCTTCTACACTGACTTTAAGACTTTGGAAAGGGAACCCCCCTTTCACACTCATTATAATACTAGTCAGATTCCAGAGAAAAGTCAAGAGGAGATTGGAAAAGATTTACGGAATCAAAGGGACTTTGGAACAGAATGTGCAGGGAAATGAGGAGTTTGAGATGGAAAAGCAGAAAAATAGAGTGGCCCTTCACAATCTGGGCTGTAAGGTCAACGCCTATGAGACGGAGGCGATGGGACAGCTTTTGAGAGAGGCGGGGTATATGACGGTGCCTTTTGAAGAAGAAGCAGACGTCTATCTGGTAAATACCTGCAGTGTGACGAATATGGCTGACCGGAAATCCAGGCAGATGCTTCACCGGGCCAGAAAGAAAAATCCAAAAGCCGTTGTGGTAGCTGCCGGATGTTATGTGCAAGCGCAGGCAGAAGAAATTCTGAAAGAAGGAACTGCGGATCTGATCATAGGAAACAATCAAAAAAGCAGGCTGGTGGAATTGCTTAGCCAGTTTCTGGAAAAAAGGCAGGAACGCCTGGAGGCGGTGATCGACATCGCCCATACGGAAGAATATGAAAGACTGTCCATCAGACAGACGACAGAGCATACGAGAGCTTTTATAAAAATTCAGGACGGATGCAATCAATTCTGCAGTTACTGTATTATTCCCTATACCAGAGGGCGGATTCGCAGCAGAAGGCCGGAGGACCTTCTTGACGAGGCAAAGCGGCTTGCGGGGGCCGGCTATCAGGAAGTGGTGCTGACTGGGATCCATCTGTCCTCTTACGGAAAAGATTTTGAACAGCCGATTTCTCTTCTGGAAATCCTCGGACGTTTGGAAGAGGTGGAGGGGATCCGGCGGATTCGCCTGGGCTCTTTGGAGCCGCGGATTGTGACAGAAGAATTTGTGGCGGGGCTTGCCTCCATGAAACAGGTCTGTCCACATTTTCATCTTTCCCTGCAAAGCGGTTGTGACGAGACATTAAAACGAATGAACCGGCACTACACTACAGCGGATTATGCCGCCTGTTGCGAGCGCCTCAGAAAGTACTATACGGATCCGGCCATTACCACGGACATCATTGTGGGATTTCCAGGGGAGACGGAAGAGGAATTTTTGAAAACTCTTTCGTTTCTGAGACAAATCGGCCTTTCTGAGATGCATATTTTCAAATATTCCAGGAGACAGGGAACCAAAGCGGCGGCCATGGCCGGGCAGGTGCCGGAGGAAGTAAAGACGAAGAGAAGCCACCAAGCGATGCTGCTAGAAAAAGAGATGGCCAGAAATTTTCGGCAGCGGTTTGAAGGAAAGCAAAGGGAACTGCTTTTGGAAGAGAAGCAGGAAATCGGAGGCAAAAGATATCTGGTCGGTTTTACAAAAGAATATGTGAAAGCGGCTGTCTGTATGGACAGACTGGATCAAAGGGAAGCTGCTTTGCTCGTTCCTGGCCGGATGATACCGACGACACTTCTTGGAGAGACAGAAACGGAAGGGAGAGGGCTACTCTTAGCTACCCCGGTTTCCAGTTTTTTTGACGGTTTTCCTGCAGAGCAGGTTAGAGAAAGTGAAGAAACTGGAAGAAAACCCCTCGACAGCCCGGTGAATTTGTATTAGAATAGAAATACAAGCATGTAAGGACGTGAAAAAATGGGAGATATACACAGAACACAGTTTTTTAATCCTTCCCAGGAAGGTAGGATGGAAGCAGGGGAAATCTTGGCAAAGGTATATGCGGCTCTGACAGAAAAGGGTTACAATCCCATCAGTCAGATTGTCGGCTATATTATGTCGGGAGATCCTACCTATATTACCAGTCATCAGAGTGCCAGGAGTCTCATCACAAAACTGGAGCGGGATGAAATTCTGGAGGAACTGGTGCAGGTTTATATTGAAAGCAAGCTGAAAGGCTGAGGACCCTATGGCGAAACGGATTATGGGACTAGATTTCGGCTCCAGGACGGTGGGAGTGGCTGTCAGCGATTCTCTCGGGATTACGGCTCAGGGCGTGGAAACTATAAAGAGGCCGGAAGAGAATAAGCTGCGGAGGACGCTTGCCCGTCTAGAAGAACTGATTAAGGAATACCAGATAGAAGAAATCGTGGTGGGCTGTCCGAGGCATATGAACGGAGACTTCGGGGAGCGAGCGGAGAAGTCGGAGGCTTTTGCGAAAAAACTGAAAAGCCGGACAGGCCTTCCTGTTGCGCTTTGGGATGAACGGCTGACTACGGTGGCGGCAGAGCGGGTACTTAAGGAATCAGGAGTCCGCAGAGAACGTCGGAAGGACTATGTAGATAAAATTGCAGCAGTGTTTATTTTGCAGGGATATTTGGATTCCCTGTGATTTTGCGTGGTGAGATCTGCATATTCCCCTGTTTTTTTGTGCACAAATTTAGAAAGATTGGTAAAAATATGGATGAGAAAATTATTCTGACATCGGAAGATGGGGAAGAGCTCCCTTGTTATGTGCTGGAAGAAACAAAAGTGGCAGGCTGTAATTATGTGCTTGTGACAGATTCCGAGGAGGGAGACGGCGAATGCTATATCCTGAGAGACAGATCGGATGAGACGGATGCAGAGGCTGTGTACGAGGTCGTGGAGGATGAGAAGGAACAGCAGTACCTGGCGCGAATTTTTAACGAGCTTCTGGAGGACGTGGATATTCGATGACTGTCCTTGTCAACTGATGACATGGGTGAATGATAAAGAACGGATAAAGAGTGGATTAAGAACGGAAAGTAAGAGAGGTGTAATATTTGAGACAAACATCAAAGCAGACAACAAGACAGACGGCGAAACAGGGACGCAGACATCCGGAGATACCAGGACTGAAGATCATTCCTCTTGGAGGTCTTGAGCAGATTGGAATGAATATGACAGTCTTTGAGTATGAGGACAGTATCATTGTGGTGGACTGCGGCCTGGCTTTTCCCAGTGACGATATGTTGGGGATTGATCTGGTGATTCCGGATATCACCTATTTGAAAGAGAATATACAGAAAGTCAAGGGATTTGTGATTACCCACGGTCATGAGGATCACATCGGGGCGTTGCCCTACGTACTGGCAGAGTTAAATGTGCCCGTCTATGCCACAAAACTGACCATGGGTATCATTGAGCATAAATTAAAAGAGCGGGGGATGACCCGTTCGACGAAACGGAAGGTGATGAAGTACGGGCAGTCGGTGAACCTGGGCTGTTTCCGGGTGGAATTTATCCGTACCAATCACAGTATTGCCGATGCGGCGGCCTTTGCCATCTTCACTCCAGTGGGAACCATCGTTCACACCGGAGATTTTAAGATTGACTATACGCCGGTTTTTGGAGATCCTGTGGATCTGCCCCGGTTTGCAGAGCTTGGAAAAAAAGGAGTTCTGGCTCTGATGGCCGACAGTACCAATGCCATCCGGGATGGCTTTACCATGTCGGAGAGAGCGGTGGGGCGGACCTTTGACCGCCTGTTTGAGGAAAATAAGGAGCGGCGGATCATTGTGGCCACCTTTGCCTCCAATGTGGACCGGGTGCAGCAGATCATCAATTCTTCCTACAAATATGGAAGAAAGGTGGTTGTAGAGGGCCGCAGTATGGTGAATATCATCGGGATCGCCAATGAGCTTGGGTATATCCAGATTCCGGAGGGAACGCTGGTGGATATTTCCCATCTGGGGAATTATCCGCCGGAAAAGACGGTCCTTATCACCACAGGAAGTCAGGGAGAGTCCATGGCGGCTTTGTCCAGAATGGCGGCGGATATTCACAAAAAAGTTTCCATCAGTGCAAACGATGCGATTATTTTCAGCTCTACCCCTATTCCGGGGAATGAAAAGGCTGTGGCCCAGGTGATCAATGAGCTCTCGGCCAAAGGAGCAAAAGTGATCTTTCAGGATACTCATGTGTCGGGACATGCCTGCAAGGAAGATTTAAAGCTCATCTATTCTCTGGTAAAGCCGAAGTTTGCGCTTCCAGTCCACGGGGAATACCGTCACCTCATGGCTCAGGCAGAGATCGCCCATGAGATGGGCGTGCCCCAGGATCATATTTTTATCATGCGTTCCGGCAATGTGATGGAACTGTCTGAAGAAGGCGCCCATGTGACAGGAAACGTGACGGCAGGGCCTGTCCTGGTGGACGGTCTGGGAGTCGGCGATGTGGGAAATATTGTGCTCAGAGATAGGCAGAATCTGGCTCAGAATGGTATTATTATTGTAGTTTTGACCCTGGATCGCCGGGGCAACCAGCTGATGGCAGGACCGGATATCGTATCCAGAGGTTTTGTCTATGTAAGAGAGTCAGAAAATCTGATGGAAGAAGCCCACTGCGTGGTGGAAGACGCGGTTCAGAAATGTCTGGACAGGCGGGTCAACGACTGGGGAAAAATCAAGGCAGTTATCCGGGACAGCCTGAGCGATTACATCTGGAAAAAGATGAAACGAAACCCCATGATTTTGCCGATTATTATGGAAATTTAAGGATAGGGGCAAGATGATGGAGGAATCGTTATGGAGGCAGAAGTTTGAACCATAACGGTAGAAAAAAAGGAGGAAAGGCATATGAAAACTCGTATTTTTGGGCTGATTGTCCGGATAGCCGTTCTGGCGGCGCTTGTTTCTTGTATGTGCCTCCTGGCAGTCCGGGCCTATGGGTTTGGGAAAGCAGTTTTTGACGAACGGGAAGGGACGGCGAAAAAGCCCCGCAGTGTTTTATTTGTACTGAAGGAAGAAAATACGATTTCCCAGGTGGCGGATGTTCTGGAAGAAGAGGGATTCATCGACGACAGCCTGGTATTTATCGTACAGAAATATTTTTATAACAGTGAACTTGTGCCAGGGGAATACCGGCTGAATACCAATATGACGGGAAAGATGATTCTGGATATTTTATCGGGAGCTGCCGTGGAGACGGAGGAATCTTCATGATTGTAGGGGAAAGGCTTACCGTATACATCAATTCTCTGGAACAGGAGGAAAACCAGATTTTGAGGGAGATTGCAGAGGAGGCTGCCGCCTCCTTTGTTCCGATTATCCGGAAGGAGACAGGGAGTCTTTTAAAGACCCTGATTGCGATGAAACAGCCGGGGCGGATTTTGGAGGTGGGAACAGCTACCGGCTATTCGGCGCTTCTCATGAGTAGCGTCATGCCAAAGGCGTGTACCATTACGACCATTGAAAAATATGAAAAACGGATTTCTGTTGCCAGAGAAAATATCCGACGGGCGGGGAAAGAGGCGGTTATTACCCTTCTGGAGGGGGATGCTTGCGATCGCTTAAAGACCCTGGAACCGCCCTATGATTTTATCTTTATGGACGCAGCCAAGGGGCAGTATCTTCATTTTCTTCCAGAGGCGCTTCGCCTGCTTTCGACAGGAGGCGTTCTAGTCTCTGATAACGTCTTTCAGGACGGAGATATCCTGGAATCCCGGTTTGCCGTGGAGCGGAGGAATCGGACCATTCATGCCAGAATGCGGGAATATCTCTATGTACTGAAGCATATGGACGGCCTTCAGACAGCAGTGCTTCCGGTGGGAGACGGAGTGGCCGTCACAGTAAAGACAGGAGGGCGGGAGTGATGAGAGAGAAAACGATCAGAAAAAAGCCGGAACTCCTTGCGCCGGCCGGGAGCCTGGAAATCCTCCGTACGGCTATCCGTTATGGAGCGGACGCTGTTTATGTCGGGGGGGAGGCCTTCGGCCTGCGGGCGAAGGCTAAAAATTTTTCCATGGAAGAAATGGCAGAGGGAATCCGCTTTGCCCATGAGAGAGGAAAAAAGGTCTATGTGACGGCCAATATCCTGGCCCACAATGAAGATCTGGAGAAGGTACGTCAGTATCTGAGGGAACTGGAGTGCATCGGTCCGGACGCCTTGATTGTCTCTGATCCGGGGATTTTTTCAATGATTCGGGAGCTTCTTCCGGATATGGAGGTTCATATCAGTACCCAGGCCAACAATACCAATTATGGGACCTATCAGTTTTGGCACCGGCTGGGTGCGAAACGGGTCGTTTCTGCCAGAGAACTCTCATTTGGGGAACTGACAGAGATCAGACAGAAGATTCCAAAAGATCTGGAGATGGAAACCTTTATCCATGGGGCGATGTGTATTTCCTATTCAGGCCGCTGCCTTCTCAGCAATTATTTTACTGGGAGAGATGCGAACCGGGGCGCCTGTACTCATCCCTGCCGCTGGAATTATGCAGTGATGGAAGAGAGCCGGCCGGGAGAATACGTTCCGATTTATGAGAACGAGAGGGGAACCTTTCTGTTTAATTCCAAAGATTTGTGTATGGTGGAGTATATTCCGGAACTTCTTCAGTCAGGTATCGACAGCTTTAAGATTGAGGGAAGAATGAAGGCGGCCCTCTATGTGGCGGTAGTCGTACGGACCTATCGGAAGGCCATCGACGATTGTCTGATTTCTGAGGAACACTACAGAAGCCATATGGAATGGTATAAGGAAGAAATCGGAAAGTGTACGACTAGACCTTTTACGACAGGATTCTTCTTCGGAAAACCAGGATCCGATACCCAGATTTATGACAGCAGTACCTATCGCCAGGATTATATTTATCTTGGAATGGCGGGAGAAGAATTTCCGGAGGATCGGTTTTTCCTGGAACAGAAAAACAAGTTTTCTGTGGGAGAGACAATTGAAATTATGAAACCGTCCGGAGAAAATCTGTCTGCTCTTGTAGAAGAAATTTCGGATCTGGAAGGAACTGCACAGGAAAGCGCGCCCCATGCCAGACAAAAGCTGTTGGTAAAACTTTCCAAAAAACCGGAGAAATATGATATACTGCGGAAAAAGGGTGTTTCTGTATAGGAAGGGGAAAGCGTGAACATACTATTTGGAGTACTTGCACTGATATCTTTGGGATATTATGTGACGATTATTGTCTATACTGGGATAAAGGCGTCGTTTTCTGTTTTCTGGTTGTTGCTGTTTGTCTTTTTTGCAGGAATGAGCGTGCTGTTTTCCCTTCGCCGGTTCCGGCTGTTTTTGAAAGGGCTTCCCATGTGGGTAAAGATTCCAGTCCGTACGACTCTTGTTCTGGGATTTTTTCTTTTTTTTCTTGTGGAGAGTTTTATTGTCTTTCATATGTTTGAGAAACCGGAAGCGGATCTTGATTATTTGGTGGTGCTTGGAGCGCAGGTGCGTGGGAGTACGGTGAGTAATTCTTTGCGCTGCCGTCTGGATACAGCGGTGGAATACCTGGAAGAAAATCCGGATACCAAGGTCATTGTGACAGGAGGGATGGGACCGGGAGAGGAGATGCCGGAGGCCGTCGCTATGCGCAATTATCTGGTGCGACATGGGATTGAACGGGAACGGATTACCATGGAGCGCTATGCGACCAACACGAAGGAGAATCTGGCTTACAGTAAGGCTCTGGCCGGGAATGGAACACGGTCTGTGGGCGTGGTTACCAACAGTTTCCACGTATTTCGTTCTGTCCGACTGGCAGAAAAAGAGGGATTTGAAGATGTGACAGGAATCGTAGCTCCCTCCGTCGGCTGGCTTCTGCCCAATATGATGGTACGGGAGTTTTTTGCGGTTCTAAAAGATAAATTTATGGGAAATATCTAAGTTTAAAAAAGGAGCGTTTTGTAGGGTGAAGGAAATGATGTTTGAGACTTACGAGATGATAGAAGAAAGGGAAATCGGGGAACTGAATGCAAAGGCATTTCTGCTTTGCCATAAAAAAAGCGGCGCCAGGCTGTTTCTTATTTCCAATGACGATGAGAACAAAGTATTTACCATTGGCTTTCGGACTCCGGTGAGAGACAGTACGGGAGTTCCCCATATCATGGAGCATTCCGTACTCTGCGGATCGAAAAAATTTCCGGTAAAAGATCCGTTTGTGGAACTGGCGAAGGGGTCTCTCAATACCTTTCTCAATGCAATGACCTACCCGGATAAGACGGTTTATCCGGTGGCCAGCGTCAACGACCAGGATTTTCAGAATCTGATGGATGTTTATCTGGACGCGGTCTTTCATCCTAATATCTATAAAAATGAAAAGATTTTCAGACAGGAGGGCTGGCACTATGAGCTGGAAGAAGAGGAAGGCCCTCTGACCATCAACGGTGTGGTCTATAATGAGATGAAAGGGGTGTTTTCTTCACCGGAAAGTGTTCTGGATCGTTATACTAGGAAGGTGTTGTTCCCAGATACCCCCTATTGCTCAGAATCCGGCGGAGAACCGGAGGAAATCCCGTCCTTAACCTATGAACAGTTCCTGGACTTTCACAGGACTTATTATCATCCTTCCAACAGCTATATCTATCTTTATGGAAATATGGATATGGAAGAAAAACTATGCTTTCTGGACAGAGAATATTTGAGCCATTATGAGAGGCAACCTGTGGATTCAGAGATTCCTCTGCAAAAGGAGTTCCTTCCGAAACAGGAATACGAGTTGTCTTACCCCATTTCGATGGAAGAAGAGACTGCAGGAAAAACTTATCTTTCTGTCAACATGGTCGTGGGAACGGCGTTAAATCCAAGACTTTACGTGGCCTTTCAGATTCTGGAATACGTCCTTCTCTCAGCGTCGGGAGCGCCCTTAAAACAGGCCTTGGTGGACGCCGGGATCGGGACGGATATTTATGGCGGCTATGACTCCGGTGTCTTGCAGCCGGTCTTTTCCGTGGTGGCAAAAAATACGGATAAGGAGAAGAAAAAACAGTTTCTGGAAGTGATTCGAGAGACCTTAGAACGACTTTCTTCTGAGGGGATCGGAGATAGGGCTTTGGAGGCCGGAATCAATTATTTTGAATTTAAATACCGGGAAGCGGATTTTGGTTCTTATCCCAAGGGATTGATGTACGGCCTTCAATGCTTTGACAGTTGGCTTTACGATGATCAGGATCCTTTTATGCATCTGCAGTTCGAGGAGATTTTTGCCTATCTCAAAGAAAAACGGAGAGAAGGGTTTTTTGAGAACCTGATAAAGGAATATCTTCTGGACAGTCTCCATCAGGCAGTCATCGTCCTTTCCCCGAAACAGGGACTGGAACGGGAACGTCAGGAAGCCCTGAAAGAGGCGCTTGAGAAACGACTTTCCGCCATGGGCCCAGAAGAGCGGAAGGCATTAATCAGACAGACGAGAGAACTGAAAGAGTATCAGCAGGAACCTTCTTCCAAAGAAGAACTGGAGACAATTCCCATACTTTCCAGGGAAGATATCAAAAAAGAAGCCTTTCCGATTGGTGGAGAAGAACGGATGGAATCAGGCGTTCCGGTTCTCTATTCGGATCTGTTTACCAATGGAATCGGATATATGAAGCTGATCTTTGACGTAAGCCAGGTGGCCAGGGAGGATTGGCCTTATCTGGGCTTTTTCCGGTATATATTAGGACTTTTAAATACAGATAAACACAGCTATCAGGAGTTTTCCAACGAGGTCAATGTGGAGACCGGAGGGATTCAGACGTCTCTTGGCTGCTATCCGCTGGTGATGCAGCCCGGAAACTTTTTTGCCACTTTGGAAATTTCGGTCAAGGCTTTTTACAAAAAGCAGGATAAGGCTATGGAGTTTATCCGTGAAATGATCGGCGGTTCCGTTTTTGAAGATGAGAAACGGATTTATGAACTGGCGGCCAGAGCCAGATCCAGAATCAAAGAATGGATGCTTGGAAGCGGTCACTCGGCGGCAGTGGTGCGGGCAGGTTCCTATTATTCTCCGATATCGGCCTTTGGAGACGCCACAACGGGAGTGGAATATTATGAACTGTTAAAGGCTCTGGAGACGAATTTTGACGGAGAGAAGGAGAAGCTGTTTCAGAAGCTGAGAGCGCTCTGCGAGGTTATTTTCCGTAAGGAAAACCTGTTTGTGAGCTTTTCAGGCGAGAAGGAAGGATATGGCAGTTTCCAGTCTCCTTTGGAAGGTCTGATAGCAGAACTTTCTGAACATGGAAAGAAGAAACCCTTTCCTCTGGAGGCCATTCCTTCCGGACGATTCATACTTTCCAGGAAGAATGAAGGATTCATGACTTCTTCCCAGGTGCAGTATGTGGCCAGGAGTGGGAATTTTCTTCAGGAAGGTTATCCATATACAGGGGCCATGCGAGTGCTTCAGATGATTTTAAGTTATGAGTATCTGTGGATTCAGGTACGGGTCAAAGGCGGAGCTTATGGAGTTATGAGCGGCCTTTCCAGAAACGGCGACGGCTATTTTGTGTCCTACAGAGATCCGAATCTGGGAAAAACCAATGAAGTTTTTGAGGGAGTTCCCGGTTATCTGGAGAAGTTTGAAGCCGACGAGCGGGACATGACCAGGTATATCATCGGGGCGATTAGCCATATGGACGTGCCTCTGACGCCAAGCGGAAGAGGCTCCAGGAATACGGCGATGTATCTGTATGGTCTTACGGATGAAATGCTGCAAAAAGAGCGGGATCAGGTACTTGGGGCCACCCCAGAAGATATCCGTGCGCTGGCAGGGCCGGTACGGGCCATTCTTGCAGGCGGAAATATCTGTGCCCTGGGTGGGGAAGCCAAGATTGAGGCAGAGAAGGAGTTGTTTGAAACGACGGTTCGGATGGTGTAATTAAAGACCAGAGGAGGCTTATGGAAGGACAGAAAAAATCAGGATTTGCAGCGCTTATCGGGCGGCCGAACGTGGGAAAATCCACGCTGATGAACCATCTGATCGGTCAAAAAATCGCTATCACCTCTGACAAACCGCAGACCACCAGGAACCGGATTCAGACCGTATATACAGACGAGCGGGGACAGATCGTATTTTTGGACACTCCCGGGATTCATAAGGCGAAACATAAGCTGGGAGAATATATGGTGGGAGCGGCGGAGCGGACCCTTCGGGAAGTGGATGTGATTTTGTGGCTGGTAGAACCCACCACTTATGTGGGAGCCGGTGAGCAGCACATTCTGGAGATTTTAAATCAGGTAAACACTCCGGTGGTGCTTATCATCAACAAGGTGGATACGGTGGAAAAAGCACAGGTGCTGACCTATATTGCCACCTATGAGAAGCTGTATCCCTTTGCAGAGATCATTCCTGTGTCGGCCCTTAAGGAGCGGAACCTGGATACGGTTTTGGATGTGCTGATGAAGTATCTGCCTTACGGTCCCATGTATTACGACGAAGATACGGTGACGGATCAGCCCATGCGCCAGATTGCAGCGGAAATCATCCGGGAAAAGGCGCTTCGATGCCTGAAAGAAGAAATTCCCCATGGCATTGCCGTGACAGTGGAAAAGATGACAGAACGGAAAGACGGCCTTTATGACATCGAAGCGGAAATTGTCTGTGAGAGGGATTCTCATAAAGGAATTATCATTGGAAAAGGCGGGGCCATGTTAAAAAAAATCGGAAGCAGCGCCCGCCATGACATTGAGAACATGACGGAGAGTCAGGTGAATTTAAAACTCTGGGTCAAGGTCCGGAAGGAATGGCGGGATAACGAACTGTATCTGAAAAACTACGGATATCACAAGGATATGTAAGGGGGCTTTTGTATGCCGGGAAACCCGTCCGGAGAAATCGGAGACAATCTCATAGAGGTGACAGGTATCGTTCTTTCCTCGACGCCTGTCGGAGAGTATGACAAGCGGGTAGAGATCCTTACAAAGGAGCGGGGAAAGCTCCACGCCTTTGCAAAAGGGGCCAGAAAGCCAAATAGTCCGCTGATCGGGGGAATCCGTCCGTTTTGCTTTGGAGTTTTTACACTCTATGAGGGAAAAAGTTCCTATACGGTAAAACAGCTTTCTATTTCCAATTTTTTTGAGGAGATTACTTCCAGGGTGGAATACGTATATCTGGGCTATTATTTCCTGGAATTTGCCGCCTATTATTCCAGAGAATATGGGGATGAATACGCGACCTTGAAGCTTCTATATCAGACGCTCAGAGCTCTTTCTAAGGATAGCCTGGACAATCGTCTGGTGCGCCTGATTTATGAGCTTCGTATGATGGCGATGAATGGAGATCTGGATGCCGGCTGTTTTCAATCGCTAAGCAAAACAGGGGCTTATGCGGCAGACTTTATTATCCATACTCCAGTGGAACGGCTGTTTACGTTTGCCCTTTCTGAGGAAGTCTTTACGGAGCTTTCGGAGGCGGCAGAGAAAAATAAGATTCAGTACATAAATAAAACTTTTAAATCAGAAGAGGTATTGAATAGTATAAATATAATATTTTCGTAACAAAATATTCCGTTTTCTTAAAGGAAAACGTATTGAAAATATCCTCGAAACAAGGTACAATGGTAAAAGTCTGTTATGAGGAGGAAATCATGAAGAAAAGAGCGGTAGGTCTTATGATGGCGGCAGTCCTGGCAGTGACGGTTCTTGCGGGCTGCGGCGGAAAGGTAAAGTTTGAGCCGGAAACCAGCAGCATCTATGTGAAGAAAGATGGGACGGTTATCAGCGCCGATCTGGAAGATTTTGAGGGAAGCAATTACAATGAAAGCGAGCTTAGGACCTATGTGGAGGATGCCGTAAAGGAGTATAATTCAGAACACGGAGCAGCTTCGGAAGCTTATGTGGACGAGAAGGACGAGGATACGATTCTTCCGGTGAAGATCCATTCTCTGGCTGTGGAAGAGGGGATTGCCTCTTTGTTTCTGGAATATGAAAAGTGTGGAGATTATCTGGAATTTACAGGAAACTCCGGCACGGAGAACGGGCTCAGCAGACTGGAGCTTTCCACAGTGGGGGAGACCTCTTTTTCAGGAAATTTCAAGAACGCCAAGGGGGAAGATGTGACCTTAGAAGGAGTGACGAAGAAGGAGAAAAATCCCGTCGTGATCCTTGAAGGCGCCGTCACCATTCAGGTGGAGGGAACGGTTCAGTACGCAAGCGCAGGCGTAACCCTGGTGGATAAGCATACGGTGACAACTCCTGCAGACAGTGTAAGCTATATCGTGTTTAAATAATATTAAAGATTATATCAAAAAGCAGATGTGAGACGGTTGCCGGTTTTTTAATCAAAGGAAAGATGGATGCAGGCCTTTGGTCTGGCAGCAGAAAAAGAGGAGAGGACTGGAACGTATGGAAAAGACAATGGAAAAAATCGTGGCTTTGGCGAAATCCCGCGGGTTTGTATATCCTGGATCGGAGATTTACGGCGGTTTAGCCAACACCTGGGATTATGGAAACCTGGGCGTGGAACTTAAGAATAACGTAAAGAAAGCATGGTGGCAGAAGTTTATTCAGGAAAACCCTTATAATGTGGGCGTGGACTGTGCCATTTTGATGAATTCCAAGACCTGGGTGGCTTCCGGTCATATGGGTGGTTTCAGCGATCCGCTGATGGCCGGTAAAAGCTGTAAGGAGCGGTTTCGCGCTGATAAATTGATTGAAGATTTTGCCGAGGAGAAAGGAATTACCTTGGAGGGCAGCGTGGACGCCTGGAGCCAGGAGGAAATGATGGCCTATATCAGGGAGCATCAGATTCCCTGTCCAAGCTGTGGGAAACATGACTTCACAGACATCCGCCAGTTTAATCTGATGTTTAAAACCTTCCAGGGTGTGACTGAGGACGCAAAAAATACGGTGTATCTGCGCCCGGAGACCGCCCAGGGGATTTTTGTGAATTTTAAGAACGTGCAGCGGACTTCCAGGAAAAAAGTGCCGTTTGGTATTGGACAGATTGGGAAGTCTTTCCGGAATGAAATCACTCCCGGAAACTTTACCTTCCGTACCAGAGAGTTTGAGCAGATGGAGCTGGAGTTCTTCTGTGTGCCGGATACGGATTTGGAGTGGTTTTCTTACTGGAAGCAGTTTTGCATCAACTGGTTAAAAGCTCTTGGCATGAAGGACGAGGAGATGCGGGCCAGGGATCATGAGAAAGAGGAGCTGTCCTTCTACTCGAAGGCGACCACAGACATTGAATTTTTGTTCCCCTTTGGCTGGGGTGAGCTGTGGGGGATCGCCGATCGGACAGACTATGACCTGACAAGGCATCAGGAAACCTCCGGCGAGGATATGGGGTATTTTGACGATGAGAAGAAGGAAAAATACGTTCCCTATGTTATCGAGCCTTCTTTGGGAGCAGACCGGGTGACGCTGGCATTTTTATGTAGCGCTTATGACGAAGAAACTCTGGAGGGAGGAGACGTCCGTACCGTACTTCATTTCCATCCGGCTTTGGCGCCGGTAAAGATCGGAGTGCTTCCTCTTTCCAAGAAATTAAATGACGGAGCGTTTCAGGTATACGAAAAGCTTTGCAAAACATACAACTGTGAATTTGATGACAGGGGAAACATCGGAAAGCGTTACAGAAGGCAGGATGAGATTGGTACGCCGTTCTGTGTGACTTATGATTTTGACTCGGAGACGGATGGGGCAGTGACGGTCCGTGATCGGGATACCATGGATCAGGTGCGGGTGCCGATTGCAGAACTGGATGCATATTTATCCGATAAATTTGAATTTTAAATAATCATGCATCTTCAAAGACAGGGGCAGGAAAGCTGCGCCTGTTTTTGGTGCATGGGTGTACCAGAAAATGGGCCGCCCTGCAGTGGAAGGTTACAAAACAAAAGCAACCGTCTTTGACGGAATGTATAGATATGCAAAATGAGAGGAGAGATTATGATGAAAAAATTTGCAGCAGTTCTTCTGGCTGGCGCCATGCTTTGTTCTTTAGCGGCCTGTGGGGGAGACGAGAAAAAGGAAACTACCAAAGCGCCTGAGACAAAGGCGACAGGAACAGAGGAAACAGGGACGAAGGCCCCTGAAGCAGATACTGAGACTGCTGGGACGGAGGCGGCCGAGACAAAAGCCGATGGAAACAGCGGAAAATTGATTATGGCTACGGAAGCAGGTTTCGCTCCCTATGAGTATACTGAGGATGGAGAGACTGTGATCGGCGTGGATGTGGATATCGCGAATGAGATTGCGAAGGCCATGGGAAGAGAACTGGAAATCCAGAATATGAGTTTTGACAGCGCCCTGCTGGCCGTTCAGCAAGGAAAAGCGGACTTTGCCGCCGCCGGGATTTCCATACGTCCGGATCGGCAGGAAAAGATGGATTTTTCCATTGAGTATGCTACTTCCAGGCAGGTGGTTGTGGTCAATAAAGGCTCCAAACGTGTGGACTCTGTGGACGCACTGACGGCGGATACGGTTGTGGGGGTACAGACTGGAACAGTTGGAGATTTATACTGCCAGGATGATCTTGGCACCAAGGAGCTGAAACAGTATGGAAAGTTCATGGAAGCGGCGATGGATTTAAAGAATGACAGGATTGACTGTATTATCATGGACCTTCTTCCTGCAGAAGAAATGGTGAAAGTGAACGACGATCTGGAAATTCTGGAGGGAGAGGTACTCAACGACAAGTATGCCATCGCAGTGCAGAAAGGCAACACGGAAATGCTGGATCAAATCAATCAGGTTCTCCAGAAGCTGGTAGATGAAGGAAAAATCGAAGAGTTTACTATCAACCACACGACGAAATAATCATAGCGGGGGCAGAGTATGAGTTGGTTTGCTGAGGTTTGGAAGGAATTTCAGATCGCTTTCCTGGAAAATGAGCGATATATGGCTTATCTCAAGGGGTTTGGCATGACCCTGGAGGTTTCCTTCTTTGCAGTTCTTCTGGGAGTGATTCTTGGTATTGTTCTGGCCATTGCCAAATATATGGCGGCCAACCATAAAGGCTGCCGGCCTCTGGGCTGGATTGCCAATCTTTATATTACCATTATCCGGGGAACGCCTGTCTATGTACAGATGCTGATTATCTATTATATCATTCTTACTTCCAGGGAGATTCCGGCTATTGTCTCTGGTGTTCTCTGCTTTGGAATCAATTCCAGCGCTTATGTAGCGGAGATTATCCGGGCTGGTATAGAAGCTGTGGATCGGGGACAGATGGAAGCAGGACGCTCCCTGGGGCTTTCAGAGATGCAGACCATGCGTTCCATCATTATGCCTCAGGCAGTTCGGAATATTCTGCCAGCTCTTGGGAATGAGTTTATCGTGCTGATTAAAGAGACGGCCATCATTGGCGGAATTGCCGTTCTGGATGTGACAAAGGCGGCGATGAACGTGGGAGCGAATATGTATAATTACCTGCCGCCCCTTCTCATCGCAGCAGCGATGTACCTGATTGTAGTCATTATCCTGACAGAGCTTCTCAGTATGTTTGAAAGGAGGATGGCAAAGAGTGATCGACGTTAAGAATCTGCATAAATCTTTCGGGGACAAACAGGTGCTTCGTGGCATCGACGAGCATATCGAAAAAGGAGAAAAGGTCGTGGTAATCGGTCCCTCCGGTTCCGGGAAGAGCACTTTCCTCCGGTGTCTGAATCTTCTGGAGCGGCCTACGGATGGCTCCATCGTTTTTGAAGGAAACGACATTACCAGGGCCTCTGGCAAGGAGTTAAACCGGATCCGTCAGAAGATGGGAATGGTGTTTCAACACTTTAATTTGTTTCCCCATCTGACCATTCAGAAAAACATTACGCTGGCTCCAGTGAAGCTGGGTCTGATGAGCCAGGAAGAGGCGGATGCAAAGGCGGCAATGCTTTTGGAGCGGGTGGGACTTTTGGAGAAAGCAGATCAGTATCCGGCGCAGCTTTCTGGAGGCCAGAAGCAGAGAATCGCCATTGTGCGTGCACTGGCCATGAATCCGGATGTGATGTTATTTGACGAGCCGACCTCAGCCCTGGATCCGGAAATGGTCCGGGAGGTTCTGGACTTTATGAAGCAACTTGCAACGGACGGTATGACCATGGTGGTGGTGACTCATGAGATGGGCTTTGCCAGAGAGGTGGGTTCCAGAGTGCTTTTTATGGATGAGGGTCAGATTGTGGAGCAGAATCCGCCGGAAACATTTTTTTCCAGTCCTAAGGATCGGCGGTTGCAGGAGTTTTTATCCAAAGTATTATAGAATCCAAGATGGAGATAGAACCGCATACATCAGTAAATTGGTCAAGATTCTTTTGGCAGGAGATAAAACATAATGAATAGAAAAATAGGAATGTGGAGTTCTATCGCCAATACCATTTCTGTAATCAGTTTCGCCATACAGAAGTGCCAGCGACGGGTTTGTAAAAGAACAAAATATGACGATCGCGGACGCAGATATCCAGTTGCTTCATGCCGATATTTCCTGTGGTACAGTGCCGGATGGGGCGACATTCGTTTTATGGCTGGTACAAGGAGATGTGGCAAAGTCTATCGATATCACCAATCTTTCTGCTCCGCTGGAGTATCCTTTAGATGAATTTGAAAATGGAAAAGTTCATGTCAGATTACAAATCAATGGGGTAGAAAACACGGTTTCAGAAATCTATATTAAGTAGTGAAATCAGCCGGATCAGTCAACATAACCGTCAGGACGAAATCGAACGAACAGCGGCCAATCCTTAAACGTGTTTGGCCGCGCGGTTCGTTCCTGTATACTGTCTATTTTCTTACGACCGCCTTTATCAACAACATCATGGGACGACGCAGTTCATCTTTCATTCCCGGAATACCCATCATTTCTTCGGGCGGTTTTGCCTCCTCCAAAACTTCAAGTTCAAAGCCGTTATTCAATAATCCCATCAGTATCTATGTGAGTGTGTGGTGCTGCTTTACTACCTCGCATCCCAAAAAGTGTGTGTTTCGTTCTCCTGGGATGAAATAATTATCGACCGGCCAATATTGAGGTTTTCCGGCTTCTGTATAAATCCAGTCCTGTCCAACTCCGGCGGTAAAAACCGGATGCTCCATATTAAAAATGAATACTCCGCCCGGTTTCAGTGTTCTATGTACTTTTTGAAAGATGTTCTCAATATTTTCAATATCATTCTCCGGCGGCGCTCAGACCCTCCCTGCTGCGGGGCATATTTGCGTATTCTTCAAAAAATCGTTCATTATCATATTCATTTTTCATAGTCAATGGTTCTCCTCCGATTTGTCTTGACAAACTGTTTTTATTATACCACGAATCTGGGTGCATAAAAACAGCGAGTTTTCCAATCAGGTTTTATCTCAAGAGGACGATTTCGTCTCTTCTATATGGAAAAAATTCCGGATGGAAATAGAAATGTCCGAAGAAATGTGTTACGATAAATCTGGATGGCAGAAGAAAGAGGCTCTATAAAAGAATGCGAGAGGATTTAGGAAAGAGGATGGGGGAGGATGAGATGCGGATTGCAGTTTGTGACGATGAAATCGGAACTTGTTCAGAAATTGAAACTATGATTCTGGATTTTGCAGAGGGCCGCGGACTCCAGGTGGAGACAGAAGTTTTCTATTCCGGGGAGACGTTGTATCCCTTTGTTTCGGAATATGACCTGATTTTTTTGGATATTCTGCTTCTTGAGATGGATGGAGTACGGCTGGGACAGCGTATCCGGGAAGAGCTTGGAAATGAAACTGTCAGCATTGTCTATATTTCCTCCAAAGAGAGTTACGCCATGAGTCTGTTTTCCGTACGTCCCTTGGATTTTTTGATCAAGCCGATAACCAGGGAGAAGTTAAATGCTGTGCTGACCACCTATCTGCGACTTAGAGAGAATGGAAAAAACGAGTTTCTTTTTAAAGTGGGAAAATCTCTATATAGACAGTACCTGGAGGAAATTCGTTATTTTGCCTGCAATGGAAAAAAGGTGGAGCTATCTGCGATTTCCGGAACATGGGAGTTTTATGGAAATATGCGGGAGGTCTGGCGGCAAGTAGAGGGAAAGGGATTTCTGGCCATCCATAAATCCTATGTAGTCAATACGGCTTTTGTCGCCGTCTATCATTATGACAGTGTGGAGCTTTCGGACGGAAGTTGCCTGCCTGTCAGCCAGAGGTATCGGAAGATTGTCCGGGAGCATCTGATGGCGGAGTATGGAGGAAGGATATGATTGGAATCTGTATTTTTTTCTTGGGGGCAGTCCGTATCTGTCTATATAGATACAGCATGCGCCTTTGCATTGGAGTTTACAAAGGCGCGCGTGGTACGACAGCGGCGGCCTTTTTTGTATTGTGGATTTTGGAAGGACTTCTTCGGGGCTCTTCTGGGGGACAGGAAGCTATGGTGAGGGACCTGTTCTTTTTTTTCGCGGAGATTCCAGGCCTGTTTCTCTTGTCCTTTTGCTATAAGGGGAAAGTGGCCGGCCGTCTGGGGATGGCGTTTTT
Organism: Lachnospiraceae bacterium; assembly: GCA_022792335.1. Classification (GTDB taxonomy): domain Bacteria; phylum Bacillota; class Clostridia; order Lachnospirales; family Lachnospiraceae; genus Lientehia. The sequence continues at coordinate 33,264 of JAAWAV010000052.1, forward strand.
TCTTCCGACTTTTTACTGGGCTGGAATATGGAGCTTCCTCCATATATGTTTCGGGACGACAGTTCCTTCCGACCGCCAGTATTTTTTTGCCACAGCATTTGGTGTTTTGCTTCTTTGGTTGTTTGCCGGGCTTTTTGGAAAGGTAAGAACGTCCAGACAGGAAAGGGAGAGGGAACGACTGGAAATGGAAGTGCGTATGTATGAAAGGCAGTTTGATCTGATCCAACAGTCCAGGGAAGCTACGCATGCCCTGAAACATGATATGAAGCATCATATAAAAATGATTTCTGATCTGGTAGCCGGAGGGCAGAAAGAGGAGGTGCTGGCCTATCTTTCATCCATGAGAGCGTTTATGGAACCGGAAGAAGAGTATGTTTCTTCCGGCAACGAACGGATTGATAGTATTTTAAACGATATGATTTCCAGGGCGAAATCGGGCGGGACGGCTGTGGAATGGACCGTCCGTATTCCAGAGCAGTTAGCTGTTTCTACCTTTGATGTCAATGTGATTCTCAGCAATCTCTTGGAAAATGCCCTTAAGGCCCTTTCCAGGGCAGAGGAGCCCGCGTTGTCGATCCGTTTACAGTATGACAGGAAGGTTCTTTGTATCCAGATAAAAAATAAAGTTTCAGAAGAAACATATAGTTTAAAAGAAAGAGAGGGCCATGGTATTGGGCTAAAAAATGTCCAAAAAATCGTAGATAAGTATCATGGAAGTCTGGTTATTACCAGGGAAGCCGGATGGTTTGAAGCCTGTGTTCTTTTATTTCTTCCCTGAACCCCTGCAGTTTTTCCCTTGTAGAGCGTTTTGCTTCTTTTTTCTGTATGCTTGAAGGCAGAACAGAGGGAGGAGACAGGGAATGAAGAAAAAAAGATATCTGCTTGTGGACGGAATCCGGGGATTGGCGATTGTCAATATGGTTGCATTTCATTTTCTGTATGATGTCTATGTGGTATTTGGACGGAATCTAGAATGGTATGTTCTACCTGGAATCCGGATCTGGCAGCAGGCAATTTGCTGGACGTTTATTCTAGTGGCAGGCTTTGTCTGGAGATTTGGAAAAGAAAACAATTTTCGCCGGGGGGTGTTCTTTCATCTGTGCGGAGGAGGAGTGTCTCTGGTGACCTGGCTGGTGGCTCCAAAAGAGGTAGTCTGGTTTGGAATTTTGAACTTCATGGGATCTGCAGTCCTTTTTATGGCCCCTCTTTGCAAGTTATTTCGGAAAATCCCAGCCTGGTTCGGAATGATAGCGAGTATTATCTGCTTTGCGCTTTTTCAAGAAGTACAGAAAGGGTACCTGGGGATTGGAGGCAAAGTTTTTTTTGAATTGCCGGAGGGCTTATATCGGATCAAAATTCTGACGCCCTTCGGGTTTCCTTTTCCTGATTTTTCTTCCAGCGACTATTTTCCGCTGTTTCCCTGGCTGTTTTTATTTCTGACAGGATATTTTCTGTATCCACTTTTGAAGGAGAGCAAATTTTGGAAACGGGTAGGCGAAAAACGAATCCCTCTGTTTTCCGGTATCGGACAAAAGAGCATCTGGATCTATCTGGCCCATCAACCGATCTGTATGGGAGTCATATCTATATACGCTTGGCTCCTCCGTAGCTTGTAAAAACTGGATGACAAAATGCGATTTGCGTAGTATAATAAAACTGTTTTGGCTCTTCTTTTTATGAGTGGAAATCAAAACGGATGCGAGGTGAAAGTGTATGAGATATCGTAATCTTCGATTTGACATCTGGCTGTGTTTGGCCATCGGCGCGCTTCTCAGCTTTCTTCCTGTCAAGATTGCGAAGCAGATATTGCCAAAGGCCTATGAGACCTATGAAGAAGCACATAGGGTGGCGGACGGAGAGATTGGAGGAGCGGCCGGAGAGTCTGTTTACCGGGCAAAAAGTGTAAAGGATTTGCTGTCCCATGACACATTTACTGTGGTGTCTCCAGGGATCGAGTACCGAAACCGGGGAGGCGGATACTATGGCAGCTATTTTATGCATGCGTTGACGCTTCCTTCAGGAGAACTGGTGGCCGCCTGTATCAATATGGATTCTGTACAGAGCACAGGCGGAGATCTCTACAGCGGCGATTCTATTTTGCCAGTAGGACGGATTGTTTACGAAGATCTGACGGAGAATGAAACCTTTCTGAGTCAGATGGAGTACAAAGAGAAGTTAAGTCGCACAGATTTTTATGTGGATATGCTGGGAGAAGGCGGAAGGCTCAGCGAGGAGGATTACACAGAACTCCCCATCACCTTGATTCAGATTGGTACGGTTGTCATATGCTTTCCTCTTTTGCATATGTTGGGGTCCAAACTGGGACTTTTCCCCGCATTTTTTGTGAGAAAGAAAAAGAAAGCTTCCAAATGGGAGTAGGAGGAGAACGATGGAAACGAAAAAAGTAAAGCGATACAACGTTGTTTATTTGTTGGCCTACATATTTGTACCGGCTGTGATAACAGCTGTGTGCTTCCTGATTGCCTATCAAACTTCTGCCATAGGGCCCATGGCGGTTATTCTGATTATGGGATCCAGTTTTCTTTCTGTCCTATGGTGGATTTTTGCCGGAAGAGTGATCTTTAAGTCTAAGAAAAAGAAACTGGAACGGACCTTGGATGAGAGCGGCTTTGTCCGTAACCATACCTTTTATAGCAGTGGTTGTATGGTTGTAGTGGATGTGGTTCACGGTTCCATTGCTTTGCAGTTTTTCTGGAACCCGTCGGAGAGCTATGTACTGCCGGCCGGCCGGATTAGCAAAACCTGGGTGGATGACGGCCGGGGAGGCAAAGGATTTTTGGAGGGGAGCAGTCGGGTAGGCTTTCTGTTTGTGGTAGACGGAGTAAAGATTCGGGTGGATACCTTCACTTCCAATAAAAGATGGAGAATGGACAGCGAATATATTGTTACTGGAATTAATAAGGCGAATATGATGGTCGAAGCGCTGGAAGAAGCCAGAAGGAATGGAGACCGATAGAGAAGTCTTTTCAAATAATTTTGGGAAAACATAAGGGAACCCTTGCATTTTCGTCCTGTTTTTGTTACAGTGTTAGTATCCTGACGGACAGGAAGAAAAAGAGAGGATTATTTGATATGGCGAAAGAATTTGAGAATGACTGTACCAGTGCGGGTTGTACTAGCGACTGCAGTAGCTGTGGTTGTGACTGTGGACATGGCCTTTTGAATGAGGGGGAGGACGGCCATATGACCGTGACTCTGACTCTGGATGACGATTCCAGTTTAGAATGTATTGTGCTGACTACCTTTGAGGCTGCTGGACGAAATTATATCGCGCTGCTTCCCACCAATCCTCCGGAAGGCGAAGAAGGGGAAGTTTATCTGTATCGGTTTGTAACTGGACCGAATGGAGAGCCAGATCTTCAGAATATTGAGGACGACGAAGAGTATGAAGCAGTTGCTGATGCTTTTGACGAGATTCTGGATGCGGCTGAGTTTGACGAGCTGGTAGAAGAGGAACTGGAAGAGGAAAAATAGAAAGCTGAAAGATGTGAAGAGATATTAGGAAACAGCCGGATTAAGACAAAATCCGGCTGTTTCAGACTGTAGACAAAGTCCCGGCAAATGCCGGGCTTTTCTATGTTTTCAGTTGATTTTCTGGTATAATGAATCTATCAGGAAGGCGGTGTTTTTTATGATGACAAAAAATGCAGATAAAAAAAGGGAACA
>JAAWAV010000053.1 GCA_022792335.1 Lachnospiraceae bacterium
TGACTGGCGTTATCAACCTTCCCGAAGGCACTGAGATGTGCATGCCTGGCGACAACGTTGAGATGAGCATCGAGCTGATTCATCCCATCGCTATGGAGCAGGGTCTTACCTTCGCTATCCGTGAGGGCGGCAGAACAGTTGGATCCGGTAGAGTTGCGACTATCGTAGAGTAATTTGCGCGAAAGCAATGAGATAAGCGCATAAAAGGCGATAAAACAGGGACTTCAAGTTTACTTGAAAGTCCCTGTTTTATTGACTTTGCGGGCATTTGACGAATGCCCGCGACCGAGGAAATGCGAAGCATTTTCGAGGTGTGCTTATGGGGCTTCCTGAGAAATCGGGAGGCCCTTTTTTGAAAGTTTGTAACGGTAAAATCGGGCAGAGCCGCTTTTCTGGTTCTGCCCTTGTCTGTATGTGTGCTCTTGTCAAGCGACGGTATATAGACAGCACGTTTTACAATACGTCCCTCGCTGTGGACATGATAATGGATGTCATCCATAAATACAACCACATAGACTTGATAGAACAGGAGCGGGAACAACCTGTATAGGTTCAAGCTACGCCATAATAATGTTGGATAGCATGTGCAACATATTCAGAACAGCCTTTTCCAAACTGGCTGTCGGTTACTTCTGCAAGTTTTTCATTTTGCAAATATTCTTTTGCTAAATCGAGCAGAATATTTCTTGCATTATCAAGCGCAAACATTGCCTTATAATTCTCTGCAAGCAGTTCAACAGCGGAATGTGCCATATCCATATCGTCAGCTTCTTTTGCGATCATAAACTGTTTATAGATTTTGGCATTTTCATCTTGCTCCTGTTTTATTTCTTCGGTATTCCCTGTTGCCTGCATAACTGCTTCTATTGCCTTTCCTTTGCTTCCATACCATTTCAATAAGTCTGCGGTAGCTTGTTCGTTAGCAAAGCCGGCCGCCAAATGCTCTTTGTACTTTTCCATACTCCCGTATTTTTGTATCTGCATGTCAAGGCTTTCCTTTGACATACATTCTAAAGTGTGGTTTACTATTTTCTGTACTTCCTCGTTGTTAAATGCACCAAAACTCATAGTATTGACTCCTTTCATTACATCTGTTATTAACTCGATAATCCCATTTAGCCGATTTCGTTTCTGCTCTAATAAAGATTTTTGAGCTAATAAAGCCTGTTCTTTATCATAATTAGGATTATCCATGATTTTTTTAATGTCCATCAATGGGATTTCTAATTCTCTAAAGAACATAATTTCCTGTAACTTTTCTAGCGCTTTGTTGTCATAGAGCCGATAACCGGCTTCAGTTAGTTTGGTTGGTTTTAGTAAACCAATTTCGTCATAATATCTTAATGTTCTTATACTTACTCCGGTTATCTCTGATATGTCCTTTACGGTTTTCATTATTTCCTCCTTTCAGTTCAATCGTAAACCGTTACGCTACGAGAGAGTCAATACTAGATTTGAAATTTTTCTGTTAAATTATAAAAAATTTTTAGCGTTATAGGAATAGGATTTTAAATATGGTGATAAAAAGCAGAAAATAACACTCTGCTATTTTTTCTTTAATGATTATTTATATATGGTGCTAGAACCTATAATAAGGGTAGATAAGGAGAAAGCCATTTTGGCGCCAAAACGGTGTCAAGAAAATGATGCAAACTCCTCTTTGGTTGCTTGTCTGAAGGAGCCAAAATGTGGTATGATACAGGGAGAAAAGGAGGCTCCTTTATGAAAATGGAAGTTCCGGCCCATGTGGCTCTGATTATTGATACATTGGAGAAAGCAGGTTTTGAAGCTTATGCGGTGGGCGGCTGCGTGCGCGATACCGTATTGGGGCGAAGCCCGGAGGACTGGGACATTACCACCTCGGCCAGGCCGGAGCAAGTGAAACGATTATTTCGGCGAACGGTGGATACGGGGATTTTACATGGAACGGTCACGGTGCTTTTGGCTCAATGTGGCTATGAGGTAACGACTTATCGGGTAGACGGGGAATATGAGGATGGGAGACATCCGAAAGAGGTCGCCTTTACGGCCAGCCTTACAGAAGATCTGAAAAGACGGGATTTTACCATCAACGCCATGGCCTATAGTCCAAAAACTGGGCTCATTGATGAGTTTCAGGGGATGGAAGATCTGCAGAAAGGGATTGTCCGCGCAGTAGGCGATGGAAAGGAACGGTTTACGGAGGATGCGTTGCGGATTTTGCGGGCAGTTCGATTTTCCGCTCAGCTTGGCTTTACCATAGAGGAAAAAACGGCGGCGGCAGCCAGAGAAATGGCTGGGCGACTTTCTTTGATCAGCAAGGAGCGGATTCAGGCGGAGCTTGATAAGATTCTCTGTTCCAGCCACCCGGAATATATGAAAGTAGCCTATGAACTTGGAATTACAGAAGTAGTCATGCCGGAATTTGACAGAATTATGGAAACACCTCAGAGGAATCGTTATCATGATCTGTCTGTGGGAGAACATACTCTAAAAACTTTGAGGAATGTGAAGGCGGATCGTATTCTCCGCTGGACCATGCTGCTTCACGATTTTGGAAAACCGGAAGCGAAACTTGAAGATCCGGATGGAATCATCCATTTTTATGGACATGCCAAAATCAGCGCCAAGCTGGCAAAGGAAATTCTTCGGGGATTGAAATTTGATAATGCAACGCTGGACGCAGTGACAACACTGGTTTATTATCACGACTTTCCTTTTCCAGTTTCCAAAACAGGCGTAAGAAAGGCGCTGAGTCGCCTTGGCAGGGAACTCTTTCCCCTGCTTTTAGAAGTTTGCGAAGCAGACAGCAAAGGAAAAAATTCTTATGCCCAGGAGACTTATCTTCCGAAACTTCTTAAAATTCGGGCTTATTATCAGGAAATTATGGAGGCGGGGGACTGTACTTCTTTGAAGGAGCTGGCCATAAGCGGCCGGGACTTGATTCAAAATGGAATGAACCCGGGTCGGGAGTTGGGGCTTGTCTTAGAGCGTTGCCTGGAGGCAGTTCTGGAATGCCCGGAGAAAAATACGAGAGAGTGTCTGCTGAAACTTGCCTTCTGTAAAAGCGATGCGGCTGATTGAAAAAGACATACAAGGTCGGACAAAAGAACCTTAGAGATAGATACAGAGCCCGAATGTTTCAGTGAACGGTAAAATCTTTTTCATTTTGCGAAATTTTTATAGCAATATGTACGAAAATGCATTAGACACCTTGACAACTGGAGGAAGGAATGATATAACTTTTTCCAACATCAGGCGACAGTTTAATCTTATTCTGAAAGGGTGTTGAAAATGAAGAAGAGACAGATTAAAGTATCAAAAGTTGAAGATGCAAAGGAACTGGTTTCGACAGCGAGTAAATGTAGCTTTGACGTTGATGTGTATTATAACAGGATGGTGGTAGACGCAAAATCCATCTTGGGCGTCATGAGCTTGGATCTTAGCCAGCCCTGGACGGTGCAGTACAGTGGAATGGATATGAAGCTGGAGAATGTACTGGATCGTTTTGCCCTTTGCTGATTCAGAAAAAATTAGGAATTGTGAAGACAGGCTGCAGCCAAGGAAGGTTGCAGCCTGTTGTTTTGTGGTATGAGGAAGAGGCTCTATACTGCAAAAGGCCCTACGGAGGATGGAATACCTGGGAAGAAAAGGGGAGATAGAGTGGCAAAGCTTATAGAAAACAGGATACGAATTTCCGTAAGAAATCTGGTGGAATTTCTTCTACGAAACGGCGATATTGATAACCGTCGGAAAGGAAAGCGGGAGACAGAAGCCATGGCCGCCGGGGCGAGGATTCACCGGAAAATTCAGGGCCGTATGGGAGCCGGATATGAAGCAGAAGTACCTCTGAAAGCAGATTATGAGATGGAAGAACTGGTGATTTCTCTGGAAGGCCGGGCGGATGGACTTTTCATTCGGGAAGGGGTTCCGACTGTGGACGAAATCAAAGGCGTTTACTGGGACATTAACGACCTGGAGGAACCGCTTCCCGTTCACAGGGCTCAGGCTATGTGCTATGCCTGTATGGCGTTGGATGGGGGAATCTGGAATAAAGTAGAAGAACCAGAAGCAACCTTGAAGGAAGCAGAGTCTGGGACAGAAAAGGAATCTGGAAGAACGAGAGAGCCGGATCAGATAGGGATTCGTCTGACTTACTGTCATCTGGAGAGTGAGGAAATCCGATATTTTGAGGAACAGCGTTCGCCGGAAGAGATTCGAGGCGAGATGGCCCATCTTTTGGAGGAATACGCTGCCTGGGGAAGGTTTCTTTATCATCATAGAGAGCAGAGAAACGCATCTGCCCGGGGGCTTTCTTTTCCCTTTCCATATCGTCCGGGGCAACGGAAACTGGCTGTATCGGCTTACCGGGCTATGGAGCGGAAGAAAACCCTGTTCATCCAGGCTCCTACCGGAATTGGTAAAACCATGTCTGTTCTATTTCCGGCAGTTATGGCTGTCGGGGAGGGGGCTGGAGAGAAAATTTTTTATCTGACGGCAAAAACTATCACAAGGACTGTGGCTGAGGAAGCCATGGAAATTTTGAGAGAAAAGGGGCTATGTGCTTCCTCCATTACTCTGACGGCGAAGGAGAAACTTTGTCCTATGGCGTGGGAAGGGGCCAGGCCGGAGTGCAATCCGGAGGCCTGTCCCCGTGCCAAAGGCCACTTTGATCGGGTAAATGAGGCGGTGTTTGATTATATCCATCAGGAGGAAACGGCCAGAAGAGAAAGTATTTTGCTCTGGTCCGAGAGGTATCAGGTTTGTCCTCATGAGTTTTCTCTGGATCTGAGCGACTGGATGGACGTGATTATCTGCGATTACAATTATGTATTCGATCCCAACGTACAGCTCAAACGGTATTTTTCAGAAGGAGTGGGCGGAGAATATCTTTTCCTGGTGGACGAGGCCCATAATCTGGTAGAGCGGGCCAGAGAAATGTACAGCGCAGTGCTCTACAAAGAAGATTTTTTAAAGATACGCGCTCTGGTAAAACCCTATAGTCAAAAACTGGCGAGACGACTGTCCTCCTGCAATAAAATACTCCTGGAAATGAAGCGGGAGAGTGACGAAGCGGTAGTGAGAGATTCTATAGACGCCTTCGCTCTGGCTCTGACCGGAGCTTATGGAGAACTGGAAACTTTTCAGGAGGAATTTCGGATACTGGATGGAAACGAGGAGTTCGGAACCTTTTATCTGGCGGTTCGTCACTTTCTAAATATGTATGAACGGCGAAGCGAATCTTACTGCATCTACACGGAACCTGTGAGTGCAGAGTCTTTTCTGTTGCGCCTCTATTGTGTCAGCCCTGCGGAGAATCTGTCAGCGTGTCTGAGCAAAGGAAACAGTACCATATTTTTTTCGGCGACCTTTCTTCCCATCCGTTATTATAAGGAGCTTCTCAGTGGAAATGCAGAAGAATATGCGATATACGCGCCTTCGCCGTTTGATCCGTCAAAACGGTTTTTAGCCGTGGCCCGGGATGTGAGCAGCCGCTATAAACGGAGAAATCGCCGGGAATATGAAAAGGTTCTTGCGTATATTTTGACGGCAGTTTCCGGAAAAAAGGGAAATTATCTGGTCTATTTTCCTTCTTATTCCTACATGGAAGAAGTTTATCAGATGGCCCTTGCAGAACATCGACTGGATGGAGCAAAAGTCCTTGTTCAGTCTCCGCGGATGACGGAAGCAGACCGGGAGGAGTTTTTGGCACAGTTTGGACAGGAGAAAGAAGATTCTCTGGTGGCATTTTGTGTCATGGGAGGGATTTTTTCCGAAGGGATTGATCTGCAAGGAGAGCGGCTTATAGGAGTGCTAGTGGTGGGAACAGGATTGCCTGGAATCTGTACGGAACGGGAAATCCTGAAGGATTGGTATGAAAACCAGGGAAAAGACGGCTTTGCCTACGCTTATCGCTATCCGGGAATGAATAAAGTTTTGCAGGCAGCGGGGCGTGTCATCCGTACGGATACTGACGAAGGTATCATTTTGCTTCTGGATGACAGATTTCTTTCTGGTGAATATCAACGACTGTTTCCAGGAGAATGGTCGGACTGCCATGTGATAAATTACGAAAAATTACCGTCTCATCTCAGCAACTTCTGGTTGAATGGGAGAAAATAACAGGACGTATTTACAAACGGAAGCCGGCGTGCTATGATGTAGCCAGCATAAGAAAGCTATGCGAAAATAGGAAAGGAGATATCAGTTTATGAAAGTCAAGAATGTAAAAGATGTTGAGAAGCTTTTCAAGGTGATCGATGAGTGCAAAGGCAAAGTGGAACTGGTGACGAATGAGGGCGACAGGTTGAACCTGAAATCCAAGCTGACCCAGTATGTCGCTCTGGCAAGCGTATTCGCTGACAAGACCATCGGCGAGATGGAACTGATTGCCCATGAGCCGGAGGATGTACAGAAACTTGTGATGTTTATGTACGATGGAGAGGCATAAGGAGCGGAATGCTATTGCAAACGCAGCCTCCGCTCCGCTTCGGCCGGTGTGAAACCTGCGCCGCTGGCGTATAGCACCTGCCATAGGCGGAGAATCCTGCGAAGCAGGATTCTCTTTTTAAAGCGACAGACGCCGAAAGACCGGCGATGATGATATAGAGAACGATAGAAAATTCACTTCGTAGAAAGGCGCTCAGGTTTTTGTTCGGGCGCCTTTTTCGCACTGTATTAGAAAAAGGGAACTTTTGGGGCAGGGGAGTTCGCAGGGAAAGGTATCCTGTCTGTGCAGATTGCTGATAAGGGAAAAGAACCCCAGAAACGAGGAGTTCCCGGAGTAGATACTCCGGGATAATTATGAAAAATCTATATGCATTTTGACGAAAAACCGACTAGAAATAAAACTTTTTTGTATAAATAGGATAACAATCAAATATGAATAAAATATGAATGAATAGTGAATAGATTGTAAACAATGCAAAAAAAGAGGAGGCACTTATGGAAGAAGCAGGGAGAAAGGTGATTGTGGTAGGGCACAGGAATCCGGATACGGATTCTATATGTTCGGCCATTGCTTATGCAAGGCTGAAACAGGCTTTGTCTGGGAAGGAACATATGCCGTGTCGGGCGGGGATGATCAATCAGGAGACTCAGTATGTGCTGGAAAAGTTCCATATTCCAGTACCAGAACTGATCGAAGATGTCCGGACACAGGTGAAAGATATCGAAATCCGAAAAACAAAGGGGGTCCGTTCCAACATTTCCTTGAAAAAAGCATGGACTCTGATGAAGGAACTGGGCGTGGTGACGCTTCCTATTACCAGAGACAATCGCCTGGAAGGGTTGATTACTATCGGTGATATTGCCAATTCTTATATGAATGTCTATGACAGCGCGATTTTATCTGCGGCCTGTACCCAGTTTGTCAATATCAAGGAGACGCTGGAAGGAAATGTGGTGGTCGGCGACGAGAAAGAGTATTTCAACCAGGGAAAGGTGCTAGTAGCAGCGGCCAATCCAGATCTGATGGAATCTTATATTGAAGAACATGACCTGGTGATTCTGGGAAACCGTTATGAGTCCCAGCTTTGCGCCATTGAGATGAACGCCGGGTGCATTGTAGTCTGCGATGGCGCTCCTGTGTCCATGACGATTAAGAAATTGGCGGAGGCCCATGAGTGTACTGTCATTTCCACTCCCTTCGATACTTTTACAGCTTCCAGGCTGATCAATCAAAGTATGCCCATCGGATATTTTATGAAAACAAAACGAATTATCAGTTTTGATCTGGAAGATTATACGGATGAGATTAAGGAAATTATGGCCAGTAAACGTCACCGAGATTTTCCTGTGCTGGATAAGGACGGCCGGTATAAGGGAATGGTTTCCAGAAGAAATTTGCTGGGGATGAAGCGAAAGCAGGTGATTCTGGTGGATCATAATGAGAGGGCCCAGGCAGTACCTGGTATTGAGAGTGCGGAAATCCTGGAGATCATCGACCACCACAGACTGGGGAGTCTGGAGACAATTTCTCCGGTATTTTTCCGCAATCAGCCTCTGGGCTGTACAGGGACCATTATTTATCAGATGTATCAGGAGGCCGGGGTAGAAATCGGACCGGAGGTGGCAGGTCTCCTCTGCAGTGCGATTGTGTCGGATACCTTGTTATACCGTTCTCCCACCTGTACGGTAGTGGATAAGGAAGTGGCGGAGAAACTTGCGAAGATTGTCGGTATCGATACAAAGCAGCTTGCCAGAGAAATGTTTGCGGCCGGAAGCAATCTGAAGAAGAAATCAGAAAAAGATATTTTTTATCAGGATTACAAGGTATTTGATATTGACGGGACGACCATCGGGATCTCTCAGATCAGTTCTATGGATGTGACAGAACTTACAGCGCTGAAGGAGAGAATGACGCCCTTTATTGAGGAAATGAAAAACAAACACAAGGTAGATATGCTGTTTTTTATGCTGACGGGCATTCTTGATGAGTCTACGGAGGTTCTCTGTGACAGTACCAATGGGGTGCAGCTTCTGGAACAGGCGTTTCCCGGATGCAGGGCAGAGGGGCTGGCAGTGACTTTGCAGGGAGTGGTTTCCAGGAAAAAACAGTTTGTGCCTGGGCTTATGATGGTGATGCAAGGATAGCGTCTTTGGGATTCTATCCGGGGCGATGGAATGACGGAGACGGAGTCTGTTCTTTTTGAGTGAATGGTGGCTTCCGGAAAACGCCGCTGCCTTCTTAATCGGACACGTCGGTTTTAGGGATTTCTCCGCGCCGCTTATGGCCGCCGGGCGCTACTTCCATAGAAACGGGGCAGCAGTCCCGGCGACTCTAGTCGCAGAGAAATCTGAAAAACCTTCCTACCGTCCTCTTAAGAAGGCGGCGGCGTTTTCTGGGATATTTAGTTTGGAAAGAACTTCCGCTTCCTGGATGTTCAGGCCCCGGACAGAACCGCAAAGAAGCTTCCTGCTAAGGAGAAATTTGAGGGGAGAGAAGAGAAAGAGTTTCATAAGCAGTGGACAGAGGATAGCAGGCGAGAGAAGATACAATTGGAGGGAGAGAAGGGGGAACGGTTCCCCCTTCTCTTCCGGCAAGAAAGGAAATGTTTATGCAGTACAATTGGAACAATATTATTTTGATCGGGATGCCGGCTTCAGGGAAAAGTACGGTTGGCGTACTTTTGGCAAAGCGGATCGGATATCGTTTTCTGGATACGGATCTGTTGATTCAGGAGAAGGAAGAGCGACTTTTGAAGGAAATCATCGCCGTGGAAGGGATGTCCGGTTTTCTGGCGATCGAGGAGCGGATCAATCGGGAAGTGGATGCAAGACGGACGGTGATTGCGCCGGGGGGGAGTGTGATCTACGGCCCTTCAGCCATGAAACATTTCAAAGAGATTGGCACAGTAGTCTATTTGAAAATCAGCTATGAGGAGCTTACAAAGAGGCTGGGAAATCTGGTCGATCGGGGAGTGGCCCTAAAAGAGGGAATGAGCCTCCTGGATCTGTATCACGAGCGAGTTCCTATCTACGAAAAATATGCGGACGTGACCATTGACGAGGTTGGAAAATCCAGCGGTCAAGTGGTTGACGAGCTTCGGATGCTGGTGGAATGGGGATAGTACAAGAAAGGGGAACATCCTATGGACTGGAAGACGCTTTATACAAAAGAGAATACTCCCTCTCTGGAGCAATTTATGGAATACATTGAGAATCCTTTGTGGATAGAATTTCATGACTGGATTCAGTCTGTTTACGAGGTCGCGCCCCGTATGGAATATAGCCGCTGTTCAATGCAGCCAGGCTGGAATATAAAATACAAAAAGGGCGGGAAATCCCTCTGTACCCTCTATCCCATGGAAGGGTATTTTATTACCCTTGTGGTTATAGGGAATAAGGAACTGACAGAGGCAGAATTTTTGATGCCGTCCTGTTCGACCTATGTTCAGGAGATATTCAGAGACACAGAAACAGGTAACGGACAGAAATGGATGATGATAGAAGTACGAGATAAGGCAGTTATGGAGGACGTATTTAAGCTGATAAATCTTAGGAAACCCTTACCCAGGAAGGTTTCCAGCTGATTCTTTTCACTGCCTCTTCTCCATATTCCGAAAGAAGGCTGTTGCAGATAGCCTACTCAGGCAGATGAGGATACCGGTTGGGATAAAAATAAGAGAAATCATACTGTAAAATCTGTCAAACAAAAATTCGCACATGATTTGTCCGATAAGCTGGACACATAAAGTGATCGCAGAAGTATAAGCCATTACTTTGCCGAGGAAGTGATTTGGGGTTCTTTGCTGTATGAGAGGGACAGCAAAAATAGAAGCGATATTTATGACGCAGTTCTTCCTCTGTGGCCGGGAATACGGAGGGGATCAGCCAGAAGCTGACAAGCGGTAAAAGTTTCTGTGCGGCGTCCAGGATTTCCGTTTTCCACTGTTCCGGTGTTTTTTTGTAGGTCTGGCCAACTTCCTTTATACCTCCTTGGCACTTATTATTGACTGTTGGTCAAAATATTGTACGACGATTCCAAAGTTTTTGCCATAGGGTTGACATTCTTTCTGGCAACAGGTAAAATAGTCTCGTATGAGGAGGAGTACCCAAGTGGCTGAAGGGTCTGGCTTCGAACACCAGTAGGTCGGTAGCACCGGCGCAAGGGTTCAAATCCCTTCTCCTCCGCTGATGAAAGTCCACAGGAGATGAATATTCCTGTGGGCTTTCTGCACAAAATGAGAAGGATGACAGGGGAAAGGGAGAACTTATTATGATAGTACCTGTGTGTTTATTTATTGTGGGATTGCTTTTCCTTATCAAAGGCGGAGACTGGTTTGTGGACGGGGCTACGGGAATTGCCCACCGTTTCCAGGTGCCGGAACTTCTGATTGGAGCGACGGTGGTATCCATCGGGACAACGCTGCCGGAAGTTATGGTATCTGCTACTTCGGCAGTGGGCGGCCATGGAGAGATTGCTTATGGAAATGCGATTGGTTCGATTATCTGCAATACGGCCCTGATTGCCGGGTTGACCATTGCGATACGTCCCTCGCGGGTGGAACGGAGGACGCTTCGGACGCCGGTTGCTTTTTTCTTTACTGCAGCAGTTTTTTACGCGCTGACGGCTTATGTATCGGGGTATTTCAGCCGCCTGGCCGGTCTGTTCCTTTTGTTGATTTTTTTTGTATATATGATATCGACAGTGATGCAGGTTCGGAAAAACAGTGGACAGGAAGAGGGAGAATTGCTTTTGCAGGCGGCCAGTCTTTCTGAGGAAACTGTTTCACATGACAGTTTAAACTGCGATACAGACGAGGCTGTGTTAGAAGAAAATACGGGGAAAGATCGATTGGAAGGCTCCATGGGCAAAGATCTGCTGCTTCTTTTCGTGGGAGCTGCTCTCATTGCTGTGGGAGCAAAGCTTCTGGTGGATAATGGGACGCGGATTGCCCAGGCTCTTGGGGTACCAGAGTCGGTGATCGCTTTGACGTTTGTAGCGCTGGGAACTTCCCTTCCGGAGCTGGTGACCGCCATTACTTCCTTAATCAAGGGGCATGGAGCCCTCTCTCTCGGAAATATCATCGGAGCGAATCTGTTTAATCTGGTGCTGGTCAGCGGTCTGTCAGTTACTCTGGCGCCTTTTGAAATTCCTGGAAATGCCATGATAGCCGGACATCATGCATCTTTGGTGTTGGACATTCCTGTGATGTTGTTTGTCATGTTCTTTCTGACGGTGCCGGCTCTTATCCGGGAGAGGCTGACAAGGCTGCAGGGGATTCTGCTCCTTTTGGTGTATGGAGTGTTCTGTGGGATACAGTTTACCCTCGGCTGATAGAGCTGTAGGACGCCCCCGGTTTCTGTCTGTGATATCAAGACAGAAACCGGGGGCGTTTAGCAGATACCGAACGTTGACGGCAACTGGAGTGAAGGGCTTTATAATAGTCTCATGGATCAAAGTGTGCCATATTTTGGTATGCTGTGACAGGCATGGCGTATATCTTTACTTGGACGTTTTGGCTTTTTCGGCATACTGTGTATTGACTAAATCAGAGTAGGGAACTTTTTCCGTCAGCTCGCCTGCTTCTATCAGGATATCCTGAAGCAGGTTGAAACTTTCTTCCTGGAACACCAAGTCCTCTTTCCAGGTATCCTGGGAGAGATAACGTCCTACGATAACAGCGATGGTACTTTCCTCCGTTTCTTCAAACTGAGGTTTTATTACAGCGGCGATCTCTTCGGCTGTGTGGCTGTTTACATAGTCCAGTCCTCTCTGGATGGCGTTTGTAAAGCCCTGGATGATATCGGAGTGTTCCTCGTAGTAGCTCTGTTTTGCACAATAAGCCGTATAGGGGACATAGCCGGAATCCACGCCCAGAGAAGCGACCACGGTTCCGGAACCTTCCAGCTCAATTTTGGTGGCAAAGGGTTCAAATTCCACTGTGTAGTCTGCGTCTCCTTCCATGAAGGCAGCAGCAGTCAGGCCAAAATCGATGTTCTGATCAATCGAGAGATCTGTTTTCGGATCAATTCCGTTCTGTTTCAAAATGTACTCAAAAACCATCTGGGGCATACCGCCTGCCCGCCCTCCAAGTACATGTTTACCTTTTAAATCCTCCCATTTGAAGTCGGCGTCTGCCTCTCTTCCGACAAGGAAATTGCCGGCCCGCTGGGTGAGTTGGGCAAAATTGACCGCATAATCGGAATTGCCTTCAGCATAGACATAGATGCTGGCTTCAGAACCCATAAAGCCGATATCGGCTCCACCGGAAATGAGGGCAGTCATAACCTTGTCGGCTCCTGCGCTGTTTATCAGGGTCAGATCAATCCCTTCTTCTTCAAAATATCCAAGTTCAATGGCCACATATTGGGGCGCATAGAAGATAGAGTGGGCTACCTCGCTTAAGGTGACAGGGGTCAGTTCTTTTTTTGCTTCAGTTTCAGCGTCGGTTTCCGCGGAAGGCTTGCTGGAAGCTTCACTGGAAGCAGCACTTTCAGGAACTTTTTCATCAGAGTCCTTGCTTTTGCAGCCGGCGAGTGCGCCGAGAATCAACAGAGCAGACAGGGCAAGACACAACATGCGCTTTGTGAGAGTTTTCATGTTCAAGGGGGTGATTCTCCTTTGAGTTTGCTTACTGGTATAGTATGGAAAGAAAAGAAAAAGTGTGAGTTCCTGAAAATTAAGAAAAGAGTTTTCTACATGATAAGGCGAAATTTTTGATTTTTGAAAGCAGATATGTTAAAATGATGTCCGAACAGGATGACAGGAGTGAAGCAACAATGGCGATATGGAAAGCGTATGGTGAGATAGATGAAAGAGAGAAAAAGACAGCCGGAAATCGATTTTGTACCAGAGGAAAACAGATGGATGCCTGATAAAAGCCTGGAGATCTGGGAGAAAGAAGAGGAGGAACTGGAACAGACAATGGTCTTGGAACCTCTTCAAGGCAGAATACGTGACGAGGAGGAGTATGTAGACAGAGGCTTGGAGGAAGAAGAATCTGTGAAGTCCGCCTACTACAAATATGGAAGAGATCCTTATGCTCATCTGAAACAGAAGCCAGAGGAAGCAGAAAGATGGCCAGAGGAGCTAGAAGAATGGCCGGAGGAATCAGAGAGGTGGTCAGAGGAGCTGGAAGAATGGCCGGAGGAATCAGAGAGGTGGTCAGAGGAGCCAGAAGAATGGCCGGAAGAAGCGGAGAGGTGGCCAGAGGAGGCGGAAGAATGGACGGAGGAGCTGGAAACAAGGCGGAAAGTGCCGAAAAGACGCCCGGGGAAGAGGAAAGGACAGTGGGAAAGAGCGGAAAACCAGCGGTATAAGCCAAAGGCATTTTGGAGCAGGCCGATTCTGTTTCGAGTGGTTTCTCTGATCTGCATGGGGATTCTTCTGATAGGACTTTGCGGAGAGCTCTGGAAAGAGCGGGCAGTGCTTGGTCCTGTTGCTTCAGTGCTGGAAGAGCACAATTATGCGGAGATTCTTTATCTGTTTTTGGCTGTGTGTACGGCGGCCTACGGAGCGCTTGCTTTTTTGTGGATATTTTCTGGGAAACATGTTTACTGTGACGGGAGATTGCAGAGAAGGGATGTGGGGCGTGGGATGACGTCGTTTCTTCTCTTTGCACTTCTGGCTTTTATAAGCGCCAGGATGGCTTTGCGAGTGCCGGAGGAACCAGGATTTTTGAGAGGGCTTTCCCAGTATCTTTTGGTGACGGCTTCCAACCAAAATTTGATTTACATTTGCAGCGGATTGGGATTTTTTAGCTGTGTTTTGAGGAGATTCCTGAGATAGGGCTTTTGAAAAACAGTCTGGATTTTGGCCGGGCTGTTTTTTCAATCTTTTTAAACGATGGATTTTTCTTTTATCAAACGACGGATTTTTTTCGTGATTTTTTACAAAAAAAAGTCTGGGCAGATGGAAAAAAACCACTTGTTTTTTTACTAAAACGGGTATATACTCAATGGCGGATGCGGAGAAAGGCGCATAGGGAGGTTGCCCAATGTTTCTGTTATTTTTAGGATTTTGGATTTTGTTAAATGGAAGGTTTACATGGGAAATCTTTCTGTTTGGACTGGCGATTTCGGCGGCGGTTTATTGGTTTATCTGCCGTTTTATGGATTACAGTCTGCGGAAGGATTTTTTGTTGTTCAAAAATGCCGGGCTTTTTTTTCTGTTTCTGGGAGTTTTGCTCCGGGAAATTGCCAAAGCGAATCTGGGAGTGCTGCGGTTGATTCTGTCGCCAAAGTATGTACCGGAGCCTGCGCTGGTTTATTTCAAGACGGATTTAAAATCCGGTATCTGCAAAGTACTTCTGGCTAACTCGATTACCCTGACCCCAGGGACCATCACCGTATCGGTCGAGGGAGAGGAGTTTTGCGTCCACTGTCTGGATAAAGAGATGGCCGAAGGCATCGAGGAATCGGAGTTTGTCCATATTTTGAGAAGAATGGAGGCGGGGAAGAAATGAGCGCAGATGCCATCTATCAGGGAATCCTAATGGGATGTATGGTGGTCCTTGCCATTTTGATCCTGATTTCCATTATCCGCTCCGTACGGGGACCGAAAACGGCGGATCGGATTATCGCAGTCAATATGATCGGTACTATGACCATTGTGATCATTGCCATTTTGTCTATATATCAGGAGGAGGACTATCTGACGGATGTGTGCCTGATTTATGCCATGGTAAGCTTTCTGGCGGTTGTGGTGCTTACAAAGGTCTATACAGGCGTTTACCGGGAACGAAAGGAAAAAGAGAAGGAGGAGAAGAAATAATGGAATGGTTTAGACTTGTTGTGTCTGCTGCTTTTCTTTTTTTAGGGCTTCTGGTCTTTTTGGCGGCGAGCATAGGAGTAAATAAATTTAAACGGGCGCTGAACAGAATCCATGCGGCGGCTCTGGGAGACACCCTTGGTATTTTGTTTGTACTCCTCGGACTGTCTGTATGGAAAGGGGTTAGTTTCGCCTCTTTTAAACTTATGCTGGTGGTCTTATTTTTCTGGCTGGCCAGCCCGGTAGCCGGACATATGATCAGTCGTCTGGAGATCATGACAGACGAGGATTTGGGAGAAATCGAGGTGGAACACCGTGAGGATATTTGAACTGTTTTTGTTGATCGGGCTCATTGTCTGCGCGACGGCTGTGAGTTTTACGAAAAAACTTCTGACCTCCATCATTATCTATATGTCCTACAGTTCCATTATGGCAATCATATGGGTGATTCTCCAGTCGCCGGATCTGGCGGTGACGGAGGCAGCCGTGGGAGCCGGAGTGACCAGTATTCTGTTTTTTGTGACATTAAAAAAGATCCGGGCTATCCAGGCAGGACAGCAGGAGGATGGAACAGGTGAGGCAGAAGGCGCGGAGGGATCGAAAGATTCAGGAGAAACAGAGAGTCAGGCCGTCGAAGAGACGGATGGGACGAAGGCAAAGGAGGGCGGGCAATGAGCAGGCTGAAAGAGAATTATGAGAACAGCCGTTTCCACCGATTTGAAAAGTGGGTGGACGGAGAGGCGCCCTCTCGGGAATTTCGGATGGAGACGAAGGCTCCGGTCAAAAGGCTGCCGCCGGAGGAACTTTCCGGTCCCAGACTCAATGAGGAAGAAATTAACGCCGTAGTTTATGATGAAAGACACAACAAGGAGCTGAAAATCTTCCGTGTGATTAACCGCCTGACTTCCGTAGTCCTCTGCCTGACCTTAATCGGCGTGCTGTTGTGGACCGTGGTCTACCTGCCAGAGTTCGGAAATCCGGACAATCCCACCAACAATGAGGTGGCGGCTCGTTATATTGAAAAAGGCGTAGAGGAGACGGGGGCTACCAATTTTGTCACAGGTATGATTCTGGATTATAGGGCCTTTGATACCTTTGGAGAATCCTGTGTCCTGTTTATCGCGGCAACCTGCGTTCAAGTTCTGATGCGGCTGGATGATTCTGACGACAAAGAGAAGATGAAAAAGAAACAGGCAGAGGAGAACGACCGGATCTACGAGCCCAAGAATGATCTGATTTTACAGAAGGTTTCCTGCGTTCTGGTTCCGCTGCTGTTTATTTTTGGTATTTATATTATTTTAAATGGTCATCTTTCTCCGGGAGGCGGTTTTTCCGGGGGTGCTGTCATCGGATCCGGGCTGATTTTGTATCTGAATGCATTCGGTTTTAAAAAGACGGAACGGTTTTTCACAGAAAAAATCTTCCGGAGGATTACATTGGCATCACTGACTTTTTATTGTCTGGCTAAAAGCTATTCCTTTTTTACAGGAGCGAATCATCTGGAGAGCGGGATTCCTCTGGGGACGCCGGGAGCGATTCTTTCCAGCGGTCTGATCCTGCCCCTAAATATCTGTGTAGGGCTGGTGGTAGCTTGTACCATGTATGCTTTCTATACGCTGTTTCGGAAGGGAGGCATGTGAGAATGCTGGCACATCTGGCGGCAAATATGGAGGAGACAGTATCGATGATTCTGTTTGGAATTGGCTTTACGACGCTTCTGCTCCACAGAAATCTAATTAAAAAAATCATTGGTTTGAATATTATGGATACGGCGGTGTATCTGTTTCTGGCGGCTAAAGGGTATATTTTCGGACGTCAGGTTCCGATCTTAAACGGCGGAGTCATGGATGCGGATGCGTATACCAACCCCATTCCAGACGGGCTGGTGCTCACCGGAATCGTCGTGTCGGTCAGTGTAACGGCCCTGATGCTGTCGCTTACCATTCGGCTCTACAGAAGATATGGTTCCCTGGATTTGGACGAGATTGTATTCCAGTGGCGGAAGGAGGGAGAATAATGGATTTTATCCGAAATTTCCCGTTTTTCTCGATCATTCTGGCGATGTTTTGCGGTATTATTTCTTCTGTTCTAAAGGGACAGTGGGCCAAAAGGCTGTGTCTTACCATGGTAACGGTGGAGCTGATTCTGTCCGGAGCCGTACTTGTATATACGTTTCAGATAGAAAGCAGTTTTACCTATATGATGGGACATTTTCCGGCGCCCTGGGGCAATGAGATTCGGGCGGGAGTCCTGGAAGCGCTGATGGCTACAGGTTTTTCTACAATTATGCTGCTTTCGCTCCTTGGCGGGATCAGTCATGTGTTTACAGATGTGGAGGGGACGAAAACCAATCTGTTTTTCATTTTGGTGGACCTCCTTATGAGTTCTTTGCTGGCCCTGATTTACACCAATGACCTGTTTACGGCTTATGTGTTTGTGGAGATCAATACCATTGCGGCCTGTGGTCTGATTATGATACAACAAAATGGCCACGGGATCGTGGCTGCCATCCGTTATATGGTCATGAGCCTTCTGGGATCCGGTATGTTTCTCATCAGTCTGACACTGCTCTATGACATTACCGGCCATCTTCTTATGGAACCGGCAGCGGAGGCAGTGGGAAAGCTTGTGCAGTCCGGCAGCTATGACGTGCCCCTTCTGGTGGTCATCGGCCTGATGTCCGTGGGTCTAGCCATTAAGAGCGGCCTGTATCCCTTTCATTCCTGGATACCGGAGACTTATGGGTATGCGACTCCGGCTGCCAGTGCAATTTTGTCAAGTCTGGTATCCAAGGGCTATCTGTTTCTGCTGATCAAGGTTTTTTACCGGGTATTAGGATACGGTACGGTTATAAGCAGTGGAGTTACCAACCTTTTATTCCTGTTCGGGCTTATGGGAATGCTGATCGGATCCATCCGGGCTATCCGGGAAACGGATACGAGGCGGATGGTCGCCTATTCCTCCGTAGCTCAGATCGGATATATCTATATGGGGATTGGCCTTGGGACCCAGGCGGGAATGGTAGCCGCTATATTCCATATTTTTACTCATGCAGCCACGAAATCCATGCTCTTTATCAGCGCTGTGGGGCTTTACGAAGTTTCCGGCGGAAAGACAGACTATGTAAGTCTCAGAGGTTCCGGCTATAGGAACGCAACTGCGGGGATTGCCTTTGCCGTGGGTTCACTTTCCATGGTAGGATTTCCGATGCTGTCCGGTTTTATCTCCAAGCTTCTTTTTGCCACGGCAGCGGTCCAGAGTCCTCATAAGATGGTATTTACCATCCTGGGGCTGGCTGTCAGTACGATTTTAAACGCTATCTATTTCCTGAGACTGGTTATCAGCATTTATTCCCCGTCGGAGCGGGAGTATGGGGAGGATATGTCTCACCAGGCCTCAAAGATGCTGAAGGTGTCCTCGTTTCTGTTTGTGGTTGTAAATCTGGTGCTGGGACTTTTTTCCAAACCCATTGTGGATGGGATTTCTGCCGGCCTTGGTATGTTTTGAGGACGTCAGGCGCCGGCGGCCTCCATCTGAAGCCGATTGGAACAAAAACGCAGGAACATACAGTACGTGGCAATCTGTAGATATCAATAAAATTAGAACGGGAGAAAATGATGAAACAGGAATTTCTTTTATTGCTTCCAGTATGTTTCCCCATGGCGGCAGGACTCCTGACCTTGGCTTTGTCCAGGGCAAAGGCCGGGAAGAAGGGAAAGCGGCTATTTGTATTCATGGCCCTGGTTCTGGAGCTTGTTTTTACGTCTCTTTGTCTGACGGGAGGAGAAAAGGCTCTTGTGCTTTGGCGACTTACGGATACGCTGCAGGTACTGTTCCAGGTGGATGAGATTTCCAGAATTTTTGCTCTTCTGTCCGTAGCTATGTGGCTTTTGGTGGGAATTTTTGCATTCCGGTATATGGACCACGAGGAACATGAGGAACGCTTTTTCGGGTTTTATCTACTGGTAGAAGGAGCCTTGACAGCGCTCTCCTTTGCCGGCAATCTGGTAAGTTTTTACATTTTCTTTGAAATGATGACCTTTACCTCGCTGTTTCTGGTATTTCATGAGGGAACCAGGCCGGCGATTCTGGCAGGTCTTAAATATCTGTTTTACTCAATAGCGGGAGCCTTTATGGCTTTGTTTGGAATTTTCTTTCTGTCCGGCTTCGGAGGCCTTGGAAATTTTACTCCCGGAGGGATTTTGGAAAGTGAGAAGATTCTGAATCATACAGGAATCCTCTATGTCTCCGCATTCTTTTTGATTGTAGGTTTTGGCACAAAGGCAGGGATGTTTCCCATGCATGGCTGGCTTCCTACCGCTCACCCGGAGGCTCCGGCTCCGGCCAGCGCCGTGCTTTCCGGTGTCATTACGAAAATGGGCGTTTTGGGCGTTATCCGGGTGGTTTATTATGTCATCGGGCCGGAACTTCTCCGGGGAACCTGGGTTCAGACGGCGTGGATTTGCCTGACGTTAGCGACAATTTTTATGGGTTCCATGCTGGCCTATAAGGAGAAGGGATTTAAGAAGCGGCTGGCTTATTCCACGGTCAGTCAGGTATCCTACATTCTGTTTGGTTTAAGTCTGATGAATCAGATGGCATTCGTTGGCGCCATCGCTCATGTGGTGTTCCATTCTCTGGCAAAAAATACTCTGTTTTTGGGAGCGGGAGCTGTTATTTTCCAGACAGGAAAAACAAAGGTTTCCGAACTTGTTGCCATTGGGAAAGAAATGCCGGTGACCATATGGTGTTTTGCCCTGGTATCCATGACTCTGGTTGGGATTCCGCCCACCAGCGGCTTTGTAAGCAAATGGTATCTGGCAGAAGGCGCGCTTTCTTCCGGTACGGGGCTCTTTACCTGGATGGGGCCGGTGGTACTTTTGATCAGCGCGCTTTTGACGGCGGGGTATCTGCTTCCCATTGTCATTCACGGATTTTTTCCGGGAGCAGACTATGACTACAGAAATCTGAAAAAAAGGGAAGCGTCTCTTCTGATGACAGTACCTATGATTCTGATGACGGCAGGAGCTGTTATACTTGGCATGTTTCCCGACATTGTGCTTGATGTAGCGGCTGTGGGGAGCATCTTTTGATGGGGCCGTTTCTTAGGCGGCGGAAGGGAGCGTAGGAAAATGCGTGTATTGCTTATGACAGTTCCGGTGTTTCTTCCTCTGGCGGGCGGTTTCTTTCTGCTGGCCTTTCCGGCAGGAAGAAAAGCGGTATCCGAAAAAAAACAGGAGCGAAACCGCCTGCTCTTTATGGAGGCTGTGGTTCTGGTATCGAGTCTTTTGGTATGGGCTTTGATTCTTTCGGGAAGAGGAGCGCAGGAAACTGTGTTGTTTTATCTGGCGGGGAATGATCTGAAGGTATTTTTCCGACTGGATGGGGCAGGGTGCGTCTTTGCGGGGCTGGTATCCTTTTTGTGGCCCTTTGCCACACTCTATGCTTCAGAATATATGGAGGGAGAAGAGAGACAGAAAAGTTTTTTTGCCTTCTATACCATGGCATACGGCGTGACCCTGGGGATTGCCTTTGCCGGAAATCTGGTGACGCTGTATCTATTTTATGAGATTCTGACCCTCGTGACCTTTCCGCTGGTACTCCATTACAGAAACAGAGAATCCAGAGCTGCCAGCAGGAAATATCTGTATTACTCCATTGGCGGAGCTGCTTTCGCTTTTATGGGGCTTGTATTTATTCTGATTTATGGGAATACGGCGGATTTCATCTTGGGCGGAGTACTAAACAGAGGGGTTCCGGGATTTCATACCAACACCATTCTGTTCATGTATGTACTGGCTTTTTTCGGCTTTGGTGTGAAGGCGGCGCTTTTTCCCGTCCATGGATGGCTTCCGAAAGCTTCTGTGGCGCCAACGCCGGTGACGGCTCTTCTGCATGCAGTGGCGGTGGTAAAATCCGGGGCCTTTGCAATCCTCCGCCTGACTTATTACAGCTACGGTGCAGATTTTGTTCGGGGAACCTGGGCTCATGTGGTGGTACTTACTGCAGTGCTGATTACCATCGTCTACGGTTCTACCATGGCAGTACGGGAAGCCCACTTTAAAAGGCGGCTGGCATATTCGACCATCAGCAATCTTTCTTATGTACTTTTTGGCGTGGTGATGATGAACCCGCTCGGACTCGCCGCCTCCCTGCTTCATATGGTTTTTCATGCTCTTATGAAAATCTGTGCGTTTTTCTGTGCCGGCGCCGTAATGCACAAGACGGGGAAACAATATGTGTATGAATTGAGTAATATGGGAAAACAGATGCCAGTCACCTTTGCCTGTTTTACCATCGCAGGGCTTTCTCTGACAGGTATCCCTCTTTTTGCAGGATTTATCAGTAAGTGGAGTCTGGCGCAGGCGGCGGTCAGTACGGGAGGGGCGGTCGGAATCATTGCTGTCTGTGTGCTTCTCTATTCGGCGCTTATGACGGGAATCTATATGCTGACCGTAACGGTACGTGTGATTTTTCCGGGAGGAAAAGAGAAGTGCAGTGTGCCGGCAAAGGTGGATGAGGCAGGCTGGAGGATGCTGATTCCTATGGTACTTTTTGCGGTGCTTCTGGTGGTTCTTGGCGTATATTCCGGGCCGCTTGTTCGTTTCATTACGGGAGTGGCGGAAGGAGTGACAGTATGAGCGGAAATGGAGTTCTTTTGTTTCTGGCAGTCTGGCCCATGGCGGCTGCGATTATTTCCTATATAATAGGAAGAGTTTCCAGAAAAGGCCGGGATTTTTTTGCTGATGGAGCAGTAATTCTGGAATTTGTCGTTCTGGTAGCGCTCCTGATTTCGGGACTTTCCCTTCCGGGAAGTAATGGAGGGGAGGCAGGCTTCGTTATACAGAGTTTTCGATGGGAAGGCTTCTGTGGCCTGGGACTTCATCTGGAACTGGACGGTTTCCGGGTCCTCTATGGTCTGGTGGCGGCCTTTATGTGGATGATGACGACTATTTTTTCCAGAGAATATTTTGCCCATTATCGGAACAGGAACCGGTACTACCTGTTTCTCCTGATGACCCTGGGCGCAGTGGTCGGAGTATTCCTCTCGGCCGATCTCTATACGACCTTTATTTTCTTTGAGATAATGTCCCTTACTTCTTATGTGTGGGTGGCCCACGACGAGAGAGCAGAGTCCATGAGGGCCGCTGGGACTTATCTGGGTGTGGCAGTTATCGGCGGCCTGGTAACTCTGATGGGGTTGTTTCTTCTGTATCATATCACAGGAACGCTGGAGATTTCCGAACTTCTGCCTGCCTGCAGGGCCGTGTGGGAGGAAAAACAAAATAGCCTTTACTTGGCCGGAGGACTGACCGTATTCGGGTTTGCCGCCAAGGCCGGAGTTTTTCCCCTGCATATCTGGCTTCCCAAGGCTCATCCTGTCGCTCCGGCTCCGGCCAGCGCCCTGCTGTCTGGTATTCTTACCAAGACCGGGATTTTTGGCCTGTTAGTCGTAAGCTGCAATCTTTTCCTCCATGATTCGTTCTGGGGGCTTGCCGTTCTTGGGTTTGGCGTGCTTACCATGTTTGTCGGAGCGTTGCTTGCCATGTTTTCTATAGATTTAAAGCGGACGCTTGCCTGTTCTTCCATGTCCCAGATTGGATTTATCCTGGTAGGAGTTGGTATGCAAGGACTTTTGGGGGAGGAAAATGCTTTGGCTGTGCGGGGAACCCTGCTTCATATGGTGAATCATTCCCTGATTAAACTGGTGCTTTTTATGGTGGCCGGAGTGGTCTATATGAATCTGCACAAGTTGAATCTCAATGAGATTCGGGGGTTTGGCCGAAAAAAACCGCTGCTGTTGTTCTGCTTTTTGATGGGAGCGCTTGGGATTGGCGGGATTCCTCTCTGGAACGGATATATCAGTAAAACGCTGCTCCACGAAAGCCTTGTGGAGTACGGTCTTTTGGCGTCGGAGGGACTTGCCGTATTTGGAACGACGTCATTCTGGAAGGGAGTAGAGTGGATTTTTCTCTTGTCTGGCGGCATGACGGTGGCCTATATGACCAAGCTCTTTGTAGCTCTTTTTGTGGAGAAGAATCAGGAGCGCCAGGAGGCTTTTGACAGAAAATACAGGCGCTACTGGAATGGGGAGAGCCGGTTTGCAGTAGTCGGTTCAGCAATCCTTCTTCCAGTTATGGGAATCCTCCCCGGAGTTTTCATGGATGGAATTGGCGAAGTGGGCCGGGGATTTTTCCATGGCAGTTCTCCTGCCCATCCGGTCCATTATTTTTCACTGACAAATCTGTCCGGAGGCCTTATTTCCATTGGTATCGGCGTTCTTTTGTATTTTGGAGTGATTCGGACCGTCTTAATGAGAAAGCGGGCGGATGGTCTTTCGGAGTATGTGGATCGGTGGCCGTCCTGGCTGGATCTGGAGGAGCTTCTTTACCGGCCGGTGATTCATGCGTTCTTATTTTTATCTGCAGTTTTTTGCAGAATGCTCGATCGCCTGTTAGATGGAACGGTTGTCTTGGCCAGAAGGACGACTCATCGGCAGCTCAGAGAAGATAAGATTCAGGTGTCACGAAACCGGCTGGCCTATGTCACAGGGTGTTTTCTGGAAGGAGTATCGGAACTGCTCAATAAAACAGTCAGAAGGAAACATCCGGTGGAAAAGGCTTATGTGCGGAGACTGATGGAGTTTGAAGAAAAAACAGTACGTACAAATCGGATCATTGACGAGAGCCTTTCTTTTGCGCTGCTGTTGGTCTGTATCGGATTGATTGTGGTGCTTTTGTATCTGTTGTGGATTCGATAGGAGAAAAGAAAGGGAGCCGCCGATGGTTCTGCACAGATGTTATAACTGTGCGGAACCATCGGCGGCTTTTCTGTTTTGCTATAGATATTATAACAGAAAAGCCGTTCTCATACAAGACTGGTAACTGTGCTCGCCGGATGCTATAATCGTTTTCCAGACAAAAAAATGGGGAGGGATGTTCTTGAAAAAAGACTGGATGGCTTTTTTACAGTCGCCGGAGAGACTGACAGAGGGGGTACTGGAGACCAACCGGAGGACAGAACAGTCCGGGCCGGTTATCGCGGCTATCAGGATTCGGAGGGACGGAATGAGTACAGGAAATTTGATGAAGTAAAGCGATGGGACTACGAATTGTATCTGGAGGCACTTAGAGAGTTATGCTGGAGGCGACGGTAAATGAAAGATAGCATGGAAGAGCTGATTCCGATTGTGGGCAGGCTTGCAGAGGCATATACCGGCCTGGAAAGTACTTCTCTGACCTATGAAATCCAGCCGGATTTTATTTCCTGTGGAAACAGATGCTTGCAGGATACGATTGAAAAAGGCCTGCCAGAATTTTTTCAGTGGTATGATGTGAAATTTAAACCGCAGGATACGGTGATTTTTCTGGAATACCCAGTCCTTAAGGATTTTTCCGGCGAAAAGGGTGTGGATCGGATTTATGAATTTTTAAAATGTATTCGTCTGGAACAAATATTTTTAAAAGGATTGCCTCCGGAAACGATAAGAAAGATACTGGAAAAACATGATAGTTCGTATGAGGATATGATAGAAAATCTCTGTGAAATCATTTTGACAGGCATACTCATTCCTGTGCTGGCAAAGAAATCACTGGGGGAACGACTGGATCCGTCTAACGTACGAGAACTGGAAATGGCCAGAGAGGGGACTCTTTCGCAGATGTTATGAAAAAGGGACGGAAATAGGGGGAGACAATGAAAAAGATCACGAAATCGAAGAACTTGTTACAAAATTATTGACATGGTTTTATGGAATTGATATAATTTATGTCATGTGACAGGGATAACATCTCTTACATAATTATGACGAAATTATTACGAAAGAATAAGAAAATCTGGAAATTGAAGCCGGTTTGGCAGAAGGTGGAAGGGTTTTTTACAGGGAAAACGGTTGACAGAAGTGTTTTGGGGAGCTATAATGATTACAGATGTAACAAATTTGTAACAAATAGCAGGACAGAGATACCGGAGGTTGAATTTGTGAATAGGAACAGAATTTTAGTCACAGTAGGTTGTGTATGTGCATCTGTGTTAATAGCGGGGGCGACTCCTGCCAATGCGGCGAATAAGGTTGAGATTGATTCAGCAGTAGCGGGACTTTCCGTGGCGATGAATAATTTTTACGCAGGGACGGAAAACCCGGAGGATGAACTGAAAGATTATCTTCAGAGTGCTCCGGAGCCGGTTCAGGCAGAGCCGGAGGAGCCAGTGGAAGAGGAGAAAGAGGTTTCTCCTTATGAGAATATTGCAGTATCCCGTGTGGGTGAAGAGGGTTATGTTCATATCCGGACGGATGCGAATACGGATGCTGATGTAGTAGGAAAGATTTATAATAACTGCGCGGCTACCATTGAGGATACCATTTCGACGGAGGATGGCGACTGGTATAAGATCAAGTCCGGTTCCGTAGAAGGATATATGAAAGCCGATTATTTCGTAACCGGCGACGAGGCGGAGCAGGTGGCCATGGAGATTGGCAAAAGCTACGCGGAAGTGTCTGAAGGAGGACTGAGACTCAGAGAAGAGCCTAATACGGAGAGCGGCGTTATCGATACTCTGTGGCAGGGTGATATTTACACGGTGATGGAGCAGGAGGAAGAATTTGTAAAACTTTCTCTTGGACAGGACGACGACGGAAATGATGTGACAGGATATGTTGCAAAAGAGTACGTAAATACATATGTAAAGTTTGATGAAGCAATTTCTCTTGAGGAAGAGGCAGAAAAACAGGCGGAAGAAGAGAGACTTGCAAAAGAGGCCAGAGAGGCGGAGGAAGAGCTTCGCAGAGCAGAAGAACGGGAGAGGGAGAACCGTAGAGAGGAGACTTCTGCGAATGAGGAGACGCCGTCCCCGACTCAGGCGCCGGAGACAGCGGCTCCTGAGGCAGCGGAAACTCCCGCTCCGGAACCTGCTCCTGCTCCCGAACCGGCTCCGCCCGTTTCAGAGGTGTCTGACGCTACCAGAAATGCAGTCGTGGCTTACGCGAAGCAGTTTATCGGATGCCCTTATGTATATGGTGGAAACAGTCTGTCAGGCGGTACGGACTGCTCCGGTTTTGTGAAAGGCGTGTATGCAAATTTCGGGATTTCCCTTCCGAGAACTTCCAGATCACAGGCAGGTGCCGGCAGGAGTATCTCTATTGACGCATTGCAGCCCGGAGATTTGGTTTTCTATGCCAGCGGTGGAAGTATTTATCATGTGGCAATCTATGTTGGCGGTGGCCAGATTATTCATGCGATCAGTGAGTCTCAGGGAATTGGCATTACTGGTTTGAATATGGGAAGAGTGTATTGTGCAGTGTCTCTTCTTTAGAATTTCATAGGCAGGCGGTACAAAGCGGTATGGTCATTGGCTGTACCGCTTTTTGATTGCAGGGTTGACAATGCTTTTGGTGCTTGTTATAATAAATGACAGGATTGTAACAAAATTGTAATAAATGACGGAGAAGTACGACGAAAATTATTCGGAGGAAATTATGAGAAGAACGAGAAAATTGGTTGCAGCGGGTTGTCTTTGTATGGCCATGGCCATGGGTATGACGGCGTTTGCTATGCCCGGGGCGACAAGTTTGGTGACGGTGACGCCAAAGACGGCATCGTCTGACTCTTCAAACGATATGGAACAGAATGCAGATAATAAGACGCCGGCGGCCGCTCCAGAGGAAAAAGCGTCTAAGACAGCGAACGGTACATCCGGTGATAAGGTAACTGCAGGCGCGGCGCCTTTGACAGTGGCCTCCAGCGCCGGCGTAGCTTCCGGTACACCTGGAAGCGATGAAGCAGCTCCGGCGAGTGAGAGTAGTGAAGCGGGAACGGAAGGCAGCCAGGAAACGGAAGGAATTAA
This sequence comes from Lachnospiraceae bacterium, assembly GCA_022792335.1. Lineage (GTDB taxonomy): Bacteria > Bacillota > Clostridia > Lachnospirales > Lachnospiraceae > Lientehia. The sequence continues at coordinate 27,041 of JAAWAV010000053.1, forward strand.
GGAGACGGCGGAGAATCAAGACATGGGAATCCCTGTCACAGGGGTGACACCTGATCAGAAGCCGGAGGAGGCAATCAGCCAGGCGGCGATGCAGATGGCGGCGGCTTCTCCGACCAAGGCTCCCTCGCCTTACGAGGACGTGGCAGTTTCCAAGGTGAATGGTGATGAAGATTATGTCAACATCCGTGACGCAGCCAGCGTAGAGGGAGAAATTCTGGGAAAAATTTATAATAACTGCGCGGCGACTATTGAGGAGACTGTGGAGACAGAGGACGGAACCTGGTATAAAATTCATTCCGGCTCAGTGGATGGATATATCAAGGCGGAGTATTTTGTGACTGGCGACGAAGCAGAAGCGCTTGCCTTGGAGATTGGCAAGATGTTCGGCTATGTGGAAGAGGGCGGCCTCCGGGTTCGTACCGAGCCGACCACGGAGAGCGAGATCATCACAACACTCTGGGCTGGAGAGAAATATACCGTTGTGGAACAGGCGGACGGATTTGTGAAGCTTTCTCTGGGCGATGACGACGACGGAAATCCGGTGACTGGATATGTGGCGGAAGAGTATGTTCAGGTTTATGTGAAGTTTGACAAGGCGATTTCCCTGGAGGAAGAGGAAGAGCAGAAAGAGGAAGCAAGGAGACGTGCCGCGGAGGCGGAGGCAGCGAAGCGTAGTTCTGCCAGGGAAGCAGTGGTAGCTTATGCGAAACAGTTTATTGGAAATCCTTACGTATGGGGCGGTAGCAGCCTGACAAATGGCACAGACTGTTCCGGTTTTACGAGAAGCGTTCTGGGGCATTTCGGTTATGGCCTTTCCAGGACATCCAGCGCTCAGTCCGGAGACGGCCGTCAGGTGCCTCTGAACAGTGTGGAGCCGGGCGATCTGATTTTCTATGCCAGCGGCGGCAGAATCTATCATGTGGCTCTGTATATCGGCGGAGGACGGATCATCCACGCCATCGACGAAGCGCACGGAATCGGGATTTCGTCCATGTACTGGACAACCCCTGTTTGCGCAGTAGATGTGATGGGTTAAAAACAGACAGCAAAACGGTACGACGAAGGTCGTACCGTTTTTGGCTTCATAGGAAAGCAACTTGCCACAGGTTCTCAGAATACGACAGCTTTCAGATATTCGGAGAAGGCTCTGGCGGGAACAGAGAGGGGGGCATTTTTATTTTGTATCAGAGAAATCGTGGAAGTGAGCCCTTCTTCTTCAATGGGCCTCCAGATGGTGTCTCTGTGACGGAGAAGAGGGATGGCAGATTCTGGAAGAATCCCGACCCCGACTCCGGCATCAGCGAGAAACGCGGTGGTTCTGGCATCGTCATTTTTGCAGAAAGGCTCAAAGGGGAGACTTTTTTTGTGAAAAGCAGCGGACAGGACAGCTTCCCATCTCCGGTAAAGAATCATCGGCATCCGGGAGAGGACGTCCAGGGGAATTTTTTCCGGAGGGGTAGAATGTGGTGAAACAGAAAAATAACAGGCATGCCCGGCAGCGGCAATCGGTTCTTTTTTAAAAGGAAGAGACAGGAAATCGCCGGCAGGGAAAGGGGTCCGTACAACAGCCAGCTCAATGAGACCATCCCGTAATTTTTCCAGAAGCTGATAGGTATCTGCTTCAGAAAGTTCAAAACGGATATCCGGGTGTTGTCTGTGGAAATCGGCAGACCACTGGCAAAACAGAGTACTGCTTATGGATGAGACAACGCCAAGGCGCAGCGTGCCGTGGGAACCTCTCCGGTATTCCAGAAGTTCTTCCTTTAAAAGAGAGGACATGTGGAGCAGCGTGGAAGCTCTCTCATACATCATCTTTCCGGCATCCGTCAGCCGGATAGCGCGAGGGCCCCGTTCAAAGAGCAGACAGCCGGCCTCCTCCTCCAGAAGCTTTAACTGGGTGCTCAGAGGCGGCTGGGTCATGTGGAGTTTTTTGGCGGCCGCGGAAATGGTGCCTTCGTTGATGACGGTGACAAAATAAGTAAGTTGTTTTAAATCCATGAAAAACTCCTTTGTGCCGGAGGCCGTCGCCCGGCAGAAATCTATAAACGGATGAAGAGAGGAATATTATATGGTAAAAATATGGAAACTATATTAATATAATATTTTTCATATACTTTTCTTTATGGTAGTATAAAAAACGGAAAAATGCAATACAAATTCAGGAAAGAATTTTGAGGTGAAGGCATGAAACGACTTCTCATTTATCTGAAGGATTACAGAAAAGAAAGCGTCCTGGGACCGCTCTTTAAACTTCTGGAGGCTTCTTTCGAGCTTTTAGTACCTCTGGTGATGGCTGCAGTCATTGACAGAGGGATTGCAGAACAGGATACGGGTTATGTGATTCGCATGTGCCTGGTGATGGTGGCGTTAGGACTCATCGGTCTTGTCTGTTCTGTAACGGCTCAGTATTTTGCAGCCAGGGCGGCAGTCGGTTTTGCCACAGGGGTGCGTCGGGCTTTGTTTTCCCATATTCAGGGATTGTCCTATACGGAAATCGATACGCTGGGAACTTCGACCATGATTACCAGAATGACCAGCGATGTGAATCAGGCCCAGTCCGGTGTCAACATGACGCTTCGGCTGTTTCTGCGCTCCCCTTTTATTGTATTCGGAGCCATGTGCATGGCCTTTACCATCAATGTGCGTGCGGCTCTGATTTTTGTGGTGACCATTCCACTCCTGTCCATTGTGGTCTTTGGGATTATGATGATTACCATGCCTTTATATAAAAAGGTACAGGCGGGACTTGACGGGGTATTGGGAGTCACCAGAGAAAATCTGACGGGCGTCCGTGTCCTCCGGGCTTTTAATAAGGAAGAGGAAGAACGGGAGCGGTTTTCCGGGAAAAATGAGTCGCTGACCAGAATGCAGGTGTTTGCAGGAAGGATTTCGGCGCTTATGAATCCACTCACTTATGTGATGATTAATGGCGCCGTGGTGGCGTTAATCTGGACGGGAGCTATCCAGGTGGACGGAGGAATCATCAGCCAGGGACAGGTAGTGGCCCTGGTGAATTATATGTCCCAGATTCTGGTAGAGCTTATCAAACTGGCAAATCTGATTATTACCATTACGAAGGCGTTGGCGTGCGCCGGAAGAATCGCCTCGGTCCTGGAGACAGAGTCCAGTATGACGGCGCCGGAGGTATGGAAGGGGAAGGCGCCTTCAGAGACAGGAACGGTAGAATTTTCCGATGCCTGCCTTCATTATAAAAATGCAGGAGCCGAGTCTTTGAGCCATGTGAGTTTCCAGGTGAGGCGGGGGGAGACCATCGGAGTCATCGGTGGCACTGGTTCCGGGAAATCTTCTCTGGTGAACCTGATCCCCCGGTTTTATGATGTGAGCAGTGGAAAAATACTGGTAGACGGAGTGGATGTAAGAGAATATCCGACCCATGCATTACGGGAAAAGATTGGCGTCGTTCCTCAGAAGTCAGTACTTTTTAAAGGTACCATCCGGGAAAATTTAAAATGGGGCAAGGCCGACGCCACAGAAGAAGAACTGTGGGAGGCGCTGGAACTTTCCCAGGCGAAAGAGTTTGTAGAAAAGAAGGAGCAGGGCCTTGATACGCCGCTTTCCCAGGGAGGAAAGAATCTTTCCGGCGGCCAAAGACAGCGATTGACCATTGCCAGGGCTCTGGTAAAGAAACCGGAGATTCTGATTCTTGACGACAGTGCCTCAGCGCTGGATTTTGCCACAGATGCAAGTCTCCGGATGGCTATTCGGAATATGAAAGAACGCTTGACGGTGTTTATCGTTTCCCAGCGGACCTCTTCCGTCCGGTATGCGGATCAGATCCTTGTACTGGAGGACGGCGAGGTGGCTGGAATCGGAACCCATGAGGAACTGCTTCGTGAATGCAGCGTTTATCAGGAGATTTATTATTCTCAGTTCCCGAAGGAGGTGCAGGCAAATGGCTGAACAGAAAAAGAAGGCGGAGAAAGGGACCATGAAAAAGGTCCTTCGCTATATTAAAAGATATTGGTTCTTTGTGCTGATGTCTCTGATCTTTGCGGCGGCTACAGTGGCTCTTACGCTCTATATCCCTATTTTAACAGGCAGGGCCATCGATTTTATCATCGGTCCGGGGAAGGTGGATTTCGGAGAAATCCGAAAGGTACTTGAGACGATTGTCGTGGTGATTGTTCTGACGGCAGTTTCTCAGTGGATGATGAATCTATGCAATAACCGCATTACTTACCGGGTGATTCGGGACATCCGTCAGGACGCTTTTGCGAAAATTGAGATTCTTCCTTTAAAATACATTGACGGCCATTCTTACGGCGAGGTGGTAAGCCGTGTGATAGCCGACGTGGATCAGTTTGCGGATGGATTGCTGATGGGCTTTACCCAGCTTTTTACTGGCGTTATGACCATCGTGGGGACTCTTGTATTTATGCTGTCCGTCAATGTGGGGATTACTCTGGTAGTGGTGGTGATTACGCCGGTTTCTCTGTTTGTGGCCAGTTTTATTGCAAAAAAGACTTATTCCATGTTTAAACTTCAGTCGGAAACGAGGGGGGAGCAGACAGCTCTGATTGAGGAAGCGATCGGAAATCAGAAGGTAGTCCAGGCCTTTGGCCATGAGGAGGAGACAAAAGCACAGTTTGACGAAATCAACGGAAGGCTGCAGGCCTGTTCCCTGCGGGCAATCTTTTTCTCCTCTCTGGTAAATCCCTGCACCAGATTTGTAAACAGCCTGGTCTATACCGGCGTGGGCATTGCCGGAGCCTTTTCAGCCATTGCCGGTGGAATCAGCGTGGGTCAGCTTTCCTGTTTCCTGACTTATGCCAATCAGTATACGAAGCCTTTTAATGAGATCTCCGGCGTGGTAACGGAGCTCCAGAATGCCTTAGCCTGCGCTGCAAGGATTTTCGAGCTGATCGAGGAGGAGCCGCAGGTTCCCGACCGGGCGGATGCCGGGACGCTGGGGAAGGCAGAGGGGAACATTTCCATCGAGCATGTGTCCTTTTCTTATCATCCTTCGCAGAAGCTGATTGAGGATTTTAATCTGAAGGTGAGGCCGGGCCAGCGGGTAGCGATAGTGGGCCCTACCGGCTGCGGAAAGACCACCATGATCAATCTGCTGATGCGGTTTTATGACGTGGATGCCGGCCAGATCCGGGTGGATGGCAAGGAGATACGGGAGATTACCAGAAAGAGTCTGAGGGAAAATTATGGTATGGTGCTCCAGGATACCTGGCTGCGAAACGGTACCATCCGGGAGAACATCGCTATGGGACGGCCGGAGGCTTCCGAGGAGGAATTTGTCCAGGCGGCGAAGGCTTCCCATGCTCACAGCTTTATCAAGCGTTTACCCCAGGGTTATGACACGGTAATTACTGAGGATGGGGATAATCTCTCTCAGGGGCAGAAGCAGCTTTTGTGTATCACCAGAGTCATGCTTTGCCTGCCGCCTATGCTGATTCTGGATGAGGCGACTTCTTCCATCGATACAAGGACGGAGATCCGGATTCAACAGGCCTTTGCCAAGATGATGGAAGGCCGGACCAGCTTCATTGTGGCTCACCGTCTGTCTACCATCAAAGAAGCGGATGTGATTCTGGTTATGAAGGACGGAAGCATCATCGAACAGGGAAACCATCAGGAGCTCTTGGAGCGAAACGGTTTCTATGCGAAGCTTTACAACAGTCAGTTCGCAGGATAGGCAGGACGTTCAAACAAGACCGTCGGATTCCAGTATCGGCCCGACGGTTTTGCCCTGCCTTAGAATAAAAGTAAGCGCGTACTTGTCCACTTACTCCTGCAATGATATAATCAATACAGAACAATTGACTTATAGAGGTAGGGAGGATGAGAGGATGGCATTTGATTATAAAAAGGAATACAAGGAATTTTATATGCCGAAGAATAAGCCCGGGATCGTTACGGTCCCTGGTATGAACTATATAGCTGTCCGCGGGCAGGGAGATCCGAATACAGAAGATGGAGAATACAAACAGGCAATCGGCCTTTTGTACGGTATTGCCTTTACTATCAAAATGAGCAAAAAGGGGAGTCATCAGATCGAAGGATATTTTGACTATGTGGTACCGCCGCTGGAGGGCTTCTGGTGGCAGGACGGTATAGAGGGAATCGATTATGCCCATAAGGAGAAGTTCCAGTGGATATCTGTGATTCGCTTGCCGGATTTTGTGACACAATCAGAATTTGAGTGGGCAGTAAGAGAGGCGTCTAGGAAAAAGAAAACGGATTTTTCCAAGGCTGAATTTCTGACTTATGACGAAGGGCTGTGCGTGCAGTGTATGCACATCGGTCCTTATGACAGCGAACCTGCCACCGTGGCGCTTATGCATGAGTTTATGGAGAAAGAGGGGTATAGACTGGATATCACACAACAGCGCCTCCACCACGAGATTTATCTGAGTGACGCCAGGAGAGTTGCTCCTGAGCGGTTAAAGACTGTAATCCGGCATCCGATAAAGAAAATATGAGTATGATAGAACCGGCGTGGGGTTATCCACGCCGGTTCTGGTATTTGCACGACCGATTTTATACAAAAAGATACGGAAAAGAAAAATACAACCAACTATCCGCACCTTAGGCGGCTAGAGGGAAAGAACGTCCTCCTACGCGATTATTGACCGCGGAGGAATCAGAAATCCGGCTCAATGAGTCCGTAGGTATTTCCCTTCCTTTTATATACTACGCTGACTTCATCCGTCTCACTGTTACGGAATACGAAGAAATTGTGGCCCAAAAGTTCCATCTGGACACAGGCTTCCTCCGGATCCATGGGTTTTACTGCAAAACGCTTGGTACGCACAATCTGGACGGTTTCAGGCTCGTCCGCTTCTTCTTCGATATACGCTTCAGAAAAGGAAGCAGCGTTTTGTTTCTGGTCCACCAGCTTGGTTTTGTAGCGTTTGAGCTGGCGCTCAATGATTTCTTCCACCAGGTCAATGGAAACATACATATCGTTACTGACCTGCTCGGAACGGATAATAGAACCTTTGACGGGAATGGTGACTTCGATCTTCTGGCGGTCTTTTTCAACGCTTAAGGTGACATGGACTTCTGTAGCAGGAGTAAAGTACCGCTCCAGCTTGCCGATTTTTTCATGAATTGCGTTTTTGAGACCTTCGGTAATGTCGATATTTCTTCCGGTAATGATATACTGCATAACACCAACTCCTTTTTCAGCGTATTTTTGGAATCGCCTGTAAAATGGCGCTCCTGAACCCACCTCAATGACAGGATGGATTATAAAGAAATTATACCATATAATAAAAAAATTACAAGGCAAAACAGGAAAAAACAGAGGAATTGTTTGACAACAAAGACTTAAGAAAAAGCGAAAAATGGAAGAACATAGGGGCGGAAAAAGTCAAGTAAAAAATCATGAAAAGAGTCAAAAAACGGAAAATTTGGTTAAGTTCACAAAACAGATGTTTTTTACTGCGATGGTTGTCCACAGAAAAGTGCATTGTGGATAATGTGGATAAGTTCGGGGATAAGTAGAAAAATGAAGGAAATCAGTGGGAATTTTAGTGGATAACTTTTGTGGATAATGTGGATAAGTCTGCGGCGGGATTGTCCGAAAAGGAGGAAACAGGCTGTCGTTTTGTGCAAGTTGTATAAGATTCCTTATGAGACGGAGCTCTGGGAATGTTACGGCCTGTTAGAATCTGCTGTCTGCAGGTACTCAAGCTCTGTTTTGGCCTGCTAGGAAGAGCCTGGAGTGCCTGGCGGAGGGGAGATTCTGACGGATCGATGGATAGCCTGGCAGATGAAATAGGATAAAATAGTTGAAGGAAATGAAAGTTGGTGTTACAATAGAAAAGATTTACAGTTGTCTGTTTGAGAAAAGAAGCAGGAGCGTATAAAAATGGGTTTGATGCAGAAGCTATTTGGAACACACAGCGAGCGTGAGATCAAGTTAATAAAGCCGGTGATGGACAAGATTGTCGCCATGCGGCCGGAGATGATGAAGCTTTCTGACGGGGAACTGAAAGATAAAACAAAGGAATTTAAGAGCAGGCTGGAAAAGGGCGAAACTCTGGACGCGCTTATGCCGGAAGCCTATGCGGTAGTGCGGGAGGCGGCTAGGCGGGTACTCAATATGGAACATTATCCGGTACAGGTTCTGGGAGGGATTATTCTCCATCAGGGCCGGATCGCGGAGATGAAAACTGGTGAAGGAAAAACTCTGGTGGCAACTCTTCCTGCCTATCTAAATGCTCTGGAGGGCCAGGGTGTTCATATCGTGACGGTCAACGATTATCTGGCAAAGCGTGATGCGGAGTGGATGGGACAAGTTCATGAATTTTTGGGACTGAGCGTTGGCGTTGTATTAAACAGTATGACAAACGACGAGCGGCGGGAAGCCTACAACTGTGACATCACCTATGTGACCAACAATGAGCTTGGTTTTGATTATTTAAGGGACAACATGGTGATTTACAAAGAACAGCTTGTGCTCCGGGAGCTTCACTATGCAATCGTCGACGAGGTAGACTCCGTCTTGATTGACGAGGCCAGGACGCCGCTTATTATTTCCGGCCAGAGTGGAAAATCCACCAAGCTCTATGAGGTCTGCGACAGTCTGGCAAAACGGCTGGGACGAGGCGAGGCCAGCGGCGAGATGACCAAGATGGCCGCTATTATGAAAGAGGAGATTACGGAGACCGGCGATTTCATTGTCAATGAAAAGGAAAAGATTGTGAGCCTGACGGCCCAGGGAGTTTCCAGGGTGGAGCAATTCTTTCATATTGAAAATCTGGCCGATCCGGAGAATCTGGAGATCCAGCATAACATTGATTTGGCGCTCAGAGCCAACTATCTGATGTTCAGAGATCAGGACTATGTGGTTAAGGATGACCAGGTGCTGATTGTTGATGAATTTACGGGACGTATTATGCCGGGGCGTCGTTATTCCGACGGGCTTCATCAGGCGATTGAGGCCAAGGAACATGTGAAAGTGAAACGGGAGAGCAAGACGCTTGCCACCATTACGTTCCAGAATTTCTTCAATAAATTTGATAAAAAGGCGGGGATGACCGGTACGGCTCTGACGGAAGAGAAGGAGTTTCGGGATATCTACGGGATGGATGTCATTGAGATTCCCACGAATCGGCCGGTCGTTCGAAATGACCGACAGGACGCTGTTTATAAGACGAGGAAGGAAAAGTTGAATGCGGTGGTAGAGGAGGTTTTGGAGGCCCACAGGAAGGGGCAGCCGGTTCTGGTCGGTACCATCAACATTGACTCTTCAGAGGAGATCAGCGGGCTTCTCAGGAAAAAGGGGATTGCCCACAAGGTATTAAACGCCAAGTTCCACGAGATGGAGGCTGAGATTGTCGCAGAAGCAGGCATTCACGGGGCCGTGACCATTGCCACCAACATGGCGGGCCGTGGTACGGATATCAAGCTGGATGAGGAAGCCAAGGCGGCAGGAGGGCTTAAGATCATCGGAACGGAGCGCCACGAGTCCAGGCGTATTGACAATCAGCTTCGGGGCCGGTCTGGTCGCCAGGGCGATCCGGGCGAATCCAGGTTTTATATTAGCCTGGAGGATGATCTGATGCGTCTGTTCGGGTCAGAACGTCTGATGTCGGTGTTTAATGCGCTGGGCGTGGAGGACGGCGAGGAGATTGAGCACAAGATGCTTTCCAGCGCCATTGAAAAGGCTCAGAAGAAGATCGAGGGCAATAACTTTGGAATCCGGAAACGGCTTCTGGACTATGACCAGGTGATGAATGAGCAGCGCGAGGTGATTTACGCGGAGCGCCGCCGGGTGTTAGACGGCGAGAGTATGCGGGATGTGATTTACAAGATGATCACCGACACAGTAGAAAATGCTGTGGACGCTACGATTTCCGATGACCAGTCTCCGGAAGAGTGGGACGTGGGAGGACTGAACGACCTGCTTTCCCCGGCGATTCCGGTAAAACCGGTGGAGCTTTCTGAAGCGGATTATGGTTCCTTCAACAAAGGAAAGCTGAAGCATATGCTGAAGGAAGAGGCTGTAAAGCTCTATGAAGAAAAGGAGGCCCAGTTCCCGGAAGCAGAGCAGGTGCGAGAGCTGGAGCGGGTGATTCTCCTTAAGGTTATCGACCGGAAGTGGATGGACCACATCGACGACATGGATCAGTTAAGACAGGGGATCGGCCTTCAGGCCTATGGCCAGAGGGATCCGCTTGTGGAATATAAAATGGCAGGCTATGAGATGTTTGACTCTATGACGGCCAATATCCAGGAGGAAACCATCAAGCTTCTTTTCCACGTTCGCGTGGAGCAGAAGGTGGAACGGGAGCAGGTAGCCAAGGTGACTGGTACCAATAAAGACGATTCCCTGACCAATGCCCCCAAGAAGCGGGAGACCAAGAAGGTATATCCCAATGATCCCTGTCCTTGCGGCTCCGGTAAGAAGTATAAGCAGTGCTGCGGACGTTTGGAAAAGTAGTTTACCCGTAATCGGAGGCGAAGTAAAACAAAAAATCGCCGTGCCCAGCCGGGAAGCGGAGAGGAAGTTCATGGTGTGAAACACTCGGATGAAGTCCCTGTCAGAGATCTCATCCAAGTTTAAAATAATAAAAGGAAAGAAGGTGAAGCTATTGGTAGAGCTTGACGCATTCAAGGGCGAACTTGCCGCTCTGGAAAAACCTTTAGTGGAAGTGAGGGATTCACTTTAACCTGACTGGAAAAAGTGAACGAATCGCAGAATTGGAAAAATATCTGGAAGAGCCGGATTTTTGGAACGATGCGGCCCGATCCTCAAAGATTATGCAGGAGATGAAAAATCTGAAGGATACGGTGGAAGAGTTCCACGGCCTGGAAGAAAAAATGGAAGAAATCCAGATTCTTCTGGAGATGGGTTACGAGGAAAACGATGCTTCTGTAATTCCGGAGATTGAAGAGGGCCTGAAAGAACTGGGAGACAGACTGGAAGAAATTCGGCTGTCTACTCTGTTATCCGGCGAGTACGACAGAGACAACGCCATTTTGACCCTTCACGCGGGGGCCGGTGGTACAGAGTCCTGTGACTGGGCCGGGATGCTTTACCGGATGTACACCCGCTGGGCGGAGAGAAAGGGCTTCACTACAGAGGTGCTGGACTATCTGGACGGCGAGGAAGCGGGGATTAAGTCGGTGACAGTGCAGATCAACGGTATGAACGCTTTCGGTTATCTCAAATCGGAGCGAGGCGTTCACCGACTGGTACGGATTTCGCCCTTCAATGCGGCGGGAAAGCGGCAGACTTCTTTCGTTTCCTGCGACGTGATGCCAGACATTGAGGAAGATATTGACATTGAGATCAATCCGGACGAACTTCGGATTGACACTTACCGCTCCAGCGGGGCTGGCGGTCAGCATATCAATAAGACATCTTCGGCCATCCGGATTACTCATCTGCCCACCGGAATTGTGGTACAGTGTCAGAATGAGCGCTCTCAGCATATGAATAAGGACAAGGCCATGCAGATGTTAAAGGCCAGGCTCCTTCTCTTAAAGCAGCAGGAGAATGCAGAGAAGATTTCTGACATCCGGGGAGATGTGAAGGAGATCGGCTGGGGAAATCAGATCCGTTCCTATGTCATGCAGCCCTATACCATGGTGAAAGATCACAGGACCAACGAAGAGAGCGGGAACGTGGCAAGCGTCCTGGACGGAAACCTGGACGGCTTTATCAGCGCTTATTTAAAATATCTGAAATTAGGAGAACAGAAGTAATCCGATGCTCAAAAGGAGCAGACAAACAAAAAATAGGGAAACCGCCGCAAAACAGAGAAATCCTCTGAGGCGGCGGTTTCTTTTTTTACTACCAATTTAATGGAATTGTGGAGGGACATATGTCATACGAACGAGTAAAAAGTTATTTTGAGAACGAGAATTTGAGCGATCGGGTCATGGTGTTTGAAAAGTCCAGCGCCACCGTGGAGGAGGCGGCAGAAGCAGTAGGTTGCGAGGCAAAGCAGATCGCAAAAACCATGTCCTTTCTGCAAAAAGAGGGGCCGGCGCTGATCGTTACGGCCGGGGATGCAAGGGTAGACAACAAAAAATATAAAGAGGAATTTCATCAGAAAGCGAAGATGATTCCCGGCGACCAGGTGGAGGCGCAGATCGGACATGCTCCCGGCGGCGTATGCCCCTTCGAGGTAAAGCCGGAAGTAACTGTCTATCTGGATGTTTCCCTGAAACGGTTTGAAACGGTCTATCCGGCGGCCGGAAGCGGCCACAGTGCAGTGCGGCTGTCCATTCCCGAGCTGGAAAGACACTCCCGGTTTGTAAAGTGGGTAGATGTCTGTAGTGGGTATTTGGCCTGAACAATTACGTGACTCCTCTTTACGACGACAGATTTTCGAATAGGAAGGAATCAGATTCGGATACAAAGACTCAGATTCGGATACGAAGGCTTAGGATTCGAATACAAAGACTCAGAAAGGTCCGTTCCGGCTGCAAAGTTCCACATTCATTCGGTAGCTGTCGCCCCGGTAAGAAGCCAGAGAGTACTCGAAAGGAATGCCTCCTTCCGTATATGCCACAGTGGAAATATACAGGATGGCGGATCCGGGGATCATACGCAAGAGCCTGGCCAGGTAATCGTCTGCCAGGGCGGCGTGGATCTGCCGGGTGAGCTTTCCGATCCGGACGTTGCAATGCATTTCCAGGGTCTGGTAAAGAGATTCTTTTTCCAGGTCGGCCGCTTCCAGGATATCGGCATAGGGAGAGGAGGGAAGGAAGGTTTTGACATAGACCATGGGCTGACCGTTGGCAAACCGGAGCCGTTCCAGACGAAGTACAGAAGCCTTTGGGGGGAGAGACAGATGCTCCGCGACTTCCTCCATGGCAGACTGCCTTTCCAGGGAAAGGACCTTGGTGGAGGGAACCAGTCCCATACGCTCAGTCTCCTGATTATAGTTCTGGATCTTCTGAATAAAATCGCTGTTTACCTTGGGGCGAGTAATATGGGTACCCCTGGAGCGGAGCCGGTTCAGATACCCCTCATGGACCAGGTCAGAGAAGGCCTGGCGGACGGTGGGGCGGGAGACATCCCAGAGAGCGCACAGCTCTTCTTCCGGCGGGACGGCTTCTCCGTCGGCCAGTGTTCCAGCCTGAATATGCTCGATGAAAAAGGTTTTGATCTGATAATAAAGGGGAATGGGAACCGTTCGGTTCAAAGTAAGCCGGCTGTAGATCGGATTCATGGTATGATTACCTCCTTACAGGAATTATAAGGGATAAAGGCGAAAAAAACAATGGTTCTAATTGACATTCTTAATTTTTTAATTTATTATGTAATTACATAATTACATAATGATATAGAAGGAGGAATGGAACATGGAACGAAAGGATCTGGTAAAACTCTTTGACCATACATATCTGAAGCCTTATGCCACGGAGGAGGATATGGAGAAGTTATGCAGAGAAGCGAAAGAGTACGGCTTTGCCATGGTGGCCGTCAATTCGGTGCAGGCAAAACGGTGCGCAGCGTTTCTTAAAGGAAGCAGCGTCCACGTGGGGGCGGCCATCAGCTTTCCTCTGGGACAGACGACCATAGAGGCGAAGGTATTTGAAACAAAAAACGCCATAGAAAACGGAGCGGATGAAATCGATTATGTGGTGAATCTTACAGAGCTGAAAGAAGGCAACTATGCCTATATTCAGGAAGAAATGCACCAGATCGTGTCAGTATGCCGGGAGCATGGAGTCATCAGCAAGGTGATTTTTGAAAATTGTTTCCTGAACGAGGAAGAAAAGAGAGCGCTGTGTCGGATCGCTTTGGAAGAGAGGCCGGATTATATCAAGACATCCACCGGCTTTGGAACCGGCGGGGCTACTCTGTCAGATGTGAAGCTGATGAAAGAGATGGTGGGGGATGCAGTGAAAGTGAAAGCGGCGGGAGGGATCCGGGACCTGGATACCTGCCTTGCCATGGTTGAGGCGGGGGCAGAGCGGATCGGCACTTCTGCGTCCATTGCCATTACGGAGGAATTTGAAAGCCGTCGGAAATAGAGACGCCGGCAGGAATGCATCAGGCAGAGAGACGTAGGGAGAGGGAGAATATGATGGAGTATTTATTGGCGCATGACCTGGGGACTTCGGGGAACAAGGCGACGCTATTTTCGGCAGACGGGAAGTTGATTGACAGCGTGACCAGTCATTACCCGGTGGCTTATTCCAATGGGACCTGGGCGGAACAAAATCCAGAGGACTGGTGGAGGGCCGTCCTTGAGACGACCAGACTCCTGGCCTCGAAGGTGGATCGGGCGAAGATCGCGGGTGTGTCTTTCAGCGGCCAGATGATGGGCTGCGTCTGCGTGGACAGGGAAGGGAGGGCTCTGCGGGACGCCATTATCTGGGCGGATATGCGGGCGGTGGAACAGCAGAGAAGAATTGGGGAACAGATCTCAGAACAGGAGTTTTACCGGCTGACGGGACACCGACTGTCGCCCTCTTACGGCGGACAGAAGTTTATGTGGGTGAAGGAAAATGAGCCGGAAATTTACCGGGCCACTCACAAAATGCTCAATGCCAAGGATTATGTGATCCTTAAGCTGACCGGAGAATTTGTGACGGAATACACAGATGCCTCCTCCACCTGCCTGATGGACCTGGATCATCTGGAATGGTCGGATCGACTGTTAGACGCCATGGGAATTGAGGAGAACAAAATGCCAAGGCTCTGCCGCTCCACGGACATCGCCGGATATGTGACGAAGGAGGCGGCAGAGCTTACAGGGCTTCTTCCGGGGACTCCTGTAGTCTGCGGCGGAGGGGACGGGGTCTGTTCGGCCATTGGCACCGGCTGTACCAGGGAGGGGGTGGCCCATAGCAGCATGGGAACCTCGTCGTGGATTTCCATTACCAGTAAACAGGCTATTTATGACGAGGAACAAAAAACCTTTAACTGGGCCCATATTGTTCCAGGTTACGTACTGCCCACAGGAACCATGCAAAGCGGAGGCGGAGCCTATGCCTGGTACGTGGAGAAGTTCTGCGATCATGAGCGGGCGATCGCGAAGGAACGGGGCGTGTCTGTCTATACAGTTTTGGAGGAAGCACTTGCCAAAAGCCGTCCAGGCAGCAACGGACTTTTGTTCCTGCCCTATCTTCTGGGGGAGCGGAGCCCCAGATGGAATCCGGACGCCAGGGCCGGCTTTGTGGGAATCGGCATGGAACATGGGAAAGAGGACTTCCTTCGCGCTATTCAAGAGGGAGTGGCCCTTAACTTAAATGTGGTTCTTGACACTTTCCGGAAAAAGGGACAGGATATCCGGGAGATGGTGGGCGTGGGCGGCGGGGCCAAGAGCCTTATCTGGCAGCAGATTTTGGCAGATGTCTATGGAATCCGGATCCAGGTCCCGACCCTGCTTGACGAGGCGACCTCCATGGGAGCAGCCATTACGGCAGGCGTAGGTATCGGGCTTTTTAAGGATTTTGACGAGGCGGACAAATTCCTGGAAATCAGCCGGAACGTGCAGCCACAGGAAACGGAACACGGCCTCTATCACCGCATGGCATCCGTTTTTGACGAGGCGTATCATGCGTTAAAGCCGATTTATGGGAGTTTGAAAAATCTGAGGTAGGACAACGGAGCAAAGCCGGAATCAAAGGTTTTGCTCCGTTTTTGATTGAGTAAAAGGGAAAGGCGTGATAGGATGTAGACAAAGGAAATGAAGAAAAGATTCAGGAGGAAGCGCAGATGAGGCGAAGCGACAGAGAGTTAAAAGACAGGGAGCAGATGATTGAGGTTATGAAGAAGTGCGACGTGTGCCGCCTGGCACTGAATGATGAAGGCTATCCTTATATTCTGCCCTTAAATTTCGGTATGGAGGAAAAAGAAGGGCAGGTTATTTTATATTTCCACGGAGCGGCGGAGGGAAAGAAGTACGAGCTAATCGAAAAAGACAACCGCGCCAGCTTTGAGATGGACTGCTCCCACGAACTGGCGACAACCTATGGGAAAGACGGTTGTTCCTGTACGATGAAATATGAAAGCGTCGTCGGGCGGGGCAGGATTGAGCTGGTTTCAGCTCAGGAGAAATATGATGCGCTGCGTATCCTGATGGGGCATTACCATGAAGAGGAGTGTGCATTTAACCAGGCAGTCATGTCCCATACGACAGTATTTAAACTGATGGTGGAACAGATGAGCGGAAAGGCGCGGTGAGAGACCAGCGCTAATTATCCATCCCCTCTCCCGTATCTTCCTGCCGGATCAGAACGCCGTCACAGTCGAGGGTATAACGGAATATTTGAAGGTATTGATAAAAAGTGGTTGCATATTCCCGGAAAGTGTGCTAGTATTCTTTGTGGTAAAAACATTTGTGCTTGATAGACGGACGTTTTCGGGGGCGGAGAGGCAATGGCAGAGGACAATCAGTATTATGTAGTCAGAAGCAAGGCTGTGCCGGATGTGCTTTTGAAGGTCGTGGAGGCGAAGCGCCTTCTGGCTTCCGAACGGGCGTTTTCGGTGCAGGAGGCGACGGATCGGGTCGGCATCAGCAGGAGTTCTTTCTATAAATATAAGGATGACATCTTTCCATTCCATGATAATGCCAGGGGAAGGACCATCACATTTGTCATGCAGATGGATGATGTACCAGGGCTTCTGTCTGCAGTATTAAAGATTATTGCAGATTACAATGGAAATATTCTGACAATTAATCAGACGATTCCCATCAACGGTGTAGCTTCCCTGACCTTGAGCATCGACGTGCTTCCGATCACCGGGGACACCTCCTCCATGCTGGAGAGGATTGAACAGTTGGAAGGAATCCATTATCTGAAAATACTGGGAAGAGAATGAGAGGAAAAGATCAATGAAGATTGCAATCATGGGATACGGCACCATCGGTTCCGGCGTGGCGGCTGTGGTAGAGAAAAATGCGGAGAGTATCGCAAGACGGGTGGGAGAGCCTGTCGAGGTAAAGTATGTGCTGGACCTTCGGGAGTTTCCGGGAGATCCCATTCAGGAAAAGGTGATCCATGACGTGGACATTTTGGTAAACGATCCGGAGGTTTCCGTGGTGGTGGAGACCATGGGAGGCGTGGAACCGGCCTGTACCTTTGTGAAAAAAGCTTTGGCGGCGGGAAAATCTGTGACCACCTCCAATAAGGCGCTGGTAGCGAAAAAGGGCACGGAGCTTTTGGACCTGGCAAAGGAGAATCATGTGAGCTTTCTTTTTGAAGCCAGTGTCGGCGGCGGCATTCCCATCATTCGGCCTCTCAATCAGTGTCTGACGGCGGATGAGATTGTGGAGATTACCGGTATTTTAAACGGTACCACCAATTATATGCTGACCAAGATGGACAAAGAGGGCATGACCTTTGACGCAGTGCTTAAGGAGGCTCAGGACAAAGGCTATGCGGAGAAGGACCCCACGGCGGATATTGAGGGCTTTGACGCGTGCAGAAAGATTGCAATTCTTTCTTCCCTGGCTTATGGAGGCCAGGTGGATTTTGAGGATATTTACACAGAGGGTATTACAAAAATTACCGATACGGATTTTAAATATGCCAGAAAAATGGGAACTTCGATCAAGCTGTTTGGCACCAGCAGACGGGATGGAGACAAATTCCACGCCATGGTGGCGCCGGTGATGATCGACGAGTCCCACCCGCTTTATGCTGTGAACGATGTGTTTAACGGGATCATGGTGGAAGGGAATATGGTGGATAAGTTAATGTTCTACGGACGGGGTGCAGGAAGCCTTCCCACCGCCAGCGCAGTGGTGGCCGACGTGGTGGAGATGGCGAAGAATCCCGGAAAGACTTTGGTGACAAGCTGGAGTACGAAGAAACTTCCTCTTGCAGATAAAGGCGCTTGGGAGAGGCGGTTCTTTGTCCGGGTGTCAGGCGGCGCAGAGAAAAAGGCTCAAGTAGAGGCAGCCTTCGGTCCGGTGACATATATTGAATTAGAAGGGCTTTCGGAATTTGCCTTTGTGACGCCTGTCATGAAAGAAGCGGCCTACGAGGAAAAGGCGGCGAAGGTGGACGGTATATGTTCCATGATTCGGATGGACGTGTGAGGAAGCGGAAATACTCTATGAGTTTCCGTGTTTCTGGCAGTGACAAAAATGCGGAAACTTAAATGAAAGTCTATATGCATAAGCAGGAGGAGAATATGTTAGTTGTGAAGAAATTCGGCGGCAGTTCTGTTGCCGACAAGGAGAGAATCTTCAATGTGGCGAACCGCTGCGCCGAGGATTACCGGAAAGGCAACGACGTGGTGGTGGTTTTGTCAGCCATGGGAAAGACCACGGACAGTCTGATCGCCCAGGCGAACGAGATTAATCCGAACCCGCCAAAGAGAGAAATGGACATGCTTTTGGCGACAGGGGAACAGATGTCGGTGGCTTATATGGCCATGGCATTTGCCGCTATGAACATCCCCGCCATTTCCCTCAATGCATTTCAGGTGGCGATGCACACCTCGTCGGCTTATACCAATGCGAGGCTGAAACGAATCGATACGGAGAGGATTCGCAATGAACTGGACGGCAGAAAGATCGTCATCGTGACCGGTTTCCAGGGTGTGAACCGTCACGACGATTTCACGACACTGGGAAGAGGCGGTTCCGATACGACGGCGGTAGCTCTGGCGGCGGCTCTCCATGCAGACGCCTGCGAGATCTATACGGATGTGGAAGGCGTCTATACGGCGGATCCCAGAATCGTGCCCAATGCCAGAAAGATGAGCGAAGTGACTTACGACGAGATGCTGGAATTTGCGTCTCTTGGCGCCAAGGTGCTTCATAATCGGTCGGTGGAAATGGCGAAAAAATACGGCGTACAGCTTGTGGTGCGCTCCAGCTTAAATTATGCGGAAGGAACTGTTGTTAAGGAGGAGACAAAAATGGAAAGAATGATCGTAAGCGGCGTCGCTTCGGATTTAAATACGGCAAGGATTTCAGTCATCGGCGTGAAGGATGAGCCGGGTATCGCCTTTAAACTGTTCAATTACCTGGCGGCAAAGAATATTAACATTGATATTATTTTGCAGTCAGTGGCCCGCGACGGGAGACGGGACATTGCCTTTACGGTGCCGAAAACGGAGCTTAAGGAGGCCGTGGCCATCATCGAAGAGCACAAAGACAGCTTTACAGCCAATTCCTTCGTATATAATGACCATGTGGCGAAGGTTTCCATTATCGGCGCCGGAATGACCTCCAATCCAGGTGTGGCGGCGAAAATGTTTGAGGCCCTGTATGGAGCGAATATCAACATCCAGATGATCTCCACCTCTGAGATCCGCATTACGGTTCTCATTGACGAGAACGATGTGAACCGGGCCATGAGAGCCATCCATGATAAGTTTGATCTGGCAGACGACTAATCGGACGGCATGGAAAGGAAAGGCGCTGTGACCGGAAGCAGACAGATCCGGAAACGGCGGCGGTAGGATGATGACGGATAAGAACAGTACGGAACAGACCTTATACAGGCTGGGGCTGGCGGCTATCCTTGTGGTAGCCGCCGTCCTGTTTTTGGTGAAATGGTTTCAGATTCCCCTTGGCGGACCGCTGTTTGCCTGCCCCATCTATTCTCTGACAGGATTTTTCTGTCCGGGGTGCGGCGGAACCAGGGCTTTTCGCTTATTGTTTCAGGGGAAAATCTGGCAGAGCGTACTTTGCCACCCGCTGGTGCTCTACGGGCTGACCCTGTATCTTCTGTTCATGGGAAGCCATACCTTGAAAATTTTTACCCATGGGAAAATAAAGGGGTTTGCTTATCGGCATATTTATATTAAAATAGCAGTAGCGTGTTTGATTCTGAATGTGCTGGTGAAAAACCTGGCGTGGATATTCTGGCGGGTAAACCTGGTGGAATGGGCGGCAGGGCTTTGAGCAGACCTTCGGGATGGACGCGGGAATCCGTGAAATTTGGGAGGAGATTTATGGACATTATTGAGGCGCTTGCCGAAGAGCTTCAGATTAAAAAAAGCCAGGCCGAGGCAGCGGTAGGATTAATCGACGAGGGAAATACGATCCCTTTCATCGCCCGTTACCGGAAGGAGATGACTGGTTCTTTAAATGACGAGGTATTGCGAAATCTGGACGAGAGACTGAAATATCTCCGAAATCTGGAGGAGCGGAAAGAACAGGTTCTGGAGACGATCCGGGAACAGGGTGCGCTGACAAAGGAACTGGAGGAACAGATCCTTGCGGCGGGGACGCTGGTTTTGGTAGAAGATCTGTACCGGCCCTACCGGCCGAAGCGGCGGACCAGGGCGACGGTGGCCAAGGAGAAGGGACTGGAGCCTCTGGCGGATGTCTTGATGCTACAGATGTTAAAGCAGCCGGCTCTTACGGAGGCGGAACAGTATGTGTCGCCGGAGAAGGGCGTGGAGACGGCGAAAGAGGCGCTCTTGGGGGCAGGAGATATTCTGGCGGAGCGGATTTCAGACGAAGCAGATTACCGGACCTATATCAGAGAGGCCACCATGGGGAAAGGGCTTTTAAAATCCCAGGCGAAGAATCCGGAGGAGAAATCTGTCTACGAGATGTATTACGACTACGAGGAACCGCTAAAGAAAACGGCGGGGCACCGGATCCTGGCATTAAACCGGGGAGAAAAGGAAAAATTCCTGACGGTGAAGGTGGAGGCTCCGGAGGAGGATATTCTCCGATACTTGAAGAAAAAGATCATCGTCCGGGACAACCCCAATACTTCCGGGTTTCTGGAAGAGGTTATTGCAGACAGCTATGAGCGTCTGATTGGGCCGGCCATTGAGCGGGAGGTTCGAAACAGCCTGACGGAGGCGGCCGAAGCCGGGGCCGTTCACGTATTTGGAAAGAATCTGGAACAGCTTCTTATGCAGCCGCCCATTGTGGGACGGGTGGTCCTGGGATGGGATCCGGCCTTTCGGACCGGCTGCAAACTGGCTGTGGTGGACGAGACGGGAAAGGTATTAGACACGGTGGTCATTTACCCCACGGCGCCCCAGAATAAAGTGACTGAGGCGAAGCGGGTTGTAACAGAACTGATTAAAAAGTATGGCGTTACTCTGATTTCTGTGGGAAACGGAACAGCTTCGAGAGAATCGGAACAGGTAATCGCATCGCTTCTCAAAGAAATTCCGGAGCTTAAGGTTCAGTACATTATCGTAAGCGAGGCCGGCGCTTCCGTATATTCGGCCAGCAAACTGGCGACGGAGGAATTTCCGGATTTTGACGTGGCCCAGAGAAGCGCAGTGTCCATTGCGAGAAGGCTCCAGGATCCACTGGCAGAGCTTGTGAAAATCGATCCCAAATCCATCGGCGTGGGACAGTATCAACACGATATGAACCAGAAGAATTTGGACGAGGCTCTCACAGCCGTGGTGGAGGATTGCGTCAACCGGGTCGGCGTGGACCTGAATACGGCCTCGGCTTCCCTGCTCTCCTATATTTCCGGTATCAGCAAGACCGTGGCCAAAAATATTGTAACCTACCGGGAGGAAAACGGCCGCTTCGAGGATCGAAAGCAGCTTCTTAAGGTGGCGAAGCTGGGACCAAAGGCTTATGAGCAGTGCGCAGGCTTCATGCGTATTTCGGGAGGAAAGAATCCTCTGGACGCTACGGCCGTTCACCCGGAAAGCTATGGGGCCGTGGACATGCTCCTTGGAAAACTGGGCTATGCGAAGGAACAGATCGAGGCCGGGGGCCTGGCTGGTATCAGCAAGAAGGCAGTTCAGAAAAAGAAGCTGGCAGACGAGCTTGGAATCGGCGAGATTACTCTGACAGATATCCTTAAGGAACTGGAAAAGCCGGCCAGAGACCCAAGAGACGAGATGCCAAAACCGATTCTTCGTACGGATGTCATGGACATAAAAGATTTAAAGCCTGGAATGGTGCTTAAGGGTACTGTGCGAAATGTCATTGATTTCGGCGCCTTCGTGGATATCGGCGTCCATCAGGACGGGCTGGTACACATTTCTCAGATCTGCGACCGGTATATCAAGCACCCCCTGGAGGCAGTGAGCGTCGGCGACGTGGTGGAAGTGCAGGTTATGAGCGTAGACGTGGACCGAAAACGCATCCAATTGACCATGAAAATACAGTGAGTCCGACGGCCGCATGATTCAGTGTTTGGGAACATCACAGAAGAAAATGCGGTTTCTTTCCACACGAAACTTGGAGGAATGAGATGGAGAACAAGAAGTTTGTAACGAGGACGACGGCGACGGATTTGTTCCGGTTCCAGATTTATCATATGTATATGGGCGTCATGGGATTTCTTCTGGGGCTTTTGGCGGTGGTGGCCCTGGCGGATCTGATCGGGAATTTCAGCAATATGACGACTGGAACGAGGGCAATCTGTATCATATTGATTCTCTGGGCGATTGTATTAAATCCGGTCAATATGTACTTCCGGGCCAAGAAGCAGGCGCAGACGGTAGAGCTTTTTAAAAATCCCATTGAGCTGGAGATCGATGAAAAGGGGCTTACCATTATCCAGGGAGAAAACGGCGGCTTGGTGGAATGGAAGAATATTACAAAAATTGTGATTTTAAAAAAGCTGGCGATTTTTTATATGGGAAAGGTGCGGGCGCATCTTCTTCCCCTGGATCAGATTCCGGAGACAGCCGACGAGGCTGTGGAGCTGGTGAAGAAACATGCGACAGGTATCAAGCTTGTCAACCGGAGAAAGAGCCGGAGGAAACAGGCATGATAGCGGGAAAAACAGGCATGAAAGCAGGCTCGGAAGAAGTGGAAAGCGGCGAAGGCGGGATGAGAGAGTCCGGAAGAGAAAAACCCGGAGGAGAAGAGTGCAGAGAGACTTTTGGAGCGGAAGAGACCTTCGCTTTTGGAAAATGGCTGGGAGAGAGGGCAAAGTCTGGAGAAGTCTTTTGCCTGGACGGAGAACTGGGGACGGGAAAGACTGTTTTTACCCAGGGATTTGGAGCGGGGCTTGGTATCACAGAACCGGTGAACAGTCCTACCTTTACGATTGTTCAGGTATATGAGGAGGGCCGCCTGCCTCTGTATCACTTCGACGTGTACCGGATCGGAGATCCTTCGGAAATGGACGAAATCGGTTATGAGGACTGTTTTTTCGGAGAGGGAGTCTGTCTGGTGGAGTGGGCGTCCCTCATAGAAGAGCTGATTCCGGAGGAGGCCGTTCGGATCCGGATCGAAAAAGATTTGGAGCGGGGCTTTGATTATCGACGGATTACGGTAATATGGCCGGGAAAGACAAAGGCCTGAAAGGGAAAGGTCCGGAGGGCGCGATAAGACGCGCCGGAAAGAGGAAAGAATGAAGATATTAGGGATTGAAAGCGCCTCTGTGACGGCTTCAGCCGCCATCTGGGAGGACGATATGCTGACGGCAGAGTATACGGTCAATCACAAAAAGACCCACTCCCAGACGCTGCTTCCTATGATTGACGAGATTGTGAGGATGACGGAGACGGAGCTTCAGACGCTGGACGCCATCGCTGTGTCCGGCGGCCCCGGATCGTTCACTGGACTTCGGATTGGTTCGGCCACAGCCAAGGGGCTGGGGTTTGCCCTGGAGAAACCGCTGATTCATGTGCCGACTTTGGATGCCATGGCCTATGCACATTTCGGTACGGATCGTCTGATCTGCCCCATGCTGGATGCCAAAAGGTCCCAGGTCTATTGCGGACTTTATGAGTTTCATGAAGCATTTCAGGTGATAAAGGAACAGGCGGCCATGGAGATTTCGGAACTTCTCCAGGAGATTAACCGGCTTGGACGTTCGGTGGTTTTTCTGGGGGACGGTGTTCCCGTAAACAGAGAACGGATTGAGGCGGAATGCAGCGTACCTTATGTGTTTGCTCCCTCCTTCGCTTCCAGACAGCGGGCCGGAGCAGTGGCGGCTCTGGGAGCAGTTTATGCGCTCCGAGGAGAGACGGAGACGGCCGGAGAACATAAGCCGGAGTATCTGCGGATGTCCCAGGCGGAACGGGAACGGCAGAAAAAACTGCAGAAGGAAGCCCAATCGCCATGACAGGAAAAGAAGATATGGGGGCTGAAAACGAAGCGCGCAGGCAGACGACGGGCCGGACGGCGCAGGAGAGACCGACAGAACCGGGGGGACAGGAAGGCGTAGGCAGAAGAGCGGATCTGCCGGAGGGAAGCCTGCATATCCGGCGTCTGTGCAAAAGGGATGCGGCAGAAATCGCGGCGCTGGAAAGGAAGATTTTCGGGACGCCTTGGTCAGAGAAGATGGTGGAGGACTCTATTGCTCATGGGGAAGAGGAGAGGCAGGGGGTGTCTTACGCCGCTCTCGGCGCTTTTTTGTCGCAGGCAGAAAATTCTGATTTGCAGAGCTTTTTGGGCAGCAAGAAAGAGCAGTTGGTCGGATATCTGTTTGCCATGGCGGCGGCAGGAGAAGGAGAGCTTCACCGGATTGCCACGGCCCCTTCTTTTAGACGGCAGGGCATTGGCGATGTGCTTATAGAGGCCTTATTTTCCTGGTTTTCGGGCCTGGGAGAAGGGGGTATCTGGCTGGAGGTACGGGCCGGGAACAAAGCGGCCGTTTCTCTCTATAAAAAGCATGGCTTTTTGGAGACGGGACGGCGGAAGAATTATTATCAGAATCCGACAGAAGATGCCAGTATTTTCGTGTACCACTAATTTCCGGTTTCTTATTCGACAAAATGGGCTTATAATGTGGCTGTAGGACAGATGACTTCGCGAAAATGTGCGAATTGCAGAGGAATTACAGGAAAGGCTGTGAGTATATGACCCATGAGAAACAGGAATTTACAGTTTGTAACTGTTGTGGAGAGCTGGTAAGGACAGAAGGAGCATTACCCTACGGGGAGGGCCTGTCGGTCACGAAATCCTGGGGATATTTTTCCGGAAAGGACGGAGAGCGGCATCATTTTTTCCTGTGTGAAGAATGCTATGACAGGATGGTGAAGGGATTTGCCGTTCCGGTAGAGATCGAAGAGGTGACAGAGCTCCTGTAAGATAGAAATGAGGAGACTATGCTTGACGTATGTTTGCTGGGGACCGGCGGAATGATGCCGCTCCCCTACCGGTGGCTGACCTCGCTGATGGTACGGTGCGGAGGAAGTCATTTGCTTGTGGACTGCGGAGAAGGAACGCAGATTGCCCTTAAGAAAAAAGGATGGAGTGCAAAGCCCATCGACCTGATTTGTTTTACTCATTATCATGCGGACCATATCAGCGGCCTGCCCGGACTTCTCCTCACTATGGGGAATGCAGAACGGACAGAGCCGCTTCTTATGGTTGGCCCAAAGGGGCTGGAACGGGTGGTGACAGCGCTCCGGACCATTGCGCCGGAACTGCCTTTTCCCATTCAGTTTCTGGAGCTTTCAGAGAAGGAGCAGGAATTTAAAAAAGGGCCTTACCAGATCCGGGCTTTCCGGGTAAACCACAACATTCCCTGCTACGGGTATTGTGTTTCTCTGTCCCGGGCGGGAAAGTTTCAGGTGGAGAAGGCGAAAGCCCTGGAGCTTCCCGTACATTATTGGGGCGTGTTACAGAGGGGAGAAACGGTGGAACTGGATGGAAAGCTCTACACGCCGGATATGGTCATGGGAGAAGCCAGAAAGGGGATCAAGGTGACCTATTGTACTGATACCAGGCCGATTCCTGCGATTGTGTCGGAGGCGGCTGGTTCGGACCTTTTTATCTGTGAAGGGATGTACGGAGAGAAAGAAAAAGAGGCCAAGGCCAGAGAAAACAAGCATATGACCATGTATGATGCGGCCAGACTGGCCAGAGACGCGGGGGTGGCGGAGCTTTGGCTGACCCACTACAGCCCCTCCTTATCCTGGCCGGAGGATTATATGGAAGAAGTGAGACGGATTTTTCCGAAAGCAGTTGCGGCAAAGGACGGGCAGACGATAGAACTACGATTCGAGGACTGAAAGATGGATAATATTTATATTTTGGCTATTGAGAGTTCCTGTGACGAGACGGCGGCATCCGTGGTGAAAAATGGCAGGGAAGTCCTTTCCAATGTGATCTCTTCCCAGATTGCCCTCCATACCCAGTACGGAGGCGTGGTGCCGGAGCTTGCCTCCAGAAAACATATCGAGAAAATCAATCAGGTCATCGGCGCTGCTCTTTCAGAGTCAGGAATGACCCTGAAACAGATGACTGCCGTCGCCGTTACCTATGGACCTGGTCTGGTGGGCGCTCTCCTGGTGGGTGTGTCGGCGGCAAAAGCACTGGCTTACGGCGCGGGGCTGCCTCTGGTGGGGGTTCACCATATCGAGGGACATGTAAGCGCCAACTTCATCGAGCATCCGGATCTTAAGCCCCCCTTTCTCTGCCTGATTGTATCCGGCGGGCATACGCACCTGGCGATTATGAAAGATTACGGGGAATTTGAAATCGTCGGCCGTACCAGGGACGACGCGGCGGGAGAGGCCTTTGACAAAGTTGCCAGAGCGATTGGGCTTGGGTACCCCGGCGGACCGAAAATTGACAGAGCCGCAAAGGAAGGAAACCCTCACGCCATGGAATTTCCAAGGGCAAAAATTGAAGGCTGTCCTTATGATTTCAGCTTCAGCGGTTTGAAATCGGCAGTACTTAATTTCCTGAACCATGAAAAGATGGCGGGACATGAAGTCAGTCAGGCGGATCTGGCGGCTTCTTTTCAGAATGCAGTGGTGGAGGTCCTGGTGAACAGGACCATTCTGGCGGCGAAGGAATATGGCATTGGCGAGGTGGCGATTGCCGGGGGAGTGGCCTCCAATTCAGCTTTGCGGGCAGCTATGACGGCGGCCTGTGAAAAAGAGAAACTGCGGCTTTTCTATCCGTCGCCGATTTTCTGTACGGACAATGCGGCCATGATCGGAGCCGCCGCCTATTATGAGTACAAAAAGGGCAGGAAGAGCGGATGGGATCTGAATGCGGTTCCCAATCTGAAACTGGGAGAGCGCGAAAAAGAAAGCGCGGGGGGAAAATCATGAACAGTCAAAACGTCAAAGCGATTGTCCTAGCGGCAGGCCAGGGGAAGCGAATGGGAACGGAAGTCCCTAAGCAATATCTGCTGCTGGAAGGTCATGAGCTGCTTTATTATTCTCTGAAAGCGTTTGAGGAAAGCCCGGTGGACGAAGTGGTGCTGGTGACAGGAGCAGACGAGATTTCCTGGTGTCAGGAGCACCTTGTAGAAAGATATGGATTTACAAAGGTGAAAAAGATTATCGCAGGGGGAAAGGAGCGTTACGATTCTGTCTATGCAGGCCTTCTGGCCGCGGCTCCCTGCGACTATGTGTTGATCCATGACGGAGCCAGACCCCTGATCACGGAGGAGATTCTCTGCGATGTTTTTCAGGGAACCGTCGATTATGGATGCTGTACTACAGGAATGCCGGTAAAAGATACCATCAAGGTGGTGGATGAGGAGGATATGGCAGAGGACACGCCGGATAGAAAAAGTCTCTGGGCCATTCACACGCCTCAGGGCTTTTCTTATCCCTTCATTCTGGAGGCCCACGAAAAATTTCGGGAAGGGAGTTTTCAGATTCCGGTGACGGACGATACCATGTTGGTAGAGTTATTCCTGAGAAAGCGGACAAAACTGGTAAAGGGGAGCTACAGAAATATCAAGGTGACGACGCCGGAGGATATGGAACTGGCGCAGGTATTTTTGAAAAGTCTGCAGCGAAATCAGAAAGGATAAGAAGGATACGAGATGATGATTCGATTAAGACCCTGGAAAAAAGCGGATTTTGAGGAGCTTCTGGAGTGGTTTTCTGACGAGGAGAGTTTTTGCAGATGGAGTGCTGGGAAATTTGCCTGGCCTCTCACCATGGAACAGCTCCTGGACTATTACGAACAGTTTGAGAAAGATAAAAACGGCTGGATTTTTGCGGCTCTTGACGAGTACGGTTGTCTGGCCGGACATCTTATGATGCGAAAAGCCGACTATGAGAACGAGCGAATCCATTTTGGCTTTATCATTCTTTCGCCCCGTATGAGGGGAAAAGGGGCAGGCAAAGCCATGGTAAGTCAGGCGCTCAAATATGCGGGAGAGATTCTGGGGATGGAGCGGGCGACTCTGGGCGTATTTGAGAATAATCCTGCTGCCAGACATTGCTATGAGGCAGCAGGATTTCAGGCAGAAAGTAGGGACCTGGATGCGTTCCGGTACCATGGAGAGTCTTGGGCAATCACGAATATGGCGGCAGACTGCCGCTAGCGGCGGCTTTCTTTCAGATAAGCTTTGTTGGCGGTCCAGTCCGCATAAAAGTTGTCTATATAATGTTGAGTTAAAGGCATGGGCATCCGGAATACATCGACGAATACATGGTAAGGAGCCGTGGTGATGTCTGCTCCATTTAAGGCATAATCAACAAATTCCTGGGGTTTTTCAATAGAAGCGGCCAGAATTTCTGTGTGATAATCGGCATTGGCAAAGACATTGGCGATTTCCCGCAGAGTATCGAGGCCGTGATATCCGATACAGTCGTTCTGACCGGTGTAAGGCGCCACATAGGAAGCCCCAGCATGGGCGCAAAGCATGGCCTGCGCCGAGGTAAGGACAGTCGTAGCGCAGGTTTTTATTCCCAATTCTTTCAAGGTGCGGATGGCTTTGACGCCTTCCAGGGTAGCTGGAATTTTGACAGCTACATTCTCTCCGGCGTTTCCTATCTTCTTTGCTTCTTCCAGAATCTCCTCTTTTTGAACGGCCACAACCTGGGCGAGGACCGGGATGGTGGGAAAACGATTCGCCAAGGCCGTAATCGTAGCGATCACATCAGGCCCTTCTTTGGAAGCAATGGACGGGTTGGTGGTAATGCCGGCCAGAAGTCCCATTTCTTCCAGATCAGTCAGTTCCCTCAGGTCGGCAGTGTCTGCAAATAATTTCATAGAAATCCCTCCTGTTTAAAAATAAAATCATATCAATCACCAGACGATGCTTACGCCATATCTTCGAAGGGCGTTTATAAAAGCGGCGTCCGGTTTCTCATCCGTGATCAGGGTGTCTACTTTGTCCCAGGTATTTAAAAGAAAGATTCCACGGGAATTAAATTTTGAGTGGTCGGCCAACAGGTAATTATGCTGAGAATTTTTCATCATAATCCGGCGGATCTCCGTACCTGTGGTGCCGCTGTTGAACATTCCGTCCACAGAGATATCACTGCAGGAAGTAAATGTGGCGTCCACATAAATCTGTTTACACAGATCAGCCGAAGTAATATCGTCCATAGAAGAAACCTCCCGGTTTAAAAAACCGCCGATCACGAAAGTGTCGATCCAGGTTTTGGGCAACAGAAGATTCATGGCCACAATGCTATTGGTAAAGACTGTCAGGGAGCGATTGGGGGGCAGAACCTTAAGGACTTCCATCACCGTGGAGCTGCCGTCCGCGTAGATGGTCCGGATATCTCTCTCCGAGATAAATTTGGCGGCCAGGAGAGCGATTTTTTGCTTGCTGGCCAGATTCATGGATTTACGCATGGAGTAAGACAGCTCAATCTTACTCTCATCGGCAATCAGCGCTTTTCCGTAGGCGCGTTCAATGAGTTTGGAACGCTCCAACTGATCCAGATCTCTTCGAATGGTCATGGCGGATACTCCAAAACACTGGGCCAGAGCGACTACGGACATTTCTTTATTGGATTTGATCATTTCATAAATGGCAATCTGTCTGTTTTCTGCATTCACAGGGAATACACTCCTTTTGATTTTATATAAAACCTTTGTACATCCGAACGAATTTTTGCTGATACAGGTCGGCTCGTTCTTACATTTTATAAGATAGATATAACATGAGAAAAGAAAAAAAGCAAGAGAAAAAACAAAATGAACATTAAAAATGTTGACTATGTTTAAATTAATGTGTATTATAACAACATAAACGCAACAATAAAGCAAAAATGCCCATATAAAACAGGGTAAAAATCAAAAAATTGTATGAAATAGATAAAAAAATCCAAAAAAACAGAGAACTAGAACATAGAAACGAACAGGGAGGTAGAGAGATGAAACAAAGTGTAATTACCGGTTCCATGGGAAACCTCGGCGACAGATTTGTTTTTGAAGGCTACAAAGAGGAGCGTTCCTTCCGGGAAAAGGCAGAGAAACTGGCCCGGATTCCGGGAATCCAGGGCCTGGAAATTTCTTCCGGGGGAGAAGAAGCAGACGGGGTTATGGTGAAAAAGGTTCTGGAAGATTTGAATCTGAAATGCGCCTGTGTCAATGTGGCCATTGCCGGGAGAAGAGATCTGGGAAAAGGTTCCCTTTCCAACCCAGATCCCAAACTGAGACAGAAAGCCATCGATATTTGCAAACATGCTTCTGACTATGCGACAAAACTGGGAGCAGACGTCATCAATGTATGGCCGGGCCAGGACGGATTTGATTATGCGATGTGTACCGATTATGGCAGACAGTATCATGATTTTTTGGACGGAGCTGTGGAGGTGGCAAAGCATAACCCGGACATCAAGGTGGCCCTGGAATTTAAGCCCAGAGAACCGAGAAACCGTTCTCTGGTGGATACATATGGAACCGCGCTTTTGATGTGTGCGGAGAGCGGCGTAAAAAATCTGGGAGTTTCTGTGGACGTGGGCCATGTACTCTATGCCAACGCCAATATGGCGGCGGCCGTATGGGCCTGTGCGGAGCGGGGAAAACTGTTTCATATGCATACCAACGACTGCCTGGGATACTGGGACGACGATATGATTCTCGGATCGGTTCATTTTATCGAGTATCTTGAGCTTTGCTATGTACTTAGAAAGGTAAAGTATGAGGGCTGGTGCTCTGTGGATATTTTCCCCAACAGAGAAGATGCGTTTGCCTGTGCGAGAGAAAGTATTCTGTATCTGGAGCTATTTGACCAGATGGTGGACAGAATTGGGATGGGCGATATCGAGGCATGTATCCGGAAAGGAGACGCCGCCTATGTTTCCAGGCTGATTCGTGAGAAGCTGTTTTCTGCCTGATTTTCCACCGAAGAATCAGGAACCTTGGAGAGAATCAGAGGTTTGCCGGAGGAAGGACAGGTTGTAGGGAACGAGAGAAAGGGTGTACATCATATGGGTGAAATTCTTAGAATGGAGGGAATCTCAAAAAGTTTTCCTGGCGTGAAGGCTCTGGACAACGTGAATATCGTAGTCCGCGAGGGAGAGGTTCACGCACTTTTGGGGGAGAACGGGGCGGGAAAATCGACGTTAATGAAGGTGTTGAACGGAGTCTATACACCGGACGAGGGAAAAATTTTTCTGAAAGGGAAAGAAGTATCCATCCACAGTATCAGGGAGGCGCAGGAACTGGGAATCAGCATTATTTTTCAGGAATTTAATCTGTGTCCGGACCTGAGCGTGGCGGACAATGTATATATCGGGAGGCAGAAAAACAGATTCGGGTTCGTGGATTCTAAACATGTGGAAAAAGAGACGAAGGAAATCCTGGACAGGTTTAAGCTGGACCAGATTAAGCCTACGGATCTGGTGAGGAGCATGAGTGTGGCGCAGATGCAGATGGTGGAAATCTGTAAAGCCATGTCTTTTGATTCGGAGGTGGTTGTGTTTGACGAACCGACGGCCGCTCTGGCCGAGGCGGAGATTGAACAGCTTTTTCTGGTGATCAAACAGCTTCAGAAGGAGGGAAAAGGGATTATCTATATTTCTCACCGGATGGAGGAGCTTTCCAAAATTGCAGACAGAGTAACCGTCCTCAGAGACGGACAGCAGGTGGGAGAATCTTTTGATTTTGCCAGCGTGACTCTGGACGAGCTGATCAACCGGATGGTCGGACGGACCATGGAGGACAAGTATCCGAAACACGAACGGACCATTGGAGAGGTATTTTTTGAGGCGAACAACATCCAGAATAAAAAGGTTCATGTGGATCACATCGATGTGCGGAAGGGAGAAATCCTCGGGATTGCAGGGCTGATGGGAGCCGGGCGCACAGAGATGGCGCGGGCAATTTTCGGCGCGGATCCGGTGAACAGCATTGAGGTGAAAATCGGAGGAAAGAAGGTGAATACCTCCAATCCGGGGCAGGCCATCCGGAATGGAATCGCGTATCTGACGGAAGACAGGAAGAATGAAGGGCTGGCGCTTCGCCTGGACTGCGAGAAGAATATCAACATGGCCTCCATGCAGAAAATTTCTGATTTCGGATTTGTCGTAAATAAGAGGGCCGAGGAGAATGCCAGACATTACGTGGACGCACTGGCAGTGAAAACTCCGAAGCTTTCCCAGCTTGCCCAGTTTCTTTCCGGAGGAAATCAGCAGAAACTGGTGCTGGCCAAGTGGCTTTCCAGACAGGTGGATTTGTTGATTTTCGACGAACCGACGAGAGGAATCGACGTAGGAGCCAAATTTGAAATTTATAAGCTGATGAATGAACTCAGTGATCAGGGGGTTAGCATTATCATGATTTCTTCTGAACTTCCGGAGCTTTTGGGAATGAGCGACAGAATTGCTCTGATGCATGAGGGGAGCATTGTCGGCGAAGTGAATGCGAAAGAAACCAGTCAGGAAGAAATCATGGAGTATATTACCGGCCTGAAGAAGAACGGAGCGTGAGGGAAATGAATAGATCAAACAACAGTACTCTAAGTAAAATCACCAAATCCAAATTTGCCAACCTGCTTGGCAGCATGATTGGCCTGATTGCTCTGGTGATTGTCTTTTCTATCTTATCCAGAGCATTCCTGACCGTGGACAATGCCATCAGCATTGCGCTTTCCGTGGCAATCTATGCGACCATGGCCTGTGGGATTTCCTTTGTTCTGATTGTAGGAGGGGCGGAGCTTTCTGCCGGTTCCATTGTGGGAGTATCCGGCGTGGTGTTTTGCGTCTGCCTCCGGGCCGGGATTCCCGGATGGATTTGTATTCTGATTACCATCGCCTGCGGGATTTTTTGCGGACTGATCAACGGGATTCTGGTGACAAAACTTCATCTGATTCCCTTCATCGCCACCCTGAGTACGCAGTATATTTTCCGGGGAGCGACTCAGATTATCTCCGGAGGCTCCTCCATTTCCGTCAGGGAAGTAGCAAGTGAAGGAGATCTGGAGGTCCTGCGGTTTATCGGAAGCGGGAAGATATTTGGAAACATTCCGATGCTGGTTTTAATTATGATTGCCAGCGCCGTGATCCTGGGAGTCATCCTTTCCAAAACCACCCTTGGACGTAAGGTATTTGCGACAGGGAGTAATTCAGAGGCGGCCAGGCTTTCCGGTATCAACACGGGAAGGATTACGACAGTGGCTTATATGTTCAGCGGCGGCATGGCGGGGTTGGCAGGACTGATGCTGACCTTGAGACTTCTTTCGGCGCAGCCGACAGCCGGCCAGAGCTTTGAGCTGGAAGGTATCGCCGCTTCCGCCATCGGCGGCGTCAGTATGATGGGCGGTCAGGGGACCATTTCCGGCGCAGTGATGGGGGCCTTTGTGGTAGGCGTTATGAGGAACGGCCTGAATTTGCTGGGAATCAACGCATTCTGGCAGCAGGTTATTACCGGTCTGATTATCATCGGAGCCGTATGGGCGGATATCATGAGAAAACGCAGAGAAGCGTCTAAAAAATAGAAGTGGGAAATTTCTGTAAGCTGGAAACAGCAAGGGGCTGTTTACCATAATACCAACATGTAAAAGGAGGAAAAAACATGAAACGAAGCAAATGGACAGCGGCAATGGCGGCAGTGCTCTTATGTCTGGCAATGGTATTGGCAGGCTGTGGAGACAAGAAGGAAGAAAAGACAGAGACCAAAGCAGAAACGAAGGCGGAAACCAAAGCGGAGACCAAAGCAGAAACCAAGGCAGAGACGGAAGAAGTAAAGAAAGAGACTCCGGCGGCAGGCGGCTCTGACAGCAAGGTGATTTATGTAATCGGAAAGGAGTCTCAGTACAATCACTGGCTCTGTCTGCAGGATGGCGCGGAGGACTGCGGCAAGGACAAGGGTTATGAGATCATCTATCAGGCTCCGCCTCTGGGAGAGGTTGACATTGAGAAGCAGGTATCCATGGTAGAGGCTGCTATCGGAACAAAACCGGCGGCTATCGTACTGGCTCCCAATGATACGGATGCGCTTGCCGGGGTCTGTGCAGACGTTCAGGAGGCAGGAATCCCCATGGTTCTGGTGGACTCCAAGATATCTACAGAAGATTATGACTGTCTGGTAGCTTTGGACAATGAGGCGGCCGGAGCGGCAGTGGCAGAAGAACTGGCTCAGAGAATCGGCGGTTCCGGACAGGTGGGAATCATCTCCGCAGTACCTGGCGGCGCCACCATCATGGCCCGTGAAAATGGTTTCATCAACCATATCAAGGAAAATTATCCGGATATTGAGATTGTAGGAGAGATTCTTTATTCCCAGAACGATTCCTCCAAAGCCATGAGCCAGACTTATGATATGCTGGCGGCTTATCCGGAGATTAAGGCTTTCTATACCACCAACACTCCCACAGCGGAGGGAATCGCTTCTGCGCTGGAGGAAAAAGACCTGGGAGGTAAGGTTCTGCTCGGAAGTTTTGACGCCTCCGATACCATCAATGCTTATATCCAGGACGGCACCATTGCCGCCTGTTCTGTGGCAGAGGCATATAACATGGGCTACGAATCTGTGGCACAGGCAATCAACCTGATTGAAGGAAAGGCTGTGGAGAGTTTTGTAGATTCCGGAAACAGCATCGTGACCCCTGCAAACTTTGATGAGGAACATATTCAGGAGCTTTTGTATCCCTTTGGAAGAGAATAAGCCAAACGACGAAACAGTTTCATAACAGGGAATGTTTTTACAGAATGCTGTGGCCTGCTTCTGACTGTGGAGGCAGGCCGTGGTATTTACTGGGGAGGAGGAAACGATGGGAAGAAAACGGATCGGTCTTGTCTCGACGTTCGCGCCCGGGGATAACTGGCCTCAGGAGACGGTGAGACGGGTGGCCTCTACGCACGGCGTGGTCAAAAGGACTCTGGAAAAAATGGGATATGAGGTGGAGGATGACGGAGAGGTGAACCGTACCATGGAAGATATGGTGCGGGCAGGAAAGACGTTGCGCTATCGGGGGATCCAGGCGCTTGTGCTATATGTGGGAACCTGGACCTATGCCAACTGTGCGGCGGCGCTGGCGAGGGAGGCCGGCGTTCCGGTGGTGATTTGGGCGGATGCCGCTCCCGGTACCTGCGGACTGGTGGGGGGAGCCATCGCCAGAGGAGGCATGGATGAATTTGGTTTTCACGCCAATTTAGTATACGGCCCTTTTGAGGATCCGAAAACAAGAGAGGCATGCAGAGTTTATCTGGATGCGGCCTGCGCCGTCTCTGCCATGAAAGGAGAAAAGCTGGGACTTGGCGGAGGAACCTGTATGGGGATGGTAACTGCCGTGTGTGATCCCAATGTGGTACGGGAAAAATTTGGAGTGGAGATTGAAACCTTTGAACAGATGGAGATTGTGTCCAGGGCAGAGAATATAGAAGAGGAAAAGGTAAAAGAATTTTACGGCTGGATGGAAAAGTCTTTTGGCGGGATTGTAACTTCCAGAGAAGCGATGTTCAAACAGATCCGGCTGTATCTGGCGATGAGAGAGGTTTGTGAAGAGAATCATTACTCCTTTGTATCAGCGAAATGTCTGCCGGAGATGGCAAATCAGTACACCTCTTTTTGCCTATGTCATTCCATGATGGGGGACAGAGCGGATGCGTTCGGGGAAAAGGAACGGATGGTATTTGGCTGCGAGGCCGATATCAACGCGGCGCTAACCATGGAACTTTTGCACCATCTGCAGGAAGGGCCGGTGATGTTTACGGATCTGTCCCAGTATGACGAGAAAGACAAGGTTCTGACCACCTGTAACTGTGGTTCCCAGCCGACAGATTTTGCCAGGAGTAAAGGGGAGGTCATATGGGAGCGCGAAGGGGTTCATGAACATTACTGGAAATACGGGGGAACCTGTCCTCAGTATGTGACAAAAGAAGGACGGGTGACCATGGCGCGGCTGAACCGGAAACAAGGGCAGTATGAGATGTTGATTGTTCCGGCCAGAGCAGTGTATTTTGAACGGGAAAAACTGAGAGAAACCATATGGGAAAGACCACACGCTTATTTTGAGCTTTTGTGCGGGAAAGAGACATTTTTCCGTGAGGTGCGTTCCAATCATATTCATGTGGTATATGGAGAATATGAGGAAGAGCTGAAGGAGATATGCAAAATTCTGAACATCCGGGCAGTGTGTCTGGAAGCAGAAAAATAGAAACCAAATGGAGAGTAGGAGGAAAAGGAAATGAATGAGAGGGAACGAAAAGAATTTATGTGCGACATCGGAAGGCGGATTTATACCAATGGCTTTGTGGCGGCCAACGATGGCAACATTACCGTAAAGCTTTCTGAGACGGAGTATCTGACGACGCCGACGGGCGTCAGCAAGGGATACCTGACCCCGGATATGATTGTGAAAGTGAATGAAAAAGGAGAGCGGCTGGAGGGGAGCTGGAAACCATCTTCCGAAGTCAAGGTACATCTGCGGGTTTACAAAGAGCGGCCGGATGTGGGAGCCGTGGTCCATGCCCACCCGCCCTATGCCACCACCTTTGCAGTCGCGCATATTCCCCTGGATAAATACATCCTTCCGGAGGCCGTATGCGGACTTGGAGCCGTGCCGATTGTTCCTTATGCAAAACCCTCCACCCAGGAACTTGCAGACGCGATGATTCCGTATCTGCAGACCTATGACGCTTTTCTTCTGGAGAACCATGGTACAGTAACGGTGGGGAAAGATCTGATGACCGCCTATTTTAAAACAGAAACTCTGGAATATAACGCTAAAATTATTTATTTAGGAATGATGCTTGGAAAACAGGAGGAGCTCCCCAGGGCAGAAATTGACAAGCTGGTGGAGATGTACCGGGAGAATAATCCTGGTGCGAAACATCCCGGTTACATAAAGCTTTAATTCCAGAAAGGGGAAGAGAATGGGAGAACAGTTCCGGATGGCGGCCTTGGATGTGGGAACTTCCAGTGTGAGGACTTTTCTTGGCCTGTATGACGGGAATCAAATAAGGATTCAGGAGAAGAACAGATTTTATCATGAGTCAGTCCACATTCTGGGACATGAATACTGGAATATACCAGGAGTGTTCGGACAGATCAGGCAGGCGCTGGCCGCTCTTTCTTCAGAGACAATTCCAGACAGCCTGGCCTTAGATTCCTGGGGGACGGATATAGCGGCTCTGGATAAAAACGGAGAATATTTGTGGGGAGGAATCTGCGCCAGAGACAGAAGATTCGAGGGACGAAAAGAGCAATTCTTTCAAAAAGTTCCGCAAAGGGAGATTTATGAAAGAACGGGAATCCAGTTCTTAAATTGGAACACGCTTTATCTGCTCGATTATCTGGCAGAAGAAAAACCCTGGCTTTTGGACGGTATTTCTCACATGCTGTTCACTCCGGATCTGTTCAACTATTTTCTGACAGGAGTGCGAAATACGGATTATTCCATTGCGTCTACTTCTCAGCTTTTAAATCCCTGGAAACAGACCTGGGACGAGCCGCTTTTAGAGGCGATCCCTTTTCCCAAAGAGAAACTTCTTCCAGTTCTGAAAGCCCACAGGCTGGGAGAGACAAAAGAACGATTTCACGGAAAACGGATTCCGGTCATATCGGGCTGCAGTCATGATACGGCCGCTGCAGTCGCCGGCGTGCCGGCAGAGCAGACAGATTATATTTATATTATCTGCGGCTCCTGGGCTATGATCGGAACGGAAATAGCGGAGCCGGTTATCTCCGGAAAAGCCATGGATTACCGGTTTACCAATGAGGGCGGGGTAGACGGAAACATCCGGTTTTTAAAAAATGTGATGGGGATGTGGCTTGTCCAGGAATCCAGGCGTCAGTGGAAACGGGAGGGCAGGGAATATGAATTTGCGAAGCTGGCGGCTTTGGGGGCGGAATGTGAACCCTTTCGCAGCATGATTGATGTGGACGATGAGAGGCTGGTTCCTCCGGGAGATATTCCGGGAAGAATCCGGCTTTTGTGCAGGGAAGGCGGGCAGCCCGTACCGGAGAGCGCAGGCCAGATTATGCGGTGCATCAATGACAGTCTGGCTTTTAAATTCCGGGTCATGAAAGAACGGTTGGAAGAATGTCTGGGACGGAAGTTTCCGGCGATTCATATTGTGGCCGGAGGCAGTCAGGATGCCTGCCTTTGTCAGACCATTGCAGATGCGACAGGATGCGTGGTGAAAGCAGGCCCGGTGGAGGCCAGCGCTTATGGGAATTTTTCCGTTCAGATGCTTTCCGGAGGACTTTCTGAAACCCTTTTGGAAACCAGAGAAATCATTGGCAGATCCGTAAAAATCCGCGTCTATGAACCGCGGACGGACGAAAGAGTCAGGGAGGCGTTTGAAAAAAACAAAGAGCTGTTTGAGCAAATCCATTATTGATGAGACAGGAGGAAAAACATGGACAGAGAGATGATTGCAGAGATCTTGAGGGTCGCGAAACGTCTGGATGAAAAAAATCTGGTGAATGCCTTTGAGGGAAATATCTCTGCAAAAAAAGACGGACTGATTTATATTACTCCTACGGGGAAAAATAAAGCCTTTCTGACAGAGGATATGATTGCCGTGGTGGACGAATGCGGGAAGCAGACAGGAGGAAAATACAGGCCGACCTCAGAACTTCCCATGCATATGGAAACCTATACCATCCGGGAGGGGATCGGCGGCGTGGTACACTGCCATCCGACCTTTCTGACAGCTTATGCGCTCTGCAATAAACCGGTGGAAACAAGAGCTTATCCGGAAATGATGGGAAACTTTCACCTTTTTCAGGTGGCGCCTTACGGACGCCCGGGGACGGAGGATATTCTGAAAGGAGCCATTCCGATTTTGGAACATGAGGATATAGTTATCCTTGGAAACCATGGAGTATTGGCTGTGGGAGAAACCGTTCTGGATGCTATGAATAAAATTGAGGCGGCGGAAGCCATAACAAAGACGGTTTTCGTGGCGAATATGCTTGGAAAACAGGCGGACCTGAGTCCGGAAGAATGCGAATTTTTCTTTTCCTTAAACAGGAAGTAGCAAAGGATACAGGACGGGATTTTCGCGTGGGGACATTCCGTCCTTATCTGTCTGTGGCGACAGAAAAGGAGGCGGAAGATGGAACAACAATATCTGGCGGCAGATCTGGGAAGCAGCGGCAGTAAACTCCTTCTTGCAAAACTGACGGAGGAGAGGAAACTGTACATGGAGGAGGTCGGACGGTTTGTAACCCCCCGCATCTTTCTCGGTGGACACATATGTATCAATATTTATACCATTTACGAGAAAATTCTGGAGCTTCTGGAGCGACTGGGGAGAAAGGGCGTTGAACTTTCCAGCTTTGGAGCAGATTCCTGGGCCAGTGATTTTGGGATCATAAACCCCCAGGGAGAACTGCTAGGGCTTCCGGTTTTTTACCGGGACAGACGGACAAAGGGAATGCCGGAAGAAGTAGAGAATATCATAAGCTACAAGGAACTTTACCACCTGACGACTCAGAGGCGCATTCAGGATGCGACGCTGTGTCAGCTTCTGGCAGTGAAAAAAGAATATCCGGAACTTTTGGAGAACGGAAACCGGATCATGCATCTGGGGGACCTGCTTATGTACTTTTTTTCCGGAAAAGTCTGTTCTGAGATTTCCGTGGCCTCCTATTCCCAACTGTTTAGCATGAAGAACATGGACTGGGAGAACAAAGTATTTGATCTGTTTCGATTGCCGGAGAGCATCCGGCCGCCTGTCGTCTGGTCAGGCCAGTGCCTGGGAAGAATTTCGGAAAGACTTGCCGGGCGCCTTGGTATCAATCAGTTTGAAGTGATTGCTCCGCCGGTTCACGATACCTCGGCGGCAGGCGTGGCAGTTCCGGCAAAAGAAGGAGAGCGCTGGGCCTTTCTTTCCACGGGAAGCTGGTATCTGGTCAGTATGGAACTTTCAGAACCGGCCGACCCTTTGCGCTCCTATCAGTACAACCTTTCCAATACGGGACTTGCCTTTGGAAAAACACTTCTCAAACGAAATGTCTGCGCCATGTGGATTATCCAGGAATGCAGGCGGATATGGGAAAGACGGGGGATCGCCTGCGACTATGGAACTATTGTAGCCCTGGCAGAGAAAGCAAAACCTTTCTGGGGAATGGTGGATACGGATGACGGGGTCTTTTATCGTCCGGAAGATATGACAGAGGCTTTGGTATCCTGGCTGGAGAAAACTGGACAGAGAAGGGTGGAGCCCAATGACGTTGGTCAGATAGCGCGGATTGTGTACGAGAGTATTACTCTTAAATGCCGTTACGGTCTGGAAGCTCTGGAGCGTACCACAGGAAAGGCGGTGGAAGTTCTGTATGTGGTGGGAGGGGCGGCCGACGTTGATTTTCTGAATGAAATGCTCGCCCAGGCCTTGAATCTTCCGGTGGTTACAGGTCCCAGGGAAGCCGCCGCCACAGGGAACGCTTGCATGCAGGCGGTGGGCGTCGGAGCGCTTTCGGGAGAAGAGGAAGTCCGGGAAGTGGTTCGGAGAAGTATAAAATCAAAACGGTTTGAACCAAAAGAGACGGGGCCCTGGGAGATTCACTACAGAGAATTTTTACAGATGTGCAAGGAAGGCTCATAAAAACCCAGGTGAAAAGCCGGATTAACGGCTTTTCACCTGGGTCACTCCATGTCGGAGGGCAGGCCCCAGGATCACAGAAATAATGATTTTGGCAGCATCGCCGGGGAGATAGGGAACGACTCCTGTCATAAGTCCGGCTCCGAAGGAAAGCTCCATCTGAAAACAAAGCCAGACAGTACCAAACAGATAGCAGACAGCAGTACCAAGAACCATGCCGATAATATGGAGATAATATTTGTTTGGAAACTTATCAATGAAAAATCCGGCGATAAGGGCCATGAAAATAAATCCAACCAGATAGCCGCCTGTGGGGCCGACCAGTTTGGCAGGGCCGCCGGTAAAACCGGAAAACACAGGGGCCCCCACAAGGCCGATCAAGAGATAGACTAGATAACTGATCGTACCGGCTTTCATACCAAGCACATACAGGGTGAGATAGACGGCCAGGTTGGTAAAGGAAATCGGCACAGGGCTTATGGGAAGCGGAATAGCCAGAGGCCCCAGGATACAGGTGACGGCGGTCATCACACCAATCAGAGCCATGGTGATCAGGGGGAGTTTTGAAGATCTTTCGGATGCTGTCTTTTCCATAATACGAATCCTCCTTTTATTGTAAACTGAAAACGAAAAACTGTTGACATTATAAAACAAACCGAAACAAATGTCAACTAAAATAAACAAAAGGTTTACAATTTGCTCGCTGAGATGGACGAAGAATGTGAAAACTCAGAGGTTCCTGGGATTGCCATTCCTTTTTTCCTGTGATATAATTACAATATATGAAATTATTCATTTCATATATGAAATCAAAAAAGAAAACATGGGACAAGAGGCGCCGCTGGGGGCGGCAGTCAAAAGGAAAGGAAGGTATTTTATGGCAAACAGAAAGCCACTTTTAGGCATTATGGGTCTGTCTGACGGAGATCCTGTGGTTCATGAGAAAAGCAAAGATGTGGTGCAGCATCAGCTTGATGTAATTAAGGCGGCGCTTGAGAAGGATGGCCGCGTGGAGGTGGTCGTGGCAGACCAGCTTGTAAACTCCGTAGCCTCGGCCAGAGCAGAAGCAGAAAAGCTGAAAGCGAAGGGGGTGGATGGAACGATCTTTTCCTACGGCGTATTCGCATGGCCGAATTTTTCTGCTGTTGCGGCAAAATATGGCCAGGGTCCGTATCTCCTGGCAGCTCAGTTAAATCCCGACTGGCCCGGTATGGTGGCCATGCTGGCAGCAGGCGGCGCGTTAAACCAGCAGGGGATTACCCATTTCCGCGCCTATGG
This sequence comes from Lachnospiraceae bacterium, assembly GCA_022792335.1. Taxonomy (GTDB): domain Bacteria; phylum Bacillota; class Clostridia; order Lachnospirales; family Lachnospiraceae; genus Lientehia. The sequence goes on from JAAWAV010000053.1 coordinate 68,826, forward strand.
CGATTTTAACGATCCGGAAGTGCTGGAGCGGATCATTACCTTTGGGAAATGTGCCCGGGTGGTCAACGGTCTGAATGGACAAAAGTACGGATTAATCGGCGGGCGTTCCCTTGGAATGTACAGCGCTACAGTGGATATGCAGGATTGGCAGGACAAATTTGGCGTGGATGTGGAACACTGTGACGAGAGCGAAATTGTCCGTTTGGCCGACGAGGTTCCCGAGGAGCAGGTGGAGAAGGCTTTTAACTGGCTGACGGAGAAGTGCAAGGCCATCGAGTATGATGGGCGGAAGTTGACGCCAGAGAAATTAAAGACGCAGATCCGCCATTATGAAGCGATCAAGAAGATTCAGAAGGACAATGCGTTTGACTTTGTCGGCGTGAAATGTCATTATGATATGAGCTGCCATTACTGTACAGAATGCATTGCGGCGGCATTTATGAACGATCCCTATGACTGGGACGGCGTCAAGGAGCCAGTAGTCTATGCCTGTGAGGCGGATTCAGACGCAGCTTTGACCATGCAGATGCTTAAGCTTCTGACTGGAGATCCGGTTGTGTTTATGGATGTCCGTCACTGGGATGAGGAAAATCAGGTACTGGAGTTTTGTAACTGCGGCTCCGAGTCCACCTGGTATGCGGCTAAGAGCGACGATCCCGATGAGAACCTGAAGCATGTGACTTTGTATCCCTGCCTGGATATCTATGCAGGCGGAGGCTGCCATGTGAACTGTCAGACGGCTCCAGGTCTTTGTACTATTGCAAGACTTTGCCGTTCTATGGATGAAAACGGAACACGCAGATATCGCATGGTAATGTTCACGGCAGAACTGGTATCCATGCCCAAGGAGCGGGAAGAGCTGACCAACAAGGAATGGCCTCACAACTTTGCAAAATTGCATTTTGATTATAAGGTATTCCTGGATAACTTTGACGCGAACCATGCGCACGCCGTTTACGGGGATCATATTGAAGAGCTTAAGACCATCTGCAAGATGATGAAGATCGACGTGGAGATACTGGGCGAATAAGACAGGCGGATCATCGAGAAGATTTTGCCTGTGCAGTTGAACATTCAAAACAGAAGATTTCATAAAAAGGAACAAACCCTGGGAGGACCCTGGAAAGCGAAGGCAGTTCGTTTGCTGAAGCATTTCCCTGGCTTTCACAGGGTTTGTTTCTTTTCCGCGACGCCTTTCTTAGATTTTGAAAGAATCCGGCCTTGTATCATGGGACTTCAAATGATAGAATGAAAGCAAGGAGGATGTGCCAATGAACGAAAAATTATATCAATTGATGGACTGGCCGGAAATTGAGGCCCTTGTTTACTCTGAGTGTCAGGATCCGGCAGGAGTACTAGGTCCCCATCTGACAGATGACGGAATCCTGATTCAGGTGTTTCTGCCAACGGCGAAAGCAGTTTCCGTGGTAACTGGAAAAGGCGGGAAACGGTATGAAATGGAATTGGCGGATGAAGCTGGATTTTTCGCTGCGCTGGTACCGGGACAGAAGATTCCTTCCTATCTGCTGGAGGTAACCTGGGACAGCGGAGAGGTGCAGAAGCTTCACGATCCCTACAGTTTTTCTTCTATATATAAGGAGGAAGATATCAGACGGTTTGACGCCGGAATCCATTATGAGATTTATAAAAAAATGGGGGCGCATCCAAAGACGCTAAAAGGAGTGCCCGGCGTGGTCTTTTCCGTGTGGGCTCCGAACGCCATGCGGGTCAGCGTGGTGGGCGACTTCAATCTCTGGGACGGCAGACGTCACCAGATGCAGCGGATTTCTGAGTCTGGAATCTATGAGCTTTTTATTCCGGAGATTTCTGTAGGAACCATTTACAAATACGAGGTGAAATTTAAGGGAGGCAAGCCGAGTCTGAAGGCAGATCCCTATGCCAATTATGCGGAACTTCGCCCGGCGACGGCTTCCATTGTCTATGATCTGGAACAATATGTCTGGAATGACAGGGAATGGATGGACTCAAAAAAGACGGAGGCAGAAAAGGGAAAGCGTCTTTGCGGTCCGATGAATATCTATGAGGTACATCTTGGATCCTGGAAAATGCCGGAAGCAGAAGTTTTGCCAGAGACAGAAGTAACGGCAGGAAGAGACGCACAGGAAGTATCAGAGGCAGAGAGCGCGCCGGAAAAGACGGAAACAGAGGGGAGAGAGCCAAAAGGACAGAAAGAGCCGGTATTCCTGAATTACAGAGAGATTGCTCCAGATCTGGCGGCTTATGTAAAGGAAATGGGGTATACCCATGTGGAACTGATGCCGGTGATGGAGCATCCGTTTGACGGTTCCTGGGGCTATCAGGTGACCGGATATTATGCGCCCACCAGCCGCTATGGGACGCCGGATGACTTCCGCTTTTTCATGGACACCATGCATCAGGCAGGCATCGGGGTAATTTTGGACTGGGTTCCGGCCCATTTCCCCAGAGACGCGTTTGGACTGGCAGATTTTGATGGAACAGGACTCTATGAACATAAGGATCCGAGAAAAGGAGCGCATCCCCATTGGGGAACTTTGATCTTTAATTACGGAAGGCCCCAGGTGTCCAATTTCCTCATTGCCAATGCCCTTTACTGGGCCCAGGAATATCATGCGGACGGGATTCGCATCGACGCCGTGGCTTCCATGCTCTACCTGGATTACGGAAAGAATGACGGAGAGTGGATTCCCAATCTGTATGGCGGCAATGAAAATCTGGAGGCGCTGGAGCTTCTCAAACATATGAATTCCATTTTCAAGAAGAAAAAACTTCCGACACTGCTCATCGCGGAGGAGTCCACAGCATGGCCGAGAATTACGGGAAATGTGGAGGACGGCGCCGTCGGCTTTGATTATAAGTGGAATATGGGATGGATGAATGATTTCCTGGGCTATATGCAGTGCGATCCGTTATATCGGACTTACCATTACGGAGAGATGACCTTCAGTATGATTTATGCCTACAGTGAACGATTTATTTTGGTGCTGTCCCACGACGAAGTAGTCCATGGGAAAGGCTCCATGGTGGGGAAAATGCCGGGAGAAAGTTTTGAACTTAAATTTTCCAATCTCCGGGCCGCCTATGGCTTTATGATGACCCATCCCGGGAGAAAGCTTCTGTTTATGGGACAGGAGTTTGGACAGATGGACGAATGGAACGAAAAGGAAGGACTTCAGTGGTGCCTGTTAGATTATAACATTCATAAAGAACTGCAAAATTATGTGAAAGCTTTAAATCATCTGTATCTGGAAAGCCCGGCTCTCTGGGCTCTGGACGACGAGACAGAAGGATTTGAGTGGATCGACTGCACCAACGCGAAGGAGAACCTTGCCGTATTTCTTAGGAAAAGCAAGAAAAAGGAGGAGGCGCTTCTGGTGGTCTGTAATTTCGTCCCTGTGGTTCACGAGGCATATCGGGTGGGAGTTCCCTATGCGGGGAAATATAAGGAGATTTTAAACAGCGACGACAGACAGTACGGCGGAACAGGAATCACAAACCCCAGGGTGAAACAGTCCGTATCGGTGGAGGCAGATGAGCGGGAACAGTCGATTTCTATCCGGATAGCGCCGCTTAGTATTCAGATCTTTCAGTATATTCCGGTGATTGAGCAGGTAAAGGGCAATGCTGCCGCGAAAAAGAAAACAGGTACAAAGACGTCTAAAGGGCGGACTGCCGGCGTAGAAAAGGTAAAGAAAGCAATGATGGGGGAAAAATAATTGGTTTTTTTGTGGTATGCCGAGGAACCGGCCGTCGATGTGGCGGGGGCGGTGAAACAGATTGAAGGAGCTTATGACAAAGGGCAGTTTCAGATGATGTTGGAGGCCCTTCCGGCTCAGGCGTTGTCTTTTGGTCTCCGGGCGCTGGCGGCTCTTCTCCTGTTCTTTATCGGCAGAAAGATCATTCATGTGATTGTGAAGTTGGTAGAGCGCTCCATGGAGAAGGCGGGCGCCGAGGTCACTGTACGGAAGTTTGTAAAATATCTGGTGAGAGCTTCCGGCTATATTCTTCTGATTCTTCTGATCTTAAGTGTGGCCGGTGTGCAGCCTACGGCGTTTGCCACAGTTGCCAGTTCTGTGACAGTGGCTCTGGGTCTTGCCCTCCAGGGAAGCCTTGGCAATTTTGCAGGCGGACTTCTGATTATGATGATCCGACCCTTCAAGGTGGGGGACTATATTGTGGAAGATACCCATAAAAATGAAGGAACGGTTCGAAAAATTGGCCTGGTCTACACGGAGCTTGTCACCATGGATAATCGGGTGATTGTGGTGCCAAACGGAAACCTGGCCAACAGCAGTATGACGAATGTGACTGCTCAGGAGAAGAGACAGCTCGATCTGAAGGTGGGGATTTCTTATGAATCGGATCTGAAAAAGGCGAAGGAATTGCTTCTTGGTCTGGTGGAAGCCCATCCTATGGTGAGCGTGGAGGAGGAACATTTTGCTTATGTATCGGAGCTTGGCGACAGCGCTGTGATCCTGGGCCTTCGATGCTGGGTAAAGACTTCTGAGTACTGGAAATGCCGCTGGGGTCTGACAGAGCAGATCAAGTTGACTTTTGACCGGGAAGGAATCCAGATTCCATACGGACAGTTGGATGTTCATATTGTGAACAGAGAAGTTTTTTCTTCCGGAGAAGCGGGCCGGACGATAGCCGGAGCAAAGGAAAAGCGTTAAAAAGCGGCTTTCAGAGCGGAATATTTTGCTTGCAATTTTCAGGAGGAGTGTGCTAATATAAGAAAATGTGCACAACTTTGTAAGAAAGATGCTGCGCCTTGCACAGTCAGAACCAGTGCAGAGGAAATAATAAAGGAAGCAGGCAAACCATGAAAACGACAAGAGAAGATGTAAGAAACATTGCGATTATCGCCCATGTAGACCATGGCAAGACCACTCTGGTGGATGAACTTTTAAAGCAGAGCGGCGTATTCCGGGAAAACCAGGAAGTGGCGGAGCGGGTCATGGACTCCAACGACATTGAGCGGGAGCGGGGAATCACCATTCTTTCCAAGAATACGGCAGTATTTTATAAAGAAACAAAGATCAATATCATCGACACTCCCGGCCATGCGGATTTTGGCGGAGAGGTGGAGCGGGTGCTCAAAATGGTCAATGGCGTGATTTTGGTGGTGGATGCTTTTGAGGGAGCCATGCCTCAGACCAAGTTTGTATTGCAGAAGGCTCTGGAATTGGACCTTTCGGTGATTGTCTGTATCAATAAGATTGACCGGCCGGAGGCCAGGCCGGATGAAGTGATTGACGAAGTTTTGGAGCTTTTGCTGGAGCTGGACGCCTCTGATGAGCAGTTGGACTGCCCCTTTGTCTTTGCGTCGGCCAAAGGCGGCTATGCAGTGCGAAAACTCGGCGATGAGAAGAGGGATATGAAGCCGCTTTTTGACACAATTCTCGCGCATATTCCGGCGCCGGAGGGGGATCCGGACGCGGATACGCAGATTCTGATCAGCACCATTGATTATAATGAATATGTGGGACGGATTGGCGTCGGCAAGGTGGACAATGGCATTATCCGGGTCAACCAGGAAGTGGCCCTTGTGAATCATCACGATCCGAATAAGTTCAAAAAGGTGAAAGTTAGCAGGCTCTATGAATTTGACGGACTGGAAAAGGTGGAGGTGGAAAGAGCCGAAATTGGCTCCATTGTGGCAATCTCCGGCATTGCCGACCTGCATATCGGCGATACGCTCTGCGCTCCGGATCATCCGAATCCGATTCCTTTCCAGAAGATTTCCGAACCGACCATCGCCATGCATTTTATGGTCAACGACAGCCCTCTGGCGGGGACGGAAGGCAAATACGTAACCTCCCGTCACATCAGAGATCGTCTTTTCAGAGAGCTGAATACGGATGTGAGCCTTCGGGTGGAGGAAACAGAGGACGCGGATCGGTTTAAGGTATCGGGCAGGGGAGAACTGCATCTTTCCGTACTCATCGAGAATATGCGCCGGGAGGGGTATGAGTTTGCCGTCAGCAAGGCTGAGGTAATCTATAAGCAGGATGAAAAGGGACGGAAGCTGGAGCCCATGGAGCTGGTTTACATTGACGTGCCTGACGAATTTTCCGGCACGGTGATTCAGAAGCTTTCTTTAAGAAAGGGAGAGCTGCAGGGAATGTCGCCTTCCGGCACCGGCTATACCAGGATGGAATTTGCCATTCCTTCCAGAGGCCTGATCGGATACCGGGGGGATTTCCTTACGGATACCAAGGGAAACGGCGTGATGAATCAGCTTTTTGACGGATATGCTCTGTACAAAGGAGATATTCAGTATCGCCGTCAGGGTTCCCTGATCGCTTTTGAGAGCGGAGAGAGTGTGACCTATGGTCTGTTCAATGCTCAGGAGCGCGGAAGTCTCTTCATCGGACCGGGAGAAAAGGTTTACGGTGGAATGGTAGTTGGTTCCAATGCCAAGGCGGAGGATATCGAGGTGAATGTCTGCAAGACGAAACATCTGACCAACACGCGTTCTTCTGGCTCTGACGAAGCCCTGAAACTGGTGCCGCCGATTGTCATGAGTCTGGAGCAGGCGCTGGATTTCATTGATGCGGACGAACTTTTGGAAGTAACGCCGGAGCGTTTGCGGCTGAGGAAGAAGATCCTGGATTCCAGGATGAGAAAGCGGGCAGGAAACAATAAATAAATCAGTTGAGAAAACTGGGGCTGCTGCAGGGCATCTGAACCGGGCCGATGGACAGGGCGGTGCGCTTTTGTCTAATCATGGCATCGAAATCAGACGGACCTTCGGCGGCTCCTGTCAGATAAAGGAGGGGAAGGAAAATGAAGGTATTGCTGATAAATGGAAGTCCTCATGAAAAGGGAACGACTTATACGGCTTTAAAAAAGGCGGCGGATATGCTGGAACGTCTTGGAATCGAGACAGAGATTTTTCATGTGGAAAAGCTGGAGACGACCTGTATTGACTGCAGAGTCTGTAAAAAGAAAGGGAACAACCGCTGTGTCTTTGACGATACGGTCAATCGGGCGTTGGAAAAAGCGGAAACTGCAGACGGTTTTATTTTCGGTACGCCGGTACACTATGCGGCGGCTTCCGGTCTGATGACGGCTTTTATGGATCGTCTGTTCTATGCCGGTAACGCTTTGTTTAGTCAGAAGCCGGCGGCCGCCGTAGCCTGTGCCAGGCGGGCCGGAACAACGGCGACGCTGGATCAGATGAACAAATATATGACCATCAATCATATGCCGGTCGTATCTTCCCAGTACTGGAATATGGTACATGGAAGCGGCGCGGAAGATGCGGCGAGGGATGAAGAAGGAATGCAGACCATGGAGGTCCTGGCCAGACATATGGCGTGGCTTCTAAAATGCATTGAGGCCGGAAAGAAAGAGGGGATTCGTCCACCGGAACTGGGACCGATTGTCCGGACCAATTTCATCCGGTAGAAAAGGTATTGGATTTTCGCTGAAAGTTCATCATAAAAAGAAAACACCAACCGACGACAGGTCTTTTTGACCTGTCGTCGGTAAGCGTTCAATATCAGGATGGCAATGATTGTTGCCACAGTAGAGGTAATTACCCATACAGTCATAAGAAACTCCTATCAACTCTCTCTTTTTCTTTATTTTCAGATACAATTTCCAAAGTTTATGATTCATCACCAATCTCCCAACCGGAATATTAAGGGTTCTATTATAAAAGGTAGGAAATTAGCCCTAAAACTTGCTGTTTCCACGCTCTCAGAAATTGTGCTATAATAGGGAAAGTGAAAAATAGTGCGGGAGTTAAACGGCTTGTTGGGAAGTCGAACTTGCTGAAAAATCCAAACCTGAAACAGGGACAGAAGTAAGAGAATGATAAATTGAGATTGAAAGAAGGACTGTGATGAAATATTTGATAGATTTTATGGCGTTGGTTTTCTTATATGCTTTTGTTTTCTTTCGCAAGTGGAAAAGCAGAGGAAAAGATATCCTGTTTGTCAACACACTCATGTATATATATCTTTCTTTTGTGCTTTATTTTACCTTGATGCCAGTCATAACATCTATCCCATTTGTTTTAAATCACCCCTATGCCCCTATGAATTTGACGCCTTTTATAGATGTATTCGCGGGAAGAGGAGATTTTTTAAGGCAGATAATATTGAACATAATTATGACCATACCTTTTGGTTTCTTATTTCCATTGACCCAAAAGGGAACTGCTAAATTTGGTAGAACAGTATTTTTCTGTTTTTTGATGAGTACAGGTATTGAACTATTGCAGCCGCTCATCGACGGTTTCAGGTCGTCGGATGTCACAGATTTAATTACGAATGTGATTGGTGGAATGCTCGGATATGGCTTTTATGTTATTTTCAAGCCAATTACTTTTTGGATTTTGGATAAACTAGAGGACGAGTAATTAGAAATCGAAATTCCAATTCAATTTCGCCGTCCACATGGGGAAGCGGAGGGCTTCAAGGATATCAGTCACGATGCCCTTGTCTGGCTGGCGAAGTGTTACGGTGCGACCACGGATTACCTGCTGGGGGTGTCTGAATTGTATAAAATTATTGAAAGAGAGAATCTGCATGAAGGAGCATGCCGGCAAAATAAAATCTAGTGATAAGAAACTTATCACAAGGCCCCCAAAAAGCGTTGGCATATCCAAAGAATCACTTACGAAAGAATTGGCCCCAATTGGTAATGAAGATACGAAAAGCCTTCCTATTGCACTAAAAGAAAAAATAACAATTGCTTTATCAGGCATTGCAGATGAAAAAATGTTGGCATTTTTGTCAACATCGTTTAACAGCGAAGAAATTCGGCAGGATGCGATGAGAATCATACGCAAAGAAGCAACCTATATTGCAAGAATCCCCAAAAAATTGGATGCTGTAATGAATCAAGGACTTTTGGACTTTATGACAGATTCTAAAATAGGTGAAAACTTAGGGGTACTAGTTGATCAAAAGCATAAGAGCAGGGGTTTTGTTCAAATAGAGAAATCGGTCAGGCCGGATATGGTGGAAAACATCACCAACATTGCAGTACAACAGCAACTGATACATATGACAGAAGTTATTAATGATGTGCGTTCCCGTGTCATTGCTTTACAAGAGAGCCATGATTCCAATTTGTTTGGAAGTATAAAAGGGATGCACCAGCAATTATTGCAAATCAAAGATGCGAAAGATCCAAATACTCGAAAACAACTAACGGCTCATGCAATAACCGCTCTGAACGAAGTTCGGGGAAAGATTATTCAGTTATTATCTCACAGCGACACAACTATTAGGATACGCGTATGCTTTTCTGGGTGAGCCGCAATCATATGAAGATATATTTTCTCCCAGTCCAGAACTAATTGATAATCCCAATCTGCAAAAGCTCCGTTTAGCTGAAAATCTTTTTGAAGAAACAATAGGAGAAACGTGGTATAAGAATCCAGAGAAATATTTACAAGAGCTGAAAGAACAATCTCATACTTTGTTTCTGGAAAACCATGATACCATAGAGATTAAAATTACGGGAAAAGAATTATGGGAGGCTATTGAATATGGAGGGACAGAAGAGAACACGGACAATAAAGAAAAAGTTTCAACGAATGGATAATGCCGGGAAGATTGTAAAAGGTACTGGCGGATATATCGCTTCCATTGGGGCCGGTATTCTCATGGTAAAGGCTACGCAAAATGTGACAAATTCCGGAGAATCAGATTTTGCCGACGATGAAGAAACTGAGAGTTATTAGAAGTGGTTATTAAAAAAAATCAATATTAATTAATTTTCCATTACAATACGCCCTTTGGTGGGGGTAGACTGGGAGGGGATAAGGAAACCGTTTCACATAAAGGACAAACGGGCAGCAACCCGGTAATACCGATTTTAATTCATATCAGCTGTACAGTAACTGACGGATGTTCAGTTACTGTACGGCTTTTTTGTTATAGATAACTCTACCCTGGTGACGTAAATCACCGGGGCTTTTTTCATTTAGACAGGAGGCTTTCAAAATGCCGGAAATTTTGAATCTGAATTACTATTTATGGGAATAAAGCCGATCACTACAAGCTTAAAACGAGGGTATCACTAAAAAAAGCACTGGAGTCACTTGGATTTAAGGGCGGTACAAGAAGTGAAACGGAACGGAATCAATGGTATGCCTATGAGAAGGAACAATTTTCCGCACTCATGCTGAATCATGGAATCGAGTGGGAGAAA
>JAAWAV010000054.1 GCA_022792335.1 Lachnospiraceae bacterium
GAACGGTCAGACTGTGAAGTCCTTTGCGGATCTGAAGCCGGATGGCGGTGCGTTCAGCTATCAGGACCCCTATACGGAGAGTGGGCTGAGGGTGTATACGCAGTACGGTGTGGATGGTAATCTGACCGGGCTTCGTGCGGAATAAAGGACTGAATGCGCTTTGAAATAAGCCTGACCTATTTTGAAACTCTCTCCAGTGGGAGTGATGGAAAGCGCCGGAACGGTGCGCAATAGAGCATTTCTGCCATGCGACCACTTCGCACCGAGAGGTTGTAACAATCTGATGCGGACAAAGAGTGCCTTTGTTCCCACAAAGACGCGAAACAGCGGTTCCCGGCTCCTCTCCGGGGACAGCGGTTTTTCCGAAGGGACAGGAGCGTCCCCATCAAAGATTACTTCATCCGGCCTCCCCGCCTGTTTCCGAAATTTGTAGAAGTCGCTCAGTCTTGCCGGTTGCCAATTTATACACCGTTCTTTATGTGAGGTTCTCATTCGTTTTATGAATGGCAGGACAAAAATTAAAAATGAATATAGAAAGCAAAATCTGAGGAGGTAATACAAGATGAAAACAATTTGCGGAATTGACTGTATCGGATGCAGTTTTCAAAGCAGATGTAAAGGATGTACAGAAACAAACGGACGCCCTTTTGGTGGTGATTGTATTGCTGCCGAGTGTTATAAATCAGGTGGTGAAAACTGCTTTATTGCATACAAGCAGCGCTTGATCGAAGAGTTCAATGCTCTTGGAATTTCAGATATGCCCACGATAACAACTCTTTGCCAGTTAAGCGGCGCATATGTTAATTTGGAATATACTCTTCCAAACGGAGAAAAAATAAAATTGCTTGATGATACAAAAATATATCTCGGTTATCAAGTTGAAAAAGCAAACGGTGATAGGTGCTACGGGCTTGTTGCAGATAACGACCATTTACTTGTATGTGAATATGGATGCAATGGCGCAGATCCTGAAATCATTGTATACAAAAAGAGATGATCCAATCTCGATTTATCTATCTACGAACAGTACCAGAAATAGAAGTCCCCGCGCTCGGCCAGAGCCTGGGGACTTTTTTATTTGCACAGTTGGCGCAGATGGAATATAATTCCAGTTAAAGAGTCATATGGATTTTATCGCGGGGATGAAGGTGAGTCACAGAATTTGGAATCGTTTGCTTAGCTTTTCTTACAAAAGAAATTGCATATTAACAAATATTTGTCTATAATAAAATGGAAAAACATGAACGATTTGTGATGATTTCGAGGACAAACGTCTTGAGAAATCCCTGAAAAAGTTACCATCCGGTTGAGGTTTCGTCATTGATAAATTTGACCACAGAGTCAGCCGTACAATTTAAAATTTTACATAACTTTTCTAAAGTATTCATCGTGATCGACTGATTACGCTTCAAACTAGTAATGGTGTAGGGGCTGATATTATGCTTATAGATGAGCGTATAAGTCGTGACATTTTGCTCTTTCATTGTAATCCAAAGTGGCTCATATGAGATCATAATATACACCCCCCTTTCTGCGATATTTCTAACATCTCCATTATCAAAGAAAATAGGATTGGTGTATATTAACAAAGATTTGTCTATATGATGGAAAAAATTGTTTACTGAAAAGGAAAAGTAATCACGAATAGACAGTAGGAGGTGATAATTCAGACTTTTGACTGGAAAGCAGAGATGGCTAAACGACAAAATCTAAAGATCATTTCAAACGATAAGTTACCATCCGGTTGAGGTTTCGTCATTGATGAATTTGACAACGGAATCGGCTGTACAGTTTAAAATTTTACATAACTTTTCCAGAGTATTCATCGTAATCGACTGATTGCGCTTCAGACTTGTAATGGTATTGGGGCTGATATTATGCTTATAGATGAGCGTATAGGTCGTAACGTTTTGCTCTTTCATTGTACTCCAAAGCGGCTCATATGAGATCATAATATACACCCCCCTTCCTGCAATATCCTTAGTATCTCCATTATCGAAGAAAATAGGGCTGGTGTATATTAACAAAGATTTGTCTATATGATAAAAGAAATTGTTTGTTGAGAAGGAAAAGAGATCACGAATTGGACGGTGGGGGTGACAATTCAGGTCTTTGATTGGAAAACGGAGGTGCTTGAATGGAGAAATTAAAAGATTATTTAAAATGGTGTCTTTATCATGTGGATGTCATTATGGTTTGTATCGCATTTTTGATATTTATTGGATGTATCATATTCATCATAGTGAAACCTGTTATCCTGTAGTAGCCGGTTTGGCCCTTCTCCCTCTTTTTCACTCGGGGGGCTTAGGGATTCTGCCAGACGAGAGAAAGGAGGGTGATGTAATGTATGTTACCTATCAGGATTTGATCCAGATTGGAATACTTATGGTTGCCCTTGCTCATTTGTTTTATCAGATTTATAAAGGAAAAAAGGAATAGTCATTCCGACTGCAAAAGCAGTACCGAACCTCGAGGGCCGGTAGGATTGGCGGCTGGCCTTGCACCTCATAAAATTTCCATGTGATTTTAGCACTCGGGCCTTGACAGTGCTAACAGCCTGTGTTATGATACTGTGTGAAATGATTGTTATAGTACAAATATAACACAAAACACAGATTCCATCGATGAGAAGCACAGGAGGCGCTTATATGAATATCAATAAATTTACGCAAAACTCCTTACAGGCAGTTCAGAACTGTGAAAAACTGGCTTATGAGTATGGAAACCAGGAGATTGATGAGGAGCATTTACTGTCGGGGCTTTTGGAGCTGGAGGACAGCCTGATTAAAAAGCTGATTGTCAAAATGGAGATTCAGCCGGAATATTTTCTGGATCGGGTGGAGGAAGCGCTCAATCGGAAAACCAAAGTTTCCGGCAATGCGAAGCTTTATGTCAGCCAGGAGCTAAATAAGGTGCTGGTGAGCGCAGAAGATGAAGCGAAACAGATGGGAGACGAATATGTGTCTGTGGAGCATCTGTTTCTATCCCTTTTGAAATATCCAAACAGAGCCGTCAAGGATTTGTTTACGGAGTTTGGGATTACAAGGGAACGCTTTTTGCAGGCGCTTTCCACTGTTCGGGGAAACCAGAGAGTGACAAACGACAATCCGGAAGCCACTTATGATACGTTGGCGAAATACGGCGCTGATCTGGTGGAACGGGCGAGAAAACAGGAGATGGATCCGGTTATCGGCCGAGATACGGAGATACGGAATGTGATCCGGATTCTGTCCAGAAAGACGAAGAACAATCCAGTGCTCATCGGAGAACCCGGCGTGGGCAAGACAGCTGTGGTAGAGGGGCTGGCCCAGCGGATAGTCCGGGGAGACGTACCCGAGGGGTTAAAAGACAAAATAGTGTTTTCTCTGGACATGGGAGCGTTGGTGGCCGGAGCCAAATACCGGGGAGAATTTGAGGAACGGTTGAAGGCGGTCCTGGAAGAAGTCAAAAAAAGCGAAGGAAAGATTCTGCTCTTTGTCGACGAACTTCATACCATTGTGGGGGCCGGAAAGACGGACGGGGCCATGGATGCGGGAAATATGTTAAAGCCCATGCTGGCCAGAGGAGAACTTCACTGCATCGGGGCCACGACCCTGGATGAATACCGTAAATACATTGAAAAAGACGCGGCCCTGGAGCGGCGGTTCCAGCCGGTGCTGGTGGAGGAGCCGACGGTGGAAGATACGGTTTCCATCCTGAGGGGATTAAAAGATCGGTACGAGGTATTTCACGGCGTGAAGATTACAGATTCCGCTCTGGTAAGCGCGGCCGTACTTTCCAATCGTTATATCTCTGACCGTTTCCTGCCGGACAAGGCCATCGATCTGGTGGACGAAGCCTGCGCGCTCATTAAGACGGAACTGGATTCCATGCCTACGGAACTGGACGAACTGTCCAGAAAAATCATGCAGCTTGAAATTGAAGAGGCGGCGCTGAAAAAGGAGACGGACAATCTGAGCCGCGATCGGCTGGGGGCTATCCAGAAAGAGCTGGCAGATTTCAGAGATGAATTTGGGAAGATGAAGGCCCAGTGGGACAACGAAAGGACTTCTGTGGAGCGGCTTCAGAAATTACGGGGACAGATTGACGAGATCAACAGTCAGATACAACTGGCCGAGCGGAATTATGACCTGGAAAAGGCGGCGGAACTCCAGTACGGGACCTTACCGGGATTGGTCAAGCAACTGGAGATTGAAGAGGAAAAAGTTCGAAAGCAGGATATGTCTCTCCTCCATGAGGCAGTGACAGAGGAAGAGATTGCGCGGATTATTTCCAGATGGACCGGGATTCCCGTGGCGAAACTGACGGAAAGTGAGCGGAATAAGACGCTGCATCTGGACGAAGAACTTCATAAACGGGTAATCGGACAGGACGAGGGCGTGACTAGGGTGACGGAGGCCATTATCCGTTCCAAGGCCGGAATCAAAGACCCGACAAAACCGATAGGATCTTTCCTGTTCCTGGGGCCTACCGGGGTGGGAAAAACGGAGCTGGCGAAAGCGCTTGCGGAGAGCCTCTTTGACGATGAGCAAAATATGGTGCGTATTGATATGAGCGAGTATATGGAAAAACATTCCGTATCCCGCCTGATCGGAGCGCCTCCCGGATATGTGGGCTACGACGAGGGCGGACAGCTTACGGAAGCAGTCCGCAGAAAGCCTTATTCGGTGGTTCTGTTTGATGAGATCGAAAAGGCCCATCCGGACGTGTTCAACGTCCTGTTGCAGGTTCTGGACGACGGCCGGATCACAGATTCCCAGGGACGGACCGTGGATTTTAAGAATACGGTGCTGATTATGACGTCCAATCTGGGCTCCGCCTATCTGCTGGAGGGGATTGACGAGAGCGGCAGTATCCGCCCGGAGAATGAAACGCTGGTGATGAATGAGCTGAAAAATCATTTCCGCCCGGAATTTCTGAATCGGCTGGATGAGATCATTCTGTTTAAACCCTTGACAAGGGAGCATATTGGCCATATTATTGGATTGATGGTGGCAGATGTGAATAAACGTTTGGCTGAACGGGAAATTTCTATCCGTCTGACGCCGGAAGCAGAGGCCTTTGTAATAGAAAAAGGATATGACCCGGTATACGGCGCAAGACCTCTGAAAAGATACTTGCAAAAACATGTGGAAACCCAGGCGGCGAAGCTTATCCTGGCCGACCAGGTACGGGCCGGAGACGTCATAGTCATGGATGCAAAAGATGGGGCATTGACGGCTTACGCCCGGTAGAATCTGCCGCTGGCAGAAGGGAATGCAAAAATAAGGAGGAGTATATGAATCTGCCGGGAGACGCGGCGATGTTGGTGAGCGTTGTAAATATGAAACTGAGGGACTTTTATCCGTCGCTGGAGGCGTTCTGCGAAGATGCCGAAATAGAAGAAGAGGAACTGAAGGAACGGCTGGCTGTCATTGATTATATTTATGACAGGGAACAGAATCAGTTTGTATGAAAAGAAAACCCGGTATGTGAGGAACATACCGGGCTTTTTCATCATATAATAAAATAAAACAGACTGCCTGAAAGGACAGAAACTTGAGCAAACGGGGAGTCACGATTTTTTTAACAGTTTTGCTGGCGATATGCCTGATCGGGATGGAACAGATAAAGAGCGGGCGGGAAAAAGAGAGCCTGATGGCGGAAGCGAAACAGAGGTCGGAAACCGACCAGGCGAAAGAAGAGGGGGCGGACGGCGAAAAACTGGTGGCGCTGACCTTTGACGACGGTCCTCATGGAGACAGTACGAAGCGGCTTCTTGAAGGCCTAAAGGAGCGGGACGTAAAGGCGACGTTTTTTCTGATAGGGGTCAGCATAGAAGGAAATGAAGAGTTGGTCAACCAGATGGCGCAGGACGGCCATCTGGTTGGAAGTCATACGTTTCACCACGTTCAGCTTACCAAGCTTTCACTGAAGGAGGCATGTGAAGAAATTACCATGACCAACGAGGCCATCAAAGACGTGACCGGGCAGACGGTAGAGTACATACGGCCCCCTTATGGTTCCTGGAACAGCAAGCTGGAATGTGCGGTCAATATGCATGAGGTAGGATGGACGGTGGATCCGCGGGACTGGGATGTGAAAAACACGGAAACCATCGTGAAGCGGGTACTCGCCGATGTGAAGGACGGGAGTATTATTCTGCTTCACGACGTTTATGACACTTCTGTGGAAGCGGCTTTTCAGATCGTCGACGAACTGAAGGCGGAGGGCTATACCTTTGTGACAGTGGATCGGCTGCTCATAGACTGAGAAATCAGTCTTTTTTCAGCCACTCCAGCCATTCTTTGATGGTTCCCTCATATCCCTGCTCTGTGGGGCGATAGAATACGGAACCTATCACCTCGTCAGGGAGATATTGCTGTCTGACATAGTGGTTCGGAAAATCGTGAGCATATTTGTAATCCAGGCCGTGGCCCAGTTCTCTGGATCCACGGTAATGGGAGTCCTTAAGATGCGGGGGAACGGTTTTTATCTTTTCCGATCCTACCCGGTCCATGGCGGCGCCGATGGCCAGAGTGCAGGCGTTGCTCTTCGGCGCGGAAGCAACATAGATGGCGGCCTGGGATAAAATGAGCTGGGCTTCCGGCATCCCCACCCGTTCTACGGCCAGAGAAGCAGACACAGCCACCTGAAGGGCCTGGGGGTCCGCGTTTCCCACATCCTCGGAAGCACAGATCATAATACGACGGGCAATAAATTTAATATCCTCTCCCGCATAGAGCATCCGCGCCAGGTAGTAGACGGCGGCATCCGGGTCAGAACCACGCATACTCTTGATAAAAGCGGAAATAGTATCATAGTGGTTGTCCCCGGTCTTGTCATACAGGATAGCCCGCTTCTGGATACACTCTTGGGCCACATCCAGGGTAATACGAATATGGCCGTCCTCTCCTCTGGAGGTGGACAGAGCTCCGAGCTCCAGGGCATTTAAAGCGCTTCTGGCGTCGCCGCCGCAGATATCGGCGAGAAACTCCAGCGCATCGTCGTCTGCCTCCACAGACAGGGCCCCAAGTCCCCGCTCCTTATCTGTGATGGCACGGAGAAGAAGCTCTTTTACGTCGCCTGCGGTCAGACTTTTTAACTGGAAAATAACGGAACGGGAGAGCAAGGCTCCGTTTACTTCAAAATAGGGATTTTCCGTGGTGGCGCCGATCAGAATGATGGTTCCATCCTCAACAAAGGGCAGCAGATAATCCTGCTGTCCTTTGTTGAACCGGTGAATCTCGTCGATAAACAGAATGGTCTTTTTGCGGAACATTCCGAGATTATCCTTTGCTTTGGCGACGACCTCCTCCATGTCTTTTTTTCCGGCAGAGGTGGCGTTGATCTGGGTAAAAGCGGCCTTGGTCGTATTGGCGATCACCTTTGCGATGGTGGTCTTTCCGGTGCCGGGCGGTCCATAGAGCAAGATGGAACTTAACTTGTCGGCGGCAATCGCCCGGTAGAGCAGAGTTCCTTTTCCGATGATGTGCTTTTGACCGACAATTTCTTCCAGTGAGGCAGGGCGCATCCTGGCGGCAAGAGGCGCCTCTTTCGCCTGGGTATTTTCTCGCATATAATCAAACAAATCCATAGAATCCTCCGGAATCTGACAGGGTTCAAACATATGTTCCTAGTTCTTTCTATTATAACGGGTGTTTTCTCCAATGGCAAGTAAAACCTTTCCCATAGACAGACAAGGACACAGATTTCGGAAAATATCCGTGGAAAAATCTGTGCATTCGTGATAGGATGAAAGAAGTGTGCTGTCAGATATTCTGACAGGAATTTGATACAGGGAGAACAAAGAGATGATGGAAAAAATCCGGGGTGATTACGGGCACACCATTTATGCCGCCTATATCGGTTATATGACACAGGCCATTGTGAATAACTTTGCGCCCCTTTTGTTTCTGACTTTTGCGGGAAGTTTTGGACTGTCTCTGGAAAAAATTACGCTTCTGACTACCGTGAATTTTCTGGTTCAGCTTCTGGTAGACGTCCTGTCAGCAGTTTTTATTGACAGAATCGGGTACAGAGCTTCCATTGTGGCCGCCCACATTCTGTCGGCCGGAGGCCTTTTGGGGCTGGCTTTTTTTCCTTTCGCCTTTGCAAGTCCCTATGCGGGCCTATTGGCGGCCGTGGTGTTTTATGCCATGGGCGGAGGTATCATCGAAGTACTGATCAGCCCCATTGTGGAGTCCTGCCCGACGACTAAAAAAGAAGCGGCCATGAGCCTGCTTCATTCTTTTTATTGCTGGGGTCATGTGCTGCTGGTGGTGGTCTGTACCGTATTTTTCAAAGTGTTCGGTATTGGAAACTGGAGAGTTTTGGCCTGCGTGCTGGCAGTGGTACCTCTTTTTAATGCTCTGTATTTCCTTCTGGTGCCCATTTATCCAGTTCTGGGCAGCCATGAAAAACTGTCTTTTGGGAGGCTTTTGGGGCAGAAAACCTTTTGGTTGCTGTTGGTACTGATGGTATGCGCCGGGGCTTCGGAGCAGGCTATGAGCCAGTGGGCTTCCGCTTTTACGGAGTCTGTGCTTCATGTGCCAAAAGCGATGGGAGATCTGGCGGGGCCATGCGCGTTTGCAATTCTTATGGGAACGGCGAGGTTTCTCTATGGAAAATTCAGCGAGCGGATTTCTTTAAAAGGATTTATGGCGGGAAGCGCCTTGCTGTGCATTGCCTGTTATGTGACAGCGGCCTGCGTGGAACTGCCGATTTTTGGCCTTTTGGGCTGTGCGCTCTGTGGATTTTCCGTGGGGATTTTCTGGCCGGGGACCTTCAGTATGGCAGCCTCAGCTCTTCCGGGAGGCGGAACGGCGATGTTTGCCCTGATGGCTCTGGCCGGAGATCTGGGCTGTTCTTCGGGCCCTACGCTGGTGGGAATGGTCGCGGAGACGACAGGGGGCGGATTAAAGAGCGGCCTATTGGCGGCCGTGGTTTTCCCGGTTCTTATTTTCGCGGGAATCCTGCTACTGAAAAAAGGAAAAAATGGAAGCGAGGTGGCGGCAGATGGGAGATAGGCCGGAAGATGCACATTCGAGGACGGAGCGTCTGCTTGGGAAAGGGGCGATGGATCGTCTGAGGAAAAGTCATGTTATGGTGTTTGGCATTGGCGGCGTAGGCTCTCACTGCATTGAGGCGCTGGCCAGGAGCGGAATCGGCCGTCTGACGTTGATTGACAAAGATGTGGTATCGCCCTCCAATATCAACCGTCAGAGCATTGCCCTTCACAGTACCCTCGGGCAGTATAAGACCAGGGTGATGCAAAAAAAGGTTCTGGATATCAATCCGGAGATCCAGGTTCAGGTTTTTGAGGAGTTTGCACTGCCGGAGAACGTAGCCGGATTTTTTGAGAGAGAGCCGGGTATTCCGGACTTTGTGGTGGACGCCATTGACACCGTTTCGACCAAGATTGCGCTGGCAGAGCTTTCTGAGGAACGGGGAGTCCCCATGATCAGTTGTATGGGAACGGGGAACAAGCTGGATCCCTTTGCCTTTGAGATTGCGGATATTTATGAGACAAGCGTCTGCCCGCTTTGCCGGGTGATGCGCCGGGAACTGAAGAAGAGAAAGATAAGCCGCCTGCCCGTGCTTTATTCCAGAGAAAAACCGGTGATTTGCGGGGAGGAGCCGTCTGCCGTTATCGGCAGTGTTTCCTTTGTGCCCCCGGTGGCGGGGCTTATGCTGGCCGGATATGTGATAAAAAAGCTGATGGAAGGAGAAGTACATGGAGAATAAATTTTATGAACCGGAAGTTCTGAAGCGGGTGCAGCAGGTGGAACTGGAAATTCTGAAGGATTTTATGGGGATTTGCGACGAAGCGAAGCTTCGGTATTTCGGGATCGCCGGGACGGGAATCGGGGCAATCCGCCACGGAGGCTTTATCCCCTGGGACGACGACATTGATATCGCCATGCCGCGGGCGGACTATGAGCGGGCGATGAAGCTGGTGAAGGAGAAACTTTCAGACAAATATTATATTTTGAACTGTGAGACGGATCCCAATTACCCGTTAATGACTACCAGGCTCTGTAAAAAAGGAACCAGATTTCAGGAAGAATCCATGCGGGGAGTGAAAGCAAAGCTCGGGATTTTTCTGGATTTATACCCTTATGACAATCTGGCGGACGGGAAGTTTGCCCATTTCAGACAAGTGTGGACCGTATGGTTTTACAGCAAGCTGCTGATTCTTCGCAGCGTATCCCATCCTTATATGAGCTTTGGCGGATGGAAGCGGACGGTGGCACAGGGAATCTGCAGCCTGGTAAACGGCGCGATGAGACTGTTCCATATATCCCCCCGGTGGATTTACAGAAGATGTACTAAGATATGCAGGAAATATAACCATAAAAAGACCAGGCGGATGGGGTTTCCCGGGGATACCAGCCCTCATTGGAATACGGTGGAAAAGGCCAGAGTGTATCCTTTCAAGAAATATGCTTTTGAGGATATCATGCTGAACTTCCCCAAAGACATGGACGGAATGCTGCGAAATTTCTATGGGGATTACATGCAGCTTCCTCCTGTGGAAAAGCGGAAAACCCACTATCCCCATGTGCTGGATTTCGGGGACGGAATCAATGTGGCGGCGGAAAAGAACAAGTAAAGAGGCCGCTGTATGCTGCAAATGCCCGGATATTTTTTGTCAAAAAAACGGTTTTCTAGTGCGAAGCTTGTCTTTTTATGATAGAATACAGTGGTAAAGGCAGGTGACACAGAGGAATGAGAGAGAGAATCAACCGTCTCGCAAAAGGAATGATAGATTATGACGAGATACAAGTTTCTTTTTCGACGACAAAGATTAAAACGCCGGTAGTTTTTGATGACAAAATGCGGGATGAATTCCGTATTGTCTGCAGGCAGGGAAGAACAGTAAAAGGACTTGTCTATTCAACTAATTACAGGGTAAGTCTGTTCAGCGACAATTTCATAGGCAAGGATTGTCGCATCGTCTATGAGGTAGACGCTTCTTACGCCGACGAGGATATTACGGGAGAATTTCATATTGTGTGCAGTGGGGGAGAGTTTCGGATCCCCTATTGTTTTGAGGTATGCGCAGTAGACCCGGAGGGGCGGGAGATTAAGACTCTGGAGGAATTTGCCGTACTGGTGAGAGAGGATGAGGAGGAAGGCCTACGGTTTTTTGAATCCTCTGATTTTACCCGGTGCCCTTTTATGCAGGATGCCGGTATACGGACGCTTTATGACGGCCTTTGGGGGAGGGGGAACCGTCAGAATGCTCTGGAAGAGTTTCTGGTGGGGACAGGAACCAAAAAGCCGGTCCGTTTCTCCATTCAGGAGAGAAAAAAAGAATACCAGATTCCGCCGGAGCCTTTTACGGACGGATTTACGATCCTGAGAAATGCCTGGGGCTATATGCGTCTGGAGATTGCTTCTGACAGTCCGTGGCTTAAGGTGAGCCGGCAGGTGGTGACGGATCGGGACTTTGACGGAAGCGCCTGCGTGGTTTCCTATATGGTAGATACGGACAGGCTCCATGCGGGGAAAAATTACGGACGGATTTTTGTAAAAGGGATTTACGGGGAGGAGGTCATCCCCGTATCTGTGGTTCTTCGCTCCAACAGACGATGGGCGGACGGGCTTTCCTGGAAGCGGGATTTTGGGAATTTTGTCTCCCTTTATTTGAGACAGGAAGCGGAGGAATATGAGCGGAATCTTTTGTTAAACAGTATGCAGACAGCTCTTGCCAGAGCTCATGTGACGGCGAAGGAGCCGCTTTGTATCCGCCTCTATCAGGCGGATGTCTCTCTTCTTCAGGAAAAGCGGGAACAGGCCCGTCAGTTTCTGGGAGAGGTGCGGGAGGCAGTTTTGGATAACCGGGAGCAGGATGTGGAGACATACTGCTATTATATGTACCTGAAAGCCAAGGAGAGCAAAGAGGCCCTGCAAAGGCAGACCCTGGTAAAGCTTCTCAGGCGGTATTATGAGGACGGCATGGCGACGGATATGGCGTTTTATGTCCTTATGCAGATGGATGAGGAACTTTTGGAGAACGACAGTCTGGCGCTTTCCAGGCTGAAAGAACATTTCCGGAATGGCAGCAGAAGTCCTTATCTTTATCTGGCCGCCTGCAGGTTGCTAAAGAAGAGCCCGGAACTTCTTCGGGTGATGGAGGAGTTCGAAATTCAGAGTCTCTGGTTTGGCTGCCGTCATCGTCTGATAACCAAAGATATGGCGAAGCTGGCGGCGCTTCAGGCTTTGCAGGTGAAAGGCGCCAGTGGACTTTATTTTCGCCTTTTAAAAGAACTGTATGAGCTGTATCCTTCCGGAGAGACTCTGACTGCCGTATGCGCTCTGCTGATTCGCAGCGACGTCCGGGACAGAGAGGCCTTTTCCTGGTATGAGAGAGGCGTGGAGGAGGATATCCACCTGACGCGCCTCTATGAATATTATCTGTATGCGCTTCCGGAGGACTTTGCGGGTGCGCTGCCGCGGATGATTCTGCTATATTTTTCTTACAACCACACGCTGGATTACCGGGCCAGGGCAGTCCTTTATCTGAATGTCTTAAAGTTTATGAAGGACGATGAAGAAGTGTACCGGGCCTATGAGGGACAGATAGAGAATTTTGCGGTGGAGCAGCTTTTTCAGAGCCATATGAACGGCAATTTGGCGCAGATTTACCGGGAAATGATCTTTCCCGAGATGATGGACGAAAAGATTGCCCGCGTTCTGCCAAAGCTCCTCTATGCGAAGGAGATCCGCTGTGCCAACGATAGAATGTGTCAGGCGGTGCTTTGCTATGAGGAAATGAAGGGGGAGACGACTGTTACTCTGCGAAAGGGACGGGCTTATATTCCAGTCTATCTTGAGAATGTGTGTGTGTTGTTCCAGGATGATTATGGGAGCCGCTACTGCGGTGTTCCCTATGCCATGGAAGATATGATAAAAAGCGACGCTCTGGAGGCCAAGACTCAGGAACTGTATCCGGCCCATGAGATGCTCCGGCTGCTAAAGTGCCAGAAGGTTTTGGCGCGGAAGGCTTACCGACCGGAAGATATCGAGGTGCTCAAAGATATTTCCCAGGAGGAAAACATTCACGGACTTTACAGAAAAAAACTGGTATCGGAGCTCGTCTCTTACTATTATGGCCGGGAAGAAACGGACGAATGCGACGAATATCTGCTGGAGCTGGACAAGAAGCTCCTTTCCAGTGCAGACCGGGGCAAAGTCATGGAAACCCTGATCACCAAGGATTTTTATGAGGAAGCTTACAGGATGGCGATCCGTTATGGATACAGGAGCTTAAGTCCCGGACGGGTTTTTAAGATGACGGCAAAGATGATTTTGAAACGTCATTTTGAGAAAGATACAATGCTTCTGGAGATGGCGTATCATTGTTTTGAACAGGATCGGTACGACGATGTGGTGATAGAATATCTGTGCTGCCATTACAATGGTCTGGCCCCGGCCATGGATCGGATTTTGGCGAAGGCGGACAAAGAAGGGATCGCCCTTTATGATATGCCGGAGAGGCTTTTAGCGCAGATGCTGTTCGACGGGATACGGAATCATCTGGATCGGGTGTTTAGCTGTTATATCAAAGGAAAATCTGTGGATGAAAGTCTGGTACGGGCTTATCTGGTGGTAAAAAGCAGTCGGTATTTTGAGGAGAGCGAACCCTTTGACCGGGATGTGATAGGCTACATTGAGGTGCAGGCAGAGCAGTATGAGGTGAGAGATAATCTGCCGGAAATCTGTATGCTGGCTCTGACCAAATATTATAGTATGGCGGAAAGACTGACGGAGAAACAGGCCGCGCTGTGCCAGAGTATTATCGACGAGCTATTTGCAAAAAAAATCGTATTTGGGTATTATAAATACCTGGGCAGATTTATTGAGCTTCCGCGGGACTTGATGGGAAAGACTGCCATTGAATATCAGGGGAGACGGAATCAGAGCGTCTGGATCCACCAGAGGCTTCTGCCGGGAGACGGCGAGGTGGTAGTCGAGACCATGCCTCATATGTTCGGCGGATATTTTGTCAAACTGGTGTCTTTGTTTTACGGAGAGACCATGGAGTATGAGATCTATGACGGAGGAGACGAGCCGGTGATGCAGGGGACGGCTGTTTACAGCGGCGACGGGACGGCGCCGCCGGGAAGCCGTGTGGGAAGGCTGGACGGAATTTTGCGGGTACAGGCTTTTGACGACGATACGCTAAAAAAGCGGATGGAAGCTTATGCGGTCCGCGACGAGATGACGGAACGTCTATTTGAATGTTTGTAGGCTTGAGGTGACAGAATGCAGGAATTAGTATTGGGAATCGACATATGCGATGATTACAGCCAGATCAGTTATTATAATCCACAGACCTTTGATGTGGAAAATATCGGCCTCACAGATGAAGAGGGGTCCTGCATGGTTCCCACGGTGATCTGCAAGGAAAAGGGAACCAATTCCTGGTTTATCGGAGAGGAAGCTTACCGCTGCGCGCTTTACGGCAGAGGAACCATGGTGGATAAACTGGTGAAGCTGGCGAACAAAAACGGGACGGCTACCATTGAAGGGGTCAAATATACGGCGGAAGATCTGCTCCGGTTTTTTATTCGCCAGCTTTTGGAGATCCCAATCAGCCGTCTGGGCGTCGGTGAGATTGCCGCCGTGGTTTTCGCTTTTCAGAACAAAAGCGGCAACCTGATGGATACGATTATCCAGGTGACGGATGAGATGAGAATTTCACGGGACCGAGTGCATATGGCGAATCATGCGGAGGCCTATCTGTTTTATGTGATCAGCCAGAAGAAGGAGCTGTGGATCAACCAGTCCTGCCTGTTTGATTTGTCAGAGACCGGCCTGCATTACTATGAACTGAATGTGATTCGGGGCAGGAGACCTCAGGTAGTGGAAGTCAGACATGAGGAACTGGAAGAGGGGTTCAGCCTGGAAATTCTGGAGACAGACGCCGGAAAAAAGCTGGGAGATACCATTCTCACTTCCTGCGCAGAACGGCTGTTGCAGAAAAAAATTGTGACCTCTGTATTTTTAACAGGGAAGGGCTTTGAGGAGAGTGGCTGGGCCATAGGATTTCTGAAGTTTGCCTGCAACAAACGCAGAGCCTTCGCAGGCGCGGGCCTGTTTGCCAAGGGGGCGGCCTATATGGCCTGCGATACGTTGCAGGAAACCAGTTCGTATCCTTATGTATGCCTTTGTGAAGGTCGGCTTTCCTCAACGGTCAGCATGCAGGTGAATCATGAGGGCAGGGAGCGGCAGCTTGTACTGGCCCCGGCGGGGAGCGACTGGTACGAGGCGAAGGCTTCAGCGTCTTTGATCCTGGATAATACGAACCTGCTGGAATTTATGGTGACTCCGGTAGGCGGGGGGCGTCAGACGAAGTTATCCATTTCGCTGGACGAATTTCCGGCGAGGCCCAATAAGACCACAAGGGTAGAAGTCATCGCGGCATTTTTGAGTGAATCCGAGATCAGTATCCGGGTCATCGATCGGGGGTTCGGAGAGTTTTTCCCAGGGACGGGGCAGATGATACGGCAGGACTTTCAGATATAGAGAACGTCAGACAGGATGGAGAGCAAAAGAGGACAGTATGAGCGGATTGATTTTGTGCAGCGGCAAAAGGGTAAATAACCCGTATCCGGTGGAGGAGCTTGGGATTTCCCTGCATTCCGGGGAGGAACTTTGCTATTTTATCTATAATTATGTATTTCTCCTGGAACCGGATTTTATCAATGAGCGTCTTCTCTATTTTATCCGGGAAGAACTGGGGCTTGAAAAACTGGAGGAAAAAATTCGCAAGTGGGTTGCCGACCGGTCGGATATGGCCCAGATTTTATACATGATCCTTCAGGATATTCATTATTATAGTGAATCGGAACTGGTAGCCTTTCGGACTGAGCTTGAGTGGATCCGCCGGGCCAGGCCCTCGGAGCGGGCCAAGAAAAAGGCGGATTATCTTCTTCAGAAAAGAAAATATGCGGCGGCTATCCAGCTTTATGACAACATTGCCGGAGGCGAGCAGGATCAGGGAATGACCAGAGAATTTATGGGAGCGCTTTACCATAACAAGGGCGTAGCCTGCGCCGGGCTTTTTGAGTCGGAGCGGGCTCTGGAATGCCTGGAAAAGGCTTATGAAAATCTGGAGCGGGAGGAGATTTTAAAGGAGATTTTTATGCTCTGCCAGATGGATGAGAGCGTGGAACTTCCGGAGGCCATGATGTTAGCTGTTCCGGCAGAGCAGCAGTATAAATGGCGGGAAGAGTACGAGACGCTATATAAACACTTAAAATATTCCGGCCGCGGGAAGGCGGTGGGGGAACTGTGGGAAAAAGATTCTGTCCGCAGAAAAGCGGGGATTCAGAGGCTGGTGACCCAGTGGAAACAGGAGTACAGGGAGATGGCGAAGCTATGAATATCGCGCTGATTGGATTTATGGGCGTTGGGAAAACGACAGTTTCCCGCGTGTTAAGCAGGCAGCTTGGGATGCCGGAGGTGGATGTGGATCGGCGGATTGCAAGACAGGAGGGCCGTTCCATTCCGGAAATCTTTGAAACAGACGGAGAGGATGCTTTTCGGGATCTGGAGACAGCGGTCATACGGGAGCTTTGTGAAGCGGGGAGAGAATTGGCAGGTGGGCAGATTCTTTCCTGCGGCGGCGGCGCGGTACTGAGATCGGAGAATGTGGCGGAATTAAAGAAAGACGGGGTAATCGTTCTTCTGACGGCCAGGCCGGAGACTGTCCTTTCCCGGGTGGGAGACGGCAGCTCCAGACCTGCGCTTGGGGGAAAAGTGACCACAGAACATATCGCAGAGCTGATGGAAAAGAGAAGGACGGTTTATGAGGCGGCCGCGGATATGACAGTGTCCACTGACGGGCGAAGCCCGGAGGAGATCGCCGAGGAGATCAGAAAACGAGCGGAGTCGTTTTTCACAAGACCTCCAAAATACGTTTGAGGATTCCTGCCGGAAGCTGTCCGGGAGCGGAAGCTTCTACGGCAGTCCCGAAGGTCAGGCAGGAGCCGGTGAGGCGTCCGCTTACGCGACTGATAACGCCCAGTTGCCCCATGGACATGGTTATGACGGGGCAGTTTAAGGCATCGGTCGCTTTTTTTGTGGCGGAGAGGAGTGTCAGTACATCCGTCTCGTTTTGGGGCATGACTGCAAGTTTGGCCAGGTCGGTTCCCATAGCCTCCATCAGGGAGAGCCTTCTTATCAGTTCACCCTCCGGCGGGGTTTTATCAAAGTCATGATTGGAAAGGATCACATGACAGCCGCTTTCATGGGCCTTAAAGATCAGAGGGGCGAGGAGGGGCCGATTTGGAACAGCCTCAGCTATTTCCGAATGAGCGTTCAGGGGGGCGATATCTTTTCCAACGTCTGCCCCTGTGAAAAGCTCCAGATCCAGAAGGTCTATAAAGCCGCTTGCCATCGCTATCCGGGCAAGCTCCAGATATTGCTCATCGGGAAGGGGACGAAAGCCGCCTTCTTTTTTGGTGCGGAAGGTGAATAAAAGGAGGGAATCCGGAAGCAAATGTCTGAGGGAAGCCAGAATGTGCCGGACAGACTCAGGGTCAGAGACAGCTTCATAATAATCTGCCCGCCATTCCACTACGTCTGCGGGCAGGGCTGCGATCTGTCTAGCGGCTTCCAGGATTTCCGTTTCTTTCTGACCGGTGATAGGAATACAGATATTGGGGATTCCGCCGCCGAAAGTTTTATTTTTTATCGTGAGAGAGGTCATGATTTTTCTCCGGGGCTCACAGGCTGCTCTGAAAAAAGACAGAACAAAGGGGAGCTTTTCGTGATAAAGGAAAGGTTACGAGGCCGGGCGCTTACAGGGAGGAGCGGATTTCTTCCGTAATCCGTGGAATCACATCGTCAGGCAGAGAAGTTTCGAGGAAGAACTCACAGGCATATTTGGCCTGAGCCACCAGCATGGAAAGTCCGGTGACGTCTTTCATGCCAAGGGATTTGGCCTGGGCGGTGAGTTTCGTCTCCGCAGGATTGTAGATCACATCCAGTACGGCCTCACAGGTGGTAAAGGGGGTCAGATCCAGGGGAGAAGCGTCGATGGCAGGATACATCCCCACAGGGGTTGTGTTGACGATCAACTGGGCGTCAGAATGAAGGGAACTACATTCCTCATAGGTGGCAGCCCCTCCTCTTCCGGTACGGCTGACGGAGACGATCTGAGCCGCGGCCTGACTTTTTAAAACGGCCAAAATAGCGGCAGAGGCGCCTCCTGTGCCCAGGACCAGAACTTTTTTTCCGGCAATCGTCACGCCGGCTTCTTTTACCATATAGGCGAAACCGGAAAAATCCGTATTGTGGCCGATAAGGCGGCCGCCCTTGTTGACGATGGTATTGACGGCGCCGATGGCGGCCGCGTTTTCATCCAGCTCATCCAGGTAAGGGATCACGTCCTTTTTGTATGGAATGGTCACATTGATGGCCCGAAAATGCCGCCGCTCCATAAAAACGGGAAATTCCTCTTTGGAGAGAGGGCAGAGGTCGTAAGAATAGTCTGCCAGTTTTTCATGTATCTGCTTGGAATAGCTGTGTCCTAGCCTTTCTCCGATCAAACCGTATTCCATAATGATAATGGTGTCCTTTCCTGCTGTGTCCTTGCCAATTGATTGTACGTCTGCATTATACCACATCAGAGCTTGCTGTCGCAATTTATTTTAAACAGATGTTACCGTCGCTTGACAAGGACATACACGCCCTGAACCACGATATTTGCTTGATTTTCTGCGTTATCCTTAGTCGGTGTACGTCCGGTACACCTCCATCGTCTGCCTTGAAAATCAAGCAAATGTCAGTGGTCAGGGTTGAA
>JAAWAV010000055.1 GCA_022792335.1 Lachnospiraceae bacterium
ACTGGTATTTTCAAGATCAAGTCAAAACAGAGCGAATCGGTAATCTGCACCAGTTCATAAAAAATGGTGCGTCACTTGAAGCTGTTTTGAAATTGGTAGGGTAGTTTTGCGCAAATTTCTATATTTGCTCATTTATAGTTATCAATATAAAAACAATCGTTTTTTCTGATGTCTTCAAAATCCTGATGACCAATTCCAATACTCCTTGCCATAAGACTCACTTCCTCTCTTTCCTCTAGTATATCGGATTTCTGTAAATAACACAAATGTTTCTTTACCTTCTGTCTTCTTAAAGGAATCGTCTGTACCAAAAGACCAGAGACATCTTCTGCCTCTGGCCCCTCTCCTGCTTATTTGATTATTTTCCCTTTGTAAAGTGTACTTTTTAGATTTTTTAAAAATTTGGTGTAATTGTGGTGTAGTAACAGGGAAATCAGATTGCTGAATTCTCAATTTCCCCTTTATTTATGCGGGTTTTCGGCTCTCTTACTTCTCTAATGACTTCATTGTGGGGAAGAGCAGTACGTCCCGAATGGCTAGTGAATCCGTGAACAGCATACACATCCGGTCAATGCCGTAACCGATGCCGCCGGTGGGGGGCATACCGATCTCCAGTGCATTGAGGAAATCCTCGTCGGTGTGGTTTGCCTCCTCGTCACCCTGAGCGAATTGCTCCTCCTGGGCCGCGAAGCGCTCCCTCTGGTCAATGGGATCGTTAAGCTCTGAGTAGGCGTTTGCCATCTCCCAGCCGTTCATAAAGAACTCGAACCGCTCCACATATTCCGGGTTGTCCGGCTTTTTCTTGGTAAGAGGCGAGATCTCGATGGGATGGTCCATGACAAACGTCGGCTGGATCAGGTGCTCTTCCACAAATTCCTCAAAGAACAGACTTAAAATATCCCCCTTCTTGTGGCGCGCCTCAAACTCCACATGGTGCTCCTTCGCCGCTGCTCTGGCCTCTTCCAGCGTATGAATCTCGTTAAAATCCACACCGGAATATTTCTTCACTGCCTCTACCATAGTGATCCGCTCAAAGGGCTTGCCCAGATCCATCTCGACGCCGTTGTAGACAATGGTCGTGGTTCCAAGTACCTCTTTTGCCACATAGCGGTACATGTTCTCCGTCAGGTCCATCATACCATGATAATCCGTATACGCCTGATAAAGCTCCATCAGCGTAAATTCCGGATTGTGTCTGGTGTCCAGTCCCTCGTTTCGGAATACTCGGCCGATCTCATAGACCCGCTCCAGTCCCCCGACAATCAGTCGCTTTAAGTAGAGTTCCAGGGAAATACGCAGCTTTAAATCCTCGTCCAGGGCGTTGAAATGCGTCTCGAAGGGCCTGGCCGCCGCGCCTCCTGCATTGGAAACCAACATCGGCGTCTCCACCTCCATAAATCCCTGGGCATCCAGAAAACGGCGGATGGTGCTGATGATTTTCGACCGCTTGATAAAGGTATCCTTCACCTCCGGATTTACAATCAAATCCACGTATCGCTGGCGGTAGCGGAGATCCGTGTTTGTCAGACCGTGGAACTTCTCCGGCAGAATCTGAAGGCTCTTGGAAAGCAACGTGATCTCCTCCGCATGGATGGAGATCTCTCCCGTCTTGGTCCGAAATACGGTCCCTCGGATTCCGATAAGGTCGCCGATATCATATTTCTTAAAGGCCTTATAGGGCTCCTCGCCCACGCTGTCTCTGGCCACATAAGACTGAATGGAGCCCTGCAGATCCTGCACATGGCAAAACGACGCTTTTCCCATAACCCGTTTGGACATCATCCTGCCCGCAATAGAGACTTCCTTTCCCTCCAGTTCGTCAAATGCCGTCCGAACTTCTTCGCTGTGATGGGTCACATCATATTTTGTAATCTGAAAAGGGTCCTTTCCCTCTTCCTGCATTCCGAAAAGTTTCTCACGGCGCACCTTGAGAAGCTGTCCCAAATCCTGTTCCTGCGTTCTATTCTGCTCTGCCACGTTTTCCCTCTCTTCCACCGCTGTTCATCTGCCGGGTTTCTTAGCTCTGTTCCTGCGCCGGCTTCTTTATCGTTTCTATGACACCCGCTTGATATCAAGCACTTTATATTCCACATCTCCTGCCTGGGTTTCCACCACAACCGTCTCGCCGACCCGTTTCCCAAGCAGCGCTCTCCCTACCGGAGACTCATTGGAAATCTTATTCTGGAGACTGTTTGCTTCTGTAGAACCGACAATTCGGAAATCCATTTCCTCCTCGTACTCCACATCGTAAACCTTGACCTCGCAGCCTACACTGATTTTATCCAGCTCTATTTCGTCCTCTACGACCACTTCCGCATTTTTCAGCAGCTTCTCCAGCTCTTCGATACGAAGCTCGATATCTCTCTGCTCATCTTTTGCCGCATCGTACTCAGCGTTCTCAGAAAGGTCGCCCTGCTCTCTTGCCTCTTTGATCTTCTGAGCAATCTCTCTCCGTTTCACTACCTTCAAGTCTGCCAGCTCTTCCTCATACTTCTTAAGGCCGGCATAGGTCAGAATGTTTTTCTTTGTTTCTGCCATACCTCTTCAGATCCCTTTCTTTGTTTCTTTTTTCCGCCTGCCGCATTCTATTATATGTCTTTTGTACCCTTGATTATCCTTTGCGCCGAAAACTGTAACTCCCGGCGGAAGCTCAACTATTACCCCTTCAGGCAGGCGGACTCACGTCCATCAAGGTATTATATCCCAAAGCCTGGGGATTGTCAATATTCTCAGACTGCCTTTCCCCAGGCTTTCACATTCCGTTTTCTGCCCTTCCTGCCGTCCATTCTGACAATAGTTCCTCCAGTCCTGACAAGGTTTCTACCCGGTTCACAGCCTCTCTAAGAGAGGAAGAATGAGGACTGCCGGCCGTATACCAGGCCACATGTTTTCGCATCTCCCGCATGGCCTGCGCCTCGCCTTTAAATTCTGAAAGCATCCTGCCATGGCGCAAAATCATCCCCCGGATCTCGTCAGGTTTCGGTCTTGGCAGTATATTCCCCGTCTCCATAAATTCCTTTATTTCCCTGAAAATCCAGGGATTCCCTCTGGCGCCTCTGGCCACCATAACGCCGTCGCATCCAGTTTCTTTCATCATTCTTTCGGCATCCTCTGCCTGAAAAATATCTCCGTTTCCAATAACTGGTATGGAAACTACTTCCTTCACCTTCCGGATGATATCCCAATCGGCTTTTCCAGAATAATACTGCTCTCTGGTTCTTCCATGAACCGCAATTGCCGAAACTCCGGCGTCCTCAGCAATCTTGGCAATTTCCGTCGCATTGACATGCGCTTCGTCAAAACCTTTGCGGATTTTAACTGTGACCGGCTTTTTTACAGCCTTCACTATAGCCCGGAGGATCTCTCCGGCCAGCTTCGGCTCCCTCATGAGCGCAGAACCTTCCCGGTTATTCACCACCTTGGGGACCGGGCAGCCCATATTAAAATCAATGACGTCATAAGGCCCTGGCTCCAGAAACGCCGCAATCTCTCCAAGAAGCTCCGGCTCTGAGCCAAAAAGCTGCATGGAAACAGGCCGTTCTGTCTCACTCACTGTGAGCAGTTCACGGCTGTTCCTGTTTTCCCGGGAGGACTTTCTGGCATAAAAAACTGCTTTCGCACTTACCATTTCCGTACATACCAGCCCGCATCCCATCTCCCGGCAAAGCATACGAAAAGGCAGGTCTGTCACGCCTGCCATTGGTGCCAGTACTACCGGAATATCTAAAACCACGCCTCCGATTGCCAGCTTTTTCTCTCTGTTCATAGTTTTTCCGGCTCCGCCAGGTAAAAGGTTCTGTAAAACAGCTCCAGAGATTCTAAAAACGGCCTTCTGTCCCGCTGAATCTGCTTCACCTTCAGCGCACTCCCAATCTCATCAAAGAAACCGTCGCCTTCCTCACTTTCTACTCTGAGAAGCAGATTCCCTTCTTTATCAAATTCCATCAGCAGGATTCCTCCCACCTCTTCCACATAGAGAACACAGAGAGCCTGCAAATCTCGCTTAATCTCTTCCGGCAGCATAGAAAAATCTTCATTAAAATAATACTTCTGCGTATAATGATTCGCTCCGCACAGGACCTTATTTCCATCTGTATCATACATATCCGTATACCCCCCTGACAGACACTTCGCCGGAATCCACAGCCTTTGTCCCACGCCCGTCATCCGACTCTACCAAAAGGCGGCCATGTCTGTCTATCCCTCTGGCCATCCCTCTCCATTCCCCTCCCGGATCCAGTACGCATACCGTCTCGTTTCTGTTGAGAAGTCTGCTTTCATAGGCTTCCTTCAGAAGGGATAAATCCGCCGTCTGCAAAAATCTATCATAATACTGTTCAAAGGCTTTCCAGACTCCGGCAATCACAGCGGCGCGGCTGATCCTCTCCCCCTTTTCAAGGAATAGAGAGGTCGCCCGCTCCTGCAGTTCTTCCGGAAATTCTGCAAGATTGGCGTTGATTCCGATTCCAACCACCACATGATTGATATAATCCGGTTCCGCACTCATTTCCGTCAGAATCCCACAGACCTTTTTTCCTGCGAGGACAATATCATTGGGCCATTTGATCCCGACCTCCAACCCAGTCGCCTCCAAAATCCCGTCAGCTACGGCCATAGCCGCCACCAGCGTCAACATGGAAGCCCGTGAAGGCGGAAAGTCCGGCTTTAATAATATGGTCATCCAAATTCCGGTTCCCCGCTGTGACGACCAGCTCCGGCCGCGACGGCCCTTTCCCGCTTCCTGAAATTCTGCTACTACCAGAGTCCCATGACCGGCCCCTGCCTCGGCCAAACGCTTTGCTTCATTGTTAGTTGAATCCGTCTTTTCCAAAAAAACGATCGGGTGCCCTGCCCATCCGGTATCCAGTCTGGAACTGATTTCTTCTTTTGTCACCAGATCCGGTCCGCCAGAGAAATGATAGCCTTTGTTCTGCACCGCCTCTATGAGATAGCCCTCTTCTTTTAGCTGTCCGATAGCCTTCCAGACGGCTGTACGGGAAACAGAAAGTTTCCCACAAAGCTCCTGGCCGGATACATACCCTTTTTCTTCCCGCAACAGCCTTAAAATCTTTGCTTTCACATCTACCTCCAAAGACAGAGAGCGCCAACTACACTGAGAATCACCAGAACCCCCGCAAGGAAAAACAGGCTGATCCCCAACGCTTTTCTTCTTCCACTTTTTCTTCCGTATCCTCCCGCCATCCGCGGAATCCCGAGCAGACACTGGAAAGCAGCCGCCAGGAGAAATATAATTGGAAACAGCCAGGCATTTTTCTCCGGCTCAATAAAAGAAACAATTCCCACTGCAATTACCGCCAAACCCACGATCGCGGACAATACGTCAAATACAGTCTGCCTGGTATACGGGTTCTTTTTCGTTCTGTTTACGTACATTAATTCTAATCTCCCATATATGGTAAAAAAGAACTTCTCTTATCGTAAGGAAGCTTACTCGCCAAGGGTCGCCACCATCACTGCCTTAATGGTATGCATCCTGTTTTCTGCCTCGTCAAATACCACCGAACGCTCCGACTCAAACACCTCTTCTGTCACTTCATTTCCCTTCACTGCCGGCAGGCAATGCATGAAAATCGCGCCTTCCTTTCCCGTCGCATCCATAAGCGCCCGGTTTACCTGGTAAGGCTTCAAAAGCGCCATCCGCTCGGCCGCTTTTTCTTCCTCTCCCATGGAGCACCATACATCCGTATAAATCACATCCGCGCCTTTTACAGCCGCCGGATCATCCGTAATGGTCAGTGTACTTCCGGCCTCGTCTGCATAGCCTCTGCAGACTTCCACCAATTCTTCTTCCGGCCAAAGCGCCTTCGGCGCAATAATGGTACAATTCACTCCCATTTTCCCACATCCTACCATCAGACTGTTGGACATATTGTTGCGGCCGTCGCCAATGAATACAAAATTCAGACCCGCAAGACGTCCGAAGTTCTCCCGCATGGTCAAAAAATCCGCCAAAATCTGAGTGGGGTGGTAATCATCCGTCAGACCGTTCCAGACCACAACCCCGGAATGTTTTGCCAGAGCCTCCACATGGGAGTGGAGAAATCCGCGAAACTCAATTCCGTCAAACATACGGCCGAGCACCCTCGCCGTATCCTCCACACTCTCCTTCTTACCAAGTTGAATCTCCCCTTTTCCCAGATATGTGGGAAAAGCTCCTTCGTCGTTTCCGGCCACTGTAAATGCACAGCGGGTCCTGGTCGAGGGCTTTTCAAAAATCAGCGCAAGATTTTTTCCTTTTAAACTGTTCCCGGTAATGCCCCGTTTTTTCTTTTCCTTCAAGTCCGCCGCCAGGTCCAGAAAATTCTGGATTTCTTCCGGCGTAAAATCTTTCAGCGTTAAAAAATTCCGTCCCTTAAGACTCTTCATAATCTCCATCGATACCTTATCCTCCGTCTGCTCAATCCTTCGCTACTTCTACCAAGCTTTTAATCCCGCCTGCAATTCCCTGAATCTCCGAGGGAATAATAATCTTCGTCGCTTTTCCGTCAGCCGCCTTGGCAAACGCCTCCAAACTCTTAAGCCGCAGTACAGACTCGTCGGCCCCGGCCTCTTTGATCAGACGGATTCCCTCCGCATTTGCCTCCTGCACCTTCAAAATAGCCTGGGCCTGCCCCTCTGCCTCGCGAATCGTCGCCTCTTTCTTGGCTTCCGCCCGCAGGATTGCCGCCTGCTTCTCCGCCTCCGCATCCAAAATAGCGGATTCCTTCTTGCCTTCTGCTACCAAAATCGTGGATTTCTTCTCACCTTCCGCCTGCAAAATTTTCTCACGGCGCTCACGCTCCGCCTTCATCTGCTTCTCCATGGAATCCTGAATTTCCCTGGGCGGAATAATATTCTTCAGCTCCACGCGGTTGACCTTGATCCCCCAGGGGTCCGTCGCCACGTCAAGCTGTGTGCGCATCTTGGTATTGATCAGTTCTCTGGAGGTCAGAGTCTGATCCAGTTCCAGATCGCCGATGATGTTTCTCAAAGTCGTAGCCGTCAGATTCTCAATGGCCATCAGGGGATTCTCCACTCCATAAGCGTAGAGTTTCGGATCCGTAATCTGGAAAAAGACCACCGTATCAATCTGCATGGTGACATTATCCTTTGTAATCACCGGCTGAGGCTTAAAATCAATGACCTGTTCTTTTAAGTTCACCCGTTTTGCCACCCGATCAATAAAAGGCGCTTTCACATGCAGTCCTACCGACCAGGTCGTCCGATAACCGCCCAGCCGCTCCAGAACCACGGCCTTCGCCTGAGGCACGATCTTGATACAGGACGCCGCAATCATCAGCACAACAACTGCCAGAATAGCGACAGCCGCCAAAACCCATACATTGCCCGCTGCAATCAAAAAACTTCCATTCATAGTTCTTCCTCCTCATGGATAAATAAATTCGGAAATATTCCTCTCCCCGATTCCTCCGGATATCACTTTATGGTACGGACAATCAGCTTTACGCCTCTGACTGCCTCAATCGTTACCCTGCTTCCCTGCATGATGATTTCATCTTCATCTGCAGCGCGGGCAGACCAGTACTGCCCGGATACAACTGCCTCGCCCATATCCATCCTGTTATTAATCTGCTCCGTCACGCGGGCCTCCTGGCCGATGATCCTCTCTACGTTGGTCTTTTCCGTTCCTCTGTTGATATATCGCTTGGCAAAGGGCCTTGTAAATACCAGAAGCAAAAGAGAAATCACGACAAATAAAACAATCTGAAGCGGCAGCGCCGCTCCGGCCACACATGCGATAAAGGCAACCAACGCCCCTCCTGCAAACCAAATGGTGGTAAGTCCCATCGTGAGTGCCTCAATCACCAGGAGTACAATAATCCCTGCAAGCCAGTACACTGCAACCACAGCGCACACCTCCTTTACGCCTTTACATACCTATCCGAAAAACTGCTGCTTTGCATCCCGGATTTTCTTAAACTCAGTATACCCCAATTTGGAAGTTATTACAAGATGTCAATCAAAGAGATTCCTGTATACACACTCTCATACGTAAAAACTGCCGTACTCTCGATCTCTCGATGGATACGGCAGTTCTTTCTGCTTTGTATTCTGTTTTTATAGCCTCACTGTCTTACTTTTCGTCTTTCTGATATCCCTGCAAAGTCAATCGCTTAACGCTTTACCCAGATCTCTCTGTAGGTCACGCCCTTGCTCGTCGCATGGCCATGATCCGAATAATAAATATCAATCTGACGAGGGTTGCTATTGGCAAAACCACCAGTGTCTTCAGCCACATAAACATTATCTATACCGGCAATTCTGACCTGTGTCCCGTAAGGAATCAGTCCGGGCGCCACAGCAATGGTACGCCCCTCTGTCGGAGCTGCTCCAGAAGAAGTGGTTCCCGCCCACTGACCATTGCAGCAAGCGCCGCCACAGTAAGCAGTAATCTTAAACTCTCCAAGAGACACCCATCCGGAACTGGCGGAAGCTTCCGCCGCTGCAGCCTTAGCCGCTGCCCGTTCTCTTTCTGCCCGCTCGGCCGCCGCCCGTTCCGCAGCAGCTCTCGCCGCCGCTTCTTCTTCGGCACGAATCTCTTCCATCGACTTGGCTTTTCCAAGTACAAAAGAGGTCGTCACATAATCGGCACAGACATATCCCTCCTGATCGCCGTCATAGATAATCTTTATCCACTTCAGCTCGACCTCCGGAAGGGCCGCCTCCCCTGTCGGCGGAGTCTGGGCTAACTGCATCTCTTCCGGCTGCTCAGAAACAGGAACCTCTCCAGTCTCTCCTGATTCGGAAGCAGCCTCCGGAACTACAAGAGCCTCCGAACCCACAAGGGCTTCCAAAGCCATCGGCGTCTCTGCCTCTGACTCACCGGTCTGCTCCGGTTCTACAGAAGAGCCTTCTGTCTCTGCAGGGGTCTGCAAAGTTTCTTGAGCCTCGGGGGCTTCTGTCTCCGGTGTCTCGGCAGTCTCAGGAGTCTCTACTTCTTCCGGAACAGGTTCTTCCTCGGAAAGCTCCTCCGGAACCACCTGATAAGTTTCATTCAAATCCACCATGCCAACCCAGGGTGAATCCAGGGATGCGCCGGCTCTGACGCGTACCCCTTCCTCTTTGACGGTCGCAACCTGCCGCAAAGATTCCTCCGCAAAACTCTGCGCTGCTTCGCCGGATACCACATACTCATTGTGCACCCAGCCCTCTACGCCGCCGGAAGAAATCTTCGTCCAGCCTTCTGCGATTTCGAGAACTTCGCCGGCGCTGCCTTCATACAGGCGCCCGACAATCTCGCTGTCCTCTGAAGGTTCCTGGCGGATATTCAGATAAGTATCCACCACCGTGGTAACGACCTTGTTCTCCAGCTCGGGGGCAATCACCTCTGCCTGCACAGGTTCCGTCGCCGCCGGCTCTCCGGTCGGGGTCCCCTCCGCCTGCAGATTTTCCGTTTGTCCGTTTTGTACTACTGCCTCATAATCAGCAGCCCCGCTTTTCACAGAAGCTCCGGCAATTCTCGCTGCCATCGCCTGTGTGGATGCCTCCGGATCCTGAGAATCTTCCGGATTTTGCTGACTGTCGCTTTTTGTACTCTTTATCGTAGCTTTTACAATTTCTCTCGTATTTTCTTCCAGTGAGGTTTTCCTGATGTCTTGGACTTCCGTTTCCGACTCAGACGACTCTCCTCCGGATGCAGGCGCCACGGTCATGGCCTCCCCTGCAGAAGGACTGTCCGGTTTTCCACAGGAAATCAGAGTACAAAGCAATGCACCGATGACAAAGCACAAAACGATGCTTTTCTTTCTGGCAAACATTGTATACCTCCTTGTGTCCTGTTGTAACAATTTTGACTCACATTTATTAAAATATTAAACCTGTGTTCCAATTGTTACAACTTTGTTACACCGTCATCATAACATCAACTTTTCATTTTGTCAACCATTTCCCACTTTGCTCTTTTTTTTCGTCCTTTTTCGACCCCTCCTCACCACTTCTCTTTCTTTTTAATTTCCTCTTCTTTTGCCCTTGCATGGATGTGTTATCCGGAAAGTCCCTCCCCTCAAACCACTATATACAGAAAAGGAAAACCCATCAAAATACAATATATTGTACTTTGATGGGTTTTCCTTGCCGCATTCCTTCTATCCTCTTTTCTCTTATTTATGTCGTCTCTGGCGGGCAGCCTCATACATCAGGACCGATGCCGCCACCGCCGCATTCAGAGATTCGACACTTCCTGCCATGGGAATTTTTATAAAAAAATCCGCAAAAGAGGAAAATTTTTCCGAAAGCCCCGCCGCTTCGTTTCCGATTAAAAATGCAGACGGGGTGCTATAATCTGCTTCCTCATAGTTCTTTTCTCCGCCAAGATGGGCCGCATAGGAAGTGACTCCCGCCTCTTTACACACTTTCAAAGTCTCCTCCAGATTATCGCAGACAGCAAAGGGCACCCGGTAAATAGAACCCATGGTAGAGCGGACCACTTTTGGATTATAAGCATCCACCGTTTCCCGGCTCATCAGGATTCCGGTCACTCCCGCGCCTTCTCCCGCCCGGAAAATCGTTCCCAGGTTTCCAGGATCCTGCAAGTTTTCCAAAAAAAGTAGCAGCGCTCCTTCTTTTCCCTGAAAATCCTCTTTTTTCCAGTCCATGGCCTTTACCACTGCCAGAACCCCCTGAGGTGTCTGCGTATCTGTCATGGCTTTAAAGGCCTGGTCTGATACTTCTGTAAAAGGAATCCCCTCTAGCCTTTCTGCTCCGTTCTGACTCAGGAAAGAGTCTGAAGCATAGACGCCAAGCAGTCTTTCCGCCGGGGCTTCCAGAACCATTTTTAACCCCTCCACAACAAAAGCCCTCTGCTCTTTCCGGCATTTGGGTTTTTTCTGAAGAGCAGTAACCTGCTTTACCTGGCTGCTTTTTACACTGTCAATCCTCATAAAGACTCCTGTCCGGATCCTGTCAAATTCCATTTCTCTCTATCAAAGCTCTCTATAAAAGCTCCCGCTCCAGGTCCTTGTTATTCCCGATAATGATAAACGTCTCATGGCCTTCAATGACGCGATCCGGATCCACAATCAGAACAATATCCTCCAGATCTCCCTTTCTGGCGATGATGTTGATTCCCCGTTTCCTGAGGTTCAACTCCCGGATACTTTTTCCAACCCATTTGGACGGGACCTCAATTTCCACCATGCTGAATTTTTTGGAAAGTTCAATGGTATCCAGAAAATTTCCGGAAGCCAGATTCCGACCCAGACGGATTCCTGTGGCCTTCTCCGGAAAAATCACCTGATCAGCCCCCACTTTTTTCAATACTGCCGCGTGCATGTCGCTGTTGGCTTTGGCCAGCACATAAGGCACGCCGCATTCTTTGGCACAGATGGTAGCCATAATGCTGGATTCCAGGTTTTCTCCAATTCCCACAATCACACCGTCCATATTGTGCACGCCAAAGGATCGCACCACCGCCTGATCCGCCACGTTGGCGCAGACCGCATGAGTCACATATTCGGAAATATTCTGGACCCGCTCTTCTCTGCTATCCACAGCCAGTACCTGGCACCCGCTTTCCTCCAGAGTAACCGCAATACTGCTTCCAAATTCTCCCAGTCCAAAGACTGCAAACTCCTTTTTCGCCATTTTCTGTCCTCCTTTCCCGACAAACTCCCTTAAAAACTTCTATTTATCTTCATTTTATTGAGAATTAAAACTTTTTTGTTTCTTATCTTCTCGTTTTATTTCCTATCCAATCAATATCCGTTCTTCCGGAAGAGAAATGCTCTGTTCCTTCCCTCTTCGCTTCATGGCCAGCGCCAGAGCCAGAGTCACAGGCCCAATCCGCCCCATATACATCACTGCAATCAGAATCAGCTTCCCGGCCACGCTCAAACCGGAGGTAATCCCTCTGGTCAGTCCTACGGTGCCCATCGCCGATATCACTTCATAAACCGTATCCTTAAACTCCAGCCCGTCAGTGGCAAAAAGAAGAATCGACGCTCCAATCACTACCATAAGAGCCAGCCCTACCACAGTCAAAGCCGTCCGTCCTGAGTCCGCCGAAATCCGGCGGTTCATAAATTCCGTTTCCCGTTTGCCACGGACCGTCGACAGAATAATCAGAAGCAGTATTCCCACCGTAGTTGTCTTGATTCCTCCTGCCGTTCCTGCCGGAGAACCCCCGATCAGCATCAGAATCATCGTTAAAAGCGTGGAACCGTCTGTCAGGTTTGCCTGGGGAACCGTCTCAAACCCGGCAGTCCTGGTGGTCACCGATTGGAACAGAGACGCCATTATCTTATTTCCCGTTCCCATATTCCCAATCGTCCCGGGATTCTGATACTCAAAAAGGAAGAAAAAAATTGCGCCGCCAAATATGAGAACCATTGTCATAATAAGTACCAGCTTCGTATGGAGGCTTAAGCCGGCGACAAATCCCCGCTTATGCTCTTTCCGCTTTTTCCAGGAGTCCATCATGTTCCACCAGACAATGAACCCCAGACCGCTGAGAATAATCAAAACCATTGTCGTGACATTGACAATGGGATTTCCTGCATAGCTTCGCAGGCTGGTTTCTCCCAGGATATCCATACCGGCATTGCAGAACGCGGAAACTGAGTTAAATATGGACTTCCAAAGTCCGGGGAAAAATCCAAACTCCGGAATAAACACGAGGGCATAGGCCAGCGCCCCAAGACCCTCCAGCAAGAACGTCCCTTTGACGATTCGCATCACCAGTTTCACCAGGCCGGAAAGGGTATCCATATTATAGGTTTCCTGAATCAGCATCCTGTCTTTCAGAGTGATTTTTCTTCCGACCAGGATTAACACACACATCGCGGCCGTAATCACTCCCAGACCGCCAAGCTGTGCCAGAATCAGAATCACGATCTGGCCGAACAGGCTCCAGTGAGTCGCCGTCGTCACCGTCACCAGCCCGGTCACGCAAATACTTGTGGTCGCCGTAAACAGCGCGTCAATTGGATTCGTCCAGGTTCCCTCTGCTGAGGAAACCGGAAGAGCCAGAAAGAAGGCGCCCACTAGAATGGCCGCCGCAAAACCCAGGGCGATAATCCTGGTGGTCGTAAGTCCCCGCTTTGTTTTGGGAAAAGTCTGTTTTTCTTTCATCCTCTTACCGCCGTTTATTTCCCTTCATAACAGATGACGCTGGAAACCTCATAGCCGGCAAGCTTCTCTCTGCCTCTTAGTCCGGCAAGCTCCATGACAAAACTGATTTTTACCACTTCTCCTCCAAGGCTTTCCACTAACTTGATAATCGCCTCGATTGTTCCTCCCGTCGCGATCAGATCATCAATGATCACAACCTTCTGTCCAGGCTTAATGGAATCCTTATGCATTTCAATCACTGCGCTTCCGTACTCCAGGTCATATTCCATCTCCACAGTCTCACAAGGCAGCTTTCCCTTTTTCCGCACCGGAACAAACGATTTATGAAGGTTATAGGCAATGGGAACGCCAAAAATAAAACCTCTGGACTCCGGTCCCACCACCACGTCAAAATCAATTCCGTCCAAAGTTTCCTGCAAAAGATCGATAGCCAAATGAAGGCCGTCCGCGTCCTGCAGAATCGAAGTGACATCCCGAAAAATAATTCCTTCCTCCGGAAAGTCCGGAATGCTTCTCACATACTCTTCTATCTTTTTCATTTACTTGCCCTCCGTTTCTGCGGTTTTTTCCGCTTCTCTTCCTATTATAGTATTCCCTGATTCCATTGGCAACTGAAAAACGGATTTTCTACCTGTAATCGGCTTCCTCTCCTGCCTGCTGCTTTGAATTACCATCTGTAACGTCCGCCTGCCCATATATTCATTGATATTCGGATAATAAGCCACTGAAATCCAGTCTCCCACTTCAACTGCCTGCTCCATATTCGCCGCATCCTGAAACTGAATTGCTTCTATATTAAGTCCTGTCTCATCAGACAAAAGGAATTTCAGCACATTTTTATTTTTCCCCACCAGGTTTTTCTGCCTGACCATCAACCCTTTCTGGGCAAACAGCGGTTTTTCATTCCCATTTCCAAAGGGCTCCAGCAACCGAAACTCCGAAACCAGTTTCTCCGTCACATAGGAAAAAGGCATCGGTACGTCAATCCAGAGGCGCTTGACAAAATCCGCCTCCGTCAGCCCGCTGTCTCTGTTTAACGCCGCTCGAAAGGCTTCCAGATTTTCTTCCGGAAGAGAGAGCCCCGCCGCCATGGGATGTCCGCCAAATACGGTCAGATACTCCTGGCACCGTACCAGATGTTCATACATAGAATAAGAAGGAATACTCCTGCCAGAGCCTTTCAGTCCGGAGGCCGCTTTTGTAATCACGAACACCGGATGCTGGTATTTCTCCCGAATCCTTCCAGCCACGATTCCCGCCAGGCTTTCATGGCATTCCGGCAGATAAACCACATACACGTCATCCTCTTTGATCCCTGTTTCTTCTATATTATGTATGGCCGCCTCTACGCTTTTTGCCGTCATATCCTTTCGCCTGTCGTTTAACGCCTTAAGCTCCCAGGCCAGGGCCGGCGTCTCTGTTTTCCGTTCTGATAAAAGCAGAGCCAAAGACTTTTTCGCCGTATCCAGCCGCCCTCCTGCATTCAGACAGGGGCCCAGTACAAATCCCAGATGATAGCAGCCAAGCGCCGACGCATTCAGGCCATTTGCCTCAATCAGCGCCTTTAACCCCTGAATCTTGGAATCTGCCATTCGCTCCAGCCCCTCCTTTACCAGGATCCGGTTTTCCCCCTGCAGCAACATCACGTCGCCCACCGTCGCCAGTGCGGCGACTTCTACAAAGGGAGAAAGCTCAGACTTCGGAATCTCC
Organism: Lachnospiraceae bacterium; assembly: GCA_022792335.1. Lineage (GTDB taxonomy): Bacteria > Bacillota > Clostridia > Lachnospirales > Lachnospiraceae > Lientehia. The sequence continues at coordinate 14,800 of JAAWAV010000055.1, forward strand.
CAGGTTTCATAAAGGGCCCAGGCCAGCTTGTAAGCGATAGCCGCCCCGCAAAGAAGCTTAAACGGGTAAGTGCAAGACGCCTGGCGGGGATTCACCACCACATCGGCCGGCGGAAGAATTTCTCTTTTCTCTCCCGTCTCTGTCTCTTCAAAAGGCACTTCATGGTGATCCGTGACCAGTACTGTCATGCCAAGCTCCTTGGCGTGGGCAATCTGACTCCCTGCAGCAATCCCATTATCACAGGTCAATAGCGTGTCAACCCCGTCCGCCGCCGCCAGATCAATTATTTTTACATTGATTCCATAACCGTCTTGAATCCTGTCAGGGATGTCATAATCCACGTTGCCCCCCAGCCGTTTGATGGCCTTTACCAGAATATAGGTGGCGCAGATCCCATCCACATCATAATCGCCGATCACCCGGATAGCCTTTCCGGCCCGGATCTTTTTTCCCAGAATTTCCACCGCTTCTTCCATATTTTTCATCAGAAACGGGGAATGACAGTCCTTTAAACTTCCGTAGAGATATTGTTGAATCTCTTCCTCCTCCGTCAGCTCTCTGTTCCGGATAATGCGGGCTGTGACCGGATCGATGCCAAGGCGTTTTGAAAGCCCTTCAAAATCTGCTTTTTTTCCATATATACGCCACTCTTCCTGCATCTCGCCTCTTCCAACCTCCCCTGTTACGACAGCTTATGTATAAAGATTCCACTCCGGAGCTTTGGCTCAAACCAGGTTGACTTGGGCGGCATCAGCCTGGATGTATCAGCCACCTGAAAAAGTTCTCCAATCGAAGTGGGATACATGGAAAAAGCTACTTTCATATCTCTGTGGCAACGGCTGGAAAGCTCCGAAAGCCCCCGGATCCCACCGATAAAATCAATTCGTTCATCCGTCCTCGGATCCCCGATCCCAAGAACAGGACCAAGAAGAACATCCTGCAAGACGGACACATCCAAGTCTGCCACCGGATCACCACTGGGGGAGCGTTTCGCTGTGAGCAGGTACCAGCAATCAGAAAGGAACATCCCAAATTCTCCTTTCCTTCCAGGTCTTACCGGCTCGCTTCCCACCTTCTGAACTTCAAAGTCTGTCGAGATTCGTTCCAGAAAAGCTTCTTCTGTCAGGCCATTCAGATCTTTCACCACCCGGTTATAATCCATAATCATCAGTTCTTCATCTGGAAACAGCACCGACAGAAAATAATTATACGGCTCGTCTCCCTTATAATCCGGATGCTCTTCCCTGCGTTTAAAGCCCACCCGGACTGCCGACGCCGCCCGGTGATGACCGTCTGCAATATAGATATCCGGCACCCTGGTGAACGCCTCTTCCAGCGCTCTTACCTGCTCTGCCCCGTCAATTTTCCAAACTGCATGGCGGACTCCGTCCGGCGCCACAAAGTCATAAAGGCGGGGTTCCTTTTTTACTTCTGTCACCAGAGCGTTGATATCGGCCCTGGCCCGATAGGCCAGAAAGATAGGCCCTGTCTGGGCGTCGCAAACATCCACATGACAGACTCTGTCCTCCTCTTTTTCCGCCCTGGTATTCTCATGCTTTTTGATCACACCCCCGGCATAGTCGTCAATAGAGGAACAGGCCACAATCCCCGTCTGGACACGGCCATCCATGGTCAGCTCATAGACATAGTAGCAGGGAGCCTTCTCCTGCACGAAGATCCCATCCTCTCTCATCTCATCCAGAAGTTTTCTGGCCCGTTCATAGACGCAGGGCGCGTAGGTATCCACCTCATCGGGAAATCCTGTTTCTGCCCGATCTATCTTAAGAAAGGAAAGCGGTTCCCGTTCTACCTCCGCTTTCGCCTCTGCCCGGCTGTAAACATCATAGGGAAGGGCTGCTACTCTGGAAACTACAGACGTCTCCGGCCTGATACACAAAAATGGCTTTACTGTCGCCATGATTTTCTCCTTATCTTGAAAGCTCTGCGGCCTCATCCACAGCCGCAGAGCTTTTCAGCTATACTTTGTAATTATTCTGCCTTCATGACACGTACTTTGTACACGCCGTCAATTTCCATCAGGCGGTCAATCACCCGCTGGGGCACTTCCTGGTCCGCATCCATAATGGTATAGGCTACCCCGCCGCGGCTCTTGTTCTGCATATCAGGGATATTGACCCCTTCTTCCGCCAGCACAGACGCAAACTGCCCGATCATATTGGGTTTGTTCACATTGAAAATACACAGACGGCAAGCGCCCCTGCAGGGCGGCATCTCGCAGGAAGGGTAATTCACCGAATTGCGGATGGAGCCGGTCTCCAAATAAACCATCAGTTCCTTCACTGCCATCTCCGCGCAGTTATCCTCCGACTCTGCCGTGGAAGCTCCCAAATGGGGAGTTGCGATCACACCGGGCATATGAGTCACCTTGGGATTGGGAAAGTCCGTCATATAGCGGTGAACCTTTCCGCTCGCAAGTGCCTCCTCCATGTCGTCGTCATTCACCAGAAGGTCACGGGCATAGTTAAGAATCACCACACCATCTTTCATCTTGGCAAAAGCCTCTTTATTGATCATACCCCTGGTACTGTCCAGAAGCGGTACATGGACTGTGATATAATCGCATTTTCTGTAGATTTCATCAAGATTCGTCACATGTTTGATAAAGGAGGTAAGCTGCCAGGCGGCGTCCACAGAAAGAAACGGATCATAGCCGTAGACCTTCATCCCCAGTTCCGCCGCCGCATTGGCCACCCGGACGCCAATGGCTCCTAAGCCCACTACGCCAAGGCGCTTGCCCATAATTTCTGTTCCGGCAAACATCTTTTTACTTTTCTCCATGTCCTTGCTGATATTGGAGTCCTCTTTGTTCGCCTCCACCCACTCGATACCGCCGTGGATATCTCTGGCCGCCATCAGCATCCCCGCCAGTACCAGCTCCTTCACGCCGTTGGCATTGGCTCCCGGCGTATTAAAAACCACAATCCCTTTTTCTGTGCATTTCTCCAGGGGAATGTTGTTGACCCCGGCCCCGGCCCTGGCGATAGCCTCCAGCCCCTCCGGCAGCTCCATTTCATGCATGGACGCGCTCCGCACCAGAACGCCTTCCGCCTCTTCCAAATGTTCTGTCAGCTCATAATCCTCTGAAAACAGCCTGAGTCCTTTCTTGGAAATCGGATTCAGACAGTGGATCTTTCTTTTCATTCTGCTCTCCTTTTACGATGTCTCGCCCGCCTGCCAAAAGCAAGGGCTTTTATCTCTGATGTGTCTCTTCAAAGTCTTTCATGAATTTCACCAAAGCTTCTACCGCCTCGATGCTCACCGCATTATAGAGGCTGGCCCGCATTCCGCCGACGCTCCTGTGACCCTTCAGTCCCGAAAGCCCCGCCTCTTCCGCCGCCTTCACAAACTCTGCATCGAGCGCTTTCTCTCCTGTCACGAAATCCACATTCATCCAGGAGCGGGAAGCTTTATCCGTGACTGTGGGTGTAAACAGACGGCTCTTATCCAAGAAGTCATAAAGTAGCGCAGCCTTCTTCTCATTCCGCTCCTTCATGACCTCAAGGCCGCCTATATTTTTCAGCCACTGAAATACCTTGCCGCAGATATAGATCCCGTAAGCCGGCGGCGTATTGTAAAGGGAGTCCTTATCGGCATGCGTTTTATACTGAAGCATGGTCGGCGTTCCGGGCCAGACCTCCTCTGTGATCAAATCTTCTCTGATAATGGCGATCACCACGCCGGCCGGGCCGATGTTCTTCTGAACTCCGCCATAGATCATACCATATTTTTCCACGTCTATGGGTTCTGCCAGAAAACAGGAGGATACGTCTGCTACCAGCGTCTTTCCCTTGGTGTCGGGAAGGATGTGGAACTGGGTTCCGTAAATAGTATTGTTCTGACAAATATAAACATAATCGGCGTCCTCGCTGATCGGCAGATCGGAGCAGTCCGGAATATAGTTGAAATTCTTATCCTCGCTGGAAGCAACACAGTTGGCCTTTCCGTATTTGGACGCTTCTTTCCAGGCCCTTTTCGCCCAGTTTCCGGTCACAATATAATCCGCTACGCCGTGTTTCATAAAATTCATGGGCACCATGGCAAACTGCAGATGGGCGCCGCCCTGCAGAAACAATACTTTGTAATTGTCCGGAATCCCCATCAGATCCCGGAGATCCTGTTCCGCATCCTTGATAATTTTATCGTAGGTTTTGGAACGATGGCTCATCTCCATCACGGACATTCCTGTCCCCGCATAATCCAGCATCTCCGCCGCCGCTTCTCTCAGGACTTCTTCCGGGAGCGCCGCCGGGCCGGCCGAAAAATTATATACTCTACTCATATTCTGATCCTCCTTCAGATTTGGACGCTTCGCCCGAATCCCAGTACAGCATTGCACCGATGCAACACTGTACTAGTATAGTACAAAAGCCGGGCGGCTGTAAAGCCACCCGGTCAAAGTTTTAACGATTTTTTCCTTCTAAAACCCAAATTCAGGCATTTTTCGCATCCAGGTCCTCCTGATTGAAGGCTTCTTCGATGGCTCCCCCCGGCGCAACCATAGGAAATACCTTGTCGTCACAGTCAATCTGCACATCGATGACCACAGGGCCTCCCGCCGCCATGGCTTCCCGGATAGCCGGTTCTACTTCTTCCTTCTTCGTCACCCGGATTCCCTTTGCGCCCATGGCCTCAGCCACCTTCACAAAGTCTGTCTTATCCTCAAGAATCGTAGAAGAATAGCGTTTTCCGTAAAACAGGGTCTGCCACTGCCGTACCATGCCCAACACATGATTGTCGATGACAATCTCAATCACCGGAATATTGGAGCGAACTGCCGTCGCTATCTCGTTCATATTCATCCGGAAGCATCCGTCCCCGGCAATATTGAATACTGCTTTGTCCGGACGTCCCATCTTCGCACCCATGGCTGCACCCAGACCATAGCCCATGGTTCCAAGTCCGCCGGAGGTAATGAAAGTCCTGGGTTCCTTATACTTATAGAACTGAGCCGCCCACATCTGATGTTGTCCTACATCCGTAGTGATAATGGCTTCCCCCTCTGTTACTTTATATAACGTCTCGATCACATAAGGAGCTGTCAGGACATCCTGAGGATAGGTCAGCGGATGCCGTTCTTTCATCGCCTCGATCTCCGCCACCCATTCGTGATGATCCTGCTTATTAAGCCGTTCATTTAAAATCTTAAGAATTGCCTTCGCGTCGCCCACTACGGAAACGTCGCTTAAAATGTTTTTGTTGATTTCCGCCGCGTCCACATCAATATGAAGCACCTTCGCGTCCCTGGCAAACCGCTTCGTATTTCCTGTCACCCGGTCGCTGAATCTGGTGCCGACAGCGATCAAAAGATCACTTTTCGTAATCCCCAGATTGGAAGTTTTAGTTCCGTGCATACCGACCATGCCGGTATACCGCTCATGTTCTCCAGGAAAAGCGCCTTTGCCCATCAGCGTATCCGACACAGGGGCGTCCACTTTTTCCACAAACTCCATAAGCTCTTCCGAAGCTCCCGCGATACTCACGCCGCCGCCTACAAAAATATAGGGACGTTTTGACTTCTCAATCAGCTCCACCGCCCTGTCGATGTTCTCTTCCTTGATGGTGTTTACCTTTGGAAGCACCGGAGAAGGTTTCGCCGGCGTATATTCCGTTTCCGTCGCTGTCACATCCTTGGTAATATCCACCAGCACCGGGCCGGGCCGTCCTTCTACCGCGATGCGGAAAGCTCTGCGGATGGTATCGGCCAGTTTCGTCACATCCTTGACAATAAAGCTATGCTTGGTGATGGGCATAACGACTCCGGCAATATCCACCTCCTGGAATGTATCCCTTCCCAGAAGGTTTACGGCCACATTGGCCGTAATGGCCACCATGGGGACAGAATCCATCTGCGCCGTAGCGATCCCCGTTACCAGATTGGTGGCTCCAGGACCGGAAGTAGCCAGACACACGCCCACCTTTCCGGTAGCTCTGGCATAACCGTCTGCCGCATGGGACGCCCCCTGCTCATGGGATGTTAAAATATGATGAATCTCGTCAGAATGTTTGTATAAGGCGTCGTAAATATTCAAAATTGTGCCGCCAGGATAGCCGAACACCGTATCCACGCCCTGTTCCTTCAGGCACTCCACCACAATCTCCGCACCTGTTAATTTCATAATCGTTCTCCTCCTTGTATATGCAGTGCACTTGGCGCACTTCGTTTAGCGCTCGCTCTTCATAGCGACGGCTTCTTCGCGAATCCTTCCGCTACCCATGCACGGCTTTCTCGCAGTGCACTTAGCGCTCTTCGTTTAGCGCTCGCTCTTCATAGCGACGGCTTCTTCGCGAATCCTTCCGCTACCCATACATGGCTTTCTCGCAGTGCACTTAGCGCGCTTCGTTTAGCGCTCGCTCTTCATAGCGACGGCTTCTTCGCGAATCCTTCCGCTACCCATACATGGCTTTCTCGCAGTGCACTTGGCGCTCTTCGTTTAGCGCTCACTCTTCATAGCGACGGCTTCTTCGCGAACCCTTCCGCTACCCATACACTGCTTTCTCGCAGTACACACTCAAAAAGCCTCCGGCTTTTTTCGTTCGCGGGCATGCGCCCTATAGAACCGGCGGAAGCCAAACCTGCCTGCAAACAGCCGGTTTTGGTTTCCGCCGGTTCTGCACTGCTTATTGCTTGTCGCGTAAAACTGCCCCTTTGTTTCCTGATGTTACAAGGTTTGCATAGCGGGCCAGGTATCCGCTGGTAATCTTCGGCTCCCTGGGCTGCCATTTCGCCCGCCTTGCCGCCAGCTCTTCGTCTGATACCTTCACATTCAGAGTGCAGGCGTCAATATCAATGGCAATGATATCTCCCTCTTCAATCAGAGCAATGGGACCGCCCACGGCCGCTTCCGGAGACACATGTCCGATGGAAGCCCCTCTGGAGGCGCCGGAAAACCGTCCGTCTGTGATCAGAGCTACGCTGGAACCAAGCCCCATCCCTGCGATGGCAGAAGTAGGGTTCAGCATTTCCCTCATACCAGGACCACCCTTGGGTCCCTCATAGCGGATAACCACCACGTCTCCCGCCACAATCTTTCCTCCCTTGATAGCGGCAATGGCGTCTTCCTCACAGTCAAAGACTCTGGCCGGGCCTTCGTGCTTCATCATCTCCGGCACCACGGCCGAACGTTTCACTACGCCGGAGTCAGGGGCAATGTTCCCCTTCAGGATGGCCAGCCCTCCCGTCTCACTGTAGGGATTGTCCAGAGGGCGAATCACCTCTTTGTCCCGGATCTCACATCCCGCGATATTCTCCCCGACTGTCTTTCCGGTAGCAGTGATCAGGTCTGTATATAATAAATCCTTCTTTGACAGTTCATTCATGACAGCATAGACGCCGCCCGCCTCGTTTAAGTCCTCCATATAGGTGGGGCCTGCCGGAGCCAGATGACACAGGTTCGGCGTTCTCGCACTCACCTCATTGGCAATATCCACATTCAGCTCCACACCAGCCTCATGGGCAATGGCCGGAAGATGAAGCATACTGTTGGTGCTGCAGCCCAGAGCCATATCCACGGTCAGTGCATTCATAAATGCCTTCTCATTCATAATATCGCGGGGCTTAATGTCCTTTTTCAAAAGCTCCATCACCTGCATGCCTGCATGTTTCGCCAGCTTAATCCGCTCCGAATACACGGCAGGGACAGTGCCGTTTCCAGGGAGTCCCATCCCCAGGGCCTCCGTCAGACAGTTCATACTGTTGGCCGTATACATGCCGGAGCAGGAACCACAGGTGGGACATACTCTATTCTCGTATTCCCTCACATCCTCTTCCGTCATCGTTCCGGCGCTGTAAGACCCCACCGCCTCAAACATGCTGGAGAGGCTTCTCTTCTTTCCTTTTACCCGTCCTGCCAGCATGGGGCCGCCGCTCACAAAAATCGTCGGGATATTTAACCTGGCCGCCGCCATCAAAAGTCCCGGCACATTCTTGTCACAGTTGGGAACCATAACCAGTGCGTCAAACTGGTGAGCCAGAGCCATGCACTCCGTAGAATCTGCGATCAGATCCCTGGTCACCAGAGAATATTTCATCCCCATATGGCCCATGGCAATGCCGTCGCACACGGCAATGGCCGGAAATACAATGGGGGTTCCACCTGCCATGGCGACTCCCTGCTTTACAGCCGCTACGATTTTATCCAGATTCATATGGCCCGGTACGATCTCATTATAAGAACTTACAATACCAATCAGAGGCCTGTCAAGCTCCTCCTCCGTATAGCCAAGGGCGTTAAACAGTGATCTGTGGGGCGCCTGCTGCATCCCCTTCTTAACTGCGTCGCTTCTCATCTATCTTCACCTTATCCTTTCTGCCACAAGACTTCCCATTTCTTTCGTTCCCACCTTCGTACAGCCTTCTGCATAAATGTCTCCTGTACGGTAGCCGTCCGTCAGCACCTGTTGCACCGCTGCCTCCACGGCGTCTGCTTCCTTATCCAGATCAAAGGAATAACGAAGCATCATGGCTACCGACAGAATCGTCGCCAGCGGGTTTGCAATGTCCTTCCCCGCAATATCCGGCGCCGAACCGTGGCTGGGCTCATAAAGCCCCAGTTTCGTCTTTCCAAGGCTCGCCGAGGGCAACATGCCGATGGATCCAGTAATCTCACTGGCCTCATCGGAAAGAATATCTCCAAACATATTCTCCGTCAGCACCACATCGAACTGGCCCGGGTTCATCACAAGCTGCATGGCCGCATTGTCCACCAGCATATGGCTCACTTCGATATCGGGATAATCTTTCGCCGTTTCATCCACCACGCTCCTCCAGAGCCTGGAAGAATCCAGCACATTGGCCTTATCCACGCTGATTAACTTCTTTGACCGTTTTCCGGCGATCTCAAATGCCTTTACGGCAATGCGACGGATCTCATGCTCGTCATAAACCAGAGTATCAATGGCCTTCCTCACGCCATTCTCTGTCACAGTCTTTCTCTCACCAAAGTAAAGACCTCCGGTCAATTCCCGCATAATCACCATATCGAAACCGTCTCCGATAATCTCTTTCTTTAAAGGGCATGCCTCGGCCAGCTCTTTATAAAGCCAGGCCGGGCGGATATTGGCAAACAGCTCCAGCCCTTTCCGAATCCCAAGAAGCCCGGCTTCGGGACGGGTAGCGGGCGGTCCGTCGTACCAGCGGGAATTTCCCACATTTCCGCCGACCGCTCCCAGAAGAACGGAATCACTGGCTTTTGCCTCCTCCAGCGTCTCTTCCGTCAGAGGCACTCCATGGACATCGATGGACGCTCCGCCCATCAAAAGCTTCTTATATGTAAATGTGTGGCCATAAACGGCGCCGACCTTATCAAGCACCTTTATGGCCTCCGTAACAATTTCCGGCCCGATACCGTCGCCGGGAATCACAGCAATCTGATAATTCATGAGGCTTTTCTCTCCTTCTTTCTTCGATTACCCTTTATACTATCCTATTTTTCTTTGTTTTTCAAGCTGTACACAGGATTTTCCAGTGATCCACCCATACGAAACTGGAATTTCTGATATAACGCTTCGTTATAGAATGGATTTTCAAGATGATAAAAGATTATACCATAAAAAACCATCTTTCTGTCTTGTCACCTGTAAAGATTCCACTGGAGTACTTGTTTAAAATAGAAATCATGTTATAATGAACTAAAGAAGGGACCGTGCCGCCTACTAGCGCGGCAGGCCGAAAGGAGAATTTATGGACACCAGAAACCTGACGCTGATGACCGACCTGTATGAGCTAACCATGATGCAGGGATATTTTAAAGAAAACGCGAACCAGACGGCGGTTTTCGACGTTTTTTACAGAACTAATCCCAGCGGCAATGGATTTGCCATCATGGCCGGGCTGGAGCAGGTCATTGACTATGTGAAACATCTGCATTTCGGAGAAGCAGAAGTAGATTATCTCAGGAGCACCGGGCTCTTTGACGAGGATTTTCTGGACTATCTGCGGGATTTCAAATTTTCCGGCGATATCTACGCCATTCCCGAAGGAACTGTGGTCTTTCCCAGGGAACCTCTGGTAAAGGTGATTGCCCCCATCATGGAGGCCCAACTTGTGGAGACAGCTATTTTAAATATCATCAATCACCAGTGTCTCATTGCCACTAAGACGGCCAGAGTCGTCCATGCGGCCCGCGGCGACGGAATCATGGAATTTGGTCTCAGGCGCGCCCAGGGACCGGACGCCGGCATTTATGGCGCAAGAGCCGCCATGATCGGCGGCTGCATCGCCACTTCTAATGTGTTGGCTGGGCAGATCTTTGACGTTCCGGTAAAAGGTACCCACGCTCACAGTTGGATTATGAGCTTTCCCGACGAGCTGACTGCTTTCCGGACCTATGCGAAACTTTATCCCACCGCCTGTATCCTCTTGGTGGACACTTATGATACGCTACGATCCGGCGTTCCGAACGCCATCACCGTGTTTCGTGAAATGAAGGCGGCCGGCGTTCCCTTAAAGGGGTACGGAATCCGCCTGGACAGCGGCGATCTGGCTTATCTTTCTAAAGAAGCGAAAAAGATGCTGACGGAGGCCGGTTTTGGCGACGCCATTATCTCCGCTTCCAGCGACCTGGACGAGCATCTGATCAACAGCCTAAAGACCCAGGGCGCCGCCATCAATTCCTGGGGCGTCGGCACCAATATGATCACCAGCAGCGACTGGCCCGCTTTTGGCGGAGTCTATAAGCTCGTGGCTCTGAAAGACGAAAAAACAGGAGACTTCATTCCCAAAATCAAGCTTTCGGAAAACACGGAGAAGGTTACAAACCCCGGAAATAAGACGGTTTACCGTATTTATGGCGCCGATACGGGAAAGATGATTGCGGATCTGATCGCCCTTTCTGATGAGGAATATTCCTCCGACCAGCCCCTCCTTTTGTTCGATCCCATCGACACCTGGAAAAAGACCCGCCTTGCTCCCAAAACCTATACCATCCGGGAACTCCCTGTGCAGGTATTTCGAGCGGGGGAATGTGTCTATGAGTCGGATTCCGTCATGGAAATCCGGGATTACTGCAGGAGAGAACTGGATACACTCTGGGATGAGGCGAAACGCCTGATCAATCCCCACCGGGCTCATATTGATCTGTCGGCAAAGCTGCACGCCATGAAAAACGGTCTGTTGGAATCCGTCGACCATATGACTCATCATCAGATAAAATAACTCCAGGTGGTTTTTCCGGTAGCATGTTCGGAAAACGCTCTGAGAACGACAGACAGGAGACTTTTATGATACGACTGATTTTCATCGGACTTTTTCTGTTTTTTTTCCTGGTCCTTCTCTGTCCCGCTCTTCTGGTCGAATGGATCATCGGAAAATTTGACCCCAAAGCCAAGTCAAAAAGTTCTCTCTGGCTGGTCCAGCGGGCTTTCGGCGTCATTCTTTTCTTCGCGGGGGCAAAAATCGAAGTAAGAGGCCGGGAAAATATCCCAGACGACCGTCCGGTGCTTTATGTAGGCAACCATCGGAGTTATTTTGATATCGTCATCGGATACCGGTTGATCAAGGGAGAGGCCGGTTTCGTGGCGAAAAAAGAAATGCAGAAAATTTTCTTCTTAAGACGGTGGATGACCAATCTCCACTGCCTGTTTCTGGATCGGGAAAATTTAAAAGAAGGGCTTAAGACGATCCTGACCGGAATCGACTATATAAAAAGCGGAGTCAGCATCTGGATCTTTCCGGAGGGTACCCGCAATCCTGGTTCTGGGCTGATGGAGTTTAAGGAGGGCAGCATGAAGATCGCTGAAAAGAGCGGTTGTCCCATTATCCCCGTGGCTATGACAGGAACCGCTGAGATTTTTGAGAAGCATCTGCCCTGGGTGAAACGTTCTCATGTGACGGTTACCTTCGGCGAACCTATCGATGTTGCATCCCTGGACAGGCAGCAGAAAAAATTCCTGGGAGCGTATACGAGAGATCGGATTTTAGAAATGCTTCCGGAAAATATGCGATAAGTTGTCACAAAACCACAGGCCCTCCGCGTCTGCCGGGCGTCCCGTCTCTGCGTTGGTCCGGTAGGCAGATTTTGCAGGTTTTGTGAGCATCGCTTCGTCTGCTCCTCTGACCGGCTTCTATGGAAGCAGGAGCAGACGATAAACGGCAGCGGAACAAAACCCAAAAATCAACGTGGACCAACACAGAGACGGGACGCCCGGCAGACGCGGAGGGCCTGTGGTTTTTCTCTGTCACGGAGCTTCTCTCAAAAACCCATGCCGTTTCAGTTCTTCCTCAATCTCATTCAGCAGTTTTTCGGACGCCGCCCGGACTGTATGATAATGATCCCCGCAGGTAATCGTAAGAAGCGGGCTGGAATTTCCGCTGTTTATACTATCCATAAATTCCTGTACTTCCCGCCTTGTATGTACGTCCAGCCTGGCCCTCAGTTCTCCGTATGGTTCATGTTTCACAAACACATCCGCCGCCGTTCCGCCAAAATCCACAATCACATTCAATTCTTCCACAATCTCATCCGGCCCGTGATTTACATGGAACACCCGGCTGTGTTCTGCCAAGCTGATACACAGATAGCCCCGGTTGGTGGCGACAATATCATAATCCGCCGCCCGGAGAAGGGCAATATCCTGTACAATCACCTGGCGGCTGACTCCCAGAAGCTTCGCCAGCCGCTCCCCTGAAACAGGGCCGTCTGCCTGTCCCATAAGATTTAATATCTCCTGTCTGCGTTCCTGTCCGCTCATAACCGCTTCGCCCTTTCTCAAACCCCTGTCCACCTTCGGCTCCCGGTCATTTCCGGCGCGCCCATTCCAGATTCTTTTCCTATTTTATTCCCTCCTGAGCAGGGTTGTCAATCCGTTTTCCCGTATAGTCAAAGCGAGAGCCATGGCAAGGGCAATCCCAGCTCTTCTCATCAGGATTCCATTCCAACTGGCAGCCCAGATGAGGACAGCGGACAGATACTACATGAAGTTTCCCGTTTTCTTCCTTGTATACGCCAGCCTTCTTCCCTTCATATTCCACAACTCCGCCATGGCCACAGGGCAGTTCTTCCGTCATAGCCCTGGGTAATGCAAAAACTTCTCTTGACAGATCCCGGATCGTATGAAGCCCTCCCGAAATAAAATTTTTTGCAGAAGCCGATGGCGTAAAGCGTTCCGGTGCAAACACCTTTCCGTCTGGGTTTTCCTTTCCCACAATGGCGTCCCGGATGATCATCGCCGCCGCCATAGCCCCTGTCATCCCCCATTTCTGAAAACCAGTCGCCACATACCAATTCGGTATTTTCGTAGAAAATTTTCCAATATAGGGAATCCCGTCCAGAGTCATACAGTCCTGAGCAGACCAGCGAAAACGCTCTTCACAACCTGGCCAGAGTTCCCTCGCCCGTCTCCCAAGCCGCCGATATCTGCCCCCCTCCCGGTTTTCCCCCGTCCGGTGGTTCTCGCCTCCAAGAAGCAAAAGCCCGTCCGCACTGCGAAGAGAAAGTCCCTCCGTGTCTACACCGTAATACATCCCTTCCGGCAAAAAAGGGAGACTTCCCGCCAGGTTTCCTGTATCCAGAGCCAGTACATAACTCCGCTCCTGATACATTCGCATAAAATAATACCCGGGCATATTAATGAACGGGTAATGGGTTGCGAATACCACCTGCTCTGCCGTCACCGTTCCCCGTTCCGTCCGGATCCGGCCTTCTTCCACAGAAAGCGCCGGCGTATGTTCATAGATCGTCAACCCTTCTGCAATCTTTTTTAAAAATTCCAGTGGGTGGAAATGCGCCTGCTCCTGAAAACGGACTGCGCCCGCCACCGGAAAGGGCAATTCTGTTTCCACAGTAAATTCCGCCAGGATTCCAAGCGCTCTGGCCGTCTCTGCTTCCCGCATAAGCGTTTCTGCCATTTCTCCCTTCCGGGTCAGTTTCTCTGCCTGACCTTCCGCCGCCTCTTCCGTATACAAATACGCGCTGCTCTTTGTAAAATGACAGGCAATCTTATAGTCGTCTATGATACGCCTGTACTCACAGATAGCTTTTTCGTTGGCCGAGGCATACTGCCCCGCCGCCTCCATGCCAAACTGTTCTGCCAGCTTATCGTAAATCAGCCCGTGTTGGGAGGTTATCTTCGCCGTGGTATTCTTCGTCTGGCCGCTTCCGATCTCCGCCGCCTCCAAAACCACCACGTCGATTCCGCTTTCCGCAAGAAGTCTGGCTGTCAAAATTCCAGCCATTCCGCCGCCAATCACTGCCACTTCTGCGTTTCTATCTCCCTGCAGGCGTTCCCGGCCGGGTATGGATACTGTTTCTGTCCAAAGAGAACTCATATATATCACCTCAGACTTAGTATGTACCAAAACAGAAAGATTATTGTACTGAAATGAATTACTTTCCATATAGAAAAGAATCCTGACAGCCCCTGCGAGCCCCGCGGAGCGTTTTTGTTTCACAGGACGCATATTCCTATAAAACGAGCGAAGAGGACCAGCCTTCTGTCAGTCCTCTTCGCTCTCTATAAACAGAACGGAACTTTCCGGTGGCAGTTCCATCGCCAAAATTCCATTTTGCAGGGGGGCGGACACCTCCCTCTCGTCATAGGAATCCCCTGACGTCAACACCAGTCGTTTCATTGAGCCATCCGGCCGGACTCCTATCTCCCACACAGGGATTTCCACCCACATAGGGGACTCGCTGCTATTTAAAGCCACTACCAGACGCTGCTCCTGGTTAAATCTCCCATAAGCAATGAAATGCCAGCCTTCTGCCAGCGGCTTGACAGATCCTGTCCGGAGGGCCGGATATGCCTTATGGATCCTGGTCATGCATTTATGAAATTCAATCAGCTCCATATCCTCATGCCCCCAGGGATAGGTGCGCCGGTTGTCCGGGTCCGTCCAGCCGCACAGTCCCGCCTCATCTCCATAATAGATAGTCGGCGCCCCCGGCCAGGTCATCTGCACAGTCACCGCCATGCGCAAGACGCTCTTCCTCACTCCCTGTTCTGCTGCTTTTGCACCCATGGAACCAATCCGCCCCACCATACGATTGGTTCTCGTCAGAAACCGGGAATGATCGTGGTTTGAAAGTTCATTCATCGCCACCAGAAGCGACTGAATATGAAAACGGCTCATCTGATGGAGCATGGTCCGGAAAAACAGCCCGCCGTCTGCATACAGATCGTCCCGCCGTTCATCGCTGTGCTTCTCAAGCCCTGTCAGAAACCAAGTCAAAGGCTCCATAAAAGCATCGTAATTCATAACCGTATCCCACTGGTCTCCGGCAAGCCAGCTCTCCGGATTTCCATAATGTTCCGCCAGAATCAACGCGTCCGGTTTCGCTGTTTTAACATTCTTTCTGAAATCTCTCCAGAACTGATGGTTAAACTCTTCACTGTGACCCAGATCCGCCGCCACATCCAGCCTCCAGCCGTCCACATTGTACGGATCCGATACCCATTTCCGTCCGATATTCATGATATAATCGTAAAGTTCTGACGATTCCTCATAATTTAATTTGGGAAGCGTATCATGTCCCCACCAGCCGTCATAGTGAACATTATACGGCCATTTCTTACTGGTAAACCGGAAAAATTTTCTATAAGGGCTTTCCTCAGAGATATAGGCTCCACTTTCATACTCCTCCTGTCCCTCATAAATCCGTTCCCGATCCATCCACTTATTAAAAGAGCCGCAATGATTGAACACACCGTCCAGAATCACCCGCATCCCCCGGCTGTGGGCTTCCTCCACCACCTCTGCAAAGAAAGCGTTGCTGGCCTCCAGGTTGACCTTGTCCGTCACTCTTGTGATATACCCAAGAGCCTCTCTGTTCTCTTCCCCTTCCTTTACTTCCCTGGAGACATCGTTGATAATCTTCCCATAATGGGGATCAATATAGTCGTAATCCTGAATATCATATTTATGATTTGACGGAGAGACGAAAATCGGGTTGAAATAAATCACTTCCACACCCAGGTCTTTCAGATAGTCCAGCTTTTCCAGAACTCCCTGCAAATCCCCTCCATAAAAATTGTTCACATCCAGAGGCGCTGGCGGCTGTCTCCAGTCCCTCACCTGGTGAACCGGCTGCTTGTCCACATACAAATATTCTCCATCCCTCACGTCATTCTCCGGACAGCCATTCCGAAAACGATCCACAAAAATCTGATAAATAATGGCTCCCTTCGCCCAGTCCGGCGTATGGAAGCCTGGCGTGATCCGAAACATATATTCCCATTTGGGAAACTCTGATACGCCTATTTTACTATACCAGCAAGTTTCTTCTCCCTTTTCAATCCGAAAACAATAACTGCAGGAAGCCTCCGAAAGGAGAAACTCCGTCTCATAAAACACAAATCCAGTCCGGACGGTCCCCCTTTTCATTTCCCTCTGTTCCTCTCCGGCAAATACCAGATACACATGGTCCACGTCTGCATCTGCCGCCCGAAACCGAATCCGAACCGTATCTCCTGCGTCCGGCTCCATAGGGTATCGGTAATCTGCTGTCTCATCACTGAAAAGAGCCCGTCTATTTATCCTGTCTGTTTGCCACATACAAACACTCCTCGCCATGTTGTCTTTTAACATTTTATACCAAAACTTTCTCAAATACAAGAACAAGACAGAATCCTACTTCACAAAATTTCTCACCTGCGGGGAAAAGTCCGCCTGCGGCACGTTGCGTCAGCAACATTTCTGATCCGCCGCAGTACCCTCGCTTCGCCGAGGCAGACCCTGAGATCTTTCTCGGAGCGTTTTTGTTTCATAGAACGCACGTTCCCGTGAAACAAGTAAAAAGGACAGCCTTTCGAACGCTGTCCTTTTTAGGAGAAGGTATTTCTTTCTTATGGGGTGTAGCAAAACTATATAAAATGTATTGGGGGGGTACGTTCATTATTATAGCATTCCATGTCTCTGAAGTGTGCACAAACTTTCTCGGAATCCCACAAAATTTTTAGCGATTTTAACGGCATTTTTCTAGAGCTTTTTCCATTTCTCCTATTAATTTTTCATAAAAAATATCATCAACTCCAAAGGAAGCTCTTTTCAGAATTGAAAGTTTATGGTATACTGGTGACAAAGTCATTCATCGGTCAGGCAGATAAGAAGTCGGAGGTTTGCCTGGACATTGGGGGGCTTTTCTTGCGTCTTTTAAAGAATTTTCAAAAAAGGAGAGACTGAAACGTGAAAACCAAATCTCACTCCAGTAAAAGGAGAAAACGAAGTCTGAACGGAAGGATCCTGAAAAATACGATACTCAATATCCTGGTATTAGTAATCGTATGTTGTGTGATCATGGTATTTTCCATGCACTCGCTGGCCGGAAGCGTCCTATTGGACAGCTTGCAGCCCATGGCCAAACAGTCTGCCAAGACTGTAGAGGCCAATATCCACATGTTAGCCGATCGGATGATGACCATTGCAGGAGATTCCCGGATGAATACGGCCGCTGAACCTTCTGACGGAGAAAAGTGGTCGGAAGAGGAAGCTGTCCGGAAGAATCAGGAGGCCGTTCTTACGGAGGCTGCGGAAATCTATGAACTACATACCATCGCCCTCTATGACTTAGACGGTCAACTGATGCAAGGAATTGGAGACGCACCGAAAAGCCTGGAGAACCGCTTTTTCTCCCTTTTAAAGGAAACAGATAATTTAACCATCCATTCCTCCACCATCTTTCAAGATAACCTGGGCATCACGATGGGCATGCCGGTGAAAAAAGACGGTGAAACCAGCCAATATGTGGTCGGCGTTTATAAATATGATACGCTCAACGACGTTCTAAGCAGCATTAACCTGGGTAAAAACGGCATGGCCTATTTGGTCAACCGGGAAGGAGATATCATCGGGCATCCGGATCAGTCTCTGGTCCTTAATAAAAGTACGCTTTCCCAGCTCTACGACGGAGAATCCCTTGCCCATGCTGCCGTTGGAGAAACCGGCGCGGAAGAATTTTCCGAAAACGGTAAAACCATACTCGCCGCCTTTTCTCCTGTACGCGGTACTCAATGGGCCCTGATTATCCAGGTTCCACAATCAGATTACAATTATTTGATTCTCACTGCTATGTACGTGGCAATACTGGCTACTCTGGCGGTACTGGCAGTTTCGATTCTGATAATTCTTCGTCTGTCTCGTTCGATCTCCCATCCGGTAAAGGTCGTAACAGATCGGATGGTCTCTCTGGCCGACGGAGACCTGCATACAGAGGTGGTTTCTGTGGATTCCGGAGATGAACTGGAAGTGCTCACCAGCACTCTGGATGCCACTGTGGAACGCTTAAACTGCTATATCTCTGACATCCGGCAGGTACTGACTCAGATTGCCGGGGGCAATTTAGACGTTTCCCCCCAGGTGGATTACAAAGGGGACTTCTCTCTGATTCAAAACAGTCTGACTGCCATCAGCCAGTCCATGAACGGAACGATCTCCAGTTTCCGGGCCGCCTCCGCCAGACTTGCCAGCATGTCTGAGGAACTGAGCGGCCAGTCCGGTCAGCTTCACCAGGCTTCTCTGGAGCAGAATCAATCCACGGAAGCTCTGGTTCATGAAGTTTCCAATGTGAAAGAACGACTGGGGAGCGTCAATGAAAACAGCAACCAGACCCGCTCCAAAACGGAAGAGATTGCCCGGCGTATTCAGGAAGCCAACGCTCAGATGGCCTCCCTCTCCGAGGCCATGGACAATATCCGTGCCAATACTGGGGAAATCACAAAAATCGCCAAGGACATTGAAGATATCGCTTTTCAGACCAATATTCTGGCTATCAACGCCTCTGTGGAAGCTGCCCGCGCCGGCTCTGCCGGAAAAGGCTTTGCCGTGGTGGCGGACGAAGTCAGGCAGCTTGCCTCCAAGAGCGCCGAAGCCGCACAAAGCGCGACAAATATGGTGTCCAACACCAGGTCCATCATCCAGACCGGCGTGGATCTGACTGCGCACACAGCCGATTCTCTCCAGGCTATTTCCGCCGTTTCCGCACAGATCAGTACGATCTCCGATCATCTTGTCTCGGCAGTCCACGGCCAGGAAAGCGCTCTTGGCATTATGGAGGAACGGATTGAAACGATTTCTGACATTGCCGACCGGAACCTGCAAAACGCCGGCGGTACGGAACAGTCCAGCGGACTTCTGGCCAAAGAGGCCGAGGACCTTCGCTTCCAGGTAGAAAAATTTGTCTTGAAGGAGGGACATAATCAATGAAACGAGTATGCAAAGGGATTCTGATTCTGTTGCTCCCGGCCATCTTACTTGCCGCCTGTGGGAACAAAGCAAGCCTGAAGGACGGCTACTATACGGCCCAGGCCGCCCAGTTCAGCCATGGCTGGAAAGAATACGTCACAATCATGGTCAAGGGAGGAAACATTGTCTCCGTGGAGTATAATGCGGAAAACCCCAGCGGATTTATCAAGAGCTGGGACAATGCCTATATGCAGACCATGCTCCATACTAATGGTACCTACCCCAACGAATACACCCGCTATTATGCCGGACAGCTCCTCTCCATGCAGAGCGCAGACAGTATTGACGCTCTGAGTGGCGCCACTTCTTCCTATGGTTCTTTCCAGAAACTGGCCGCGGCCGTTCTGGAACAGGCGAGACAGGGCGATTCTGATATTGTGGTGGTCGATACGTCTCACTGACCTTTCCACGGATTCTTTTTAGAAGCTACAAAAACGCCATGCAGAAAACAAATCCTCTGCATGGCGTTTACTAATTTCATTTTCTATGGCCTTTTCTGTATCCCATTGTATCATTTTTCAGGCAGTTTTCTCGGAGTCAAACAAAGCTTCAAATTCCTCACCGTTTATCTTTTCTTTTTCCATAAGAAGAGCAGCGCTCTTGTGAAGGATCTCCTTATGCTCCATCAGAAGCTCTTTCGCCCGCACATAGCAACTGTCGATAATCCGCTTTACCTCTTCGTCGATGGTGGAAGCCACCCGCTCGCCATAAGACTTGGTATGAGCCAAATCCCGGCCAATAAATACCTGATCGTCGTCGTCTCCATAACAGATCATACCGATCTCGTCGGACATGCCGTATTTAGTGACCATGTTTCTTGCCGTCTCTGTGGCCTGCTTGATATCCTGAGAGGCGCCTGTGGTAATATCGTCAAAAATCATTTCTTCCGCGATGCGCCCGCCCAGACTGACCGTAATCTCCTGAAGCATTCTGCCCCTCGTATTGAATATCTCATCCTTTTCCGGCACCGGCATGGTGTAGCCCGCCGCCCCAATCCCTGTCGGGATGATGGAAACTGTATGAACCGGCCCCACGTCAGGAAGCAGATGGAATAAAATCGCATGGCCGCTCTCATGGTAGGCCGTGATCCTCTTATCCTTTTCAGAAATCAGCTTGCTCTTTTTCTCCATGCCGATCCCCACCTTCACAAAGGATCGCTCAATGTCCTCCTGCTTTAAAAACGCCCGGTCATTCTTGGCCGCCAAAATGGCCGCCTCATTCATCAGATTTTCCAGGTCTGCTCCGGTGAAGCCCGCCGTTGTCTGAGCCACTCTTTGCAGATCCACATCTTCCGCCAGAGGCTTATCTTTTGCATGGACCTGCAGGATCTCTTCGCGTCCCCGCACATCCGGCCTTCCCACCGCCACTTTTCGGTCAAAGCGGCCGGGGCGAAGAAGCGCCGGGTCCAGAATGTCTACCCGGTTGGTAGCCGCCATCACGATAATTCCCTCGTTGACGCCGAAACCGTCCATCTCCACCAGAAGCTGATTTAAAGTCTGTTCTCTCTCGTCGTGGCCGCCGCCAAGGCCTGTGCCTCTGCGTCTGCCCACCGCGTCAATCTCATCAATGAACACAATACAGGGGGCGTTCTTCTTCGCATCCTCAAACAGGTCTCTGACACGGGAAGCGCCGACGCCGACAAACATTTCCACAAAATCAGAACCGGAGATACTGAAAAAAGGAACTCCCGCTTCTCCTGCAACTGCTTTTCCAAGAAGCGTTTTTCCAGTTCCCGGAGGGCCCACCAAAAGAACTCCCTTCGGAATCCTGGCTCCCACCTTCATATAGCGGCCGGGATTTTTCAGGAAATCCACAACCTCTTCCAGGTCCTCTTTTTCCTCTGTCAGCCCGGCTACCTTTTTAAAGTTAATTCCATGACCGTCTCTGGAGACCTTCGCCCGGCTCTTTCCAAAATTCGCCATTCGGCTGTTTCCGCCTCCGCCTCCTCCCATAAGATTCATGGAGCGTGTGAACATGCCCATGACCACCAGGGCTACGATGAGCATCCCCACAAGGATCGGCAGCACGATCGTAAAAAAGGTATCTTCCTCCGCCACTTTCCCCATCACCACTGTAATGTCATGCTCCAGAAGATAGGTCTTTACTTCTCCCACATCTTCCACGCTCCAATTCCCCGGAGTAGAAGAATTTTTAAAATGCAGCTTGACCTGGCCGGTCGGTACCTCTCTGTTTGGCTGAATCTCCGCCTCGCTGACATTCCCCGACTCCACCTCATTCACAAATTCCTGCCAAGACCGTTCCCCGTTGCCGTTCATATCCTTTCGGATCCACATAAAGGCCAGAACCGCCACCAAAAGAATTGCCAGGTAAAAGCCCAGTCCGCTGCTGTGTCTCTGTTCCAAATCAAAACCTCCTTACTACACCTCTACCACACCGATATAAGGCAGATTTCTGTATTTCTGATCATAGTCCAACCCATATCCCACGACAAATTCATCTGGAATGCGGAAGCATGTATAATCCACTTTGACTTCTTTCTTTACTCTTCTGGACGGCTTGTCAAGAAGGGTACAGATCTTGATATCCGCAGGTCCCCTCTGCCTCAAAACCTCCGTCAGATAACTGAGAGTCCTCCCAGAGTCAATGATATCCTCCACAATCAGAACATGCTTCCCTTCCAGAGGCTCGTCAAGATCCTTGACGATCTTCACAATCCCGCTGGATTTTGTCCCTGCGCCGTAGCTGGAAACACACATAAAATCCATGGATACCGGAACGGTAATCCGCTTTGCCAGCTCACAGGTGAAAAACACACCGCCTTTCAGAATACAGATTAAATGCACTGCCTTCCCTGCATAATCCGCGCTGATCTGTTTTCCAATCTCCTCCACTCTGGCGTCCACTTCATCCTCAGGAAGCAGAACCCTGATTTTGTCCTCCATATTTCTATCCTCTCTTCTTTTGATTTTCTTACTCCTACGCCCTGGAAACAAGGATTTCCAGAACCCATTCGCATTTCTCTGTCACCTTATAAGCTTCGCTGATCCGCCCGCCCACAATCCAGAGTACATGACTTCCTTCTGTGAGAAGAGGAATCTGCCCCCGCCTATCCGGCGGTATCTTTTCATTAATCATATAGGTTTTCACGGTCTGACGTCCCCCGTCTGCAAACGCCTGGAACCAGTCCCCCGGACGCCTTCCCCGCAAAGAAAGATTATCCTTTATTTTATCACACGCAAACCATTTCGTATACCTGTTTTCTGGAATTTTTTCCCCAGGCTCCCGCCTGAATATCCGGTAACGAAATCTCCATTCAAAAAGAGTTTCCTCTCTCCACTCCTGTGTCAGATGAAGAAACTTTTCTTCCCCCTCCGTTTCTGCCTGTTCCAAAAAGGTCCGAGACTTTCTCCCAGAAAGGATCACCGTTCCGTATTCGTTCCGGGCAGTTACGCCTCCCGGAAGAGAAATCCTCCGCCCAGTTCCCTTTCCCAAAAGCTCGAGAACAGCGTCTGTATGCCGCTTCGTAATGTCTTTCAGACTCCCCGCAAGCTGTTCGAACGCGGCTCTGAGAATCAGGCCGGAAAGCGGCTCTCCTGCTGCGAAAAGCTCCGCTCCGGGCAAGCGAATTTCTGCTTCTTCTGTCTGCGCCCGCTCTTTTAACCAGGTCTTTGCCTGTTCTTTCAGAAAACACTCCGTCTCTTTTAACATCCTTGCCGCGCGCACAATATTCGCCGCCGCCTCTTCATTGATTTTCCGGGCTTCCGGGAGAATGTTTAACCGGATCCGGTTCCTGCTGTATTCGCTTGAAGCGTTTGTGCTGTCCTGGCAGAAGGATATTCCCCGTTCCTGAAGATATTTTTCAATCTCCTTTCTGGAAACATCTAAAAGTGGCCGGATCAACATCGCCCCGCTTCCCTGTTCCCCAAAACTCTCATCCGGGACATTTCCTGCCTCCCATGCAGGTCCCGCTTCAGAAACAGGCGCCCCCAACTGCATCAACGGAGTCTGATAATTTATTCCGGACAACCCCTTAAGGCCGCTCCCCCGAAACAGATGGAATAGCACCGTCTCTGCGTTATCGTCCCGGTTGTGGGCCACTGCCAGCCTGTCCCCGGAAATCTCTTTCATCATTTCCCGAAAACAATCGTACCTGACTCTCCGCCCGGCCTCTTCCAGGGAAACTCTCCACCTCTTCGCAAGCTCTGGCACGTTCCGGCGATAAACCTGAAGGCGGACACCCCGGCTTTTACAAACATCCCTCACAAAGGCCTCGTCCCTATCCGCCTCCGGCCCCCGGATCCCGTGGTGAACATGGACCGCCGCCACTTGAATCTTAAGCTGTCTTTTAAGTGCAAGGAGCGTCAAAAGCAGGCAGATGGAGTCCGCCCCGCCGGATACTCCGACCACGACCAAATCATCTGCCTTTATGAGTCCTTCTCTCTCAATGGTTCCCAATATTTTCCGAAGCATACGCCGCCTCCGCCCGTCTTTTCACTTTTACCTGATATTCTGGCGCCCTCCCCGGGATTATACCATCGTGGTTTCAAAAGCCCTTTCCCTCTCTCCCTCCACCAGGCGGGCCCTTTCCCCTCATATGATGGCCCTGTGATGCTGATTCTTACTATACTTGATCTCCCGCCCAATGTCAAACAGGCGGATAGTAAAACAACCGGATTTGCTATCTCCCTGGCGCCCCCGGTTGGCTCTGTCGTCCGCTTGGCCGCCAGGTTGATCCAGGAGCAGGATCCATATGTTTTGGTGAATTTTTATATAAATTTAAAATTTTCTCTTCAAATTTTATATAAAAGATTGAAAATCTCTAAATTTTATGATACATTAATGGCAGAAAACAACGAAAAAATTAGTTGTATCAAGGAGGCTATTGTGGCGCTGAAGAAGAAAAAGAGGTGGAAGCTGAGTGAGTGTGAAACATTGATTATGAAGATCATCTGGGATGCACAGAGCGATATCTGTGTTCATGATATCTGGGAAGCGGTCGATAAGCGTTACGGAAAAGAGTATGCCGTTCAGACCGTCCGTACATTTCTGGTCGAACTGTCTCAAAAAGGTTTTATCGAGACTTATCGAACCGGCCGGGTCTGTTATGCCCATGTGTTGAAATCAGAAAAGGATTACAAGGAAATGTTGCTGAAAGACGATCTGGAGTTCTGGCACAAGGGGAAACCAAGTATGCTGATAGCGGCGCTCAGCGAGGTAGTAGACTTTTCAAAGGAAGAAACAGCGGAAATAAGGAGAATCATAGATGCAATGGACGATTGAATGGATGACTATAATCATTCTTACCTCCCTGACAGGCAGTATCTTTTTGGGGATATGGGTTTTCATCGGATGGGCGCTGGAACGGATGGGCTATCTGGACATTATGTATGACATTCTTCAAATGGCCGTATTCTTTTTTATATTTCCGGTTACTTATCTGATTTTAAAACACGTCTGTGATCCAAATGAACTAGGAAAAGGAACCATGTTTCTTCAGACAAAACAGATTTTAACCTTCAGCAGTTGGTTTTGTCTGATCTGGCTGGTTGGAGTCGGGATTATGTCTGTTGCGGGTACCTGTGCCTTCCTCTCGCTCCGAAAACGGTATCAGGCAAATGCCGGTTGCAATGAAAAGACAAAGGAACTGTTTCGGAAGGTATGCGAAGAAATGCATATCCCGGAGGGAAAGGTGCGGCTGAGTCAGACCTACAAAGTAAATCTTTCTGAACTGACCGGGGCGCTTTATCCTGTGGTGGTGATCCCCGACGAGTCGGAGGCTTATACAGAAGAAGAGCTGAGAATCATGTTTGTACATGAGCTGAACCACTACCGGCAAAAGGACATCTGGATCCGATATTTCATGTTGTTCGCTCTGATGATAAACTTCTTTAATCCGACTGTATGGGTTCTTTCTCTGCTTCTGCATAAATACGGGGAGTACGCCTGTGACAGCAAGTCCTGTAGAGATGTGGGGAGTCGAAAGATTTACTGCAAAATTCTTTTTCAGTTATCAGACGGGCAACAAAAAAAGCGGCCTTACTTTTCGGCCAGGCTGGCAGAAAACGGACAGAAGCTGACCAGAAGAATCAGACGTATGGAAAGAAACAGAAGATACAAAAGAAGGAGCCCCGGGGTCGCCGCAGCGCTCTGTGCAGGGATGCTCTTTGGCAATGCGGCAATGGTTTATGCCGCTTCTAACAGTATGATAGATATTTATGCGTCCTGGTATGATCATACAGTGGTTCAGGAGGAAGAGACTCCCCAGGTATTCAAAGAATTGAAAGAATATACGGATTTTGGGCCCTCGGATGACGTGATTGAGATCGAGGCGGAGGTTGAGGAGAATCAATTTCCCCAGACGGTAAAACCTGGACATGTCTATAAGACCCCCGAATTTCCGGCCTCTTCCGGTGGGATCATTCATCTGAGCGCCTATATCGATCCAAGAGACAAAATGGTTAGCATAGGAATCATTGAGCCAGATGGTACAAAACGGTATCTGAACCAAACAGATTCTCTCTATCATAAGTTTTCCCTGAATCAGACAGGAGATTACCGGATATTTGTGGAAAATCACAACGCTGTGGAGGTGGATGTGGATGCTGGCTGGTTGGTAGGAAAATGAATGGTGAATGGAGGTATGTCTATGAAAAAACTCGTCGCAGTATGTATGTTGTTTAGTCTGATACTGTCCGGCGTCGCCGGTGTATCGCCCAAAGAGCCTTTCCGGTCGTCTGAATCGAAAGCCATTGGTCAGGACCAGGCAGAGAAACCATCGGAAAAGCAGAAATTAGTATGGGCTTTTTTCGATTTTCCTGTTGAGATGGAAGTTTATCAGAACAGTCTCAATGAAGAGTTGGAAAAAAAGGGCCTGCCCTATGAGATCGAGTTTGCTTCCGTACCCGCATCCTATGGAGACTATAAAACTTATACCAGTTCCTGTGTGGAAGAGGTAGAAAAAGGAGATTATGATATCATCACATGTCCGGATATCATAAATTGCTATGATCTGTATACAATGCTGGCGGACAAAGGGATTTTGCTTCCTATGACAGAACTTCTGGAAAAAAAGGAAGCCGGAAAAAAATTGAAGGAAGCCTATCCGTCTGTCATATGGGAGTCCATGAATTATCAAGGCGAGATTTACGGAATTTTAACGCCGGACACTTGTACCAATTATTATGCTGTCTTTCATGAAGCATATGCAGACAAGTATGGAATTGACGTTTCTCAGGTAACCTTCGCCAGCCTGGAAAAACATCTCCGGGCGGCCAGAGCAGGCGAAAACCGGGAGAGAAACAAAAACTTTGTTGTGTCTGATTTATTGCCCTATTGTCTGGAGTCCCTTGAGTTTAGCCCTTGTGGACTGATCAGTATTGATACGGACGGAGAGGATGCGACAGCAGAAAGTATTCTTTGTAAAGAAGAGTTTTTGACCTATACGAAAACCTTAGGGGAATGGGCCAAGGACGGAATCTTTCCATCTATTTATCAGGACTGGGAAAAAGAATTTCAAAAAGGCAATTTTTTAGTCACAGGAACGTACGCTTACAGCCCCGAAGCGGCGGAAAGTTATTGCAGAAGTACCTACAATATTCCAGCAGAGACAAAACTTCAGGTCGTAGAACTTCCAGAATTTGGCAAATCCTTTTACCGGGCGGGAGGTAAAACCGGGATAAAGAAAAGCAGTTCCCATTCAGAAGAAGCCTTCGAGGTACTGGCGGCTATCTATTCTGACGAGGAGTTATCCAACGCGCTGGTGTATGGAAAAGAAGGCGTCAGTTATCGTATGGAAGAAGGAAAGGCCGTTCGTCTGGATGAATACCAGGGAGCAGAGTTCCATATGAGGCAGTACCTGGGAAATCCGTTTCTGACGATACCCGGAGTTTGGGATTCCGTTTCAAAAAAGGAAGAACTGAGCGAACGGTTCCAAACCATCGAGATTGCCGTCAGAGTAAAAGTTCCCTTTGATCTCGAGGGAATTGATGCGGAAATCGCTCAACTCAATACGCTGTTTTTAGATACCTACAGCGAATTTTTCATTGAAAAAAAGGATATGGAAAAGGCGCTGGAAATCATCCGGAAAGGGGCGGATGAAATCGGAATTGAAAAAGTACTTTCTGAGCTGAACCGCCAGCTAAAGCGGGACAGATAAGAGGCTAAAGAAGCTCGGAAATGGTACCTCAAACATTCCGGAGTCTGGAACTGGAAGAGGCTTTAAAGTTTGAACGCATGGAGGAGCATTCATGGAACTGGAAGTAAAAGAGCTTGTGAAACATTACGGAAAAAAGCAGGCCCTAAAAGGCATCAATGCTTCTCTGACAGAGGGTGTCTATGGCTTCCTGGGGCCAAACGGCGCCGGAAAAAGCACCTTCATGAATATTCTGACCGGGAATTTAAAGGCCACTTCCGGACAGATCCTTTACGACGGGGAGGACATCCGGAAGCTGGGGCGGGAGTTCCGGGGTCTCCTGGGCTACATGCCCCAGCAGCAGGCCCTCTATCCGAACTTTACGGCGGAAGGGTTTTTGGCCTATATGGCCGCTCTTCGGGATATGAAACGCTCGGAAGCGTCAAAAAGGATCCCACAGGTGCTTGCCAAGGTGGGGCTCTCGGAGGTGGCCGGGGACAAGATCAAGTCCTTTTCCGGCGGCATGAAGCAGCGGCTCCTCATTGCCCAGGCGGTGATCGCGGATCCGAGGGTGTTGGTCCTCGACGAGCCTACGGCGGGACTTGACCCGAAGCAGCGGATTGCCATCCGGAATCTGATCTCGGAAATCGCGGCAGGGAAGATTGTGATCATCGCCACACACGTAGTAACCGACGTGGAGTCGGCGGCCAATCGGATCCTACTAATCCGGGAGGGGGAGCTGGTGGCAGACGCTTCCAGGGAGGAGATGGTTACAACTCTTTCGGGACGGGTCTTTGAACTGAAAATCCCCCAGAGTGAATTAAAATCTCTGGAGACAAACCCAGCCTATCTGATGGGAAACATTTCCAGGGAGCGGGAAACGCTTTTCGTTCGGGTGATCTGCGATGGGAAACCGGAGGGATATGAGGCGACGCCGGTTCGTCCTGGGCTGGAGGACGTGTATCTTTCCTATTTCCGAGAATAGGGCGGACAAAACACTATCTGATAAGGCGGAATGTTGTTTGACGGTTGTTCTTGGCATGGAAGGAGGAAAAGGATGGGGCGTCTCGTTTTCTATGAATACAAAAAGCTCTTTGGGAAGCGGCTTGTCCCGGTCCTGATTCTATTTTTGTTTATTTTTAACATCCTGATGTTATATCGGGAAGCGGGAGTAAAAATTGACTGGCGTTACACCAGAAAGGACGTGGGACGAGTCTATGAGGATCTCTCAGGACTCACGGCCCTGGAGGCGGAGGAACGGCTGGCCGGGCAGAAGGAGCTTCTGGAAGCAGTCGCTGTCTGGCGAGAGTGGACGGATAATTACGCCGAGTCCACCAGAGAGGCCAGGCAAGATTTTCGCCGGCGCAATGAGAAGATTCTGAACAAGTATCCGGACCTGGATCCGGAGGGCAGTTATCTCGTATATATGACAAATTTTTACAACGAGCAGAAGCTGATCCTGGATGTACTCGCTCAGGTTTCGTCTGTGGCCCATTATGAGGACTACTTGGAAAGCATTGACGAGGAGGCAGAGATTATGACCTCCTCGTCCCTTTTCGGGAATCCGGGAACCTTCTCCTACCGGAATATTGAACGGACCCCGCCGGTTTACGAGCATCTGAAAGGAACAAAGCTCCCGGCAGTTGATTCTGAAGGGATTCTTCTGGCGACGGAGTTCAAGCTTACAGATGTACTACTTTTAGCAGTATTTCTGCTTCTGGCTCTCTCCATGATGACTGGCGAGCGGGAGGGTGGGACGCTGCTCCTTATCAAGCCTACCAGAAAGGGCTATCTGGAGACCATAACATCAAAACTTCTGGTCATGCTCATCTCCTCTGCCGCCACCACTCTGGTCTTTTACGGATCCAGCCTGTTTCTGTCCGGGCAGATCCTGGGGCTTGGGGACCTGGCGCGTCCTGTCCAAAGTCTCAGGGGGATGCTGGCGTCTCCTTACGCCATGACGGCCGGGCAATACTTAACAGCATTCCTCGGAGCCAAGATACTGGCGTCTCTCACCTTCGCATCTTTGCTGTTTTGTCTATGTACCGTATTCCGAAATGGCGTCAGCGCCTCTCTGGCTTCGGCGGGAACCCTCTTTGTCCAGTTTGTTCTCTATCTGACCATTGGGCTTCATTCCTACTTAAGTCCACTCAAGATCCTAAATTTGGTATGTATGACAGACGCTTCCTGGTTCCTGGGGAATTACTGGAACATGAACCTCTTCGGGTATCCGGTGGAGGTGATCCCGATGATCCTTGCGACAGCCATCCTGGTGTCAGGACTTTCCTGCTCCTTCACTCTGGTACATTATACAAAGGAAGTTTCTGCTCTGAGTTCGGAGAACTGCGTTTTGTCCTGGTGGAAGGGTCTCTTAAAAAAACGACGGAAAGGAAAACGAAACGCCAAGAGACGAAGCATTCGAGTGGGTCTTTTCGGGAAAGAATTTTTCAAAGTATTTGTGATGGAGCGGGCCGGCCTTTTGCTGGTTGTATTCTTTTTGTTTCAGTGGAACCATTACAGGGATTTTCAGATTCACCCGAATGCGGAAGAATTGTTTTACCGCCAGTATGTAAACTGGGCTAAAGACGTCCCTTTGCAAGAGGTTGCCAGTCGATATCAGGAGGAGCAAAAGCGGTTCGATGAGATTGGACGGCTGGCAGATTTGGCGGCGAAAGCCTATGCGGCAGGGAATGGTTCACTGGAAGAAGCGGAAAAAGCCAAAATGGAAATGCAGGCGACTCAGAATGCCCGTGACGGCTTCGAGAGGGCGCTCAATCAGTATGAATATGTGTTGACCCAGGTGCGAAACGGGACAGACGCAGAGCTTTTCTACGCTTCTGGTTGGGAAACACTTCTGAATCGCCAGGGACAGCGGGTGGATGTCACGGATGTTGGAAAGCTGGTATTCTTCCTGACAGTGGGGCTGGCTTCCGTATTTTCAGTAGAAAAAACCAGTCAGGTGGAATTTCTGCAGCGAACCTGTATCCGCGGTGGCGGCGAAATTTGTCGAAAAAAATACCTGACCGGACTTCTCTATGGAACGCTGGCCCTGGGGATTGCTTTCCTGCCCCGTTATCTGACGGTGTTTTCTGCCTATGGGACGGCCGGGCTTGGGGCTCCTTTAAAGAGCCTTCCTGTACTATCAGACATTCCTTTCAATATTCCCCTGTGGGGCTATCTGGCGTTAGTTGGCCTTTCCCGATATCTGGGGACGGCAGTGGTGGTCGGGTTGATTCTCTGGCTCTCTAAACAGAGCGGAAATCTGGTCCATACCATTCTTCTGGGCAGCCTGGCCCTCTTGCTTCCAGTCTTTCTATACCTGATGGGGTTTACGGGAGAGCCTTATCTTTCGCTGCTCCCGCTGCTTACAGGCTATTCCATGTACCGGCTGACGGCGATGCGGCTGATTTACTGGTGTCTGGCCCTTACGGCCGGCGCATGGTTTTATATCCAGGCTTATGAGGAGGGAAGTGTATCATGAAAAGAAAATGGATGGTATTTGGAGCGGTTGCTCTGTTCTTTTCGGCTGTAGGCCTGGGCCTTTATCTGGGTACGCCTTCTATTCCAAAGCGAAACAGTGAACAGCTTATCTCCGTACAGTCTGTGGCATCCCTCACTGGATATGCGGAGGAGGAGGCCTTAAGGAGCCGGTTCCTAGGGATTCTTTCCAGAAAAGAAGCGGTGACTGTGCGGTTGGACGAGGGCCGGGAGACCGGTGGTTTTCTGGTAGAAGTAGGGGATCCGGTGAAGGAAGGCTCCATCCTCGCGACCTATGACAATGCTTCCCTCCTTCTGGAAAAAGAACAGCTCCTTTTAGACCGGGAACAGATACTCTTTGATCTGGAAAATTCAAAACTCCAGATCCGGACTCTGAAACAGGAACGAAATCAGGCAGAAGCATCTCAGAAGGAGGACTATGGCCTACAGATTTTGAACGCACAGGCGGATCTGGAACAAAAAGAATACGAGCTTGGCCGGAAAGACCGGGAGGTTGCGATTCTGGAAGAAAAGCTGGCAGTAAGGGACGTAGTCTCTCCCTGTGAGGGAGTCGTGACAGAAATAGACTCAAACAATGGAAGCCTCTCCATTGTTTCAGAAGGTTCTTATAAATTTCAGTTTTCTGTCAGTGAAGAGGAGTTGAAAGATTTTCAGGCCGGGGATACGGTGACGCTCACTTCCAGAGATGGAAAAAACTCTTGCAAGGGAACGGTAAGCCGTACTGATTCTGAAACTCCTGCAAAAAGTGAAACGTCCTCCGGCGCTGCCAGGGCTTCCATGTACCCAGTGTGTGGGACCGTCATGGATGCGGAAGGTTTTCTGCCGGGCCAACACATTTATATCGGGAAAGCAGAGCCTGGGGAAGAAAAAGCAGACCTGGAACAGGAGAAAAAATCTGTAGCAGACGCTAAAATCCTTCTGCCCGAAGGATATGTGGAAGATGCGTCCGGAGAGCCCTGGGTATGGGTGGTGGGAGAATCTGGACAGATAGAAAAGCGTCCAGTTATCCTGGGCGTCTATAACGACAGGCAGAACGCCTGGCAGGTGACAGAGGGGTTATCTATGACAGATTATCTAGCATGGCCCTCCGCGCTTCTGGAGGAAGGGCAAAAAGCCGATTTCGGAGAGTGAGGAGGTATACGGCATGGAAAAACAGACCTGGACGGGAAAGACAAGAGCGCTCGCGGCGGGATGTGCTGCAGTCCTTTTGCTCGGCGGATTTTTGTCCGGCATGGGACTTCGGAAACTTTTCCCAGACAGAGGAGAATGTGTCTCTGTCTATTCCGTGGAGGGGCTCCGAAATAAAAAGTGGTCCGACGCGATAAGGGTTCCCGCCACAGTGGAAGCCGGCTCCTTAACGGCCTATTATTACGACAGCCGGAAACCGGCTGTGGAACTCTATGTGAAAGAAGGACAGATGGTGGAAGCCGGAACCCCATTGCTTCGCTATGACTGCACGCGTTTGGAGGAGGAGCTTTCCGGAGTGGAACAAACTCTGAGGAACCAGCGGATCTATCTGGAACGGCTGGGAAGTTTTATCGGAACTTTAAGGGCGACAAAGCCCAGGCGAGAGGGTCTAGGCCTGGGAAAGGCTGGTGGTAGCAGGAGCCCTGCAGTTTCTTTTGCCAAAGTCAGGACAGGTGAAAAGTCTTTTCTCTCTTTCGTCGGAAATAGAACAGGCGAAAAAGTCCCGGTTATTTCTGCTGAAGAAAGCCTGGAGGGGCTTGTGGAAGAAGAAAGGCCAGGCAACGCGCCTGTCGTATATGAGCGGGTTGACAAAACCTCGGTACCCTCTGGCGGAAACGGGACGGCACAAGATCCTTATGTATATTATATAAGGAAGGGAGGGGAAGTGGCTCCGGAAGTGACCGCTATTCTGGTTCGGCTTGGTCGTTGCGGCCGGTTTGTGATTGTAGAGGATGAAGGGAGTATCCAGGCCCCCCTCCTTGTCTGGACTTTTGATGGAAAAGTCTATGAGGAAATCATACAGGAGGAGCCTCCTTCTGAATCAGACGATTCTTCTGAGAGCAAAGATGAGAGTAGTTCTCCGGAAGAAAGTTCTGCATCAACGACGGAAAGTGAAAGTACAGAACCCTCCGTAGAAACGTCGGAAAAAGAAACCAGTTCATCACAGAGCGAGGCTTCCACTCCGGAAAGTAGTACGCCAGTAACAGACGAGATGGAAACCAGCGCGTCGGAAACAGAGGGACCAGAAACCAGCATATCGGAAACCAGCAGGCCGGAAACAGAGATACCAGAAACCAGCATATCGGAAACCAGCAGGCCGGAAACAGAGATACCAGAAACCAGCATATCGGAAACCAGAAGGCCGGAGACAGAGATACCAGAAACCAGCATACCAGAGGAGAGTACTCTGCCGTCGGAAGAAACCCCCTCTGCTCCGAACAGTGAAACGGCTCCCGCCGATTCCTTTGAAAATTTTGATGACGAGGCGTTGGACGGGGCGCTGGGAGGGCTGGAAAATGCTCCCCAGGGATATACGAAGGAAGAACTGGCACAGGCTATCCGGGAACGGAGCCTGGAATATAAAAACCTGGAGCTTTCCATCCGGGAAGCAGAGCTTCAGACGAAAACTCTACAAGCGGAGATTGAAGAGGGTGTCTTGACAGCGAAGGCAGACGGGCAGGTCCGAATAGCGATGGAGCCGGCGGAAGCTGCCCACTCAGGACAGCCGATACTCGTACTTCAGGGGAGGACCGGAAATTCTTTAAAGGGCCAAATGAACGAGATGCTGGCAGCTAGCTTAAAGCCTGGAGACAAGTTCTCCGTATCTGCAAGAGTCCGGGAAAAAGAGGTCTCCTTCGAGGCTGTCCTTCAGTCAATAGAAAAAGATCCGGAAACAGGAAATGGAACAAATGACGCTTCCGGCAGGGAAACCATAGGATCCGTAGCAAGCGGCGGTACGGAAAATCCTGCCATGAGTTATTATTGTTTTTCTGCCTCCCTGACCGATGCAAAAGGGATCGGGGCCGGAGATGTGATGGAAGTAATGATCCCCCGGACGCTTTTTGAGCAGACGACAGGAGAAGCTCCTGCAGGAGGCGGCCTGGTTTTACCGGATGCGCTTCTGTTTTACGAAAATGGTTCCGCTTTCGTATACGCCATGGACGGCAATAACCGCCTGGAAAAGCGGCCGGTAAAAATCGGAAGAAGCTTTGAGGGAACCAATACGGAGATTCTTGAGGGAATCACGGAAAAAGACTATCTGGCTTATCCAAAAGAAGCCGCCGGGCTGGAAGGCGCAAGTGTTCGACTCGTCTACGGCACAGAAATGGAAATTCGGACAGAAGCGTCTGGGGAATGAAGGGAGAGGGGAGAATGGAAAAAAAGAAACGCCGGCTTGTTTTTCTTGGCCTGCTCCTGACTATGGGCGTCAGTTTTCTGTCTTTCCAGCTTGGTATGCGGTGGAACGAGAAGGATGTAAAGAAAATCTCTGATATAGAAACCATGGAAGCAGAAACGGCCGCCGAGGGAGCATGGACGGCTTTCGGAAGGAATTGTATGGTAATATGCCCCGCCTTTTCAGATGGAACTTTTTGTGACTTTTCTATAGAAGCTACGCCTTCCTCCCTCCTCTCTCTGGCAGACCGGCTCCTCCCGGAACTCGAAGGAAAAGAACAGATAGCCAAGGCGGCCGCCTTTTACTGGAGAGACAAAGGGAACGTCTATCATGGAATGGACGAACTACATGCAGGAAATATTTTGGGTATAGACCCTGATTTTCTCTCAGCCTCCGGTTTTCAGGTGGAAAAGGGACGGGGACTCACTGAGCGGGATGTCGAAGAAAAAAGACAGGTAGCTCTTCTTGACGGCCGTTCAGCCAATGCCCTATTCTCAGGAACGGATCCGGTGGGCGAGACCATCGAGGTAGAGGGCCGCCTGTATCAGATAGCCGGCGTTGTCAGCCTTGGAGGATCTCAGACAGACGGCGGCCTGGTACTGATCCCGGAGAGCACCTGGCCAGAAATATACCAGTATGAAGAACCAAAGTCTGTCGTCATTCGGGCATCTGAAAAAAATATGGATAGAGAAACTACCACCAGGCTGGCCCAGGCCGCAGCCCGCACATTAAACAGCATGATACCAGAAACAGAACCCATTCATTACAAACCCTTGCCAAACTAACAGTCCGCCTTCTCCAGCCTCTCCATCAAAAACTCTTTCAACGGGCGGGGGACTTTTTCGAGGCGGACGGTAGGCGGTTTTCAGCCGTATCTGCGAGAAACAGTCCTCCAGCCCCCCTACACGCTGATACTCCTTTTCCAAACGTCCAGTGATCTTTCTATACTACCAGTCCACCTTCTCCAACCACTCCCACGAAAAACTCTTTCAACGGGCGGGGGACTTTTTCGAGGCAGATGGTAGGCGCTTTTCAGCCGTATCTGCGAGAAACAGTCCTCCAGCCCCCCTATATGCTGACAGTCCGCCCTTCCCAGCCATTCCCATACAAGCTCACTCCACCTGGACCACCGGCGGACCTTCGGCGTTGATACTCCTTTCCCGAGCGGCCGACGACCTTTCTGTGCTGCCGGCAGGCCTTTCCCAACCACCTCCACGAAAACCCTCTCGACGGGCGGGGGACTTTTTCGAGGCAGATGGTAGGCGCTTTTCAGCCGTATCTGCGAGAAACAGTCCTCCAGCCCCCCCTACGTTCTCCATATCCCAACCGCCAATGCCGTCATATCATCCCGGTTACTTTCTTCGGAAAGCTTCGCATACCGCAAAATTTCATCCGTCACATCCTGCAGGTTTTCTCCGGAGATGCAGGAGAGGATTTCTCTCATTGTCTCTTCCTTATCTTCCCCGGCCAGCGCGTCCAGGACGCCGTCCGTCACCATAACGATCTTGTCGCCATCCTCCAAATTCCGTTCCAGATATTCCGGACGGGCGCTGCTCAAAACACCGGCCGGAAGGCCCTCGGCCCGTATCGTCTCAATGTTCCGCCCTTTTTTCACAAACGTCGTCACACCGCCGGCTTTCGCAAACCGGCAGACCCCGCTATATAAATCCGCCACAGCCAGATCCACTGTGATTGGCCGCTGTTCCTGTTCCTTCAGGAGCAGTACTGCATTCATAAGTTTCAAAGCCTGTTCCAGACGAAAACCGCTGGAAAGAAGCTGTTCTGCCATTTCCATCACTACTTCACTGTCTTTGAATGCCCTGCTGCCAGACCCCATCCCATCTGCTACCCCAAAAAGCATCCTTTCATCCGGTAATCTGCAAAAAGTAAAATTATCCCCAGAAAGTTCCTTCTCCCCTCTGGAAGCCCTGGAAATCCCATGAAGCATCATATACTTTGGCGCTTTCATCAGCCGCACCATACAAGATTCCCTGGTTACAATCCTTCTGCTATCCATGGCCGGGACAAATCGCTCCTCCAGAACCCGGCTGACCGTTTCGGAAAGTTCCCGTACCGTCATACATCTATTTCCCGCTGCTTTCACCCGCAAATAAATTTCCCGTTTTTCTCCGCCCTTTTCCAGTATCGTCAGATTCGTCAGACGGACCCGGCGAAACCTCAGCTCTCTGGAAAGCCTGTCCCTGTACTGTTCAGAGACGTCTCCAGTGGAGGCAATATCTACAGAAAGCTCTGAAAGAATCCGCTCCATTTCCTGAAAACTTTCCGCCACCGCTTCCCGACATTCCTCATATCGCCCTTTCCAGGCCAGTCCTTCCAAAGAAATCGACGCCACATCACCGGGAATAACCGGAATCCCCTCTGACACTACATTTTCATCCGTCTCCTCCGGAACCTCTTCCGGCGTCTGAAAGGTTTTGGCCAACCGTTCCATAGAATCGGATACAGATTTCACCCGTTCCGCCGCTGTCCGTTCCTTTCCCGGCATATAAAAAGAAATCGGACGAATTGGCTCTTTCCTGATTTCCTCTCTGACAAGAAGCGTTTCCGGCACCAGCAAAAAAGCCGTCGCTGCCGCAAAAAAACCGCCAATTCCCTGATTGACCTCCTGGGGAAGATACAAAAGCCCCAGAATCGCTGTACCGGCCAAAAAGCCCATGGCGCTCCCGATTTTTCCAAGACTGCGAAATATCCCCGCCAGAACACCCGCCAGACACAAAAGCCCCATACAGGAAATATCTTCCCGCATAATTGTTTCCAGAATCCCGCAACCAGTTCCTGTCACGGCTCCGATTCCTGCCCCATATTTATAACCGGTAAATAATACGCTAAAATAAAGGCCAACTCTCACAACAGAGGCCAGCGCCTTTCCCTGAGCCAAAAATGCCGTCAGGATAAAACCGGCCGACAAAGCCAGAGCTGCTCTGATAAATGTCTCCCTTTTCATGACGATTCCTCCCTGAGAGACTATTATAACGCTCTGAGTCTGGAAAGGCTGTCGAAAGGGGAGAGCCCTTTTAAAAAAGTTTTCGACAAACACATTTCTTGAAACTCCGAAGCTTTCGAAAAAAATCCTGCAGAAGCAGGATTCTCCGCCAGCGGCGAGTTGCGTCAGCAACATTTTCTGCTCCGCCGCAGTACCTTCGCCTCGCTGGGGCAGACCCTTACGATCCCCTGGAGGGCTTTTGTCCTATGGGGAGCGGAGTTTCCTATGCAATAAAGTGGAACATTTTTGTTTCATAGGACGCACTTTTCTATAAAACAAAAATGCCTTTCCCTGTCCAGCGTAT
This sequence comes from Lachnospiraceae bacterium, assembly GCA_022792335.1. Classification (GTDB taxonomy): domain Bacteria; phylum Bacillota; class Clostridia; order Lachnospirales; family Lachnospiraceae; genus Lientehia. The sequence goes on from JAAWAV010000055.1 coordinate 52,254, forward strand.
CAAGCCAGACAGGAAAAGGCCCCTGTTTTGTTTTCTATTCTTCTTTTGGTTTTAAAAGCGTTTCCCCGGGATTTACAAGACCCAGCTTTGTCTTTGCAATCTCTTCTATGTATTTTTTCGTTTGCATATAAATTTCTCGCTCTTCCAGTTCTTCCGCTTTCTTTCGCTCTTCCTCAATCTGTCCCTGCAGCTCCGTCTCCCTCGCCCCATACCGGTTCTCTTTCGCCTGTAACGTCTTGGTCCTGTAAAATAAAACGCCACAAAAGAGAAACGTCACCAGAAGAATCCCCAGGACGACTGTTTTACTCTGTCTTCTGTATTCTTTCTTTTCTCTGCCTCCCGCCACGGCTTCCCTCCGTTTTTTCTGTCTTTTCTGATTTTTTCTTTGATTTTCTGTTCTCTTCGGCAATCTGGGGTCTCTTTCTATGTTTTTTCTTTTGGAGCAAGATCTTCTTGCACTTTATTGTAAGCCATCTTCTCTGCTTTTTCAATAGCCGGCCTAAGATTTTTAGTGGAAAAGCAAGTCCTTTGACAACAAACCCAAGAGCCGTTCCCAGCCATTTGACAAGCAAGCGGCTCAAAGTAATATGGTAAAGCCACATTCCTGCGGCGGCTCCGGCCAGGGCATACCAACGGAGATTTCCGTCATTCATGGAAAACAAGAGGAAAAACAGAGCAAAAGCAGCAAAAATCCAATACAGAAAATCCTCCACTGCCACGACAAAAGAAGCATGTCTGATTGCTGCTCTTGCAATGCGGAGAATGTCATATACTGCCGTCAGTCCCATCCCCCACAGCAAAGATACCAGTAGAAAATCCGCCTCCTGGTAAATCATACCACTCATTATTTAAACAGGCGGCTTAAAAGGGATTCGCCCTGCGCCTTTCTGCCACGGCTTTCTGAATAGACAAAACTGTCCATCCTGCCTCCGATTTCTACTTCGCCCTGTTCCACTGTCAGACGGCTCACTTTCATATCCTCCCCCTTTACCGTCAGACGTCCAAGGGTCGTTTCCAGAATCACTTCTTTTTCATCAAAAGATATCACGTCGTCCACGCCGCTTATGACCGCATAAGCCCGCTTATCCAGTGTCACCTTGTGAGGTTTTATTCTCTGCCTCTGTTCCTCCATTCCCCGTCGCTCCCTTCCGCATATCCTACCTGGATTCTATGCAGAAAAAAGAGGGCCTATGCCTACAGGTAACGGAACATTTCCCCGGCATCCTCTTTTTTTGTGCTCTCCTGTACTTTCAGGACCTCCGCCTTTACGAAGCGGTTTCCAAACTGTACTTCGATCACGTCCCCCTCTTTGATGTTTAAGGAGGCCCTGGCCTGTTTCCCATTGACAAATACACGGCCGCTGTCGCAGGCCTCATTTGCCACAGTCCGTCGCTTAATAATCCGCGAAACTTTTAAATATTTATCCAGTCTCATCTTCTGCTCCTTCTGTCCAAATCGAGTAGGGAAAATTTATCTTCCCCCACTCGCCGCGCGGCCCGTGCACCACTTCAGTGGTATGTTTCCTCTGCACGGGCCTCAGCATAAAAATGAACTGCCGCAGATATCTGCGGCAGTTTCGTGTAATCGTTCAAAACCTGATCAGCCGTTTACCTTGTCCTTAAGGGCTTTTCCAACCTTGAAACGCGGCATCCTGGAAGCCGCAATCTTCATGGTCTCACCGGTTCTCGGATTTCTTCCGTCTCTTTCAGCTCTCTCAGATACCTCGAAAGTACCAAAGCCGACAAGCTGTACTCTCTCCCCCTTTACCAGTTCGTCACTGATGACGTCAATCAATGCGGATACAGCCTTTTCAGCATCTTTTTTGGACAGCTCGGCCTGCTCGGCCACCGCTGCAATCAATTCAGTTTTGTTCATAATAACTGTTCCTCCTACGGTTGTTCCTAGAAATCAATATTACTCTCCATTATTTATAAACTGATACGAGCGTTTTGTCAAGAAAATTCCTCTATTCCTGAAACTTTCCGGCGTTTCCTGAAGTCTTAACCCCGGCCATTTTCTGCCCCTATAAACGAATCCCCCGTTTTTTGGCTTCCTTCTCCTGACGTTTGATTTCGTCCCAACGAGACTTGCTCTCCTCCGCCGTCTCATAGCTTTCTCCGCCAAATACATGAGGATGGCGCCGAATCATCTTCCGGCACAGAACAGAAATAACCTCTTCCACAGTAAACTCTCCGGCCTCTTCTGCAATTCGGCTGTGAAGCATAACCTGTAAAAGGATGTCTCCAAGCTCCTCACAGAGATTTTCCATATCTTTGTGTTCAATGGCTTCTAAAACTTCATCGCACTCGTCCTGCAAACACTTTTTCATCGACTCATGAGTCTGGGCCCTGTCCCAGGGACAGCCGTGCTCTGAGCGGAGCGTGGCGATGATTTCCTTCAATTCCTCAAACGTGTAACTTTCTTTTGTCTCCATTGTTTTATCCTCCTGGGATAAGCATACTGCTTTTTCTGCTGAATAGCAAGACTGGGATTCCCGAAGGAGGTAACGCATTTCACGTCAGCTTTCCATCTGCCTTCCCAGAAAACCGGCTGCTGTCAGGGCAAGCTTTTGCTCCAGAGTCCCCATCTTATATTTGGGATCCTTAGAGAGCAAAAGTACAGAGCCAATGGCGTCTCCCTCGCAGAGAATCACTGCAGTCACTTCTCCGGAATATTCTTCCGCATCCTCGTCTGTCACCGGAATAAACTGCCCTTCCTCTTTGCCCGCTGTCACATTGTTTCTGTTGAGAATGGACTGCTCCAGCGCCTTGCTGATCCCCTTCTGCAGAAGCTCCTTTTTCGCTCCGCCCGCCACTGCGATCACCTGGTCTCTGTCAGTAACACAGACTGCAAGCCCCGTAGACTGGGCCAGGGCGTCCGCATACTGCTTCGCAAAATTCCCAAGCTCCGCCATGGGAGAATATTTTTTCAGGATAATCTCGCCTTCCCTGTCTGTAAAAATCTCTAAGGGCGTGCCTTCTCTGAGCCGCAAAGTCCGGCGAATTTCCTTTGGAATTACCACCCGGCCCAAGTCGTCTATCCTTCTCACGATTCCTGTTGCTTTCATAATAAAATTCCTCCGTTTATCCATACTGGTATTTTGCGTGATACTAGTATTTGTAAACGAAGGAATTTTATACCTCACAAAGTACTGAATAACAATAACGCATCTCTAAAGGGATATTTTGATACATGCCAAATGATAACAATGGCTTTGAAAAAGATATCTTGTAAAGAATCTAATATTTTCTTCCGGCATCTACCACAATTAATTTAATTCATTCCATCTTTCCCTTGTATAAATCCGTACTTTTCCACCTTAAAGCCACAATATTCCGGATTTTTGCAAAAAATGTGACGCTCCATCTAATAAATAATCTAATAAAATCTAATTTTCTTTCCTCTATAAATTAGATTTTACTAATATCCAATTTCCCGTTCTAAGGTTATTTGAATCTAATGTGATCACGCCTTCTTTTCTTAATGCCTGCAATAAATTCTGTACCTTAATTAATTTTTGTCTGGCATCCATCGTATCTGGCAGTTTATCTCTCAATAATATCAGAAAATCCTTCTTTTTTCCACTTCCATATGTCTCAAGATAGTTTATAATCCATTTCTTATAAGCTTCTTCATTAAATCCTCTATTTTTTACATATTGTGCTTTCTCTTCTTCATTGGCGGCCAATGAAGCTGAAATATAGATATTTGGCATCTTCCCCTCAATCACCTTCAGTCTCCGCAGATACTTTACTACGTCTTTTGATATAGATTCGTGTTTCTGCACACGATCCATCAGATAAACAGTGGTTAAATCAAAATCCGGATTTTGGAACAAAACCTGTGTGTAATTTTCGTCCAATACTTTTCCATACACTGTAACCTTGACCTGTTGTCGAATATTTAAATCATAATCTGGCAATGGGAAATATTTTTCCTGTTGTATTCTAAAAACTCTACGAATCCCCATCGTTTGTGTATCAATCATATTCAATTTGACCATCGTTTCAGCTAAAAGCTGATTCCGATAAAAAGGCGGATTATAACTTGCCTTTAAAATTGGCTCCACACTTCCCGGCAAAAAAGTTCCTGGATTTATCAAAACGATATAATCTTCAAATTCATTCAGATAAATGCGCCCGCCAAGAGAATAGTCTGAATGGACAATACAATTATTCATCAGCTCTCGCAACAGCCACATATCATATTGCTTTGTCTCTGTTGGAAAAAGCGTTAGTTGATTGGGCATATAGCGATATGTCAGATTACGTATTTGAGAAAAAATGCGATCACTCAAAGTAAGAAAAGGAATTTTAAATATTTCATAATCCTGAATATCATTTTTGTGATTGAATAATCGCCATGAGGCTTCTGGCACGGTTGTAAAAAGATAGTCATAATCCTCATTGCCTAGCAAAAGCATAGCAGCATTAGTAAGTTTTCCATTTTGCATTAATTTTAATTTTGTCAAAAACTCCTCGTCCGTCATTCTGTCAACCTCTTCAACGATATAAGGGCGATTCATTTTTTCTTTGTATTTTTCCCTTGCTATTTTCAAAGCCTCTTTATTCAAGCATTGAATAGATGCTCCTTCCAAAAATTGCTTTGACCAATCTTTTTTCTCCTGTCCTCTAATCCGGTCCAGTTCTTCCACAGAAAGTGCGCCTAATGACTCACCGTTTCTTCCATAAAAATGATCCTGCCACCCCGTTGGAATTGCCGTTGCCGCCGCTGGAATTTGAAACATAATTACCCGTTTTTCTTCTTCACGAACGGTTGGATATATCTCAATAATATCAATAAAGGAAATTCCTCCGGTAGTCCCAATAGCAATCTCCTGTTTTAAAGTATCTAGTCCTTTTGTATTTCTATAATCACTTCCAACAATCTCTCTTGTTTTATTCTTCACACCAAAAACAAGCCAGCCAAACTGAAGATTTTTCAGATTTGCCTCATTACTGATGGCAGAAAAATACTTCCCTATTTTATCTTTATCATAATCCTTTCCAGCTTCCTTAAACTCCACTACCTCATTTTCCCAATTGTCAATTAGGTCCCTTAAAACACTCAGCATATCAGACTCTTTAGCCTTATCCCCTGAAAAAAAAAACATAGCTCCTCCTTTCCTCAATTTCTCTAGTAAGTCATCCGTGTATTTCCGTAATTTTTAGCACAATGTTTTAACAATATGCTACCATGGAGTCATCTTGATTTCAATCAAATAACTTTTCATTTCTGACCGAAATACTATTAGAATACCTTCCCTCTCCTCAAAGTCTATCCGGATTTCGGTATTTCTCTGTCGCGGTTAAATATCTGCCTCTATACGCGGTAAAAGCCATAAAATCCTCCCGGAACTGTCACGGTTTTGTCTTTGATGACAATCTCCCCGCCAAAAATGCGAAGCGGCTCCGGCAGATGCTTTGGCAAGGCAGAATTGACTCCTTTCTGACTCTCGCCACACCACAGGTCACAGTCAAAAGAAACCGACCTGTGGGAAGGATTTAAAATTACAAGAATCCGCTCCTCCCTCATGCTTCTCAGATATACCAAAGGATATGCATTCTTTTCGACGTAGATAAAATCAATATCTCCCCAGCTCTTAAGCGCCGGGTGTTCCTGGCGGAATGCAATCAGCGCTTTTACTTCCTGGTAAAGAGAATCCCGAGCTGCCATCTGTTTTTCCACCGTCGGGCGATCCGTCGCCGGATCCAATGGAACATACAGCTTTTCTTCCCCAGCCAGGCTGAAACCTGCGTTTATGGAGCTGTCCCACTGCATAGGAGAGCGGGCGCCGGTTCTATCATACCCGCCTTCTACAGAAGTAAGCCCCTCCACATAGCGCATACCGATCTCGTCGCCGTAATAAATAAAAGGCGCCCCTGGCATGGAAAGCAGGAATGCAAACGCCACCTTAAGCTCTTCTCCGTGGAGTGTTCTGGCCAGTCTCGCCATATCGTGATTGCCGGAAGGAATACAGATCAACCCTTTCCGACAGGTTTTCTCATAATTTTCTTTATAAATCCGGACAAATTCTGAGACATCGCCCTTTCCCCGGCCGGAAAAATACGGCTCCTCGCACCGGAACAAATCATTATAATGAGAAGGTCCGAAATGAAGCAGAAAGTCCATATGGAAGCCTCCCTCCAGGGATTTATCCGGCTCTCCCCATTCGGAAATCATCACCGCTTCCGGAAATTCCCTGTCCAAAAAGGCCCGTATTTCCTGCCATAGCTTTATGGTTCCCTTTCCGTTTTCATCCTGCTTTACCAGCGATCCGGCCATATCCACCCGGAAGCCGTCACAGCCTACGGTCAGCCAAAACCGCATAATCCTCTTGAGCTCTTCCAGTGTCGCCCTTGGTCCGGGAGCATCCATATCCTGCTGCCAGGAGCGTTCCGGCCGGTAATATCCATAGTTTAGCGCCGGCTGGTTGGAGAAGAAATTGACTGCGCAGGAACCGTCCCTGTCGGAAATCCCTCGAAGAGCGCCCATCCCCTCCGGTACTTCCCAGATGTTGTCCGTCCAGATGTAGCGATCGGTATACGCATTCTTCTCCGCCTTCATGGACTCCTGAAACCATCCGTGCTCCACAGAAGTATGACCCGGTACCAGGTCCAAAAGAATATGCATATCCCGGTCATGGATTTCGTCAATCAGCTTTTTCAGATCGTCGTTGGTCCCGTACCGGGGCGCTACTTTGTAATAATCAGAAACATCATAACCGGCATCCCCAAAAGGAGACTCAAAACAGGGATTCATCCAGACAGCGTTGCAGCCCAGATCTTTTATGTAGTCCAGCTTCTCCCGGATCCCGTTGAAATCTCCGATTCCGTCGCTGTTTGTATCCTTAAAAGACTGGGGATAGATTTCATAAAACACTGCATCGTCAAGCCACTTTGCCATATCAAATTCTCCTTTTCCTCATCTCAAATCCAAGTATTGTATGTCTGTTCGCGCCGCGTATCCGCCCGTACCGCATATCCAGCCTTTCCTCACGGCCACCTTCCGGATACATAGGTATAATTCCCGTCCTCTTCCAGACGCAAAGTGATATCTCCTTCCACAGACCGTTCCATACAAAGTCGAACATTGGGAAGGTCGTTGCTTTCGACCATGTATCTCGCCTCTTCCAAAGGCACTCCATTGCCAGCCCGCCGCCAGACAAGTCTCTCCCTCACATCCTCCTCCTTTGCCAGAATCCGTATCGTATAATCTGCGTCATGTTTCAGATCCCTCCACCCTTCTTCGTCAAGAAGCAGATAGTTTCCCTCAATGATCACAAGATCGCCTTCCATCCAAACTGCGTTGTCCACCGGGTCATGGATCTTCCGGTTATATTCCGGCCAGGGACATACCTTTTCTGTCCGTATCCGAAAAAGCCGTTTCCGAAAAGCTTCCAGATCAAAGCTCACTGGCGCCCCTTTCACCAAAGTCATGGGAATCTCCTCCCCGTCCCGAAAAACGGTATGGGAAAGCAAGTATTCCTGATAATGATGAAACCCGTCCATTCCCGCTGCCGTCACAGGAATCAGTTCCGGCCTTTCTCTGGAAAGTCCTGCAAGGAATTTTACCAGCGTACTTTTCCCTGTTGCGGGCGGAGCCGCAAGAAACACGATAAGACGCCGTCCAAGCTCCCTCTGCATCCGGCAAAGCCCGGATAATAATGGCAGAAATATGGTCTCTACCGTTTTATCTGAGTACTCCGCCTCAACCAGAAGGCCGTTGATTTCCATCCTGCGTTTCATATCTTTCCACCTCGATTATCAACAAGGCAGCCAATCTCTCAACTGGCTGCCTTCTCTCTCTGTTAATTCTGTTAAATTTTTTTACTGTAAAGCTATGGCCAAGCAGGTTCGGACCCTCTCTGTTCCTGTCCCTTCGGGCATCGATATCATTCGCCCGCTGTCTCGGCAGCGCTGCTCTGTGTCGCGTCTGTTTCTGCTGCAGCAGAGGTTTCCTCCGCCGTCTCGGCCGCTCCCGAAGTACCAGTCTCTCCAGCAGAGGTAGTCTCCGGCGCCGCCGTGGTTTCCGGCACCTTAAACAGATTGCTGTCAAAGACAATCTGACTCCACACCTTCTCGTCCACTTTGAAAGAAGGCATCTCCTTCACCCACTCCGCATAGACTGTCTGGAACTTCTCGCTCTGTCTCTTGGAAATAATGGTCGGCTTCTCATTATCTGTCGCTTCCCGGTCAAAGTCTGTCTCACAGTAGACCACATACCAACCGTAGCCTTCCTGATAAACACTTCCAGTCTCCCCGGTCTTAAGGGACATTCCCAGATTTCCCACCTCATTGTCAAAGTCCCCGGCTCCATAGGTGTTGGTATTGTAAGTAAAGTTCTCGTTCTCTTCGGCAATCGCCTTCATGGCCTCTTCGGAATTTTCCCCGCCTTCCACGCGGCCCTTAATCTCCTCTGCCTGAGTCTTTGCAGCCTCGGCGTCCTCTCCGTCTTTCACCAGGACATAGCGGATAATTCTCTGGGCGGCTTCCTCGTCGCTAACCTCCGTATCCACATCCTTGATCGCTTCCTGGTAGGCTTTCATGGCAAGAGCATTGGCAGTGATAATTTCCTTTAACCGCTCTTCCGTGATATTTGTCGCATCCTTTACAGCCTCGTCCATATCTTTCATGGTCTGGCTGGCCGCCTCGTCCACCTTTTTCAGCTCGTCCTCACTGAGGGCAATGCCCAGCTCCTCGGCCTTGGCTTTCAGGACATACGTCTGGTAAACGCCTTTCATAACGCTTTCCTTACTATAGGTCTCCATGGTGGTTCCCGTGCCCAGATCAGACTGCCACATGGTACTGGGATCCATACCGTACATGGCGTAATAAAGCTCGTTGGTATACTGGCTCGCTCTGGCCATATAATTGACCTCATCCAGATAAATCTTCGTATCTCCCAACGTCGCCACCACCGTGTCGGGATATTTTTCCAAAGTCACCCTGGTCCGTCCACAGCCGGCCGAAGCCCCAAGCATAAAAACTGCAACAGCCGCTGAAACCAGTCTCCTCATCATTTTGTTCATAACAACCATTTCCTCCTGGATCGTTTCCTGAATCCGCCTGCGAAATGCCCACAGGCATTGTTATTATAATACCAAACACTCAAACTAGCAACTCTTTTATGGCATTTAACAGGATTTTCACCTTTTCCATCATCTGTCTCGGCTCTTTGTTTTCTTTTTTCCGGTCGGTAAATGTAAAATAAGGCGGTTTCGTACCAGTAAATTTCAACTGATTGCCATACTGTCTCATAAGTAGCGGAAACTTCTCCACCTGGAAAGGCGCTTTTTCGTACATGGTAAGCCGGACCTCCCGCAAATTGCCGGAAAGCTCCGTCACATAAGCGCCGTGAGCCACCCCCTTTAAGAGGGATACTTCCAGAAGGTTTTCCACCGCCCTTGGAATATCTCCGAACCGGTCGATCAGCTCGTCTCTCATATCGTCGGCCTCAGCTTCCCCCTCAATACTGGAAATCCGTTTGTAAATTTCCAGCTTCTGCACTTCGTTTTTGATATAAGAAGGAGGAATAAACGCGTCAATATTAAAATCAATCACCGTGTCAAAGGCCTCCACTGTGCCTTCCCCTTTGATGGCTTTCACCGCTTCGTTTAAGAGTTTGCAGTAAAGGTCATAGCCGATGGCCTCCATGTGCCCGTGCTGTTCTGCCCCGAGAAGGTTCCCGGCTCCCCGAATCTCCAAATCCCGCATGGCAATCTTAATGCCGGAGCCAAATTCTGTAAACTCTCTGATAGCAGCCAGCCGCTTTTCAGCCACCTCCTTTAAAAGCTTATTCCGCTTGTACATGAGAAAGGCGTAAGCGGTCCGCCCGGAGCGGCCCACCCGCCCTCTGAGCTGATAGAGCTGCGACAGGCCGAACCGGTCCGCATCGTGGATGATCATGGTATTCACATTGGAAATGTCCAGACCGGTCTCGATGATGGTGGTGGAAACCAACACGTCAATCTCCCCGTTGATAAAGTCCAGCATAATCCGTTCCAATTGCTGCTCTCTCATCTGGCCATGGGCATAAACCACCACTGCTTCCGGAGCCAGAGCAGCAATCTTGGCTGTAATATCTTCAATATCCCGGACCCGGTTGTACACATAATATACCTGGCCGCCTCTGGAGCGTTCCCGCTCAATGGCCTCCCGGACCATTTCTTCATTATACTCCATCACGTAAGTCTGGATAGGCACCCGGTTCATGGGCGGTTCCTCCAGGACACTCATATCCCGGATTCCCGCCAGGCTCATATGGAGCGTCCGCGGAATGGGCGTAGCCGTAAGCGTCAGTACGTCCACATTTTCCCGGAGTTTCTTAATCTTCTCTTTGTGAGCCACGCCGAACCGCTGCTCTTCATCAATGATTAAAAGCCCCAGATCTTTAAATACCACGTCGCCTGAAAGCACCCGGTGGGTTCCGATGACAATATCTACCAGCCCTTTTTTCAGATCCGTCAGAGTCTTTTTCTGTTCCGTCGCCGTCCGAAATCTGGAAAGCATATCTACCCGCACCGGAAAATTCATCATCCGCTGAATGAAGGTATTATAATGCTGCTGGGCCAGTATGGTCGTCGGCACCAGATAGACCACCTGCTTTCCCTCCTGAACTGCCTTGAAGGCCGCCCGGATGGCAATCTCCGTCTTTCCGTACCCCACGTCTCCGCAGATCAGGCGGTCCATAATCTTTCCGCCTTCCATATCCCCCTTGACAGCCTCAATGGCCGCCTCCTGGTCCTCCGTGGCTTCATAGGGAAACAGTTCTTCAAATTCCCGCTGCCAGACAGTATCCGGCCCATAGCGGAACCCTTCACTCCTCTGCCTTGCCGCATAAAGTTCCACCAGATCTTTGGCAATCTCCTTCACCGCACCTCTGGCCCTGGCCTTGGTCCGTCCCCATTCCTGGCCCCCCAGACGGCTTAACTTGGGCGTTTTCGCACCGGCCCCCGCATACTTTTGAATCATGTCAAGCTGAGTCACCGGCAGATACAGGCTCCCGTTTCCCCCGTATTCCAGTTTGATATAATCTTTGGTGATGTGATCCACTTCAATTTTCTCAATCCCCCGGTAGATACCAAGGCCGTGGTTTTCGTGGACCACGTAATCTCCCACAGAGAGCTCGGAAAAGTTCTGAATCTTCCTTCCCTCGTAAATACTTTTCTTCCGGCGTTTTTTCTTCTCGGCGCCGAACATGTCGCTCTCCGGGATCACCACGAACTTAATCATGGGATATTCAAAACCTCTGTGCAGGTTCCCGTAAAGGACACAGATCTCGCCCGGCAGAATTTCTTTATTTTCATCCTCCGTATAATAAGCCAAAAGCTCATACTGCTCCCTAAGATCCTTTGCCAGCCTGGCTCCTCTGGTACGGGAGCCGCAAAGAAGGGCCACCCGCCATTTCTCCCGTTTCCATTTTTTCAGGTCTCCCACCAGAAGTTCAAAACCGTTTTTATAAGAATTTCCGTTTTTTACAGTCATACTGTAGCGCCTTTTTACTGGAAACGCCTTCTGTTCCAGCGCGGAAAACAGGACGCTCCTCTCTCCTGCAAGGCGCTCCGCCGTCTGTCCCGCCGAGTAGAGGATGTCCGTCTGTCCTGGCAGGAGATACCCTTTTTCCAGCCGGTTCTGCATACTGTCCCGAAACTCTGCCTCCAGCACTTCCGCCTTTTCCAGAAGCCTGGCCGGTTCATCTAAAAATACCGGCGCGTCCTCCCCGAAATATGCTGCAAAAGACACGGTGTCCGGGCAGAAATATCGGATGCAGCTCTCAAAAGCTCCGGGAAACCAGCCTTCTGAAAGCTCCTCCGAAAGTTCATTCACTGTTGTATCCAGCCTGTGGGCCTCTTCGAGCCGCCCCGCTTCCCGAAGCGCCCCCACGGCGGCTTTCCGCTCTTTTTCTATCTTTCCAAGCCCTGCCTTTAGACTCTCCGGGGAAACCACCAGTTCCCTGGCCGGATAGAGCCGCACCACAGACAGTCGCTCGATGGATCTCTGGCTCTCCGCATCAAAAGAGCGGATGGAATCCACTTCATCTCCCCAAAGTTCAATACGGACCGGATTTTCCTCCGTCAGAGGAAATACATCCAGGATCCCTCCACGGATACAGAACTGGCCTCCCTGTTCCACCTGACCGCATCGCTCATATCCCATACCTGTGAGCGTTTCTTTTGCCGCCTCCATGGAAAACTCCTCGCCTTCCTCCACGGTGAGAATGCTGTCCTCCAGCGCTTTCAAAGGCATCAGATGATCCATACAACCGTCCACAGTCGTGATGACGGTCCCCCGCTTTTCTTCCAGGAGCTGTTTTAACACCAGAAGCCTCTTTCCACTTAAAACTTTTCCCTGGATGTCTGCTCCGGAAAACAGAAGATCCCTGGCCGGATAGAGGAATACTTCCCTGTCAAAATTCTTGTAATCATCATAAAGATCCCTGGCCCTGGCATCGCTGTAAGTCACCACCAGCTTAAGAGGAAACTCCCTCCCAAGTTCCGCCATCTGATGTACTTTCTGAGAATCCGTACCGCCACTGACAGAAATAGGACCTCTGCCCCTGCAAAGGTCCTCTTTTGTATCTGCATATTCCTTAAGCTCCGGCAGCGGATTTTGAAATGAACCTGCCATCTGTCACCTCCGCATTCTGCACACCTTTACTTCTTTTTCCCATTAAACTGATTCATCGCTTGCTCCATCTGTCCGTTTATGATCAAAGTCGCCGCCTCTGCCGCCTGAGCAATCGCCTCTCTCACGTCAGGAAGCTCCTCCTCCGGAAAACGTCCCAACACATAATCCGCCAGATCCATTCTGGGAGGTTTATCGCCCACCCCGATTCGGATCCTTGGAAACTGGTCCGACCCCAGGCAGGAAATAATACTTTTCATTCCATTATGGCCGCCGGCGCTTCCCTTCTCCCGGATTCTGAGCCGTCCTACATCCAGATTGATATCGTCATAAATCACCAGGACTTCCTCCGGAAAAAGCTTATAATAAGAAGCCGCCTCCCGAAGGCTTTCCCCGCTTAAGTTCATATAAGTCTGAGGCTTCAGGAGAACCACTTTTTGTCCCTCGATCATGCCTTTTCCCATCAGCGCTTTATGTTTTCCCATATCCACGCCGATCCCATACCTTTCCGCCAGTACGTCAATGGCTCCAAACCCCACATTATGCCTGGTTCCGGCATACTTAAGTCCCGGATTCCCAAGACCCGCGATTATAAACATAGTTGCTTCCTCTCTGCATATCCATATTCTCTGTTTAAGCAGTTTTTTTCCAGGATGAAGGAATAAATAAAATCAACATGGGGAACAGCTCCAGCCGGCCTGCCAGCATGCAAAAAGAGAGTATCAGTTTGCTGAAGGCAGAAAAACCGCTGAAATTTCCCATAGGCCCCACAGCTCCCAGCCCCGGTCCGATATTCCCCAGAGCCGAAAGCACCGCCGTAATCGTCGATTCTATATCATAGCCATCCAGAGAAATCAAAATCATGGAGGCCCCGGCAATCATGAGATAAGTGGCAAAGAAAATCAAAATCCCCTTTAAAGTACTTTTTTCAATGATCCGCCCGTCCATCCGGGGAGCGTGAACCCGTCTCGGATGGATCAGCCTTCTGAACTCTTCCCGCAACGATTTCACCAGTACCAGCAGGCGGCTCACCTTAATGCCGCCTCCGGTGGAACCGGCGCTGGCTCCCACTACCATCAGAACCACAATTACCATTCTGCTGAACGTAGGCCAGAGATTGAAGTCTGTCGTGCTGTAGCCGGTGGTCGTAATAATAGAAGATACCTGGAAAAAAGCCGACCGTATCGCATCCGGCCAGGAGCCGTCATAATAGTCCCTGGCGATATTGAGCGTCATACATCCCACAGCCGCCAGAATGATTCCCAGATACAGCCGAAATTCTTCATTTTTAAATACATCTTTTACCTGTCTTTTAAGCAGCAGATAATATAGGCTGAAGTTCACGCCAAACAGCATCATAAACACGGCGATCACCCACTCCGCCGCTGGATTCCCATAAGCGCCCACGCTGGCGTTCATATTGGAAAATCCACCGGTACCTGCGCTGCCCATGGAATGAATAACGGAGTCAAAAAGCGGCATTCCTGTGGCCAGAAGGCAAAAGATATGTAAAATCGTCAGCCCAAAATAAATCAGGTATAAGATTCGGGCTGTTTCCTTGAGCCTTGGCACCACCTTTCCGGGCGTCGGTCCCGGGCTTTCTGCTTTCAAAAGCTGGACATTGGAAGCATCCATATTGGGAAGGATCGCCAGTACAAAGACCAGGATTCCCATTCCGCCAATCCAGTGGGTAAAGCTCCTCCAGAACATCAGCCCGCCGTTCCTAAGCCCCTCAATATCTGTCAAAATCGTGGCCCCGGTGGTAGTAAAACCGGATACCGTTTCAAAAAAGCAGTCCACATAGCTGTTAAAATAACCGCTGAAGTAAAAAGGAAGCGCGCCGAAAGCCGCCAAAAAAATCCAGGAAAAAGCCACCGACGCCAGTCCCTCTCTGGTGGTCATCCGCTTCACCTTCGGTTTTTTTAGCCGCAGGAAAAACCCTGCCAGAGCCAGAGGAATCACGGTATAGACAAAATAAATCCAGTCTCCCACTCCGGTCAGGACAGACACTGCCACAGGCACCAGCATCAACACCGCTTCGATACACAGTACATGTCCCACCACATATAACACAAGTGCGATATTCACGTTTTTATGCCTCCTGCCTTAATCCTCGAAAATGTCGTTTAAATCGTTGACATTGGACGATCTGGTCACCACAATGACATTATCGTGGACCTTAATGCAGTCATTTCCTGTAGGGATGATAATCGTTCCATTCCGCACAATGGACGCCACCAGGAAATGCTTTTTAAACCGTATATTCTTAAACGGCTCGCCCAGATGCTTGCTTCCCTCTCTGGCGATAAACTCCAGCGCCTCCGCCTTTCCGTCGGCAATCCGGTGGAGTGTTTCCACATTGCTGCCGATGGTATTTCCAAGGGCGCGCACATAGCGGATAATCTGGGCTGACGTGACATTTTTCGGGCTGACCACGGAGTCGACTCCAAGGGTTTTGATAATTCCTTCATAATTTCCCCGGTTAATCTTGGCGATCACCTTTGGAACCTGCAGGCGACTGGCAAAAAGCGCCGTCAGAAGATTCTCTTCATCTTTTCCTGTCAGAGTCACCACGGCTCCCGCAGCGCTCACATGTTCCTCCAGTAAAATCTCCTCGTCCGTACCGTCTCCATGGATCACCACACAGTTTGGAAGCAGCTCGTCAAGCTCCTGACAGCGTTTTTTATTCTGCTCAATAATCTTGATTTTCATTCCCATCTGGCTCATGCCAAGCCCCAGGTAATAGGCAATCCGGCCGCCTCCGATCAACACGGCCGTCTTTACCTGCTTCTGATATTTTCCCTCATATTTAAAAAAGTCCGTGATGGCCGAGGGTTTTCCGGCAATATACATCAGATCTTCTTCCTGAGGTACGAAGGTTCCGTCCGGAATAATAACCTCTTCCCCGCGGACAGCCGTACAAAAAAGAACTGGAAGTCTTATGGCTCCCATCACGTCCGCCAGCCGGCGTCCCACAATCTTGTCCCCGGCCTTCACCCGGAATGCAATCAGCTCTACCTTCCGGCCGGCAAAGGTTTCCACATTGATCGCCGTAGGAAACCGGAGCACCCGGCCAATCTCATTGGCCGCTTCCAGTTCCGGATTGATGATCATATTAATTCCAAGCTCCTGCTTTAAGACGGATACCTCCCTGGCATACTCCGGATCACGGATTCTGGCCACAGTATTTTTCGCCCCAAGACGCTTCGCTGTCAGACAGCAAAGCATATTCACCTCGTCGTTTGGCGTGGTGGCAATGATCAGATCGGTATCCCGGACATTCGCCTCCAAAAGAGCGCTGGTAGAAAGACCGCTTCCCTTCAGGCACATCACATCCAGGCTGTCTCCAGCCCAGTCAATCGCCTCCTGAGACTTGTCAATCACAGCCACGTCATTGTCCTCAGCAGATAAATGCTTCGCCAGCGTATAGCCGACTTTCCCGATTCCGACAATTATAATCTTCATAGTTTCCCCCTGGTCCTATCTACCCCGTCAGACTGTTTGTCTGTGTCCGCACAGACAGCTTGCCCCGTCTGCATGGACAGGCAGTTTCGTAACCTCTATTATAGCCTGCCCTCAGGGAAACTGCAACTACTTCTCACTTTACCAGTTCCTGGTTCTTTCCAAGGCAAAAAGTAGCGGGCCCTTTCTGATGAAAAAATCCCATTCCCAGAAATTCCAATACCGGGTATAAAATACCGGATTGCTTTTCTGGCCAAACCAACGTATAATCTTTTTAAACCGGCCGGCCAGAACAGAACGATAGATTTTTTATTTCTCTGCCTGCATCCCGGCCACTGGGAGGAATGAAGAAACATGGAAAAACCTGCGATTCGAGTTGCGACGCCTGACGATGCCAGAGACCTTCTAAACATCTATGCGCCCTATGTGACAGATACGGCGATTACTTTTGAATATAACGTTCCTTCTGTCCCCGAGTTTCAGGAACGGATCCGGCAGACCTTGAAAAAATATCCTTACCTGGTTGCCGAAAAAGACGGCAGGATCGTCGGGTATGCCTATGCGGGCGCGTTTAAAGACCGAGCCGCCTATGACTGGGCTGTAGAAACTACCGTTTATGTGGATCGGAACAGCAAAAAACAGGGGATCGGGAAAGAGCTGTACGGTGCGCTGGAAACTGCTCTGACTTTGCAGCATATCCTCAACCTGAACGCCTGTATTGCAACTCCGGAAACAGAAGATGAATATCTGACCAGAAACAGTATCCAGTTCCACGAGCATTTCGGCTATCGTCTGGTCGGTGAATTTCGCTGCTGCGGATACAAATTTTCCCGTTGGTATCATATGGTATGGATGGAAAAGCACCTGGCCCCCCACCCGCAAAGTCCTCTTCCGGTAAAACCTTTTGATGAAATCCGGGAAGCGCTTGCCGGTGCTTCGCCGCCATGGTGGAGCTCAAACGCTCTCCCTGTCTTATGTCCCTAATCCAGTAAGCTTCAAGCCGCACCCTCAGATATGCAATCCGTCCGCCAGACCTTTTTTGTCTGTCAGTCGATCTGCCAATCCGGCAAACTGCTCCAGCGTAAGCGCCTCTCCCCGTACTGTGGGAGAAAGCCCCAGCTCCTCAAGTGCCGCCGCAATCTCTTCTTTTGTAACGCTCAGTTCCGGGGAATGGCTCAGACTGTTTTGCAGCGTTTTCCTTCTCTGATTAAAGGAAGCGCGAATCAGTCCAAATAACAGCCTCTCATCCTTTACCTTCACCGGCGGTTCTCTGTGACAGGTCAGACGAATCACTGCAGATCCCACCTTTGGTCTTGGCATAAAACAATTAGGCGGTACATTTGCCACCAGATAGGTCTCCGCATAATACTGAACCGCCAGGGAGAGCGCGCCGTAATCCTTGCTGCCCGGACCGCTTTTCATCCGGTCGGCAACCTCTTTCTGCACCATAACGGTGATACTTTCCACAGGCACATGGTTCTCAAACAGCCCCATGATAATCGGTGTTGTAATATAATACGGCAGATTCGCCACCACTTTTATGGGGCGTCCGCCGTTTTTTTCTCTGGCCAGTGCTGCCACGTCTACTTTCAGAATATCTTCATTGAGGACGGATACATTTCCATAGTCCGCCAGCGTTTCCTCAAGGATTGGAATCAGGTTTCTGTCAATCTCCACCGCGCAGACATGTCCCGCCGCTTCCGCCAGATACTGCGTCATGGTTCCAATTCCCGGTCCAATCTCTAACACAAAATCACGCTCTGTGATGCCCGCCGCCCGGATAATCTTCCCCAGCACATGGGTATCAATCAGAAAATTCTGTCCGAATTTTTTCTGAAATACAAAGGCATGTCTCTGAATGATTTCTATGGTATTTCTGGGGTTTCCCAAATCTGCCACGGCTCTATCCTCTCTCTTCCGGTGAAAGCCTGTAAAAACGACAGGCATTCTCCCAGGTAATCCGCTCTACCTCTTCCTCTGAAATTCCCTTAAGCTGCGCGATGGCCCTCACGATATAAGGAAGATTCAGGGAAGAGTTTCGTTTTCCCCGGAACGGATGGGGAGCCAGATATGGACAGTCCGTCTCCAAAAGAAGCTGCTCCATGGGCATATAGGAAACCACCTCTTTTAGCCTCCGCCCGTTGGCAAAGGTGAGCACCCCGCCAATTCCAAGATAATATCCCATGCTCAGGTATTCCCGAGCCAGCTCCACCCCGTAGGAAAAACAGTGCATCACAGCAGAAAGCTCTACTCCTCCGGCGTCTTTCACCATCTCCATCGTATCCCACGCTGCGTCCCGGCTGTGAAAGACCACCGGCATCCCCTTCTCCCTCGCAAGAAAAAGCTGCCGTTCAAACCACTTCTTCTGAACAGGCCTCTCCGGTTCGTCCCAGTGGTAATCCAGTCCGATTTCTCCCACGGCCACAGCCTTGGGGTGGGAAAGGGCCTTCTCCAGTTCTCCGAAATTTTCTTCCGTCAGTTCCCCCGTTTCAGAAGGATGAACGCCCGCTGTCCCGTAGATAAAGGGACAGCGTTCCGCCAGTTCCATGGTCCGCTTCGTAGACTCCAGGCTGCATCCGATATTCACCACACGGCCGATTCCCTGCTCTTTCAAAGAACCTAAAAGCTTTTCCCTGTCATTGTCAAACGCCCTGTCGTCATAGTGGGCATGGCTGTCAAAAATCATCCTTTTCCTCCGAAACCTATACTCTTATGATCTCTCCCTTAAGTCCGGGGTAGAAGTCCTCTCCGCTCTCCGGATGGGTCAGAACCCATTTATTCTTCATGCAAAGCAGCTTGTCTTCTTCCGTTTTCTTCACATTTTCCTTTTCGCTGGGGAAATTGGTCCCCTCCGGCAGTACAATGATGCACTGGAACGCGCCGTCGTCCGCGCTGCAGGGAGCGTAATGCAACGTATCGCTGTAAAGCATAATCGCCGTCCCGGCAGGCACCAGAAATGCTTCTGCTTTGCCCAGATCAAAAGACGTCAGAGAATCCATGTCTTTGCGGCTGCCAAGCACCACAATCAGGTCTGTCACAGCAATATCCAGCTCCTCGCCTCTGTGATACTCCAGAGTATCACTCTTGTGGTTTTTCCCATTGCAGTAGCCGATCTGAATGGGCATTTCTCCATATACCTGGCGGCTGATATCTTCTGCAATTCCAAGAGCCTCCGCCTCTTTGACAGACGGCTCATAGATCACCTCGTCCGGCGCCGGCGTCGTTTTGCCCCAGGCCAGAAGTTCAGAAAAATCCATCCCCTCAATCACTGCTCCGTACTTCTGAAACGCTTTGTCTGTTACTTTTTTGATCTCCATAAGTATTCTCCTTCTCCTTATTATGATAATCGGTGATTGCAGTTCCAAGTCTCACACCCACCGATTTTATTAGCATATCTCGGAACCTGAAGGCATATCTTTATCCGGCGTCATCAGGGCCAGATTCCCTTCTGCATCCTCGGCGCAAAGCAACATTCCTTCGGAGAGAAGTCCCGCCAGTTTGGCCGGCTTCAGATTGGTAACCACCATCACCTTCTTACCGACGACTTCCTCCGGCGTATAGTGGCTTTTGATACCGGATACAATCTGGCGCACTCTGCTTCCCACCTTCACCTGGAAGCAAAGCAGCTTCTTGGATTTCTTCACCGCCTCGCAGGCAACCACTTCGCCTACCTGGAACTGGAGCTTCCCGAACTCTTCAATCGAAACTTCCGGCTTCGCCTCCAGATCGATAGCGACGCTCTCCCCGGATTCTTTTTCACCTTCCTCCGGCTCTTCCTCTGCAGGTTCTGACTTCCCGAATTTTTCCTCTACGTCCTTTAAAACTTCCTGGATATCCAGACGGGCAAAAAGAATTTCCGGCTTTTCCGTCACTTTATTTCCGGATGGATAGAGACCGAAACGTTTCAGATCCTCCAGGCTTCTCTTTTCACCGCCCACCTGGGCCAGGATTTTCTTTGACGTGGAGGGCATAAAGGACTCCAGAAGGCTTGCGCCCATGCAGATTCCCTCCACCAGATTGTAGAGTACCGTCGCCAGGCGGGGCTTCTTCGCCTCGTCTTTGGCGAGAGCCCAGGGCATGGTCTCGTCAATATATTTGTTGCAGCGTTTGAACAGGGTGAAAATCTCGCTGATGGCATCGGCCACCCGCAGCTCGTCCATCTTCGCGCCGACTTTCTCTGCCGCCTCGCAGGCCACTGCTTTCAGTTCCTCATCCACCGGCTCTGCGACTCCGGTGTTTTCCACCACGCCTCCGAAATACTTATTGGACATGGAAATGGTCCTGTTCACCAGATTGCCCAGGGTATTGGCCAGGTCAGAATTGAGCCGCTCCACCAGAAGCTCCCAGGAAATCACGCCGTCGTTGTCAAAGGGCATCTCATGGAGCACGAAATACCGCACTGCATCCACGCCGAAATATTCCACCAGATCGTCGGCGTAGAGCACATTTCCCTTGGACTTGCTCATCTTGCCGTCTCCCTGCAAAAGCCAGGGATGACCGAATACCTGCTTCGGAAGAGGCACTCCCAGAGCCATCAGGAAGATGGGCCAGTAAATGGTGTGGAACCGGATGATATCTTTTCCAATCAGATGTAAATCGGCAGGCCAGAATTTCTTGAACTGATCGCTATCTTCCCCGCCGCAGTCATAGCCAATCCCGGTAATATAGTTGGTCAGAGCGTCCAGCCACACATAGACCACATGTTTCGGATCAAAGTCCACGGGGATCCCCCATTTAAAAGAAGTCCTGGACACACACAGATCCTGAAGGCCCGGAAGCAGGAAATTGTTCATCATCTCGTTTTTCCTAGACACCGGCTGAATAAACTCCGGGTGCGCGTTGATGTGATCAATGAGCGCCTGAGCGTACTTGCTCATCTTAAAAAAGTACGCCTCCTCTTTGGCCGGCTGTACCTCCCGCCCACAGTCGGGGCACTTCCCGTCCACAAGCTGGGATTCTGTGAAAAAGGATTCGCAGGGGGTACAGTAAAGTCCCTCGTAGTGGCCTTTATAGATATCTCCCTGATCATAGAGTTTCTTGAAAATTTTCTGCACCTGGGCCTCATGATCCGCGTCCGTGGTACGGATAAACTTATCGTAGGACGTATCCATCAAATCCCAGATCCGTTTGATCTCTCCGGCCACCTGATCGACGAATACCTGCGGCGTCACTCCGGCTTCTTTCGCCTTTAGCTCAATCTTCTGTCCATGCTCGTCCGTCCCCGTCTGAAAGAACACATCGTAGCCCTGTTCTCTTCTGTAGCGGGCAATGCTGTCCGCCAGAACAATCTCATAGGTATTTCCGATATGCGGCTTGCCCGACGTATAGGCAATCGCCGTCGTCATATAATAAGGTTTCTTTGCCATCTTCTATCCCTCCATCATGGTGATCCAATCCCAGGTCCGGGATTTTTCCCTGAATTTAGTCTGTTTTTCATTATACTACAGAATCTGTGGTTTGTGTGAGAAATATTAGACATTTTTCCTCCAATCGTCTATAATGAAAGTCAAACGACTATTCCATCCTTCTGATGAATATGGTTATAAGGACATGAAAATAAGGAGGACCTTATGAAACAACGAGTCACCCGCCTGTTGGCTCTGCTCATGGCTGTTATGCTGTTTGTCTGTGGCTGCGGCAGTACAAGCCAGACTCCGCAGGCCGCCGACGCCGAGCACCAGCGGTTTACAGAATTTTCGGAAAACCTTTTTTGTTCCGAGCTGCTTGCAAACACGATCAATCTGCACTATACTCTGGCTTACCCTGAAAATCATGGAATTGCAGAGTATGAAGTGGCTTTGCCCACCATAAGCGCCACTACGGAAGAGGAAGATTTCGCCGAAGTTCAGAAGGTTTTAGACGACCTTAAGGCCATCGATTACAAGCTGCTTCCTACAGACGACAAACTGACCTACGACGTGTTAAAGGAGTATCTGGAAACTGCTCTGGAGGGGAAAGGGTTCTATTACTTTTATGAGCCGTTCTCTCCTGTTATGGGTTTTCAGTCCAATCTGTCCATTACGCTGGCAGAATACGCCTTCCGACGGGAGCAGGATGTCAAAGATTACCTGGAAATCCTTACGCTGATTCCCGCCTATGTGGACTCTCTGATTACCCTGGAAAAAACCCGTTCCAAGATGGGCTACGCCATGCCGGACGGTTCTATCAGCGAAGTGTTTGAAAGTATTCAGGAATTTTTAAACGCGGGAGAAAACAATATTTTCCTCACGTCTTTTGAAGAACGCCTGGAAGGGCTCCCCGATCTTTCCGATGCCCAAAAAACAGAATATGCAGAAAAAAACCGGGAGATTCTAAACAGCCAAATTCTTCCTTCCTACAAAAAAATCGGCCGCTGCCTGCAGGAGGTCCGGGGTACTGCCAAAAACACCCAGGGGCTTTGTCATACGGAAGGCGGCAGCGATTATTACGCTTATCTGTTAAAGAGTACGGTAGGTTCCGGCCACACTCCGGAAGAGATGCTGGCCTTGGTTCAGGATCAGATTCAGCAGGATCTGACGGAAATGATGATGATCATGAGTAACTCTCCGGAACTTCTGGATGGTTTTGACGGCACCATTCCGGAGGATCGGACGCCGGAAGAAATTTTGAACCATCTGGAAGAAGCCATGAAAGAGGATTTTCCGGAACTTCCTGTGGAAGCTACCTATCAGATCAAATATGTTCCGGAGTATATGGAGAAAAGCACCAGTCCAGCTTTTTACATGACGCCTCCTTATGATCTTCCGGGTGAAAATACGATTTATATCAACAATTCTTCCACGGATGAAAATTCCCTGTTTTCCACCCTGGCGCACGAGGGCTATCCCGGCCATCTTTATCAGACGGTCTATGCTTCCGCCACGTTTTCTAACCCCATCCGGAGTCTGCTTTCTTACCTGGGTTATTCGGAGGGCTGGGGACTTTACGTGGAGCATGAGTCCTATGCCATGAATGACAAGCTGACCTCCCAGTCGGAGGATATCGCCAGACTGCATCGGTTAAACTCTTCCGTTTCCATCGCCGTTCATGCCCTGCTCGATCTGGAAATTCATTATAACGGTTCCTCTCCGGAGGACGTTCGCGCCCTGTTATCCGCCTATTTCGGAGATTTGGGCGAAGAGGCCGTCCAGGAGCTCTACGATCTGATCGTCAGCGAGCCAGCCTATTACCTCAAATATTACGGCGGTTATCTGGAGTTTCTGCTGCTCCGGGAAAAAGCAGAAGGACAGCTGGAAGAAAAATTTGATCTGAAGGAGTTCCACAAATTCCTTCTGGATATGGGGCCCTGCGCCTTCCCTACCATAGATGCCTATATGGATAACTGGATTGAAAAACAAAAGTAAACCCCGGCATTGCCGTTTATAAGGAAAGGAGACACTATGAAAAAACAACCGGATGAACTTTGGAGAGACAGGAGACACATTCTCTGGTTTCCTTTCTCCTTTGACAGATATTATATTGCGAACGGACGTCTGTACTGCTGCCACGGCCTTTTGAGACAGGATGAGCATGAATGTCTGCTCTACCGGATTCTGGATATTTCCCTGCGTCGAACCCTGGGAAACCGGCTCTGCGGCACCGGCACCATTACTCTCCGGACCACCGACGCCTCGGATCCGCTCCTGACCTTAAAAAACATCAAGCACAGCCGGGCTGTCAAGGAAATGCTCAGCAACCTGATTGAGGAAGAGCGGACCCGCAAGGGCATCACCGGCCGTGAAGTTCTCACCAACAGCGGCATGATGGACCAGAACGGCGACGGCCGTATCGACATCGACGATTTTCTGTGAAACTCCTAAAAAGAAACGCCCTCCGGCGCCTGGCTTCGGCTTTGGTCCACGTTGATTTTCTATCGGACCAAAACAAAAGCCAGGCGCCGGAGGGCGTTTCCTTTTTGTATAAAACTCTATTTTGACGCTCTATAATAATTGATCAGGCATCCGTCCAGGATAATCTGACGCTCATCGTCCGTCAGTTCTCCCATCTTCAGCGTAAACGCCTTCATATCCCCGCTTACCACATAAGCGGGAATCTCCGTCTTTTTCTGTTCTATGGCTTCTTTTATCTCAGGAATGAAAATCCAGTCGCCATTTTGAAAGGGAAGCTCTCCCTCGTCTAGCAGGAACGGTAGCATCCCCCAGTTGATCAGATTGGAACGGTAGCGCTTGGTGGCATAACTGTTCGCAATATTGGCCCAGCCGCCCAGCACCTTCTGACAGGAGGCTGCCTGCTCTCTGGCAGATCCATCTCCCGGTTTCACCGCAAAGATGGTGCTGCCGATCCCGGTGTTTTCCCGGCTGGCATCCGCATACCTTGTCCGTACGATATCCATAATCCCATGGATCTCCGGCAGAGCATCACAGGGGTTTTCCCCATTGACTCTGGCCTTCTCCGCCGCCTGCACCTCTTTCGCCCGTCCCACGTAAGCCGGATCCTTTCTGGAAAGAGTAAATTCTGCCAATCCCAGAGGATTGGAACGGTACGAAGAAGTCTCGCCAGAGGGAATCAGCTCGTCCGTAGTGGTCACAGGATCATGGATTTCAGAAACCACTTTGAGGAGCATATGACCCGGCAGTGCCGACATCGCCGGCCAGTCTTTGATATTGGGACCAAAATGAATGTCCACAGAAGCCTCCGCCTGTCCTTTGCTGTCAAAGACCCTGTTCTCATAAATCGTCCTGTCAAAGTAATATTTCGGTTTCGTATAATTCACGTCCAGATCCGTCGCCGGAGTCAGACGTCCCTGATTGGCGGCCGTAGCCGCAATGGAGCGCGCGTCCATAAGCGCCACAGAAGCGATCTGCCCGCTCTGAAGTTTGGAGCCCTCTCTGTTGGGGAAATTCCTGGTGGAATGGCGAATGCTGAACGCATTGTTGGCCGGGGTGTCTCCAGCGCCAAAGCAAGGGCCGCAAAAAGCTGTCTTAAGCACCGCGCCCGTCTGAAGAAGCTTTGCTGCCGCTCCATTTTTGATGAGTTCCATATATACCGGCATACTGGCCGGATATACGCTCAAAGTAAACGTCCCATTTCCGATGCTGGCTCCGTCAAGGATATCTGCCGCATCGCAGATATTCTCAAAACCGCCGCCGGCACAGCCGGCGATGATCCCCTGGTCCACGAAGAGCTTTCCGTTCTGAATCTTGTCCATCAGAGAAAAGGCCACAGCGCTGCCCAGGCTCACCTTCGCCCGTTTTTCCACATCCGCCAGCACATCGCCCAGGTTTTCATTGACTTCCTCGATGGTATAGGTATTGCTCGGGTGGAAGGGCATGGCAATCATTGGTTTCACTTTGCCAAGATCCACCTCTACAATCCCGTCATAATAAGCCACAGCGCCCGGAGTCAGCTCTTTGTAATCCTCCATGCGGCCGTGAACCTCATAGAAGTCCCGGATCGCCTGGTCTGCCGTGGGCCAGATAGAAGAAAGGCAGGTGGTTTCTGTGGTCATCACATCCACGCCAATCCGGAAATCCGCACTCAGGTTCGCAATACCGGGGCCCACGAATTCCATAACCTTATTGTTGACATAACCACTCGCAAACACGGCTCCGATGATGGCCAGCGCCACATCCTGAGGGCCGACCCCCTTCTCCGGCTTTCCGGTAAGATAAATTCCCACCACGCCGGGCATGTTGATGTCATAGGTTTTATTCAAAAGCTGCTTGACCAGTTCCGGACCGCCCTCTCCCACCGCCATGGTACCAAGCGCCCCATAGCGGGTATGACTGTCAGAGCCCAGGATCATCTTT
Source organism: Lachnospiraceae bacterium (assembly GCA_022792335.1). GTDB lineage: Bacteria > Bacillota > Clostridia > Lachnospirales > Lachnospiraceae > Lientehia. The sequence continues at coordinate 78,091 of JAAWAV010000055.1, forward strand.
CCGCAGCCTGCCAGCATTTCTCTGGCGTACTGGTGGATGACAGCCTGGTGAGGCGGCACATAGACTCCGCCATATTTCTGTGCACAGGTCAGGCCAAACATGTGGTCGTCCTCATTGATGGTGCCCCCCACTGCACACAGACTGTTGTGACAGTTGGTCAGCACATAGGGAATGGGGAACCTGTCTAACCCGCTGGCCCTGGCCGTCTGAATAATTCCCACAAAGGTAATGTCGTGGGAAGTCAGTTTGTCAAATTTAATTTTCAGTTTATCCATCGTCCCGGACGTGTTATGGGCCGCCAGGATCCCATAGGCCATGGTATCCTTCGCCGCTTCCCCCTTATCCGGGCAGACGCCAAGTTTTGCCGTAAGCTTCGCCGCACAGGTCTCATCGTCTGCAACCAGCTCCGTGCCATTTAATAGATAGGCGCCGGTTCCCCATACCCTGACGGATGAAGTCCGTCCGCCTGAAAGGGGCGTGCGTTCCGTTTTTTCCCTTTGGCTACCAGCGTCCTTTGCGTTTAATGTAACCATCCTTCAGTCCTCCTTAAGAGCTGTCTTTTCCTATCTCATTATGGTGTAATTTATCTGGTAAGTCAAGTATTTTTACATGGATAAAGCGGCGGAGCTTCAAAAAGCCCCGCCGCTTGGAAGTTACCATCCGGTTTCGTCAGCATTTCCTCTTTTCATAATAATTTCCCACCAAAAATGCCATCATGGTAAGCGCCAGAAGGCCATTGATAATCCAGGGAAATTCGTCCGTTTCATCCCCCGTAGCCGCGCCTTTAGCCACATTGTTCGCCGTCGTCCCGTTCTGTTTTATAGGCGCTTTCGGACTGGCCGAATCACTCTGCGCCATCCGTTCCACCGACATGACAATCAGATAATCGGAAGCATGACTAAAAGTCAGATTCACCAAACCGTCTGCGTGGATCAAGCCCGCATCGATAAATACCAGCTTTCCCTCGCTGTCATGATAGAACAGGTTGCCGTAGCTGCCTATATGTTCCTGTCCCATAGGGAGCGTCAATGTCGCCCGGAAGCCGAAGTCGCCCTCATGTGCCAGAGAGAGCTGGCGCACTGGATTGTCCCCGGCCAGGTTCCGTATGGTTGAAGTCGGAATCTCCTCCGTATCCAGAATCACCTGCATATTGATATCCCTCAGATTCGCCGCCAGAATATCCATCCCATTGATGGTCCAGGTATAGCCGCCCATATGTAACTGGACAGACACATTCTTTCCCTTTGCTGCTTCCAGAATCCTTGCAGGAACTACGGTGGCGCTTTCCATGTTTACAGCAATGACTTCTCCCGCTCCTGCATCGTCAATCTGTTTCACAAGCGCGCTAATTTTCTCCTGAGACAGTTCTTTGGAGGGTTCCTCCGAAGTCGCAGGAATTTCCGGTTCTACAGGTTTCTCCGGATCCACAGGCCTCTCTAGTTCTTCCGGATCCACGGGCTTCTCTGGTTCTTCCGGGTTCACAGGCCTCTCCGGTTCCTCCGGATCCACGGGCCTCTCCGGTTCCTCCGGGTTTTCCAAACTCTTTTTTCCATGTCCCAGGAAGTCCATATCTTCCGTTACAGGAAACGTATTTGCATCTGTCGCCCGCCGCATCCATGTCACTTCCTCGTATCCTTCAAAAGTTTCCGGAATAGTGACCTGGTCGCCTTTTTCTGCTACCTGACAGACAATAGTCGCAAACATATCGTCATAAACTTCTCCCCGATAATATTCAAAATATTCATCTGTAAATGCTGGGTCAATGATATAGCGGACCAAACAGTTCTCATAAACTGCGTTCATGGCAATCCCGCTTCCATTCTCTATGGAAGTCCCTATATCCAAATTCCATTCTTTAAATCTGAGCCCCGGATACATCTCCGGTACCTTCCCACGGCTTAACTGCTCGAGCAGTTCCTCCTTTGTAATTCTCTCGTCCAAAAGCAGCGTCTGATCTCTTCCTGCCGTATAATAGCAGCCGTTTCTATCATAGTAGCGCATGCATAGTTCCAGGAAAATTTTTCCGGAATATTTGGCGACACAACTAATCCATCCGTCTCTCTTAATCACCGAATCTGTTTCATAAGACCCATGATATTCCCAGCCTTCCAGGTCATATTCTTCCGTCATATTTTCCGGATGATAAGGTTTCTGCGCCGCTACAAATTCTCCGTAAGTAGTTCCCTGATCTACGATTACACTCCGGACTTCATAGTCTCTGTTTCCTTCTTCATTGATATACTGATATTCTAGCGTAACCAGGTTTTTATCATACTTGGCATAAATAGTCAGGAAATCAAAGATATCCACCAACGGTGTATCTTCTGTGATCGCGCCTTCGTTTGTTTCCCAGCCAATCTGTTTCATACCTGGATATGTCGTTCCTGTCTCCGGAAATACAACCCCCGCTTCTTTTAAGGACTGGCGTCTTTGCACTTTCACTTTCCGTTCCGGTAAAAAATTCCAGCCCCCCTTTGTATCCCTCAGGGCAAAGGAAATGGTAAGCTCCCTTTCCGGATTCACAAACGTATTTCCGTTATAAACGTTCACATAATAGGGATAATTTTCTTTTCCCAGATTACAATCTGCAGTATTTTCCGCCGCATCCCAGATAGCAACAGCATTGAGATACCATTCGCATGGATAAGTATTCGCGTCTATCTCAAGGGTACCGTGATACATCCCGTCTGCTGCGTCGTAGGTCAGCTCGACTGATTTCGATCCTGCTGCAATATCCGCAACAGCAGTAAAATATGCAAAACCTGTTTCCTGCAGTTCAAAATCACTTGTCGCCTTTATAGTCACCGCCAGCTTATCCCCGGTCCGGACAATTTCTGTATTTTTCGCCAGAGAAATGGAATCTATCGTCAATGGAGTTACCGCGCTCTTTTTCAGCGTAAAGCCGTATTGCTCAATTCCATCCAACTCTAGCTTTACGTCCCCTCCCAGTCGATTGACGCAAATCTCTGTCAGCGTCCAGTTTCCATCAGGGAAACTATTATATAGACTTCCTGAATACTGATTGATTTCTTCCGTCCGGTATACCAAAACAGTACGACTTTCATTGGTTTCATTGTTTTTCATGCGAACGGAAAAGTAACTCTCATCCAGCATCGGTTCCGTCGCTATCGTCATATTCAGAACATCTTTTACATCCAGCGTCTGGCCGTTCTGGGCAAATGTAAAATCTGTAACCCGGATATTCGCCTCTTCTGCCTCCGTATGAAACCAGTACAGATACTGGTAGTTCTCGTCCCGTACCTTCCAGGTAGCATAATTGCTCCACTTATCAACAACCCGGATATCTATAATATATAACTTTCCTGTTCCTACTTCGCCAAGGGAGAGACGTCCTTCATAACGCTTCGTATTTTCATTATAAGAAAACGTCAGATATTCCACTGCTCCGCCTTTGTCTGAACTTAAGGCTGCCTCGACCGACTCAATTCCGCTGTCTGCATCATAGGCATTTATATACAGTTCTACGATATCTCCCTCTTTCAGGGTTTTTCCCTGCTGCGGAAACTCTACCTTCTCAATAACCGGCTTGGTAACATCTGCCTGCTCGTCTGCCCGCGGCAAAACATCTGCTCCTGCTACTTCTCCTTTTTCTCGGGTAGCCGCTTTCTTTTTTCCCTTTTCCGCCTCTGCCTCAGGCTCCTTCGTCTCCTCTTTTTCCTCTCCCCCTTTTTTCGTTTCTTCTTTTTCCTTTTCTTCTTTTCTCTTTTCTTCTTTTTCTGTCTCCCCTGATTTCTGTTGTGCCTCTGATATTTTTTCCTCTGTGCCTCCCGATTCTTCCGTGTCTATCGAAGATTCTTTCCGTTCTGTCTCCTCTGCCAAAGATTCCGTCTCCGTATTCCCTTCACCTGAAAAGACAGTTTCTTCTGTCTCCGAATCCTCTTTTTCTGTTGTCGCTTCTTCTGCTGTTGCCTCTTCTGTTATCGCTTCTTCTGTTATCTTCTCTTCTGTTGTTATTTTCTCTGTCTGATTCTCGTCCGTCGCAGCCGTATCCTCTTTTTCTGAAATACTTTCTTTCCCGGTAGTTACATCCGGCCTTCCTGTCTTTCCCTCCTCATCGTCCCGTTGTACCGCACTGTTTTCCGCTACTTTTACGATCTTTTTCACACCTTCTGTAAATGGCGGCTCCGCATCTTTTGCATGGACAATACTGCCCATCGTCTGACCAAGCAACGCCACGACCAGAAATACAGCCAGAAGTTTCCGTTTCAGTTTCATACTGACTCTTCCTCCCCTTTATCTAGATTTTTATTTTCTGCCCGGATTTTCTCCATCCGTTTCCAGACAAAAATTGGGCAACTGGCTCCACACAGAGCACCAGTTACCCAACCTGGCATCTTAAAGATACCTATTTCCTGTATATTTTGTCAATCTTTCCCAAAAATATCATTCAAAAAGCCTATTTAATATCCCATCTGACGTTCTTTTCCTTTATCCCCGTCTGGCTCATTCCTTCGGCGAAGCCCGCTGCTCTCCAGCTCCTCCAAAGCCTCCTGAAGGAATCTTGCTTCCTGCTCTGCCTCATCTTCACTTGCTGTCCCAACCATTTCTCCACCCCTGGAGAACGTTTTGTCCAAGAACTCCAGATCATCCTCCGTTTCCGACGAAATATCTTCCGAATCTCCGTCTGTTGCTCTTTCAAGTTCTCCTTTTCTCCCAGAGTTAAACGGTCCTTCCAGATCCTCTCCCTCGTTTTTGCCAAAGGACTCCTCCGAATCTCCGTCAGAGGTATCTACTTCCGGATCCTCCCCGGCCAGCTCAAGCTGCACAGTCACCTGAAACAAATCCCCGTTTAAATAAATTTCAAAAGTGCCGCCCTGGAGTTCCGTCAGGCTCTTGGCAATGGAAAGCCCCAGTCCACTTCCTTCCGTCGTTCTGGAGGTGTCTCCCCTGGTAAACCGTTCCGTCAGTTCTTCCGGAGTGATATTAAGTTCCGATTCAGAAATATTTTTCATGATAAACGTAGCGCGGTTTTCAATTTCCGCCACACTGATGTAAACCCTGGTACCCGGCATGGCGTATTTCTTCGTATTCTGGAACAGGTTTTCCAGGATCCTCCATACCCGCCTTCCATCTGCAATCACGTGAAGTGAGTACTCCGGGAAAGAAGTCACCGGGGTCAGTCCCCGTTCACTGAATTTCTCTGAAAACTCCCCGCACGCCTGCTTCACCAGCTCTACAAAATTGATCCGCTCAAGCTGCAAATTGATGTTGCCGGAGCTGGCTCTGGAAGCTTCCACCAGATCCTCCGTCAGATTCTTAAGTCTCTGGGATTTCTGATCCAGCACCTCCAGATAACGTTTCAGAGTCTCGTCCTCAATATTTTCTCGCTTCATCAAATCCACATAATTGATGATCGAGGTGAGCGGGGTTTTAATATCATGAGACACATTGGTAATCAAGTCCGCCTTCATCCGCTCACTTTTCACCGCCGTATCCACTGCGTCCTGAAATCCTGCGCCAATGTTGTTGATCGCCTCTACCAGACGTCTGTCGTCGGAAAACATTCCCTCGTCGCTGATGGCGTATTCCAGCTCTCCGCCGGAGATTCGTTCCACTCCTTCCAGAATCCTTCTCCTGTTGATAACCGCCCATAAAATCACTCCGGCCGCTGCAACCTGGATTCCCACAAAGAGGATAATCCCCGTCACATAGAGGAAAAAGGAACCCCAGAATCGATTAATGGTAATAAACATACACAGGGGAATGGTAATCACCCAGTACAAAATGATCACCGCCGCTGTTTTCCCGCTGGTCGGCCAGTTGCCTGCCAGAGCTTTCCCTCCTTTTCCCACCGCCACACACAGGTTTCTCAAAAGACTGTTTTTCCATATGATTCCGGCCTTCAGCCGCTTCACCATACTAAAAAAGCCAATCAGTCCGATGATCACCGAAACTGCCACGGAGACAATCTGCATCACCGTATAAATCTGCTTCGATGTAAAAAAGCTCTCGGCAAACACCTGAGCCAGCCAGCCGCAAAGAGAAACGAACACAAGAATCCCCAAAATAATCAGAAATGCGGCCGGCTCCGTCGGCCATCGATCAAATTTGTCCAGACAGATCTCCTCATGGCCTTCCCGGTGTCCCACCGATGCCATCAGATAAATGAAAAACAGAATACTTCCGACCATACCAATGACAATGGCAAAGAGAGACAAAAGCAGTACGGGACGGCACTGAGCAAATCCGTCCGCCATCAGTTTATAATCGTCTGCCACCAGGTATCTGGTATCCAGGCCTATGCGGAAGGAAGCCCCGGAATGTACTCCCACCAGCGAGGAAGCCAGGTAATCCAGGTTCCACAGATTCAGATCCGTCTTTGTGAAATTGCTTTTGATGATATGCGTATCATTGTCATAAGAGATATATTTTTCAAAATTCGGAATCTCTCCCACATTATTCTCGTCATTGGTCTGTCTGAGCAGAGAACTATCCTCATAAATCACATAACGTAAATTGGTTTTTTCCGAATCAAAGCGGTTCACCAGCTCATAATACCGTTCTAAAAGCCCGATTCCCTTCTCATATAAATCAATCAGAGGAACCTCTTCATAGAGCACTTCTTTCTGTTGCAAAAAGTCATAAGTCAACAGACAAGTCTGACCAGGATACACAGAAATCTCCGCTGTATTTTTCAAGAAAATCAGTGCAATCTGATCCGTCCCCGGAGCGTCAAGCATCGAAACAGCCATGAGCTTTTGTGCGTCAGACAGGCTGAACCACGCTTCCCAGGCCTCCTCGAAATCGCCGATACCGCCAGTATCCACCGCATACTGCGCATAGTATTCTGCATATTCCTCGTCATGCATATTGATATAATCCAGAATCGTTTCTGTCTCGGATACGGCCGTACCGTTTACGCCGAAATCCATATTTGTTTCCTCCAGATTAAGATCTGGCCGAACTTCTTCGATCTCTACCTCGATCTCCTCTGTCTCCCCTTCTCCGCTCTTTTTCCCGGCTTTATCTTTCTCAGTTATCTCCTGAATCGCCTGGTAAATATTTTCCAGATCCGCAATGCACAGATAATACTGCGTGCCATTGATCTCTGCAACATACAGAGGCTCCCGCCTATTAGACTCATCCGAGCTCATAAAAAACTGGGCCAGGGCTGCATATTCAAAAATATCTTCCGTATCTCTCAGGATTTTCCGTTCCAGCGTCGCCGTATTTTCGAACCGGGAAGCCTGGATTAATTCTTTCTTGCTGTACAGATAATCTCCGAAATTGTTGACATAATAAAGGCCCGCCCCTCCGGCTACTGTTATACACATAAACAGAATAAATAAAAATAAAGCTCCCAGTTTCTTCTTCTGCGTATATCTGCGCGCCTTCATGGCAGGCCCTCCATTTCTTTAAAGCTTCTCTACCTTATAGCCCACACCCCAAACCACTTTCAGATAAGTAGGATTTTTGGGATTGATTTCAATTTTCTCCCGGATATGCCGAATATGGACGGCCACCGTATTGTCCACGCCGATGGCCTCCTCATTCCAGATATTCTCATAAATCTGTTCAATCGAAAATACCTTTCCCGCGTTCATAACTAAAAATCGGAGAATGTTATATTCCATCGGAGTCAGCTTCACTGCCTCCCCCTCAAGCGTTACTTCCTTGGTATCGTCATTGATACACAAGCCCCCCGTCTTATGAATCGTATCGCCATTTTCCATGGCCATGGTCCCAAGCTTCGTATAGCGGCGGATATGAGATTTCACCCTCGCCACCAGCTCCAGAGGATTAAAAGGTTTGGTAATGTAATCGTCCGCCCCGATATTAAGTCCCAGAATCTTATCCACATCTTCTGACTTTGCCGACAGGATGATGATAGGAATGCTACTTGTCTCCCGGATTTTTAACGTTGCCCGGATTCCGTCTAATTTGGGCATCATCACATCAATCAGAAGCAACTCCACTTTGTTATCGGCCAGAAGGCGAATGGCCTCCTCACCGTCATAGGCTTTCAGGACATTGTACCCTTCCTGCCGCAGATAAATATCTATCGCCTCAACGATCTCTTTGTCGTCGTCACATACTAATATGGTAATATCGTCCATGGTTGCGTACTCCTCCTGCTTTTTCTTTTCTCTGACGGTTATTTCCCCTGTCTTTATCATAACAGGCCAATCCAAAAATCCCCGTGGGATTTCCTTAATATTTTATAAATTATGCCGTTCTGTCAGAAGGTCTTAGCCTAGGGCCCCTCCTGTCTCTAGGATCTTCAAAATGTCTTCCGGAATCTTTGCCAGGTAAATCGCTCCGTTCTCCCTAAGCTCCGGAAATCCCCGAAACCCCCAGCCGACGCCAATGGTATCCATTCCCGCATTTTTCCCTGTTTTCATGTCTGTACCAGAGTCTCCCACATACAGTACTTCCTCCGGTTTTAACCCCATCCGTTCGCAAAGTTCCAGCGCCCCCGCGGGATCCGGTTTCCTCGGTACTCCGTTTCGTTCCCCGAATACGCCCACAAAAGGAATCCTGTGAAACAGCTTGTCAATCAGTTTCTCCGTATAATCTGTCCGCTTATTGGAATTAACTGCCAAAGGAACCCCCTTGGCCGTCAGCCTGTCCAAGATCTCGTCAATTCCCTTATATGGGCGGCTCTTGTCCATATATCTTCTGTCATAAGCCTCCACGAAAAGATTCAACATCTGATCAATGACGTTCTTATCCTCCCGCATGGTTTCCGGCACGCTGTTTTCCATCAAGTTCCGGAATCCCCGTCCTACTTTAAAGCGGTAATCCTCCACAGTCCAGACTGGATATCCCATCTTCTCCAGGGCCTCGTTGACACTGTCTGCCAAATCTTCCAGCGTATCGATTAAGGTTCCGTCCAAATCAAAAATGATTCCTTTATATTCTTTTCTATTTCTCTGCATGTCTTTCCTCTCTTTTTCTACTCTGGGTATCCTCCTGAAAAAGGGTGTGTCACAAACGGTCAGGTTCCGGCGCCAGGAGGCGCCAAAACCTGACCGTTTGCAACGTTTCCTTTTTATCAGTCCAAATAAACCGGCGGTTCATAGTCCTTTCCCAGCAGAGCCCGTTTGTTAATCTGAAAATTCAAAAAAGCCCGCTCTGACTGCACAATCCACCTGTGTTCATCCTGATCATAGACCAGAAGCATATCCGGCTTTGACGGATGATGTTTCACCATATTCGTCTCATATTCTTTTCCGGTAGCAGGGTTAATATCCGGCCCCTCCAGATGAAGCGGCTCCTCTTCTGCCGTTTCATGCTCCCGAGACCTATCCGCTTCTGTCTCATTGTTTTCCGGTGAGCCTATCCGGCTGTCGTCAGCTTCTTCCAGGCTGCCTGTGGACGCTTTCATCTGGACATGGCCCCCCTTGGCATCGCTATCCGTCGGTTCTGACAGATTCCGTTTCTCTTCCCCCTGGTTTCCCGCTGATTTTTTTGCCTGCTCCTTCTCATTTTTCGGCCGGTTATCCGTCTGTTCAACCGACTGCCTGTTGTTTTCTTCCGAGAGGTTGTCCTTTGGTCCTGCCTGCTGGTTTCCTGCTTCCGGCCGGACGCCCTCTCTCTTAAGTTTTGTCCCTCCCGTCTTTACTGCCCGGCGTCCTCCCAAAAATCTGGAAAAAGGATTTTCCAACTGTCGCTTCACAGCGGCGTCCCAGGAAGCAATTTTTTCTTCCATATGAAGGGGCTCTCCGGTCTCTTCTTCTGCCGTTCCCGTCCAGTCTCCTGCATCCTCTGCTGTTTTTGGCAGAGTATCCTCATGTTCTGCGAACTGGCTTTCTGAATCTTCTTCCAACGAACTGACCGGTTCCGCCTCCGGCTCTCTCGGAATAATATAAGGCGCGGACACAGAAGAAATATCCCCTCTCGAGCCTCCCGACAAGTTTCCAAAGGGCCGGAATCCTTTCGGCGACTCCTCTGTCTCCCCCTCTTTTTCCGGCAGCTCTTGGAGCGCTTCCTGTTCTGGCTGCTCCTTGGTTTCTGTAAATAAAGCCTTCTCTTCAGACAGTTCCCGGGCCGGTTGCTGCCCCTTCGCTGTCCCTTCTACTGTCTCCGGCTCTCTTGCAATCACATAAGGCGCAGAGGCAAAGGACACATCGCCTCCTGTGTATTCCGGAAATACCCCCAGACTTTCTTCTCCTGTTTTTTCCAGATCCATCTGTCTTGTACTTTCTTTCTGAGCCTTCTCTCCCCTCAGAGCTTTTTCACTTTTCAGAGCCGGTTCCCTTTTTGACAGCTTTTCCCTCTTTAACAGTTTTCCCTTTTCCGAAACTTTTTCTCTGTCCGGAAGCCTTTTGCGCTCCGGAGATTTCTCTTTTTCCAGAAGCCTTTCCTGTTCCGGCGTTTTCTCTCGCTTCATCATATAAGGCGCAGACACTCCAGAGATTCCGTTCCCGCTAAAATCATCCAAATCCAAAAATTCCAAATCTTCCAGATCGCCCGGTTCTTTAGAATACATCGGAATGTCTTCCAGCTCTTCCAGTCCCCAGTCCTCCTCTGATTCCTCCTGGATCGGCTCGTCCGTAGGCAACTCTTCCGCAAAGGGCAGTTCCATCTCCTCTGGCAACGGCGGACCGATATTGACCGGCTGTTGTTTCGGTACGGTCAGCATCGGCCAGACAGACGGCTTCTGTTTTGCCCATGCCAGGGAATCTGCTTCCTGTTTCTCTACATCCGGCTGCTCCTGTTCTTCCTTTTTTTCTGCACTCCTCCGCTCCGGATACAGCTCCCTCTGGATGGATTCCATCAGTGCCTGCTCGATCTCTTTTAATACTGCAGGGTTTAAGTCCTCTTCTGCCTTCTGTTCCTTCTCCAGAGGCAGGCCTGCCTCCTTCAAAGAAGCGGTTCCTGTTTTCACTTCCGCCTCTTCTGAAGGAAGAGAGGCGGCTGTCTCCGTCTCCTCCGAAAAAGGCTGCATCGTAATCGCGGCCTCCTGCCTTGCAAGTTCCTGGGATTTTTCTTCCGGCTTTCCCTCTGTGGAACGCTCCGCCTCCGGATGCAGATGCGCTCCGTGGCGTCCTGCTATCAGCCGTCCTACCGGACGCTTTCTCCCCGGAGAATCTCCGGACCCTCCTGACCCTTCTGCTCTCCGTCCTGTCGTTCTCTTCTCAGTTACATTCTTCCCCGCCGTCTCTTCTTCCGCGACCTCTCGCCCTGCTGCCGCTTCTTCCACAGCCTTTTCTTCTGCCGTTTTCTGTCCTGTCGCCTCTTCTTCTGCCGCCTTTCGCCCTGCTGCCACTTCTTTCGCTGTTTCCTGTCCCATCGGCCCTGAGCCCTTCGGATCTTCCCGCTCCCCGGCTCCTCCCGGCTCTGTCTCCCAGGCGCCTGTCTGGGAGGCCGTCATATTCTGAACAGAAGAAACTGTCGCTTCCGTCGGATCGATTACGGAAATTTTCACCACGCACCCCAGCGCCTGCGCAACTTCCTTCATATCCTGTTCCTGGAAGTTGTCCCGATTCAGCTTCTGAGTCAGATTCTGTCTCGACATGGGTTTTCCAGTCTGGACTTCTACCAGTTCCGCCAACTGGCGTATGGTCATATTCTTTCTCTTTAATATAACTTTAATCTGTTCGCCAAAGGTCAATTCCATGTCTGATTCCCTCTCTACCATACCAAATGTCTCTCTGTTGATTGTAAAACATTATTCCCACTTTGTAAACTTAAATCTTTCTTAAGAAATAAGAGACACGGTCTTTGAAAATCAGAAGTTTCAGGCTTCCCAAAGTTTTGGCTCATAGCCAAGTTCTGAAAGCAGTTCCATATCCTGAGCAATGGTAATACCCAAAGTGGTCAACATGTCCCCCGAAATTGCTGCATTGGCGCCAGAAAGAAAACAGGCTCTCCCTTTGTCCGGCAGAAGTCCTCTTCCCCCTGCCAGGCGAATGGAAGCGTTCGGAATCAGGAACCGAAACAGGGCTACGATTCGCCTCATCTCCTCCGGCTTAAGCCTCTCATTCTTTTCATAGGGCGTTCCCGGAATGGGGTTTAAAAGATTCACCGGAACGGAGCGAATCCCGAGCTTTCGGATCTCAAGCGCCATGTCAATGCGATCCTCCATCGTCTCTCCAAGCCCCATAATACCGCCACTACAGACGCTTAAGCCTGCTGCCTTCGCCGCCTGGATAGCCGCCAGCTTATCCTCGTAGGAATGCGTCGTACAGACCTTGGGAAAATAATTCCTCGAGGTTTCCAGGTTGTTATGTACCCGATTTGCCCCCGCTTTTTTAAGCCGCCGGTACTGTTCCTCATTTAACAGACCAAAAGAAATACACACAGAAATTCCTGTGTTTTCTCTGATATTACGGATGCTCTCGCACATCTGGTCTACTTCCTGATCAGAAAGCCGTTTTCCTGAAGTTACAATCGAATACCTCAGTACCCCGTGTTGTTCATTATAGCGGGCCTGCTCTGTAAGCTCTTTTGTTCCAAGAAGTGGATACTCCCCCGCCCCCGTATGATACCAAACTGACTGAGCACAGTATTTACAGTCCTCCGAGCAGCGTCCGCTTTTTCCGTTGATAATTGTACAGATGTCAAAACCATTTCCGCAAAATACCTTTCGTATCTCATTGGCCGCCTCGCAAAGTTCCTCCAAAGGCGCCTCTGCCAACCATAAAGCCTCCTCTTTTCCAATCTGCTTTCCGTCCAAAACCTGTCTCTTTAATTCCAGCAGCTCCATATTCTATATCCTCTCCTTTTCCCTATTTTGTTTTCCTTAAGATACCGTCGCTTGGCAAGGCCACACGGCCGAAGAAGGATAACGCCGAAGAGCGCGGTCGTCGACACGGTTCAGAGCGTGTGTGCTCTTGTCAAGTGATAGTAAAACTATAAAAACTTTTTCATTTATTGTCAACCTCTTCTGTTTTTCAGTTTACGCTCGTTTCATCCATTGGCGCTCGCCTGTGGCGATTGACTTTCAAAAACAGCCGGTGTTATAATTGAGAAAAAACAAAGGAGAGTTTCATGGGGATTTTTAAAAAGAGAGAGGAAAAGCCGGAAAAGAAATGGCCTACAATCCGCAGTATACGGTTCAAACGATATTCTGAGGGTTTTACTTTTTACCGGGTGCCTAGAGGGGACGGACGCCCCGGCTATCAAACCGTCTCTGTCTATACCGGAGATTATTATTTTCTGCCAAAATCCGCTCCGTCCAGAATTTTTTTGCGGGTTTTCTATAGTTTGTCCGTTCTGGCCGCCGCCGGCCTTTTTCTGTTCTGTGGTACCCGCGCTATTCCGTTTAACGTCGCCCGCTATACCGCTTTGCTCCAGCTTCCGGTTATTTTTTTGTTTCTGTACACACTGACGGTTCTCTTTTATTATATTATCGCGCCGAAACGAATGACTGTCTACGATTACCGCACGACTTCCCTGCGACTACAGAAGTCCTGTCTGGCCCTGATAGGGTTCCTTCTGATCTGTACCCTGGCCGCTGTCCTTTATCTGTGTTTCACCGGTTTTCGGGAGACTTCCTCCACTTTGCTCTGTGCGGCCGGCTTTCTGTTCAGCGCCGTTTTTATGGATATTCTGTACCGTGTCGAAAGAAAATTGCCATATGAGAAAGAACGAAGTCAGGACAGGCCTCCCAAAGGCGGTATCAAATGTTAAGTGAAAGACTGTTTAAAACCGCCCGGAGTCTGTCCGCCGCCCACCGGTGTCTGCTCCCATCCACGTCGATTTTTGGGTTTTGCTCCGCCGCCGTTTGTCGTCTGCCGTCACTTCCATAGAAGCCGGTCAGCAAGGCAGCCGACGCTATGCTCACAAAACCTGCAAAATCTTCCTACCAGACGGGAGCAGACACCGGTGGGCGGCGGACAGACTCCGGGCGGTTTTTTGAATATTTTGACACAAAAAAACACCGTCCCCAATGATATTTCATCAAAGACAGTGCTTTGATGCGCCGCCAGGGGCTCGAACCCTGGACACCCTGATTAAGAGTCAGGTGCTCTACCAACTGAGCTAGCAGCGCATATTCTTTGTACCAGAGAACCTTGTCTTACCGGCACGGACATTATTATATCTCAATGTTTTCATAATTGCAAGAGTTTTTTTATATTTTTTTGAGATTTTTTGCAGATTATTTAAAAAGGAACGCTTGACAAAATTTCAAATTCAGTCTAAAGTATGTTTTGGGGAGCCAGATGAAGTCTGGCTGAGAAATAAACCGTATGTTTATGACCCTTTGAACCTGTTGGATAATGCCAGCGTAGGGAACGATAGGAATTTATTTCAAATCATTATGACCGCTGGCGCATGCCGGTGGTCTTTTTCGTCACATGGAAAACCTGGTAGCCTTACCAAGGATCTTCCCGTACTGATTTGTCTCCGGCATGAGCTTATAAGAAAGGAATGAAGAAACCATGAAAAAAGGCACCTGGGAGCTAAAAGACATCATTATGATGGCTGTTTTGGGCGTAGTCTTTGCCGCTGTCTATATGGCTGTGTTTGGAGGAGGGTTGCTCATCAGCGCCGCTTTAACCCCGATGGGTCTTTCCCCTTTCGGATTTGAGCTGGTCTATGGCGTATGGTTTATGGCTTCCACTCTGGCCGCCTACATCATCCGCAAACCCGGAGTCGCCCTGATCGCCGAGGTTTTAGCCTCCGCCATTGAGCTTCTCATGGGAAACTCCGGCGGTCTGACCGTAGTCTTGACCGGCGTCATTCAGGGTCTTGGCGCAGAGCTTGTATTTGCTGCTTTCCGCTACAAAAAATGGAATTTTGTTTCCCTGAGTCTGGCCGGAATGTTATCCGCCGTCTTTATTTTCTGCTACGAGCTTTACTATTTAAATTATTATCTCCTGGCTCCCGGCATGCTGGCCGCCCAGCTTTTGGTCCGTCTTGTAAGCGCGGTGCTCTTTTCCGGAGCTATCTGTAAACTGGCCGGAGACGGACTGGCTAAAACCGGCGTGGTAAAAAGTTATGCCGTCGGCGCCGCTGTTGATACTGGAAAAATTTATGATGAGGAGGATTGATACAATGGAACAGCTGAAAGTTGTATTGGACTGGTTTCCCAACACCAATCACACAGGATTTTTGCTAGCTCAAAAACGGGGATTCTTTAAGGAGGCCGGACTTGACGTGGCGATTTGCGGCGAGGTCCACGGCGAAATGGACTTTCACGGCGGAGATTTCGTCTGTGGGCCTGAGATCGCCATGCTAGAGTGCATGAACCGTGGAATTGGAATGACGGCAGTCGCCGTTATGACCCAGAAATGTGATTCCGGAATCGTCTCTTTAAAGGAAGCCGGAATCACAAGGCCCAAGGAGCTGGAGGGAAAACGGTTGACTCATTGGACCCCGGAGTGGTTCCACAAATCCGTCCGAAGGCTGGTGGAAAAGGACGGGGGATCCTATGATAACATCCATCTGGTAAATATGGATGTGGGAGATATTGTCGCCACTTTAGGGCATGTCGCCGACGCCACCTGGGTTTATGAAAACTGGGAAAATCAGGTGCTTATAGAGGCGGGAAAAGAGATCAATTACTTTAATCTGGGGGATATTGATCCGGTTTTTGATTTCTGTGCTCCCGCCATGGCCGCCTCCCATCAGGTCCTTTCAGAACGGCCGGAAGCCGTGCGAAGCTTTCTGGGCGCTCTGGATCGGGCCTACCGATGTGTGGCCGCCGATCCGGAGGGTACGGTCCTTGAAGTGCGGGAATTTATGCCGGCAGACGCCACAGACGCCCTGCTTGTCCGCAGTCAGAAACATCTTGCTCCCATTCTCCTTGATGAAAACGGACGCTGGGGCCGCATCAGCGAAGGCCGCTGGAACCGTATGGCTGAATTTCTCATCGATGCGGGTGTCATTGAAAAACGCATGGAACGGGAATTTTCCAATGAGTATTTCCCCAGATGAGTATTCAGTTTAACGCCTTACAATTTGGCTACACAGAAAAAGGAAAACCTGTCTTTTCCGATTTTTCGGCAGATTTTGAAAAAGACAGGATCACTGTCCTAACCGGCGTCTCCGGCTGTGGGAAATCTTCGCTTTTGTATCTGGCTGCAGGAATCTATCCTCACCATGCCGGTTTTCTCACCGGAGGGTGCATTACCGTAGAGGGAACCCGACCGGAATCCCTCTCCCCGAAAGAGCGATGCCGTCTTGTGGGAATGATGTTTCAGAATCCGGAACTCCAGTTCTGTATGGATACGGTGGAGAATGAGCTGATTTTCTGTCTGGAAAACATCTGCACCCCGCCCGAGGCTGTCCCGGATGCTCTGAATCAGGCCCTGGACTTTTGCGCTATCCGGCACCTTCGCAACCGGACGCTCCTTTCTCTGTCCGGCGGGGAACGACAAAAGGTTATGTTGGCCTGCCTGACGGCTCTGCGGCCTAAATGGCTTCTTTTGGACGAACCTTTTGCCAATATCGACAACAAGTCCGCCCGTGCCATTGCCGAAAAATTAAAAGAACTTCACCAGACATATGGGATGGGCGTCCTGGCTGTCGACCACCGGCTGGACAACTGGCTCGCCGTGGCAGACGAGGTACGAATCCTGGAGGACGGCGCCCTGTTGCCGGAAATCATAACCGTCGACCGCCTAAAACAGAGTCCACAAAGACCATCAGAGACGACTCCCGAAACTCTACCTTCGACGGCATCGCCGACAAGCTCTGAAAAGGCCCCGGCCAGTCAGAGCCTGCTGGAGTCTCATGGAATTATTGTACCAGGCGGTTCCTATGGGCCAAAGCTTCCTCCCCCCGCCCCGGGCGAAGTGGTACTGGAACTGAAAGATATGTCCCTATCCTTTGGAAAAACAGAGATTCTTAAAAATGTCACAGTTTCTTTCCGCCGGGGGCTTATTTATGCCATCGTCGGAGAAAGCGGTTGCGGAAAAAGCAGTCTCTTCGGCGTTCTTTCCGGCCTTTATCAGTACCGGGGATCCGTGTTGCTTCATGGGAAAGAACTTCGGAAAACCAGGAAAAAGCAATGCGGACAGATGGGCTTTGTCACTCAGAATCCTCAGGATCAGTTCGTGGGCCGTACCGTCCGCCAGGAAATCCTGACCAGCCTTAAGAAACATCCTGATGCCTCTCGTATATCCGAAGAAATTCTACGGAGCATCCGCCTCTGGCGCTATCGGGAGGTGTCTCCTTATCTTTTGAGTCAGGGACAGCAAAGGCGCCTGGGCGTGGCCGCCCTGATGGCCTACGACTGCTGCCTTCTGATCTGCGACGAGCCAACCTATGCGCAGGACAGGCGCAGTACTATCGCCATTATGGACGCGCTCTCTCGTCAGGCCAGAGAGCGTCGTACCGCCCTGATTTTTTCTACTCATGATCCACAGCTTGCAAAAGACTATGCCGATGAACAGTTTCGGTTAGAAGGGGGTGTGCTCCATGCGTGCAGTCAATCCGGTCTGTAAGTTTATCGGGCTCCTGACCACGACCTTTGTCCTTGCCGGATGTCATGATCCCGTGCTGAATCTGAGCGCATTTTGCTTAAGCATAATCCTTATCCTGTTTTCGCATGTTAAGATAAAGTCTCTGCTGCTCATGTTGTCGCCTGTACTTCTGTTTGCGGTGGGCATGTTTTTTACAGGTTTCTGTTTTTCTGCAGAGGGCAGTATGCCTGTCAGTGAAAAAACCATGATATTCGCTTCCTCTGCTTTTTGGAATGGGATGACTCAGGCTTCCCGCGTCCTGGCCTATGCAGGAATCGGTTATCTGTTCGCCCTGACTACTGACCAGATCTTTCTGGTCCGCTCCTTCCAAAAGCAGCTCCGCCTTCCCCAGATATTCGCCTACGGACTTCTGGCTGCCTGGGGAATCCTGCCCCATATGATGCAGGAATATAAACGGACCAAAGCGGCCTTTTTGGCCAGGGGAATCCGTACCTTTCCAGTTTCTCCGGCGCTCCTTGGCCCTCTGTTGGTTAAATCCGTCCGCTGGTCGGAGGAACTTGCCATCGCCATGGAGTCCAAAGGTTTTTCCGGAAATGAAACACGCACCGATTTTCATCCGGTGCGCGTGCAATGGTATGACTGGTTATTTCTCGGCATCTGTCTGAGCCTCAGTCTGATGGCTATCGTCTTTCTATGACCGTGACTCTTTCAGGTTCTGTTTCGGCCCTGCTATCTGCAGGGCTGGCCGCTTTTATTTAACAGCTCTTCCACCTCTTTTAAGCATTTATGAATCTTGAGAGCCTTTCTGTCCAATTCTCTTTTGTCACAGAAACACCTGGAGAGCTTCTCCTGCATGGTCATTTTCCGTTTCAAGCCTTTATTCCCCCAATAATATTCTTACCTAATAATATATGTATCTTTTCTTCATTCCGTCAGCGGACGGCTGTCAGTTTACAGATTGCCTGGCCCTGTCCGGAAAACTTTTCTTCATATTCCGTCATGACATTTCCCACACGCATCTTCTCCTCTCCATGGAGATCAAATGTATGGGACAAAAGCTTCCAGCCGCTTGCTCTTATGGATTCCAGAGAATATTCAAACAGTTCTCTGTTGTCTGTCTTAAATTCCAGCAGGCCTCCCTGTTTCAGGATTCCCTCATACCGTTTCAGAAATACAGGAGAAGTCAGGCGTCGTTTCGCATGTCGGGCCTTAGGCCAGGGATCAGAAAAATTCAAATAGAGTTTATCCACCTCTCCTGATAGGAACATTGTCTCCAGCCTTTCCGCCTGCACGTTTAAAAATCGCACATTGGGGATCTCCGCCATATTCTCCAGTTTTTGAACAGCCCGGATCAGTACGCTGGCATACATTTCTACTCCAATATAATTGATTTCCGGATAGAGCGTCGCCAGATCCAGGAGAAATTTTCCTTTTCCCATACCGATTTCCATATGAATTGGATTTTCATTTCCAAAAACGGTTTTCCAAGCTCCCCGACAAGTTTCCGGCGTCGCCACCACATAGCCGCTTTCCGCCAGTGTTTCCCTAGCTCCTCTTACATTTCTCAGTCTCATTCCTGACATTCCTCTCGTTTTTAGTTATTTTTTTGGTTTTTACCCCCACTTTTAGCAAAAATTCCTGGAATATTCTGGGTTTTACTTGCCACTAACGACATTTTCCATTATAATAAATACGATCAGCAGTTATAATGGTACTGTTTTATAATATTATTTTTATAAAGGAGTCATCACTGACATGAAAACATTACTGCGGGTATTTTGTCTGTTTTTCGGGGCGTTATACCTTTTCTCTGCTACGTATGGCCAGACCGCTTTTGCCGCTCAGGACGTGCCTTCCGAACACACTGCTCCGGAGCCTTCCAGTCTGGCCGAATGGCCGGCCGGTCCTTCTTTAGAAGCGGAAGCCGGGATTTTGATAGACGCCAAGACGGGAACTGTCCTTTTTGGAAAAAATGCGGATGAAAAGCTTTATCCTGCCAGCATCACCAAACTGATGACGGCTCTTTTGGTTCTGGAAAATGTTCCGATGTCGGATGTGGTAACATTTTCTTATGAGGCTGTCACCAGCATTGAATACGATTCCAGCCACATTGCTGTCACCGACGGAGAGCAACTCACCGTTGAGCAATGCATGTATGCCCTTCTTCTCCATTCTGCCAATGAAGTAGCCAATGGCCTGGCCGAACATGTGGCCGGAAGCATGGATGCTTTTGTAGAAATGATGAATAATCGCGCCGCTCAGCTTGGCTGCACCAATACACATTTTGCCAACGCTCACGGCCTTCACAGTGAAAATCATTATTCTACCTGCCACGACATGGCTCTGATTATGAAAGAGCTGATTCATAACGACGCCTTCATTCAATTCTCCGCGGCAGCCAAATATACCATCGAGCCGACAAATAAACAGCCGGAACCCCGTTATCTGAGACAGAGTCACAAAATGCTGACCCAGTCAGAATATACCTACGAAGGAACTGTAACCGGAAAAAACGGCTACACTCCTGAAGCAGGAAATACGCTTGTGACCTATGCCGCTCGCGGAGACCTGGAGCTGATCGCGGTTTCTATGAAATCCAACTGGAAGCATTATGACGATACCATTGCCATGTTTAACTACGGTTTTGATAATTTCACTTCCCACAATATGACAAATGTCCCTATCGAGACTCTGTCCTCCGTAGATTTTCTGTCCGCTTCCCAGAGCATTTTTGACACCTCTGCCCCTGACTTTCGACTCTCGGACGACAACTGGGCCATTCTGCCAAACCAACTCGGCGAGGGAGCGCTCCAGAGCAGTCTGTCTTTAAATACCTCTGCCAAATCAGGAGAGGCGTTTGCAGATATTACTTATTCTTATCAGGGCGTCCCTCTAGGCTACGGTTCTCTTATTTTGTCAGACAGTGGAAAAGAGCATTTTGATTTTAACTCCCATGCCCCCAAAGAGTCGGAAGGTACAAGCGGAAAGCAGGAGACACCGGCTGGCAAACCGGCGTCGGACAATGAGGAAGCTGACACTCAGGCCCCGGACAGCAAAGAATCGGAAGAAAAAACGACAAGCGGCAGTTTCTTTTCCAACCTTCTCTCCCGGATTTCCGACAATCCCTGGCTCCTGGCCTGGGCCGCCTTAGGCGTCTTTGTCCTCGTCCTGCTTATCATCCTGATCCGGAAGCTGATACAACTATGGAAACGCCGTCCACCGAAAAATCCTACGCTGGTTCGGGCCAGACAGGCAAAAAAAGATTTTCGTCGCAGATACCGCAAACGCCACAAACGGTTCCGCCGTGAAAGCGAAACCATGGAGCGACGATAGTGCTCTGAAATAAGCCATAAAAAAATCCAGAATCTTATTCTGATTCTTTCAGTTTTGCTTTGATTCGTTTCTTTTTTGCAAGTTCTTTCTTTCTGAGGCGGAGCTCCTGTGCTTCTGCCTCAGAAATGAGTTTTAAAGTCTTTACAGCAAATACGCCGCCCTTCTCGGCCTTCTTAAGTCTCAGTTTCCCCTTCATATATCCGTGCTCCTGGCAATAGGCCAGGCAGAGATAGTTTTTCCCTCCGGCCGGAAACCATCGCACTTTTTTTCGCAGACTTCTGCCGCAGAGGTAACATTTGGTGGAAGTTATTTCTTTATCCTCCATAATATGTTCTCTTGTGGCAAACACCCGCGATACATCTTTGGCATACCGATCAAACACAATATGAAGCTCTTCTTCCCGCTTCTCCGGAAGCCTGAAATAATCCACAGACAGATATTGTCCCACCTTTTCCATATCCATCTTTTCCATGATCTTCGCCGTATACAGTGTGTCGTCCAGCGCCCTGTGAAAAGGAATATCTTCTCTGATTCCCAGATATTCCACGGCATCTTTCAGAGAACGGCGGCTTTTTCCATCCTCATAAAGCAAGCTGAATAGTTTCTGTATGTCATAATAAAGCAATGGTTTTTTCATGGGATTCGTTACTCGGAAGTATTTCAGATTCCGCTGGAGTTCCGTCAAATCCATGGAGCCCCAGGTGCACATCACATAGTCCTCCCCGCACCAGTCAAAAAAATCGCTGATGACCTCCCGAAAGCTTCTCGCCGAGCGAAGCTCCTTCATGTCCATCTGGAGGATTTCTTTTGTTTTATAGTGGAGCTGCCGGTAAACCGAGGGTTTTATCATCTCATGAAACCGGCTGCTAATCTTCCGCTCCTCATTCAGTTTCACCGCCCCGATCTCAATGATCTCAAAAGGAAAGCCCGGACGTTCCCCTGCCTTTCCCCTTGGGCTCTGATTCCATTCCAGATCCAGTACAATATAATTCACGCCCAGTCACCACCCTTCAGTCTCTGATCTCTGTCTCCTGTCTCGTCTTTTTTCCGTCTGTTTTTTTATTCTACCATAACCCGGCCCGTTACGCAATTTTATATTCCCAAAGCTCCTGCTAACCATATTTTCCGTTGACCTTTGTCTGTTTTTTCTATATGATGAAGAAAAGGAGGATTTTTATTATGACTGTTCAGGAATTAGATACCCCGGCGCTTCTCATTGATCAGGACATCATGTCGGACAACCTTAGATTTGTACAGGAGTTTGCCAACCGCCACGGCGTAGCGCTCCGTCCCCATACAAAAACTCATAAAATGCCGGAAATCGCCAAACTCCAGGTGGCGGGCGGCGCCTGCGGCATTGCAGTTGCAAAAGTCGGAGAGGCCGAAGAAATGGCCAAAAACGGCCTGACCGATATTTTTATCGCCAATGAGATTGTCGGACGCTCCAAATGGGAGCGCATCCGTCTGCTGGCAGAAAAGATTTCCGTATCTTTTGGGATAGACACGCCCTGCCAGGTAACGGGCATAGAAGAAGTTTTTGCCTTCTCAGACTGCCCCGCGGAAGTACTCATTGAAATCGAAGTGGGGGAAAACCGCTCCGGTATCATCGAAGAAAGCAGCTTTTTTGAACTTTTGGACACCATAAAAGATTGCCCTCATGTTCATCTAAAGGGACTGTTTTCCCATGACGGAAACACCTACGCATCCGGAGATATCGCTGAATGTCGCTCCATCTCCATCGCCGCTCAGGAACGAACGCTTCATTTTGCAGCGCTTGCGAGGGCGAAGGGCTTTCCCTGTGAAGTCATAAGCTACGGCGCCACTCCAACGATTATGAACGACGTCCCCATTCTGGAGGGTATTACGGAGCTTCGCCTCGGCACCTACATTTTTATGGACGCCTCCCAGGGACATGCCATCGGCACTCTGGAGCGCTGCGCCGCCACAGTACTGGCTACGGTTATCAGCCGTCCCACTTCCGAGCGGGTGATTCTGGATGTGGGTGCAAAAGGCCTTACCATG
Source organism: Lachnospiraceae bacterium (assembly GCA_022792335.1). GTDB lineage: Bacteria > Bacillota > Clostridia > Lachnospirales > Lachnospiraceae > Lientehia. The sequence goes on from JAAWAV010000055.1 coordinate 100,785, forward strand.
CAGACTCGCACGGAGGGAATCTGCGCCGTTCCCGGAAGGGGCACCCTTTTAGACGATCCGGAGATTCATATTGAAAAGATGTTCGACGAGCACGCCATTATCAATGATCGTCGTTTTCGGGAACAGATTTCCGTAGGAGATAAGGTCCGCATTATCCCGGTGCATATCTGCCCTGTGTGCAATCTGTATGATACGGCTTGGCTTATTTCCGGACAACAGGTGATAAAAAAGCTTCCCATCTCCTGCCGGGGAAAGCTGACCTAAAGGATCCAAGAAACCCAAAAGCCTCAGATAACAGCTTCTGAGGCTTTCTTTGTAAATAAAATTATTTCTTATGTCTTTATTTTATAAACCGATCAATCGCCGTGGAAAGCTCCTCCAGCGCTTTATGATCTCCGGACTCTACTGCATCCACAATACAGTGCTCAATGTGATCCTGCAAAATTACTTTTCCGGTATTATTGATTGCTGACTTCACTGCTGAAAGCTGAATCAGCACTTCACTACAGTCCCTGCCATCCTCCACCATTCGCCGGATGGATTCTAAATGACCGATGGCCCTGCTGAGTCTGTTCAGTACTGCCTTTGTGTTGGTGTGCACATGGCCATGGGAGCTCCCGTTCTCCCCTGCTTTGTGACTATGGTCTGCTCCGTGATCCCGTTCTCCATGGCTGTGTATGATCGGCTCTCCGTGTTTTCCTATATGGATGTGGGTATGGTTTTCTTCCACAGTATCTCACTCCTGTCTTTCGGACTCCGGGTTTTCGTCAGACAGACGTTTCCCGTACTGTCACATTCTAGCATAAATTCCTCTTGCCTACAAGCCCCCACACCGGTTATCCCCGAGATACCATATACTTCCATAAACATGCATGTTCGGAATATGTGGAACATTTCTCCGGCCCTTTATACTGCTTTTCTTCTATGTCTCTCTGCAAACATCACCACTGCTGAAAAACAGATAAGCACAAACCATCCTCCGACCGGCGCCCCATCTCCCGTCTCTGGAGATACATTCGTCGTATCCTTCTGACTCTGATCCGGTTTCTGTATCTGGTTTTGTGTCCCGTTCTGACCTGGTTTCTGCGCTCCGCTCTGACCTGGTTTCTCTGTCCCATCCTGGCCTGGCTTCTGCGCTCCGCCCTGACCTGGTTTCTCTGTCCCGTCCTGACCTGGCTTCTGCGCTCCGCCTTGACCTGGCTTCTGCTCTCCATCTTGGCCTGGTTTCTCTGTCTCATCCTGGCCCGGCTTTTCTGTCTCATCCTGACCTGGTTTCTCCTCTTCGCCCGGTTCCGTTGAAGGCTCCTTTTCCTCCTCCAGCGTCAAAGTCGTCTGAGCCTGTCCATCGCTGTAATGGAAGGTCACCGTATGGACTCCTGCCGTCAGTGTGTCGATATACTCTGCCTTTAACGTAACGATTGTAGAACCAGACACCGCCGTATAAGATTCTCCCGCAAGTTTCTTTCCATCCACAGATACGCCAGTAAATTTGGCAAAGTCTCCGTCCACCTTTATGGTAACGCTTTTCCCCTTACCGGATATTGCGATCTGGGCAGCGCCTTCCAGGATCGGGTATTCCTTCGGAGCAACCGGTACGGCCTTCAGCGCTACAATAGCCTCCTCAATGGCTGTCGCATAGCCGTCTACCAGTTGTTGTTCCCGGATATCCTTCCCTCTGACCACTGCCTCGAGGGCTTTTTCCACAGTTTCAAAATTTGTATAGTCGTCTTTGTTTAATGCCTCCGCTTTGGCAACGGCACGGTCCACCGCGCTGTAATCTGCCTCGGAAAATACCAGCTTTCCGGAAGTAATCTCTACCTTATCATAAGACAATACGCCATCTGAAGTAACCGCGCCGCCGATATAAATGTCTTTTTCCGAGCGAATCGCTCCTCCCCCAATCTCCGTTGTCCCTCCGGTAATGGAGATATCCCCATGAGCATAAATGCTGTTCGGCGCATGGACTTCAGAGCTGGTAAGTGTGACAGGGCCTCTGCTGAAAATACTCACGTCATTTGTCGCTTCCGCCTGAACAAAAGAATCCTCAACGACAGCGCCGTCAGCGGCATATACGCCTGGCCAGTAACCTTTGGCAGCCACATTTGAAACATTTGTGACCTCAAAGTTCTCACAAAGAATCCCGTTGGTCCGCTTTGATTCTGCCTGAACAGAAGATGCAGAAATGGAAAAGTTCTGTCCTACTCCCAGAGCCACTCCCTTATCTGTCGTTACCTTCACATCTGACTGACCGGAAATATTCAGATTCCCACAGGAAATACCGGAATCCCCGGCCTCGCTGATTGCAATCTGACTACCGGAAACGTCTAGATTTCCTGTAACAGCAATTCCGGCAGTCAAATGATCGATTCTAATTTCGGAATTGTCCGATATCGTAAGAGAAGCAGCGTCTGTCGCATTAATTCCCTGGTAACTGATATCTAAAGCAGGCTGTGCCTCTGCCTCCACCGAAATGTAAGAATTGATGATTCGGTTATCCCTTCCGCAAATATAAAGGCCGTAAGCATTCGCATCGCCGCTATCGCCGATCACGATCCGCACATCGGCGTCACTGACCGTCAGGCCTCCTCCCTCCACAAAGATTCCACGGCAGGGGTTTCCAGGAAGCCCCAAATTCTGCTCCGCACGAATTGTCAGCTTTCCTCCTCCTCTTCCCTCCAGTGCAAAGGGATGACTGCTGCCAATTCCAAAATGACCGCGAATCGTATTTTCTCCGACCAGCCTGACTGTCACGTTCTCTCTCTCAATCTGTATCCCATATATCAAGGGAGCCCCGGCTGAGTCCGTCCGGATATCTGCATTCTCCAGAGTCAGCGTATTCGTACCGGAATCATATCTCGCACTGCCGCTTCCACAGGAAATTTTTTGATCCGGCGCCTGCACAATATCCGATCCGTTTACGATAATCGATCCTTCTGCTGCTGAAGCAGTTCCTGGCTGAAGCATAAACAGAAAGCTGGCTGCCAAAAATATGTACCTTAATCTTCCTCTACTTTTTATCATTTAAATTCCTTTCTCTGTCCTATAGTATTCATATACTACCATCTGCATCCATATTTTGCAAGACAATTTTATCTGTTGTCGCTCTTTTCCCAGATTTACCATCTATGTTCTAAAGCAAATCGGCGGTCGGCAGGGATATATGCAGAAAGGAATCGAACTCTCTCTATTTCTTAACCTTTTCCGGATACCAGATCCTCCTTTAAATCTCCAAAAACACAAGCGAAGAGCCTCACACTCTCCGCTTCCCATCCATCATCTTGCAGTAAAGCACTGCCGCCATGGTACTCACTGCAGTCGCTACAATGGCCGGCCCGACAATCGCCGCTGGGTTTACCGCCCCATACTGACTCCTGTATGCAATCATGTTCACCGGAATGAGTTGAAGGGAAGAAATGTTGATAATGAGAAACGTACACATCTCATTACTCGCCGTTCCCCTGGGCACCGGCGGTCGGAAATTTTTATTGCCGGAGTTCCCCCCTTTTCTCCGTTCCTCTTCCAGTTCTTCCAAAGCCTCCATGGCCTTAAGGCCCGCCGGTGTCGCAGCCCAGCCAAGCCCCAGCACATTGGCCGCAATATTGGTAGAGATTTCATCCGCCGCCTTATGTCCCTCCGGTATCCCCGGAAATAAAAACCTGACAAAAGGCCGAAGAAGGCGCGTTAATCCCCTGATGATCCCCGCCTCTTTTGCCACTTCCATAATTCCACACCAAAAGGCCATAACTCCCGCCATGGTAATGCACAGAGACACGGCGTCCTTCGCCCCTGTTAAAATTCCGTCCGTCAGTTCTGCAGGCCGGCCAGAAAGGATTCCCCAAAAGACTCCCACAAGAATCATAATTCCCCACAGATAATTTAGCATTCCATACCTCGCCCAAAGCTCTCGTTTTAACCTATGAAAAAAAGAATCCCGCTATGCAGGATTCTTCCCTGTCATTTTCCTGGAACCTTTCATACTGTCCTTTCAAGCCGCGAGTTCCTGTAACACTTTCAGGACAACGCCCCTTTAACGTCTTTTCATTCCGCAATCTTTTGCGAATCTTTCAGGTCAGATCCGCCATCACCTCATGAACTGTCTCGATCCGCTCCGCCAGATAAGCCTTCGCCCCGCAAAAAAGCAGTGCATCCTGAATTTTCCCTTTCGCCGCATTCACCAGTGCTTCTGTAATACAGTAAGGCGTCTCTTTCGGATTACATTTTTCCAGACACTGAAAACACTTTGTCACCGGCTTTCTTACCTTTTTCATTTCCTCCAGAAAACGGTTTCTTATGGCCCGGCCCGGCATTCCCACCGGACTTTTTGTGATCACAATATCTTCCTTTCTGGCATCCAGATAAGCCTGCTTATAGGCGGCCGGCGCATCGCATTCCTCCGTTGTCACAAAGCGGGTCGACACCTGAATGCCGTCCAGCCCCAGCTCCTCCAGATAATACTCTGCATCCTTTCTGGTATAGATTCCGCCGCCGGCCACCACAGGAATCTTTTTCCCGTATTTTTCTTCATACTGGCGCACATGGGCCACGACGCCCCGAATTTCTTTCCCATAATCCAGCGTCTCCAGATGGGATAAGGTTTCCTCGTCAAACCCCAGGTGCCCTCCGGCCTCCGGTCCCTCCACAATCACCAAATCCGGCGCCGTCTGATAATGGCGATCCCAGAGCTTGCAGATCACCGCCGCCGCCTTGACGGAAGATACAATCGGCGCAAGTTTCGCCCGAAAGCCCCTGGTAAACTCCGGCAGTTTTGCCGGAAGCCCCGCTCCCGACGCGATTAAATCTGCCCCGGCTTTCACTGCTGCCCGCACATAATCCTCATAACGTCTCGTAGCCACCATAATGTTGCAGCCAATCACGCCCTCCGGTGCAATTTTCCGGGCTTTTTCAAGCTCCTTTCCGATACACCGCAGATTGGTCTCAATGGGCGCCTGTTCAAATTCCGGCTCTCTGAATCCAATCTGGGCTGTGGAGATCATTCCAATCCCGCCTTCCTTTGCCACGGCGCCAGCCAGGTGCGACAGGCTGATCCCCACGCCCATTCCTCCCTGGATCAGTGGACATTCTGCCTTTAACTCCCCGATTATCAGTGGCTTTCTTTTCATTTCTATCCCTTTCCGACTCGTCTTTTCACGCTTTCACGTTGCCGGACAAAGGGTTGATACAAAGCAAAATCCATTTGAACTTTGTCTCTGCCAGACATCCCCCGTCCTCCCTTTGGTTCTCCTTAATTCTCAGGTTCCGGAATCACATTTTTACATGTTTCGGAATCTCTCATATCTGTGAGCGGCCAGCTCTTCTCCACTTAAATTCCCGTACCGGGACAGAAATTCTGCAAACCCCTCCGAAAGGCTCTCGCAAAGCTCCTCCGCATTTTTCTTTCCCGCCGGTTCCGGCTCTGGAATCACCCGCTCTACAACTCCAAGCGCCTTCAAATTCTCCGCCGTGATCTTCATGACTTCCGCTGCTTCGTCCGCCCTCTTGCTGTCCTTCCAGAGAATGGATGCAAAGCCTTCCGGTGAAAGTACGGAATAGACGGCGTTTTCCATCATCCATACCTCGTCGGCCAAGGCAAGAGCCAGCGCCCCGCCGCTTCCCCCTTCTCCGATGACAATGGAAAGTACCGGAACTTTTAATGCGGAAAGCTCAAACAGATTTCTCGCAATGGCCTCTCCCTGCCCTCGCTCCTCAGCCTCCATTCCACAGAAGGCTCCAGGCGTATCTACAAAGCAAAATACCGGCCGGCCAAACTTCTCCGCCTGCTTCATCAGACGAAGAGCCTTCCGATATCCCTCCGGCGAAGGCATAGAAAAATTCCTCTCGATATTTTCCTTCGTATTTCTTCCCTTTTGCTGGGCAATGACAGTCACCGGCCGACCATGGAAGGTCGCAATCCCTCCCACAACGGCTTTGTCGTCTCCGTATGCCCGATCGCCGTGAAGCTCCGTAAAATCCGCAAAAATCCCCTGAATATAATCAAGTCCCGTCAGCCTTCCCTGCTTTCTGGAAAGTTTGACCCGCTCCCAGGCAGACACTTTACTCTTCTTCAGATTCTCCGAGCTCTCCTGTCCTTCTGTCCCACTGGCATTCTTCTCTCTGCCTGTGTCCTGGCCTGCGTCCATGTCCCTTTTTCCGGCTGCTTCCAGTGAGAGGGCAGACTCTATCCTCTCATGATTCTGTCTTTCTGCTTCTTCGGCCATATCCATACGCTTAGACCAGGCAACCTTTTGCGAACAGATTTCGTCTCCTGTTCCTCCGTCCGTTCTTTCGCCCCTCTGAACATGGAAATCCAGTAATCTGGTCAGGATTTCTCTGGATTTTTCTCTTGGAAGGATGGCGTCCACGAAACCGTGCTCCATCAGAAATTCCGCCCGCTGAAAACCCTCCGGCAGCTTCTGGCCAATGGTCTGCTCAATGACTCTGGGACCGGCAAAGCCAATCAGGGCTCCCGGCTCCGCCAGAATGATGTCTCCCAACATGGCAAAACTGGCCGTCACTCCTCCGGTTGTCGGATCTGTCAACACAGAAAGAAAGAGCAGCCCGGCGTCGCTGTGGCGTTTCAGGGCCGCGGCTGTTTTCGCCATCTGCATAAGAGAAACGATTCCCTCCTGCATTCTGGCCCCGCCGGAACAACAGAACAAAATCAGGGGAAGCTTAAGGGCCGTGGCCCGTTCCGCTGCTTTTGCAATCTTTTCTCCCACGTTTCTTCCCATACTTCCCATGATAAATCTGCCGTCCATAACACCGACAGCCGTCTCATGACCGCCCATGGACATCTTTCCTGTGAGTACCGCCTCTCCAAGCCCCGTTTTTTCCTGAAGCTCCGAAAGTTTTTTCGGATAACCGGAAAGCCCCAGCGGATTGGAAACAGGAAGCGCATCTTCCCACTCTTCAAAGCTTCCCGGATCCGCCAGCATCTCAATTCGCCTCCTGGCATGGATCCGGAAATATCCGCCGCATTTGGGACAGATATAATCTCCTGCCTTCACGTCCTCGGAAAAAATCGGCGCGCCACATTTGTTGCATTTGCGCCACATCCCCCGAGGTACCTCCGGCTGTGCCTTCGTTCCTCTTGTCTCTATCTTAATGTAAGAATTAGAAGGAGTCTTTTTGAACAATCGCCTCATATCACACATCGGCCTTTCTTTAAAGCAGAATCCAACAAGCATCGCCATACGTATACGTCGGTTGCTCCGTGCTCTGCACTCTCACAATCGCCGTCTGCATTTGCCCTCCGTCCTGTCGGACCAACTGGCTCATACAGGTCCGCCCGTCCCGTGTCAAAACAAGTGAGCAAGCTCAACCGTCCCTTTACCGCTGCCTGGAGCTTTTACTTTACCAGAAAATATTTCTCCATAAACCCTGTATCTACAGGCCCGGCCTCATAAACCGGATGGGTGAAAATCTCATACTGTTCCTCCAGGTTCGTCTCCACCCCTTCGATGACCAATTCCCCCAGGGCGCATTGGATCTTTTTCAAGGCTTCCGCCCGGTCCTCGCCGTAAGCAATGAGCTTTAGGAGCATGGCGTCATAATGGGGAGGTACCATACAGCCGTTATACATGGCTGAATCCACCCGGATTCCCATACCGCCGGGTACCAGAAGATTGGTCAGCTTCCCAGCCATCCTCGCATTGATTCTGCACTCGATGGCATGACCTGAAATCCCTACCTCTTCCTGAGCAAGGTCCAAGGCCTCCCCCGCTGCAATACGGATCTGAGCTTTTACCAGGTCGATGCCAGTCACTGCCTCCGTCACCGGATGCTCCACCTGAATCCTCGTATTCATCTCAATAAAATAATATCGGTTTTCCTTATCCACAAGAAACTCGACCGTTCCCGCGTTGGTATATCCGGCGGCTTTCGCCGCCCGCACCGCCGTCTCCCCCATCTCCTTCCGGAGTCTTTCCGGGATCGCCGCAGACGGAGCCTCTTCAATCAATTTCTGATGATTTCGTTGGACAGAACAGTCCCGCTCCCCCAGATGAATCACATTTCCATGTTCATCCGCCAGAATCTGGAGCTCGATATGCCTGGGATTTTCCACATACCGTTCCAAATACATGGTATCATCCGAAAATCCCTTGACCGCCTCCCTCTGAGCATTCAGAAAGCCCGCTTCCAGTTCCTCCGCATTCCAGGCAGTCCGCATGCCCTTACCGCCTCCGCCAAGAGCCGCCTTGATCATGACCGGATAGCCAATCTCCTCTGCCGATGTCCTGGCTTCTGCAAGCGTCCGTACCGGTTCCCTGCTGCCAGGAACCACAGGTACCCCAGCCCTTATCATGGTATTCCTGGCCTCCGCCTTGTCACCCATTTTTGCAATGACCTGACTGCCTGGCCCGATGAATTTCATACCACAAAGACCGCAAAGTTCCGCAAACCGGGCATTTTCTGAAAGAAAACCGAAACCGGGATGAATCGCGTCCGCCCCCATGGCCACAGCCGCCGACAAAATCCGCTCCATATTCAGATAACTGTCCTGGGATCTGGCCGGTCCAATGCAGATGGCCTCGTCCGCCAGAAGCGTATGAAGGGCCTCGCTGTCCGCTTCCGAATAAACGGCCACTGTCCCGATTCCCATTTCCCGACAGGCACGGATCACCCGCACCGCGATCTCTCCCCGGTTGGCGATCAAAACCTTGTTAAACATGCCGTGCCTCCCATCAATTGGTCACAAAGGTCAGTTCCGCTGTCACCGCCACTTCGCCGTCCACCGTCGCCGTCGCCTTTCCCACGCCCACCGGACCTTTTCCCTTCACGATCTCACACTCCAGCCGGAGCTTGTCACCGGGAACCACCTTCCTCCGGAACCTGGCGTTGTTAATGGCGCCAAAATAAGCGGTCTTTCCCTTGTTTTCCTCCAGGCTAAGCACTGCGACCGCTCCTACCTGGGCCAATGCCTCCACCACAAGGACCCCCGGCATGACCGGTTCCTCCGGAAAATGCCCCTGGAAAAAATCTTCCCGAAAGGTCACACATTTATAGCCCACTGCCCGGATCCCCGGCTCCAGCTCCTCAATACAATCCACCAGTAAAAACGGGTGGCGGTGGGGAATGATCGCCTCAATCTCCTTGACTCCCAACATAACCTCTATCCTTTCCGGCGGATGCGAAACAGCGGCTGTCCATATTCCACCACCTGCTCATTGGAAATGAGCACTGCCTCCATTACGCCGTCATACTCACTCTCAATCTCATTCATCAGCTTCATGGCCTCAATAATTCCTAACACCTGGCCCTTTTTCACGGTATCGCCTGCTTTCACAAAAGGCTCTGCATCTTCCGAAGGCGCCGCATAAAAGGTTCCGACCAGGGGAGCTTTCACGATTTCCTCTTCTGAAGAGTTTCCCTTTCCACTAGCCAAAGCCCCTTCCACAGGAGCCATATCTGCCACTCCAGAAGCCGACGACGCAGCTGTAGCCCCTGGAACTGCCGCTAAAGTCGATGTTCCTTCCGCCGGAAATCCTACTCCCTGCATGACAGGAGCCGTCCCTGTCATTTGCATCACCGGAGTGCCTGCAGCCGCTCCTGCCGGAGCTACCGGCGACGGGGCCTGCAAAACAGGGACTGTCCGCAAAACAGAAACCGTCTCCGGAATCGTCTCTGCAGCCCCCGGTCGTTTCTCCAGGGAAAGCCGCATCCCGTTTTCCTCCAGAGAAAAGCCCGTAAGCTCCGAAGCCGAAACAGCTTCTATCAGCCTTAAAATCTTCTCAAAATCCATGCGCTCCTCCTTACGCCTCGTATCGCTTCACCAGAATCGAACCGTTGTGACCGCCGAAGCCCAGAGAATTGCTAATCGCATACTCCACGTCCATGGAGACGCCGGCGCCCACTGTATAATCCAGGTCACATTCCTCGTCCCGGACAAGAAGCCCCACCGTCGGGTGAATATACCCTGTCTCAATGGACTTCACACAGGTGATAAATTCCACCCCTCCAGCCGCTCCCAGAAGATGGCCGATCATCGATTTTGTAGAATTAATCTTTACATGGTCAGCCGCCGCCCCAAAGGCTGCCTTAATGGCCCTGGTCTCAAACAGGTCGTTGTGGTGAGTCCCTGTACCGTGGGCATTGATATAAGACACCTGCTCCGGCGAGATACCCGCATCTTTCATGGCTTCCGTCATGGCTCTGGCCGCCCCTGCCCCATCCTCAGCCGGGGATGTGATATGGTAGGCGTCGCAAGTGGCGCCATAACCGGCCACCTCCGCATAAATACGGGCATTTCTGGCCTTCGCATGCTCCAGTTCTTCCAGAATCACCACGCCGGCCCCCTCGCCCATGACAAAGCCGTTCCGCTCCTTGTCAAAAGGAATGGACGCCCGTTTCGGATCCGTCGATTCACTGAGAGCCGTCAGAGCCGAGAATCCAGCCACCCCGATGGGGGTGATACTGGCTTCCGTACCTCCTGCAGCCATAACATCCGCGTCCCCGTACTGAATGCTCCGAAAGGCCTCGCCGATGGAATGCGTCCCCGTGGCACAGGCCGTCACCACATTGATATTCTTACCTTTCAGGCCGAGCTGGATTCCTACGTTGCCCGCCGCCATATTGGAGATCATGAGCGGCACGAACAGCGGATTCACCCTACCCGGCCCCTTCCCAAGCATCTTTCCGTACTCTCGTTCCATGGCCTGGAGACTTCCAATCCCAGATCCGATACTCACGCCGACCCGGAACGGATCTTCCTCCTCCATCAAAAGCCCCGAATCCTCCAGAGCCTCCTTCGCTGCCGCCACCGCATACTGACTGAAAAGCTCCATCCGCCTTGCAGCCTTCACATCCATCCGCTCTCTGGCATCAAAACCCTTGACCTCAGCCGCCAGCTTTATCTTAAAGCCGTCCGTGTCGAACCGGGAAATTTCCCCGATTCCCACCAGACCGCTCTGAATCCCATTCCAAAACTCCTCCACCGTATTTCCGATGGGGGTAACGGCCCCCAGGCCGGTTACAACCACTCGACGTTTCATCGTCCTACTCCTCTCACATCGCCATTCCACCGTCCACACACAGCACCTGTCCGGTAATATATCCGGCCCGTTTTGACGCAAGAAAAGCTACCGCCTCCGCCACGTCTGCCGTCCGGCCAAAACGCCCAAAAGGAATCTGGGCACACGCCTGCTCCTTCACCTTCTCAGAAAGAACCTGCGTCATTTCTGTATCAATAAAACCAGGTGCCACTGCATTGACTGTAATTCCCCTGGAAGCCAGCTCCCTGGCCGCCGATTTCGTCAGACCAATCACTCCTGCCTTTGACGCACAGTAATTAGCCTGCCCTGCATTACCCATGACCCCTGATACAGAAGAAATATTAACAATCCGCCCTTCCCGCTGTTTTAACATCTGCCTGGATACATGGCGGATACAATTAAAAGCGCCCTTTAAATTAATATTGATCACCCGGTCAAAATCTTCCTCCGACATCTTCATAAGAAGTCCGTCCCTGGTGATCCCCGCATTATTGACCAGAATGTCAATCCGTCCATACTGGTCCACAACCGTCTTGAAAAAAATCTCAGCGGCCTTAAAATCCGACACGTCGCATCCCATGGCCACGGCTGTTCCTCCGGCGGCCTCTATCTCCGAGACCACCGCCTCCGCTCGTTCCCTGGAACCGTTATAATTTACGACAACCTTGCATCCCTCGGCCGCAAGAGTCAGGGCAATGGCCTTTCCGATTCCCCTGGACGCTCCCGTCACCACCGCAATTCGTTCACTCATGACGCTCCTCCTTCCTCCAGCTTCTCCAGATCTTCCCAGGTTTCCACGTTGATAACAACTGCTCCCTTCACGATCTTTTTTACAAAAGAAGTCAGAGTCTTTCCCGGTCCTATCTCCACAAAAGTGTCCACGCCGTCCGCTGCCATGGCTTCTATACTCTGCTGCCATTTTACCGGCGAAGAAACCTGTTCCCTCAAATACTCCTTTATCTGTTCCGTATCCCGCACATAATCAGCAGTCACATTGGTCACATAAGGAATCTCCGGCACAGAAAGCTTAATCGGAACAAGCTGTTCGGCCAGTTTATCGCCCGCTCCCTTTAAAAGCGGCGAATGAAAAGGCCCGCTCACGTTGAGGGAAAGCACCCGTCTTGCCCCTGCGGCCCGGAGGGCTACTTCGGCCTCCGACACGGCCTCTTTCCGACCTGAAATCACAAGCTGCCCGGGACAGTTATAATTGGCAATCCAAACCTCCGGAATCGAGGCAAGCACCTTCGAAACCTCCTCCGCCTTCATGGCAAGGACGGCCGCCATGGCCCCCTCGCCGGCCGGAACTGCTTCTTCCATAAAAATCCCGCGCTTTCTCACCAGAGTAATGGCATCCATGGTCTCCATAGCTCCTGCCGCTGCCATGGCACAATATTCTCCAAGGCTTAAGCCCGCCGTCACGTCCGGCCTGCGAATCGAAACGCCCGCCTCTCTTCGTCTGTCAATCTCTGCCACCATAGCAAGGCTGGTAGTCACCATGGCCGCCTGAGTAAACGCTGTCCGATCCAGCCGCTCGTTATCCTCAAAACACAGAGCCTTCATATCCAGCCCTAAAAGTCCGCCGGCCTTATCAAAAATCTGTCTGGAAGCCTCGCTGTTTTCATAAAACTCCTTCCCCATGCCGGGTTTTTGCGCCCCCTGGCCGGGAAACAAATATGCTAATTTCCCCATGAATTACTATCCCCAATTTTTCATATCCGCAAAGCGGGCTTTCGTCTGCGTCATCAGCTCTTCGATAATCTCCTTACAGGACTGTTCCTTTTTGATAAGCCCTGCGATTTGCCCCGCCATGACACTTCCCTTGTCGGCGTCCCCCTCCATGACAGCCTTTCTCAGGCCTCCGATGGTCAGGTTCTCCAGCTCCTCAAAAGTAGCGCCCTCTTTCTCCAGCCTCAGATATTCTCTGGTGGTCTTATTGCGCAGCGTCCGCACCGGATGTCCCGTGCTCCTGCCTGTCACCACACTGTCAATATCTTTCGCTGAGAGAATCTTTTTCTTATAATTTTCGTGGACAATCGATTCATGAGCCACCACAAATCTGGTTCCGATCTGGACTGCCTCGGCGCCCAGCATGAACATGGCCGCCACGCCTCTTCCGTCTCCTGCGCCGCCTGCGCCGATGACGGGAATCTCCACTGCATCTGCCACCTGAGGCAGAAGCGCCATGGTCGTAAGTTCCCCGATGTGACCGCCCGATTCACATCCTTCCGCTACTACGGCGTCCACGCCGCTCCGCTCCATCCGTTTCGCAAGAGCCACGGAAGCCACCACAGGAATCACCTTGATCCCTGCCTCTTTCCACATGGGCAAAAACTTCTCCGGGCTTCCGGCGCCAGTCGTCACCACTTTCACGCCTTCCTCGACGACCACCTTCGCCACCTCTTCGGCATAAGGACTCAAAAGCATGATATTCACGCCAAAAGGCTTTTTCGTGGACTCCTTTGCCTTCCGAATCTCCGAGCGGACCCAGTCTGCCGGGGCATTGGCTGCGCCAATGAGGCCCAGTCCGCCGGCCTCCGACACCGCCGCCGCCAGATTATGTTCTGCCACCCAGGCCATACCGCCCTGAATGATGGGATATTCGATACCAAGACATTCTGTTACTCTGGTTTTCATGCTTCTGCGCCCTTTCCCTTTAAATACTCCATGACAGCGCCCACTGTCGTCAGTTCCTCCAGATCCTCGGCCGGAATCTCCACATCATACTCTTCTTCCAGCGCCATCACAAGCTCAAACAAATCCAGAGAATCAGCTCCCAGGTCATCTTTAAATGAGCTGGCCTCCGTGACACTCTCTGCATCCACATTCAACTGTTCCGCAATCATTTCCTTCATCTTCTCAAGCATTGTTTTAATCTCCTTTATCATTTTTCATTTTTATTTTTTATTGAAACTGTACCATCGTAAATTTTTATGATATTTCCTTCACTGCCAAACATGTATTGACCGCCTGACGCTCAGGACTTAGAAGAAGCTCTACCACACCAGAAAGGTTGCTCCCCAGGTAAGCCCCGCCCCAAAGCCAGCCAGAGCCAGTTTATCCCCTTTTCGAAGCCTCCCCTCCCGGTTTAACTCATCCAGAAGAATGGGGATGCTGGCGCCGGAAGTATTCCCATAATGCTCCAGATTCATGGGAAACTTGGAGAGCGGTTGTTTCATTCGCTTCGCCACCGACCCAATGATTCGCTCGTTGGCCTGATGAAGCACAAAATACTGAATCTCCTCCGCCGAAACCCCTGCCCGCCAGAGAAGTTCCTCCAGTACCTCCGGTACTGTCTTTACTGCAAACCGGAACACCTCTTGACCATTCATGGATAAATATCCAAAATCTGTTTCGTTCTCCTCCGATTTCTGTTCCCCGGTTTCCCCCATCACAGATTCCTTCGCATCTGTTTCTTCCTTAATAAATGGATTCCGAAGAGGCGTCCCCATGCAGCGAAGAACCTCGCCCCGGTTTCCGTCTGCTTTCATAAGAAACGGCCCGACGCGACTTACAGACTCTTCTTTTTTTAATACTGCAGCTCCGGCTCCGTCCCCAAACAAAATACAGGTACCCCGGTCACTCCAGTCCACAGTCTTAGAAAGGCTATCCGTTCCAATCACCAGAGCTGTCCGGTAAACGCCTGATTCCAGATAGACGCAGGCCGTATTCAGAGAAAACAAAAACCCTGAGCAGGCGGCGCTCAGATCAAAACAAGCCGCTTCCTTCGCCCCCAGGGCTGCCTGTACCTCACAGGCGGTATTCGGAAACAGACAGTCTCCTGTAGAGGTTCCCACTACGATTAAATCCAGCTCTTCTGGCGAAAGTCCCGCCATCTCCATGGCCCGCCTTGCCGCCCGTATCGCCATATCCGTCGTACCGGTTTGCGTGATTCGTCGACTTCCTATTCCGGTCCGTTCCCGGATCCAGGCGTCGCTGGTATCCACCATCCGTTCCAGCGCCTGATTATCCAGCGCTTTTTCCGGCACATAACTTCCTGTCCCTATGATTCTAATCTGCATAATATTTTTATATCCTTATTATTTGAATATCAAACCATTAGCAGTATACGAGATTCTGATTTTCTTGTCAAGAGAAATTTGTGCAAAAAATCTACGCGCATAAAACTTGGTAAAAAGATTGACAAATTTGCCGCTACAGAAAGGGGCAACAAAAATCTCCCCCGCCATGCCTGCGAAATCTGCAACAGTTTCCTGGACAGATCAGTTTAGCTTCTCCCGGATCTCTCTGGCCGCCTCAAAGAGGCACCGTTTGATATACTCAAAATTTTCCGGGTTCCGATATTCCTCAATATACCCTGTGACTCCCAGGGCGGCCCCACACTGTCCCTCTCCGTCAAATACTGGAACTGCCATACAGCCGATACCTGAAGTAAACTCTTCATTGTCCATCCCATAGCCTCTTTTTTTCGTAAGAATCAGTTCCTTTCTCAGCGCATCCATATCATCGATGGTGCGGCCTGTCCGTCTGTGAAGCGTGATTCCGGATAGATACTGTTCGCGGATCTCCTCGCTCTGATTGGCAAGGATGACCTTGGCCCCGGCACTGGTATTCACCTCCAGGGGCATGTAAAGCTGGGCCAGGACATTCAACTCTGCTGCGGACAATACCTGTTCCGTATACATAAACTGTCCGTTCTGAAAAACCGCGTACTGAGCCGTTTGATTGGTTCTTGCTGTCAGCTCCTGCATCACCGGCTTGACAATGTCCTTCCTATCCCTTCGATTCCGGTAACCAGTCACAAGCCAAAATGGCCTGTGGCCAATGGTATAGCGAAGCGGAGAACCCTCAAGCACCGTCACATAGTCCCGGCTGACCAGATTTTTCATAATACGAAACAAAGAAGCCGTCGGAATCTCCAGCTCCTTTGACAGTTCATTGAGCGATTTCGGTTCAGAACTTAAAAATAATGCTTCTATAATATTCAGTGTCCGCATCACTGCGGGCACCACAACCATTTCGTCTTTCACTCTTCCCTCCTCCGGGCGAAAATCACTACAGGAGTCTCCTGTCAGGTAAAACGCTTTATGGAAACAGACGATTCAGAGCCAGCAAAAGTCCTTCCTTATTATTCTCTCCCGTCACCTCTGTCGCCACTTGCTTCACTTCCCTCGGCGCATTTCCCATGGCAACACTGTGGCCTGTCGCATTCAGCATGTCAATATCATTATAATTATCCCCAAAAGACACTGTCTCGGCCGGACTTATCCCCCATTCCTTACATAAAATGTGAATCGCCTGAGATTTGGAAGCCTTTCTTTCTGTCACTTCCAGAAGATGAGGCGCCGATTTTCGGAACGCGCAGGAAGAAAATTTCGCTTCCAACTGAGCTGCTATTTTGTCCAGAATCCCCGCCGGGCCAATCCCCCAGAGTTTGTGGATGACTGCGTCCGTCGAAAGAAGCTCTTCAAAAAATCCTTTTGTCGCATGGACGGAAGTGATCGTCTCTTCTTCCCGGACCAGTCGGTGCTCCGTATTCGGAGCCATCCAAAGATTCCCGGAATAGGCGCAAAAGCAACATTCCTCCGTCTCTGGAGGAAATTCCTTCCAAATCTTTGACGCTAACTCCTGAGAAAGGCCGATGCTTGCCAGAGACATTCTGTTTTTATCTAAAACAAGCCCTCCGCCATAGCTGATAATCGGTCCCTGAAATCCGATCTCCTCCTGGATAGGATAGATAGCCGCAGGCATCCGGCTGGAAGTCAGTACAAAAGGAATCCCTCTCTCTGAAAGTTCCCGGACTTTCTTTGCCGTGTCCGGCGTCACCTGATGCTCGCTTGTAAGTAACGTCCCGTCTATGTCACAAAAAATCGCACGATACGTTTTCATCTTTATATCCTCCCCTTCCCCCGTCCGCCACATCCAAACGACACTACCCGTTATTCGTTCATTTATTATAGCATGAACCACTTTTTTGTGGAACCTTTTGTTTTTCCTCCGGACAATTTATGATATACTGAAACAAGCATCTATCACTCGGAAAGGAGATTGGAATATGAGCAAAAATTATCGGGCGGAACTGGTCGGCGCCTTTGGAAATCCCATCGACGAAAACCCCACCGGCGTCATGGAGGAAGCTGCCTTCGCCGCCAAGGGATTAAATTTTCGTTACCTGACTGTTAAGGTGGAAAAAGAACATCTGGAAGCCGCCATGAATGGCGTAAAAGCATTTGGTATGAAGGGGATTAACCTGACCATTCCTCATAAGGTCCGTGTGCTTTCGTATCTGGACGAACTGTCTGAAGCGGCTCAGATTATCGGCGCCGTCAATATGGTAGTGAATAAGGACGGCAACCTCTGGGGAGAAAATACGGATGGCAAGGGCTTTTTAATCTCTTTAAAAAATGAAGGTATCTCTCCCAAAGGAAAACAGGTCGTCATTCTCGGAGCCGGCGGCGCCGCAAAGGCCATCGGCGTGGAATGTGCTCTGGCCGGAGCAGAAAAAATCATCATCGTCAACCGGAATAAAGAACGGGGAGAAGATCTGGTCCGTCTTATCCAGGAAAAAACCAGCGCCGGCGCCGAATATATTCCCTGGACTTCTACCTACAAGCTCTCTCCCGGAACTGATATCTTTATCAACGCCACCTGTATCGGTCTTTATCCTGATGTGAACAGCAAGCCTGATGTGGACTACGATACCATAACTTCCGGGATGGTCGTCAGCGATGTGGTATTCAACGATCCCAACACCCTCTTCCTGAGGGAAGCGGCGAAGAGAGGCGCCCACACGGTCAACGGACTGGGTATGCTGGTAAACCAGGGCGCCCTAAACTTTACTCTGTGGACCGGAGTGGAGGCGCCGATAGACATTATGACAGAAACCTTAAAGAAAGAATTTTCTTTGTAAACCATTCTATTTCTTTCGAAACTTATAAACTCCGCTGGGATCCTTAAGCTTCTGGTATCCCGGCGGAGTCTTTTTCCGTTTTCTATGGATGATTTTCACTGATATTTTAGGCAAGCTTTAGCTTTCTACCACTTCCAGAATCCCCATGGGACAAGCCTTTGCACAGATTCCACAGGCAATGCATTTGCTGGGATTCTTCGCTTCTGCAGGCATAACCATAACGCCAAAAGGACAGGCCTCCACGCACTTTCCGCATCCGGTGCAGAGCTTTTTGTCAATCATATATGTACCTTTTGCATTCTGTTTGATCGCGCCCTGCTCACAGGTCCTCGCGCATTTTCCACACTGGATACACATAGCCGGTTTCACTGCGCCCTTTTTCTCCTCAATACGGATACAGGCTTTGTCCGGATCAAACTCCTTATAAAAAGCTTCCGAGCAGGCAGACACACAGGCAAGACAGGCCATACACTCACTGCCCTTTTTCATTGTCAATTTCTTCATCTTGGTTCCTCCTATCGTATTTTCCCTCGTGAAAAACGAATTTGTATTCTTATGAAATTATAACATAGAAGTCTCTTATTTGACAAGAACGGATTCATTTCCAGTCAGAAAACCAGGAAAGCCCCTGTCTCTTCCATTTGGATCCAGTTTCGCTTCCTCCTGTTCCTGCCATTAAATCCACTAATAGCGACATTGACAGATTCTCTATTTTAATAGTATACTATACGTAGTACGAATAACATTTTTAGCAATATTTTAGAACCTCTGTGATCAAAACACTCTGGAAAGGAAGGTTCGATATGGCCCAAAAGAAGACTCTGAAGCAAAAAATATGGAAAATGTTGAAAAGTTTTTACTGGCAATACATATCAACCATCGATGATCCTTGGAGATATCATGTCATTGACCAGGACATCCGATACTGGCCTTCTTTTTTCAAAATTCATAGTCCGGAAGAAGCGGCCGAAATCATAGAAAACGACAGAAAAATGTTATATGCCGCGCTTGAGGAGTTGGGTGAATGGGAAAAGGCCTGGAAAGAAAAGGAAAAATCCCAAGAAACCCTTTAGAAAAGCGGCCCTGTTGGCCGCCTCATTTCCATATCGCTTCTGTTTCTTTTTCACCTTAAAATTTCATTCCGAAATCCTTGTTCTTTCATAACATCTTGAATGTTCCTGTTTTTTGGGATGTCTGATAATCTTTTAAATCTCAAGCTGTACAATCACCTCTTCTTTATAGATCGTTTTACCGTCGACGGACGGGGGTATATATCCCCCGTCCGTCGATAGTAGGAAAGTTAATTCGGTGTCTCTGGTTTTGACGCCTCAGAAAGAGAAATAACTGCATCATTTTTTTTCATAAACAACAAGCCGAATGATCCAGGACCACAGTTACTGGCAATCGCAGAAGAGGCTTTTTGCAGATAAACCCGCTCAAAGGGACAATACTGCTGCACCAGATTTTGAATATATCGGAGACTTCTCGTTTCCAGTCCAGCGTATGTGATGAACAGAATGCGCCGGTCAATGTTTCTTGGATTCATCAGTGTCTTTCGGACATAGCGTCTCGCAACATGGGCAAAACTGCCCATCTCCATACTGCTGACCACCATTTTACTCTTTCTGAGAGAGATAACCGGATGAAGGAGCAGAGCGTCGCAGAGAATCTCTACCCGCTTGGATATATGTCCCGCCTGGCACATCATATGCGTACTGTTGATGATAAAAGCGGAGGAGATATAGCGTCTTAGCTTCTTCACGGCTTTTATAATTTCCTCTTTCGTGGCATGATTTTCCGCCATGGAAGCAGCATAGAGCACTGCCAATCCCATACTGCTGGAAAGATGGCCGGAGTCCAGAACCGTAACATTTTCAAAGGATTTCGCCGCCTCAAGGGCATTGTAGTATCCCTGGCTGGTATGCTTTGCCATCGTAATATGGATCACATTCTGAGCTTCTGTCAGTTTCTCTGCGAAAAACCGTTCATAATCTTCTACAGACGGAGGCTGAGAAAAGCCGTTTTCTCCTGAAGCGATATGCAAGAGCAGTTCATCTGCATTCAGTTCCTCCTCGTCTAAAAATCGTCCCTGATCCGTACAGACATAATATGGACATACAGAAATGTCGAGCTCCTTCCTCAGGGATTCCGGAAGATCGCATACACTGTCTGTCGTCACCATGGTAGAACGTCTCCTGGACTGTTCAAAGATCAGGATATCCTTTCCAATCTCTGACTGACTGGCCTCCTCGTTCAGTTTAACCAGCTCTCTTGGAAGAATACTCAAAACCGCCGCTTCAAGCAGAGCGCCGCTGACCGGTTTTGCCAGATAACCGCTGAATCCTTCCTTCCGGTAAAGAAGCTGGTTATCACTTCCCGCATTGGCCGTCAGCGCAATCACAGGTACGTCCTGACATAGCCCCCCTGGCTGCGTACGCAATGCATGGAGACACTGGATCCCGTCCATCTCCGGCATCAGATGATCCATCAAGATTGCATCATAATGCAGATTCTGTGTCAGCCTCAGACATTCCGCGCCGCTTAAAGCTGTATCAAGCTGAATCTTTGTCGCAGAAAGCAGCTTCCGGACTACCATCAAATTCATCTCATTGTCGTCTACCACAAGAATGTGTGCTTCTGGCGCTTCGAAACTCTGTCTGTACTGTTCGCTCTCATGCACTTTCGTACGGGAAGCCAGTGTAAATGTCCCAAGCTCTTTATTATCCACAATATCCTGCTCTAACATAACAAGAAAGGTGGAACCTTTGGTATAGACACTGTTGACGCTGATTTCTCCGCCCATCAGCTCCACCAACTGGTGAACAATGCTTAATCCCAACCCAGTGCCTTCAATATGACGGTTCCTTTCTTCATTGACTCTTTTGAACGCATTAAAAATATAGGGGATATTTTCCTTTTTTACGCCCTGCCCAGTATCTTCCACAGAATACCAGACCCGCACCCGGTTCAGGGTCAGACGTTCACACCAAATAGAAAGTGTGACCGCTCCCTCGCTGGTATATTTGACGGCATTATTCAGCAGATTAATGAGGACCTGCTTGATACGCACCTCGTCGCCGCAAAGCATACTGGGAATTGAGGAATCCACATGCAGTCGAAATTCCAGCCCTTTTTCCTTTGCTTTAACCCAAATCATATTGACAATTTCTGAAAAAAGCGCTCCCGTCTCATAAGAAACATTTACAATTTCCATCTTTCCAGACTTGATCTTGGACAAGTCCAGAATGTCATTGATAAGTGTGAGAAGCATTTTGCTGGCGCCCTGAATATTTCTTGCGTTCTCAGCCACATCTTCCGGAATATCTCCCCGCAAGATGATCTCATTTAACCCAATGATTGTATTGATCGGCGTCCGGATCTCATGGCTCATACTGGAGAAAAAATGATTCTCCGCCTTGTTTAATTCCTCAATTTCCTTTTTCTGCTGCTTAGAAAGCTCATTTTCCTTTTCATAAAGTCTATTCAGAAACAGAAGCAGCACGCTAGTCAGCACGCCCACAAGAATCACAGAAACTGCGGAGCAAAAGAAATAATGGCTTTCTGTATCCCGTACCACCAGTTCCGGAAAATGAAAGGCGGCATAATAACAGAGCAGAGTCTCCGTCACACAGAGCAGGAAAAACACTTTCTTCCGCCGCCCTTCCAGGGTAATACTAATGTAAATGAAGCAGAGCACAAACCACTCCGGCACTCCACTGTAGAACCCTCCCGCCGCGAAAAAGCTCACCGGAAAAAGCAGAAGAAGCAGTATCGTAATAAGCGTAGCTCCCACATTGATACATTCTTTCCGGACACTAATCTTCACAACTGCCGCCATGCATATAAGGCTCACTGCCAGGATCAGCGCATTTGCAAGGTTCCTTCCCATTAACAGTATAATCGTCAGCGCAACCATACTGATCCCTGTGACCACACGGAACATACGCTCACGCAGGCCGATCTTATGGTCATAAATTGTCTCAAACCATTTATTTAACACCCAATGCATCCTCCTGTTTTTCAATTATAGCCCGGCAATGGTCTCACAGACTTCGTCATACAGACTCAGCAATATGGGATGGCCGTGCCGGATATATTCCGTATTTCCTTTTTTTCCGGCCTGTTCCAATAGCTTTGCCTGATCCGCGAGCGGTTCCGCACCAATGGTCAGCGATGTACTTTTGAGCGCATGAACTTTGACTGTATAATCAGCCCAGTTACCAGTCTCGTACAGGAAAACGATTTCCGCCCTTTTCTCTATGGCCTGATCGCAGAACATTTGCAGCATCTCTAAGTAAAATCCTTCTTCTCCACAACAATAGTCCAGTCCCAAAGGTACATTGATACCGATTTTGCTGAGAGGAGCAAAGGACAGAGAATACTCGCCTGCCAGATCCGTCGATGAGTCCTCTTCCTCCAGCTCCGTCTCATTCGAAATGTATTCCTCGTCGTACTCTTCCAAAACGCTTTCTTCCGGAGCTTCCTCCTCCGAAATAAATTCCTCGTCGTACTCTTCCAAAACACTTTCTTCCGGAGCTTCCTCCTCTGAAATAAATTCCTCGTCGTACTCTTCCAAAACGCTTTCTTCCGGAGTTTCTTCCTTCGGAATAGATTCCTCCTTATCGCGTTCCTCCAGAGCACTTTCTTCCAGAATTTCCTCACCCAGGTTTCTTTCTTCCAGAGCTTCCTCTTCCGGAATAAATTCCTTCTTATCACGTTCTTTCAAAGTGGTTTCTCCGGAGGACTTTCTCTTCAGACGACCTTTCTTTGAAGCGTTTTTCTTCGAAGCCTTCTCTTCGGGAAGCTCTTCCTCTTTATCTCTCTCCTCCAAAGCAGCTTCTTCCGGGCGGTTCTTCTTCAAAACGCCTTTCTTCAAAACATTTTTCCTTGAAGCTCTCTCTTTCGGAATGCGTTCCTTTCTATCGGTTTTCCTCAAATCTGTTCTTTTTGAAACCTCTACGTCCAGTTCCTTTTCTTCTGACATGATTTCTTCCGGTGCAGATTTTTTCCGTACAGATTTCTTTGGCTCCTCCTCCGGCAACACAGGTATCTGTCCATACTGAACCTGATTCTTTGGCAACACCTTATGCAGCACCCGCTCCAGAACAGTCCGCTCAATAGGCTTTGGTATAAACTCCGTAAAGCCTTCATTCTTAAACATTTCTCTTGCCCCGCTGATTGTATTTGCAGTCAAAGCAATCACCGGCAGATCCTGATAAACTCCGTTGTTCATCTCCCGAATCTGTTTCAGCGTTTCTACGCCGTCAAATCCCGGCATCATATGATCTAAGAAAACCATATCATAGGAAGTCGTCGCACACCGTTTTATCGCTTCTTTCCCACTTAAGCAGGTGTCTACCTGAATCCCGTAACTGCCCAAAACTCCTTTGGCCACCACAAGATTCATCTCCTCGTCATCCACAGCCAGGACTCGGACGCCTTCACAGGAGAAAGGTTTGCGGCCAGCCGCCTGCGCCTCTCCAAATCCATTTGCCCTCACTTCGCCATTTAACAGATTCACAACGGAAAGAGCAAAAAACGGTTTATGGATTATCAGAATCCTGCTATGCCTGTTCAGCATAAACTCCCGTTCCGCGATCACTACCACTTGAAGAGTAGCCGATAGATCTTCATAATAAGCGCTGTTCTCTTCATACTCCGCCTGTGCAATAAATACGTGAGTCAGTGCATGACTACTCTGCAGTTTTAGAAGTCCTTCAAAATTGTGCGCCTGATATCCTTCGATGCCAAGTCCTTCTACCATATGGAGAATCATATTGTCATAATATCTACGAATCTCATCGCTGCTGTATTTCTCCGGGCGGAAATAACAAGCGATACAAAGCCGCTCCGGATTGGCAATCTCCATGGCCGGCGCATCGTTTTCCACTCCCTGAGGAATGGTAATATGGGCCTGCAGGCCCTCCTGTTCTTTGCTGTCAAAATAAATAAATCCACCCATAGCATGAAGCAGGCCCCTGGCAATGGGAAGTCCCAATCCCAGCCCGCCCGCAAAACGGCTGCTTCCGGACTCTGCCTGATAAAAATCGTCACACATCTGCGTAAGCTGAGAATCTGTCATACCAATTCCAGTATCACAGACATCTATGATCAGATTAATTCCATAACTCTCCCGCCGAAACTCAATGCAGACGTTTAAACCGCCCTCTTCTGTAAATTTGATGGAATTATCCAGCAAGATCTTAAGAACATGGGAAATTTTTTCTGCATCCCCAATCAAAACTGCCGGTATCTTCGGGTCCATGTCAAACACCATCTCCAACCGATGTTTGCTGTTTTGCATGGCAGTCATCGTAATGATGTCATTGAGCAAGGAAGTGATCATGTAGGGGTCTTTGGCCGGAGTCAACGTCCCCTCCACGATCTCAGTATAGTCCAGCATATTGTTAATCTGATTCGACAGGCGCTTGCCCGCAAGCTGTATGGACTGCATATCTGCCCGGATTTCCGGAGAAATATCCTTTTCCAATATGACTTCACTGATTCCAAACACCATGTTAATGGGAGTTCGAAGCTCATGAGATACATTGGAGAGGAACTCTGCATTTTGCTTCCCTGATTTCTCTAGCTGCGCCAACGTATTGTCATGTTCCCTTTTTGTTTCCCGCCTTCTTTTGATCCGATATCTCGCAATCGCCATGGCCCCTACCACTACGGTAGCGCCAAATCCCATACGGACAATGTCCTCCGTTCTCATATCAGAAGTAATCGTCTGCAAAAGAAAGAAATGATACAAAAGTACCAATATATACAAGGCGACTGTCATATACAACAGCCGCTTTTTGTTAAACATAGAAAAAATAAGAATCAACATACAGGCTACGGCAGGTATGTCAAAAAGCGTAATTTTATGTACCCCAAAGAAAAAAAATCCAACCATCAGCAATCCGGCACATAAATTCTCATAAAATGTTTCCGAACCAACCCTTCCAATATGAAGGCACCATACAAGCGTATTTCCGATCAAAATGACCGGAACCATCCACGGTTCCCATGACATGGCAACCGTGATCACAATCAGCATCATGCCAAACATGGTGACAATGCTGGCCAGAAGCAGATGGATACTGGTCTGCCTTTTCGCTCTCATTTTCCCTCCAACCCCATCGCAACCCGTTTTAACAGTTCCTTCGGAAAAAATGGTTTCTTCAGATAATTAACTGCTCCCAGTCTAATGGCGCTTCGCACGTCGTCCTCGTATCCGGATGCCGTCAGAAAAATAACGGGAACGTCCACCGAAGAATCCTTCATGCGCCGGAAGGTTTCAATACCGTCCATAATCGGCATCGCTATATCCAGAAGGATCAAATCGATTCTTTCACTTTTGATCTTATCCAGCGCTTCTCTTCCCGACTCTGCCAGGAGCACCGTATATTCTTTCTCCAGAATCATCCTCGTTCTCTTCAGGTTCATCTCGTCGTCATCCACTACTAAAATACGTTTTCGCATACTACAGCCTCCTTCATCTTTCTTCCGGGAGTTCTCAAACCCCCGCAAGGTATATTTTAAAGCAAGACCGAAGTAAAATCAAGAGTCGCTACATCCATTTCTTTTCAAAAAAACAGTTTTTCGCTTGCTTTTGTGACCAGAACACAGCGGATACCTTGTCAGCCGACGCTCCTCATTTCATCTGATAGTTATATAGTTCTCCATTTTTCAATGTAAGAACAACATCGGCTTCGGAAACAACCCTTTTTGAATGAGTAACGACGATGATGCATTTATATTCTTCGTGAGCAAGTTTCTTGAATATCTCCATAACCGACTGTTCGTTATTTTTGTCCAAATTACCGGTTGGTTCATCGGCAATCAAAATCGGAGAACCATTTGCCAGTGCCCTTGCGATTGCAACGCGCTGCTGTTCGCCGCCGGACAATTCCAGAATCTTTCTGTCCGCTTTTTCATGTTCAATACTTACCTTTTCAAGGATTGGCGTCTTTCGCCGTCTGTTTTCCTCGCTTTCCGGCCACATTCATAGAAAGTACAGGATTTTCGATTACCGTTGCGTTTTGAAGCAGATGATAGCTTTGAAACACTACTCCGACCTTTTTGGAACGATACTCGTCGCGGTTTATCCATGCGATATCCTGAGCCTCGTAGTAAATTCTTCCCGAGGAACACAGGTCAAGTCCTGCTATCAAAGAAAGAAGCGTCGTTTTTCCTTCGCCAGAGTCACCAGTAATGCAATATAATCTGCCGGTTTCAAAAGCACAAGAAATTTTATTAAGAACGGTCTTTTGCGTGCCTTTATAATGGTAAGAGATCTCTTCTAATCTTAAAATGCTCATCTTTTTCACCTAATTCCTTTCTGCAAGAATCAGCATTGGTTCATGGCGCATAACTGCAGACAGCGAACAAAGTCCCGCAAGTATACTGAAAAAACATGCCATAACCGCGCCCAGTAAGATTGCCCTAGGTGGAAGCATTGTATTTCCTCCGGTGAAGTCTCCGAGTAGAGCTGTAGCGATTGGTTTTGTAAGTGCCAATCCTAAAAGTACGCTGAACGCAAAACCGACAAACATGATGATTAGCGTTTCATAAACCATTCCTCTTGCAACGCCCGATTTTTTCATCCCCATCGCCCTGAGTACGCCAATTTTATATTTTTTTCCCTGACGTTAAAGAAAGAAATCAGAAAAAGAATTACAGCGCCGCTAATGCCTGCCGTCAAGGTAAAAATTTCCGCAATACGAGAAATGTTTTTGAGTGGTTCTGTATTTTGGGTATACTCGTCACCAGAATTTGAATAGGAAAGGATACGGTATTCGCTCAATCCTTTTTTATGAAGTTCTTTTTCAAACAGTTCTGCTTCTTCCGGATTACCCAACTGATAGACGACATTTCCCATCCAGATATCATGAAATCCACTGTTTTTTAATGTATGGAATGTAGTATAGACATGGCCGTAGATATCCCCCAGAGTTTCTGCACTGGCCTGCGCACGATGAGCAGTATAACCCCCTGTTATGATAAGGGATATGGTTTCTGTATCAGACTTACTTGGTCCCGATATACAAATGGTATCGCCGATGTTCAGGTTGTTGTGTTCCTCATACTTACTGCTGACCATGCATTCGTTATCCTGCTCCGGAAAACGCCCAGATTCCAGCTTGCTCGCATTGTCTGCAAAATCCTCTACCATAGAAAGGTCCGTATAGCCAATCAGTAATCCGACTAAATCCCGCTTTGAATCCAAGATTCTCTGAAGCTCCTTTTCGTTCTCTATGATACCAGAATCAAGCAGTTCCTCTTTGGTTGATACACCGAAATACGCCATCATTTCCTCTAACGTCATCCCCTCCAGGTTGACCCACCCCTCCCCCTCGCGGATATTGTCCGGGACACTGGTCAGCGTGTCGCTGGCAAAGCTGGACTCCTGAGTGATACTTCCGTCTTTGTTCTCAGTTATCTGAGGCGGAAAATCTTTTTCTAATTTTTCCCAGTCACAGTCAATGGTTGCATCCACATAAAAGCTATCCTGATATCGTGGAATCGCAAGGTCTGAGATAATTTTTATGGAAAATGAAAGCGTTACGGATGTGAGCGTAAGGAGAGCAATCATCAGAACGATAAAACTTCTGCCTTTATTACGCCCAAGATTTTTTAATGCATTTTTTTATCATGTACATATGTCGTACCTCCTTTACCCTTACAGAATACAGGATCCAGATGGAGTTCCTATGGAGATACGACATTTTTTTAAGAGATTCTTCTTCCTTAAAATCTAAAATAAAACGCATTCCATTTTCATAAGGCGCAAAGGAGAAAGAAAGTCTGCAGGCGTCAAGAATCCGCTCCGTAAGATATAGCCCCAAGCCTGTGCTATCCCCACTTTCCTTTGGCCTTTCGCCAGAACGATAAAAAGGCTCTCCCATATGTGCAAGCGTATCTTTGGAGAGGGGCTGACATTCGTTCTCCACAACGACCTCCCAATTTTTCATATATATTCGGATAGATTTGCCGGGATCTGTGTACTTGACGGCATTGGAAAACACGTTTGAGAGTGCTTTTTTTATAAGTTCCGCCGAAACTACCGTCGAAAAATTATCTTTCAGAGAAAGCGTCATTTCAACATTACGCCTCTTTGCAATCATGAAATATGGGGAAGCTGTTTCCTGTAACAGATTTCCTATGTTCGTCTGTTCTTTCTCCTTTGCAGCAATAGTGATATCCAACTTTGACGTCTCTAAGATACGGCAGATCCGTTCCGTCAAATTTTCCAAACCTTTTTGGCATTCAGCCAAATAAGTATCTCTATCTTTATACACGCCTACATGATAGAGCATCCCGTCTATCATACCCCGGACAGCAGTAACCGGCGTTTTTAACTCATGGGAAGCAAGCAGAAGAAAATCCATTTTTTCCCGCTCAGATTCACTGACCGTCTGAATCTGCTGCTCCAGATCGGAAATGGTAGAAAGCAGCTTCTGATACATCTCATTGATATTTTGAGACAACACCCCAATCTCGTCGCCTCTATTTACGGAACAGGATGTATTCTTCGAAAGAGACTGCATTTGGGTGGTTGTTTCTGTCATCTTCAACAACTAAAATCTGATACATAAGTTACCTCCGACTAAACTATAACACAGTATATCACAGGTATATGGAGTTTGTGTGGAGAAGGGTTCCTCTGAGGGGTAGACTAAAAACTCTTGCACAATACTTTCTGTTCTTTTCCCTTATTCTCCTGCCGCCTCCATACAAGAAATGCAAAAGCACACATCAAAAAAGCACAGCTGATTACCACTGACAAGACATTCCATTCATCCAGGATAACATATTTTGATACAGTCATCTTTGGCTGTATATAATAAATCAGAATTTTTTTGATCCATTCCAGTATTCCTTTGCAGCCCTGCGTATATTCAACCCCTGGAACGCTCGGGACAAACCATGTGATTTTCCCTATGAAATAAATTATAACGACACTTCCGGCCATCCCCCCAATATATTTCTGTATATTGCGTCTTTGCAGCAATTTACAGCTTTGTATCAGATAATGATCTTCCAGAAATACTTTTATTTCGGCGGAGAATCTTTTCCATTGCTCAGCGAAAAGGGCTGACAGTTTCAGCGTAAAGAAAAGTCCTGTCAGG
>JAAWAV010000004.1 GCA_022792335.1 Lachnospiraceae bacterium
AAATGTGTACTTTTGCAAATTTCGCCTTCATTTTACAATCCTCGTTTACTCTAGCATAAAAACAGCAATTTCTCAACGATTTTTGTTATTCAAACAGTAAAAATTATCCACTTTGTAAAAGTACACATTTACAGATTTTCTCCCTGTTTTGTTTAGGTGGACTTTTCAAGTTTTCTGGCCTTTCCGTAAAATGTCCCAACCGGCATTCCACAGGCATCCGCTGCCTGACAGAGTGTTATTTTTTTTCTCCTCCAGTCCCGGTGTATTTCCTGGAAATTATCAGGGTAAGGAAGTGCCGGACGCCCGAACTTAACGCCCTTTGCTTTTGCCGCTGCAATTCCTTCCGCCTGCCGCTGCCGGATGTTCGTTCGCTCATTCTCCGCCACAAAAGACAGTACCTGCAGAACAATATCGCTGAGAAACGTCCCCATCAGGTCTTTGCCCCGCCGGGTATCCAGAAGCGGCATATCTAACACCACGATGTCAATTCCATTCTCCTTAGTAAGAATCCTCCATTGTTCCAGAATTTCCTCATAATTGCGTCCCAGTCGGTCGATGCTCTTAATGTAGAGCAGATCCCCCTGTTTCATCCGCCGCACCATTCTCTTATAGGCCGGCCGGTCAAAATCTTTTCCGGACTGCTTATCCATAAAAATATTCTTTGCCGGGATAGCCAGTTTCTGAAATGCCAGCCGCTGTCTGCCCTCGTTCTGGTCACGACTGCTGACCCGGATATATCCATATACGTTCATCATATTTCCCCTTCCTGCCCCTCCTGCGGCATTTGCTATCCTTTTACCTACTTACGATTCCAGCGTGCTCCCTGCTTTTGGGGCTTCCGGTGTTTCTTCCCCTCGGAGACTTATCACGGTCAGACATTCATCCGCTTGTCCATATACGGAATGATAAGGAATTACCATGTGCAATCATCATATCGTATTTTTTTTGTAGAAATATCTATTGCTTTTGTGGAAAAAATGATAAAATATAGCTTAGTATTGTCTGGCAACCTGGAAGGAGACTGGAAATGAATATAAGGGAAAAGGTGCACGAGTTATTAAAATATTGTTCTTCTTATCAGGGACACTCTTACATGGTGGATGAGAGGAGAGTCGGAGGCGGCTTTCAGGTGACGCTGCCGGAGGAAGAAGAAATATCAGAGAACCTTGACAGGCTGCAGTTTATTTTGCTGACCGGGGAGGCGGGAGATGGGAAATCTTATCTTCTGAGGAGACTGGACAAAAAGTTAAAGAGCCGCCATTTCCGCGTTTTTCGGGATTTTTCAGAACTTTCGGAGCAGGGTGGGGAAAAGGGGCAGCCATCCGGACAGCCAGAACTGGGGAAAAAAGAAGTGATGCAGATGATCGCGGACATCGTGGGCGGAAACTCCGACGAACGGATCATCATCGCGGCAAATGTAGGGATTTTTACAAAAACGGCTCTGATGTATCAGGAAAGGCTGTTGGACGCTTTTGACGGAAGGGACGACAGGATTCGGATCTTCAATTTTGAAAAGCGGAATCTGGCCGGCGACAAAACGGTTTTTGAACGGATTGTGAAAGCATTTTTTACATACGACGGGAAGCCGTGTACAGACGGGGAGTGTCCCCATCAGCGGCGCTGTCCCTATAAAAAGAATCTTGATTTTTTAAGTTCCCCGGAGGGAATCGAGAGCGTCCGGGTGTTGTGTGATACAGTATTCTTAACAGGAAACCACATTACGTTCCGGGAGTTACTCTCTTTGCTGGCTCATATGGTGACTCTGGGGGAGAGCTGTGAAGAGAGAAAGGCGGGAGATCCGGCCGGAAACTATGGATATGAAACAGTTTTTGAACTGACGGAGGATAAAGTCCTTGAGAAAATAAGCCGTATGGATCCGGCCTACAAAAGGAGGACAGATATCTCGGAAGAGGAAAGCTACCAGGACATCGAAAGCTGCAAAAGAGAGAAACGACTTCAGTTTTTTGAGGCCGGAGACAAATACCGTCTCCTGGCGGTGGACTACCTTTCCGAATTTCAGACGGCGCTTCATGCCTTTGAGGAAACCCCCTATCTCGCTTCGGAAATGCTTCAGGACGGAGTTTTATACCAGTTAAAAAGAGGCATCGGCCGGCTGACCAGAAGAGGAGAGAGTAACCTGGCCCTGAAGGTGGCCGATACGCCCTCGATTCTGGGAGAGGATATTCAGACGGAATTTGAACTGGGAAATATGGACATTGTCTGGCACCGGTACGGACTGGATTTTAACAGGCTGGAGGAAGGAGCGAAAGGAGAAGAACAAAACTGCTTCGGAATGAGCTACGTATATCCGGCAGATGAAAAAGAAGAACGGCTGGAAACCATCACTCTGGCGATTGATTACAAATTGTTCCGGTATCTGATGATGGCGGACGAGTATTTTTATCTGAGCCATAACAGCAAGTCCATTGAGGAATATACCATCAATACGTTTTTCAGGAAAATACTGAAAAAGAAACAGGGAGCCTATGAAAAAATGCTGGTAAAATTTGTGGATCAGGAGAGAGATAAATACTGCAACTTTTCTCTCAGCCTGCAAAAGATGAGCCGGTTTCTGTATGGAAAGAAGAAAATCATCAAACTGAAGAAAGAAAGCAGCTAGCGAAAAGAAAGCATCAAAAGAAAATAGCAAAAGAACGCAGGGAAGAGAAAGCAGTGAATGGAGAGAGACGGAAAGAAATCAAAAGCCAGAGAAACAAAAAGCAAAGAAGCAGAAAAGCTATAAAAAGAAATGAAACGAAAGAAAGTCGAGGCTGTTTATGAGTGAAACCCAGAGACAGAGCGGGGAGCAGGAGAACAAACAAATATTAAGCGCTTATATTGGAGTGGGAGGGCCGGAAACTCCGAAATATCTGCTGGCGAATAATTTCCTGTCAGATTTTTTTCAGACGCTTTCAGAGAAGAAGATGCCGGAAATCAGTTTTCACAGGCTTAAGGAAGCCGGTATTTTAAGCTGCGAAGAGGAACAGGAATACGAGAAACAACTGAAAATCTCCTTTGATCGGTTTTTTCAGCATTTTTCCGGAGTGGACGCCATAAAGAGCAATTACAAAAATAAAAAGTTCTATTTTCCGCTGCATCCGCAGATGTTAAAGAGCGGAACCTTTAATCTGCGGCATCTGCTTTACAACATGCTGCCAGATATCGAACAGGAAAAAAAATTCCGGTGGTTTCAGACGCTTTTCTTAGAGTACCTGTATAAGGAGACCACAGGGGTCAATTATCTCTTAAGCGAATTGTGCCAGGCAGTGTTTCAGGAAGATTACAGAAAAGCTCCGACTCCAAAAGATCCGGAGTTTACAAAATTGTTTGAAAAAAAGTTGTACCGGCGGGTCTGCAAAAATTTTGAGGAAGACTTATATTGCCTTCTCACTCATCCGTTTTTCAGAAAAATGGATTTTTACAAAAAATATGATTATCTGGCCACACTGTTAAACACCTATGTCATTCAGTTTATTATAACCAGAGACGCAGTATCCAGGGGAAGTGCAAGGAGCTATGTTCTGTGCCAGGGTTCCGCCACCAGCCATTCCTTAATCGGCGGGGCCTTTCACCGGGCCTGTGTTCAGAACTATGCGAGACTGAGAGAAGTATTTCCGAGGGAGATGAAACAGTACTATCTTCTCCAGATGGAGAGAGAGACGGATGAGAACGGTTTGATTTACCTATGGGAAAGTGAAGGAACGGTGTATGCGGGAAAAAATCAGGAAAGCGCTTTAAAGGGGCAGGAGGAGTCCTTCCGGATGTTTGCAAACCGGGTGTTTCATTCTCACTACAAAAAAAAGGCTGAAAGTTCTCTTTTTGAGTCCGTGAAGCGGGCGTTCCGGATTTTGGAGGAAGGAAAACCATACAGATTCGATAAAGAGCAGTTCGTCACCTTTTATATTGAGGTGAGCCAGGCGCGAAAAGGGGCGGCTTTGACAAAAATCTCTTCTTCGTTATCCACCTGCGGCAAGGATCTGGAGTTTATCTTTCCAAAGAACAGTTCCAGACATAAATTTTTTGCCTTTTCGCCCTCGCTCCTGGAGTTTTATGTGAGACTGTATCTGGCAAGACGGGACAGAACCTACGCATATCTGGACAATTTTCTGGCAGACTTGGAAGAGCGTTTCAGTATCTGTACCCAGAAAACGGAACAGACTGACAGGATGTTAAAAAAGATGCGGTTGAAAGTTCCTTTCCAGGAATTTCGGCAGAATGAACAGGCGCTTCTGGAAAACCTGGATGAAATCAATTGCCTGGTCAGACTCTCCGACAGCGGATATGTGATTACGCTTCCGGAGGAGAAAGGAGAGTTCAGACTGTTATGACGGAACAATTTAGAAAATATCTGGAACACTATATTTCGCTGCTGGTCGGGAGACAGTCTGAGTTTTTCATTGCCATCGTGGACGTGGAGAGGGAATCGGCTCTGGAGTTTCTGAAAGGCGACAGGGCTCCCGTATCCTACAAAACGGCCTGGTTTGAAAGGCGGGATTATGCGGAGGCCGTCCGACTGAGAAACGACCCCACCGTCCGGCAGATCGTACTGCTGTCCAACGATACGGCAAAGATGATAGATTCTCTCAAAGACTTTGTGGAATATCCCATCCTTCCGGAGAGACAGGAGGATCTGTGGCGATGTCTGGAGGCGGCTTTCGAGGTGGAACTGGACAATGATTGCAGAAAGATTGTGGGGACAGTCCTGGAACAGAAACAGATCTCCCTGGAGGATTTACTTACCTACATCAACTGCTGTATCAAAAGGGGAAGATGCAGCGGGGCGGAAATGATGAGGAACCTTTATCAGTTCGAGCTGTGGTCCATGAGATATGCAGAAGCGAAAGTACCTTTACCTTCCGAAGGATTGGAGAAATTTCCGCCTTCCAAAGCGCAGATAAAACGAATGATACGAAATTCTGATCCGTTTCAGATCGAAAAGCGGCTCATCGGGGGACTGACTGGGGAAAAGGTGGTGTTCGACGGGAAAGAACAGAAAGACATTCTCGACTGTCTTTCCAAGAATAATCTGCGGGAGTTGTTCCGCAAGATCCCTTATGACGAGAGGATGGAACAACTGTTTAGGGCCAGTTCCAGAACTTTTAGAACTGTAACAAAAGAAAAACCAGAGATGAAACAATATGATACCTCTTATCAGTACATCCTTTCAGAATCGATCGAGGGGGAAGTGTGGCAGATCGAGGAAGAGCTTTTGGCGGAACTGGGAGATTTGCCAGAAGAGAACGGATCGCCCGAGGAGGCTGATTCGCCGGGGAGGACAGATTCATCAGGAAAGAACGATTCGCCGGAAGGAAACAGTCCTCTGGAAACAAGCTGGAAGTCTTTCAAGTATCAGGAAATGGAGTCACTCCAAAAGGAGTTAAAGGAGCGGTGGGAAGAAATTCCAAACCTGAATTTCCCCAGGCGGAAACAAAGCCTTGTGGAGGCAGCGTTTTCCAGACTTGAGTCTGAGTTTTTCGAGGCGGTCGAAGCCGGAAAGAAGTACACGCCCGCTTGTCTGGAACATTATGTGGAAAGCCAGAAAAAACTGGTTTATGCCTATTTTGGCTTTCTGGCCCTCTGCCTCTCCGACGACGGGATTGCCCGCAGATGCGAGGGAGCCGGTTTTCTGGAGCGTATCCAGAGGCTGTTTTGCAAGGAGGAAGGCGGCGTGGTAAAAATGCCTTTTTACCATCCCCTGATGGGATTTTATTACTGGAAGCTGCAGGAGCGTCTCGCCGAGTATCGGAGGCTGCAGGATTTTCATCAGGACGACTTCAGCCAGGAAATGATCCTTGCGATGACGGAAATCGCACAGATGGATTTTCCCATTTCCTATATCCTCTGGGACAGACGACTGTATCAGTTGGATGTAAACAGTCTCCAGAACTGGGGGGAGGAAGTGGCGTTTGAACGGACGGCGGACTATGCCGTAGGCTCCTGGACCAACATCCGTCTCCTCAATGAGGATCTGGAGGATTATATAACGAGAAAGCGATTCCTCCCGGAAATCAGAGTGACCATCGTGGATCTCAACGATATCCGTGAAATCAGGTTCATGATGAGGAGACTTCAGAAGCTGGCCAAGTCAGAAAACTGCATGGTCCATAAGGTGATTTTGAATATCATCAGCGAAAAAGAAGAAGCGCTGAAAAAAGAACTTCAGGAATCCATGGAAATGGAGCTTGACAATCCCCAGATTCTGATTCGCTTTACCAGAGAGCTGTATCAGAGAGGGAGAGAGTACGATCTGAGGAAAATGATGGAAGAATCGGATCTGCTGTTTCTGGCAGACAGCAGTCTGCTCTATCAGAAACCTCGTCTGACTGCCTGGGAAAAGGAGGGCAACTGGTTTCGCATTGTGATGGAACAGACGGGAACAGAGCGGATCGCAGAACAGTTTTTGAACCGGGAGGAGGAGCTGGAGGCGCTCTGGGACAGCGTCCATCATATTGAGCTGGAGGAGGAGACCAAGCTGGCCCGCTGGAAAACCAAGGAGCTTCGGCTTCCTGTGTTCAACGAGATCCGGAAGGCCGTAGCGGAGAACCCGCGGCTGACTGTTGTGCTAATGTCCTCCAATCCGCAGATCCTGCAGCATATTTATCATGTGCCGGGCTTTCGGGCGCGAAAAAGCATTGCGCCGGGTCAGAAGATGCTGCTCCTGAATTTTCATGAGGGAAGCAGAAGAAAAGAGCTGAGACGGGGAACAGAGGCAAGAGTACAGATGATGCTTAAACCATTTCTGGAGGAGTTTCTGGAGGATTCTGATCTGTTCAGTGAAGAAAATCAAAAGGAGTGGGAGCGCGAGAAGCCCTGTCTTATCTTTGATTACAGGGAACATAAGCCGCGGATTTTGTTTGAAGTGACGGCGTACAGTCCGGACCAGGACTATGAAGAACGAGTGGCGTATTACGGAACGCTGATAGAAAATATGCTGGACTTTGCCTGCGACAGCCCCTGGTTCAAAGAAAAGCTGATCACCATGCTCTATGAGGAAGCTTCCAGCTATGGAGCGACACTGTTGGTAGACTACATGGAGCGGACAGGTCTGGAGCAAATGAGAGAAAAGGGATGGAAGCTGGAGTACGCGGGAGGAAAGACGGACAGGGGGAGCAGAGACAGCAGAGACATGCTCAATGTTCTGGCCCTCCAGAATATGCTGGATTTTATCCGGGGCCGGGCCGTCGTAGACGAATATATGAGAAGCCGTTTTTCAGAATTTTACTCCAGGGATATGCTGGAGGGATGCCTGGAAGCGGAAGAGGCTATGGAGATACTGGAAAAAGATACAAAGCAGAAAATACAGAAATTATATCGGATGATGGAGAATGCAAATGAGTAAAAAGGAACACTTCAAAATTCTTATGGTCAACTCCTTTAAAGGCGGAACCGGAAAAACTTCCGTTGCCCTTTCTCATTGTCTTTATGAGTGGAGGCGGGGGCAGGAGCGTCTCAATGAGGAAGAGATTTATTATGATAATATCTTTTTTGTGGACATTGATCGCCTGGGGACCAGTATGTCCTATTATCTGTTTCCGGAAGAGACGAATCGTCCCATCTATTTTGAAGAGTATGAAAAAAAGAAAATAGAGGATATTTGTAATGAAGTGAAATTTTCCGGGAGCAACAATCAGAGCCGCCTGTATGCAGTTTTGTTAAATCCGGTGGCAAACCGCAAGCAGGACTACAGTGCTCACAGCAGAATGCAGCAGCATGGGAGGATTTATCATACCATGTTTCTGAACGATTTTCTGTCCTTTATAAAAGAATGTATCAAGATGGGAGGGAACGATCTGTTTGTCATCGACTGTTCGCCGGGACTCTCGGAGATGGAATGCAGGCTGCTGGGGGAATTTTATAAACTGAGAGAGGAGTATAAGGGAAACGTTCATTTTTCTGTGGAAGAGCTATATGTGACGACCTTTGAAAACGGACAGATACAAAAGACCGTCGAGTGCCTGAACGAGGACTTAGATTTGATGTACAGAGAGAACAGGGAAGTCGGGATTGTGCTAAACGATATGCAAAACTGCATCGGAGTGGAAAAAGGGGAGTCGGATTTCCATGTGGAGTGGGAAGCCGTTGCGCAGAAGATCCTGGAAAAGCTGGAGAATCCGACTCCCGTAAAGATACGCTACAGAAAGTACCAGGTGAAACAGATGAAAGCGGGGATTGTGGGAAATGTGCGGGATCTGAACGATAAGAGAGTGAGAGACGCCTACATGCTGCTGAAAGAATATCGGGAGGACTATATCAGCAAAGATAGGATGGATGGAAAATGAAACCAGCGCAGATTAAGGTAAATGACAAAGGCATGTATCAGTACTTTCAGGAAGAGGCCGGACAGGTTTTTAAAGAGCTTTGCAAGAAGGAAAATCCCTATATGCCCATGCAGTTTACGGCAGACGCTATCGTAGAGATCTGCCGGAATCTGGAAGTGTTTTACAGCCGGAAAGAGGTGATGGAAGAGGCCTGTCTGATCGACAATGTTCTGGAAATTCTGCATCAGTATATGGGTATTGAAGGGATGGAAAATCTGCTTCTCAGCAATTATGCTGCCATTGAAAACGCGATTTTTCTGGAATATTCTTCCGGAGGAACCCCGGGAAGAATCCGGGAACACTATAAACACCAGTTTCGCAATGCCTATCTGGGCCTGCTTTTGCTGGACAGAATGAAGCTTGATCGCGCCCTGGAAGCATGTCTGCAGGAAGAAAATAACGAGTACGCCTCTTATATCATGGACTGCATTCGCCGGGATATGGAGGAGGGGATCGCGCAAGAAGATGCGAAGCAGAATACTCTGAGGGAGATCATCTATAAAAGTTATTTTGCGGCGGCGCTCTTTCACGATATCGGATATCCGCTGGCTCATTATTTTCGCGCGTCGGAGCAAATACAGCAGTTTGTACCGTTCTTTAAAATCGTCAACCCCGGTGTGAAAACAGAGTTTCCGGAAATCAAAGCGATTTTAAATAACAGCCTTTTGTTTCGTACCATTGACGCCCAGGAGATAAAGAAAAAATATGAGAACAACGATCACGGCTGTCTGTCCGCCATCAGTTTTCTGATGAATTTTTATTTCTCCGGCAGTATTTACAATCTGGGAAAAGGAGAGAAAAATCGCTGCATTGTGGAAATGGCGGCAGTGGCGATCTATAAACATACGGATAAATTTAATGGCGCGGACAGAATGATTTTCAGCCGGGATCCCATTTCCTATCTGGTGAGAATCTGTGACGATATGCAGGAATGGCAGCGGTTTATGGTTTTGATAGAAGATACTCACAATTATCTGATGTGCACAGACTGTGGAAGAATCATTCATCCAGGTGTGGACGACGCGCGGGAATACGAGTGTGACTGTGGAAAACAGTTCCGTAAAATCACAGCTCATGAGAACAAGAAGGTAAATTATGTGGATCTTTGCGACTCTCTGACCCTTTCTTTTGAAAAAGAAACGATTGTGGTCGATCTGCATTATAATTATTATCGCCAGATCGAGTTGATACTGAGCGATTATCAGGGGGTCATTTTCCGGGAAAAAGGGCTTCAGGAACTGCACAGGATGTTGCAGGTTCAAAAATACATTCCGAAAATTGAGCTTCGTTATATGCTGTCCAATAATCCTGTTTATCTGATTCAGAAGATGATAGAGGAAAGCATGAAGGACGACGGGAGCATTCGCCAATGGATCGACCATATGAAAGAGGGAGAGAGAAAAGAGCATCTGTCGGACTTTTATGAAGAATATCAGAGACTGCTGCCGGAAGTGAAACAGAAGTTTGGAGAGAAGCTTGAGGAGAACGCTGTCAGGTATGCAAGGGCGTCGAAGGAATTTATAAAAAAGTATCTGGGAGAGATCTACCAGTTATGGGATTTTTTATCTCCTGAGGAAGAATAGCGGTCTGCCGGCTTTGGGCCTGGAGGAGCGGGAGGAAGTGTATGGAAAAACAGAAGGGCAGAAAGAAACTGTGGAAACGGGCCGGCTTGATTTTGGGCGGGCTGGTACTTTTTCTGGTACTTGTGGCGGGCGGCTATGTGATTTATATGCAGGCGCAGTATTACCGGATAGAGGACAATCAGGCGGTGGTTACGGAGAACAATCAGGAGGAGAGCATCCAGACTGGCGTGTCCTACACGCTTATGACCTACAATATCGGATTTGGCGCTTACTCTGACGATTATACGTTTTTCATGGATACGGGAGAGATGAAGGACGGGACAAAAACAGCCGGGACTTCTTCCAGAGCCAGGTCCAGGGAGGAGGCTCTTGCCAATACAGAAGGCAGCATTGGACTTTTGCAGGCGGAGAATCCGGATTTTATCTTTGTGCAGGAAGCGGACGAGAAGGCAACCAGAAGCTATGGAATCAATCAGGTGGAGATTTTGAAAGAGGCTTTTTCTGAATATGCGTCTGCCTTTGCCTGCAATTTTCACAGCGCCTACCTGTTCTATCCGATTCTGGAACCGCATGGTTCCGTTCAGGCGGGAATGCTGACCTTTGGGAAATATCGGATTTCAGAGAGCGTCCGCAGACAGTTTCCGGTGGATAATTCCTTTATCACCAAATTTACGGATCTGGACCGCTGCTTTATGGTGAGTCGCGTGCCGGTGGAGGGCGGGAAAGAGCTTCTCCTCATCAATGTGCATCTGAGCGCCTATGATGAGGGCGGCAAGGTGCGGGCAAAGCAGCTTGCGCTTTTGAATCAGGTGCTTACGGAGGAAAAGGAGAAAGGGAACTATGTCATTGTAGGAGGGGATTTCAATCACGATATTGCGGACTCGATAGAAAGCTTCCCCTCTGAACAGAAGGTGCCGGGGTGGGTGTTTCAGCTTGACGATTCCCAACTCGCAGAGGGGTATCATTTTGTGAGAGCGGAGAATGCGAAGGAGACGCCTACCTGTCGGGGCGCAGATATTCCCTACGAAAAAGGCGTCACCTATACGGCCATTGTGGACGGGTTCCTTGTATCGGAGGGAATCACGGCCCGGGCGGAAAATTTGGACGGGGAATTTCGATATTCCGATCACAATCCGGTGAAACTGACCTTTGAGCTGCCGTAAGGGCAGGAGACGCTTTTACTTGTGACAGACGCCGAACAGACAGGCGTCAAAAAGGAGGATTTTATGTTACATCTTGCGACGATTGGAAGCGGAAGTATTGTGGAACTGTTTCTGGATGCAGTGAAAAAGACAGAGGGAATCACACTGACGGCAGTCTATTCCCGGACCCTGGAGCGGGCAGAAGCGTTTGGGAAGAAGCACGGTGCACTTCGATGGTTTTCTGACGTGGATGCCATGCTGGCGGATGAAGAAATTGACTGCATCTATGTGGCCTCTCCCAACAGCCTTCATTACGGATACGCCAGGAAGGCTTTGGGCGCGGGAAAACATGTCATCTGTGAGAAGCCTTTTGTGGGAAGTCGGAAAGAGGCGGAGGAACTGTTTGTCCTGGCAGAGGAAAAGGGCGTTTGTCTGATGGAAGCCATTACCGTACTTCATATGCCGAATTTTCAGATCGTCCGGGAGTGGCTTTCTGAGATTGGGCCGGTTCGCCTGGCGAACTTCAATTACAGTCAGTATTCCAGCCGTTACGATGCGTATCTGGAAGGAAACATTACCAATGTATTCAACCCGGAATTTGCCGGCGGGGCGTTGATGGACATCAACGTGTACAATCTCCATGCGGCGGTAGGTCTGTTCGGAATGCCAAAAGAAGCTTGCTATTATGGAAACAGAGGTTTTAACGGCATCGACTGTTCCGGTACGGCCGTACTCGCCTATG
Source organism: Lachnospiraceae bacterium (assembly GCA_022792335.1). Taxonomy (GTDB): domain Bacteria; phylum Bacillota; class Clostridia; order Lachnospirales; family Lachnospiraceae; genus Lientehia. The sequence continues at coordinate 11,786 of JAAWAV010000004.1, forward strand.
ACGGGTTTGTGTGCACCTGCATGGGGGCCAAGGACTGTGATGGCGACAACCGGGCTGTGATCGAGGGAGAGAAGGGCTACATACTGGTGAAAGAGGCGGGAAACTTATGGGGAAGCGCAGAACTGTTTTTAAGAAACGGAGAGAGAAAAACTGCAGAATATGACCTTGCCACAAACAGGATGACCTTTGAAACGGCAGACTTTGTGCGGGCCGTGGAAACAGGAGACAGAGAAAGCCTTCGTTCCTGGAAAGAAGAGAGCCTGTGCGTGATGCAGGTATTGGACGAACTCCGGAAAAAATAACCTCCGGTTTTGCTTTACGCAGAATGATATCAAAGCCCCGTCAGACTTATTTAAAAGAGTTCCCCCGTACGTTCGTGGACGAAACCGCCGCGCCCTTTCATGAGCAGAAGCGTGTTTCAGACAGAAAGCACGGGGGAGTTTTTAACGGAAGTTTGAAAATTCCAGCTATTCTCTTCCATCCCAACAGTAGGTACAGAGCTTACTTCTGTCAAGACCGACAGATTCAATCATATCGTCCAGCCGATGATAACGCAGAGAAGTAAAGTCCAGCCGTTCTCCAATGTGTCTGACCATTTCCTGGTACTCCGCCGTTTCCGGATTGGTATAGGCGTCCAGCCTTGCAAATTTGTCGTTTCCTTCCATCTCCTTTATGACCTGCCTGGTAATCAGATCCATCTCCGAGGAGGAACGGGAGAAGTTCAGATATTTACAGCCGTAGATCAGGGGCGGACAGGCAGGACGGATGTGGACTTCTTTTGCGCCGCTTCGGTAGAGAAACTGAGTGGTTTCCCGCATTTGAGTACCCCGGACAATGGAGTCGTCGATGAGCAGGAGACTTTTTCCGTGAATCAGGTCATGGACAGGGATCAGCTTCATCTTTGCAATCAGGTTGCGCTGCGTCTGGATGGTCGGCATAAAAGACCGGGGCCAGGTGGGCGTATACTTAATGAAAGGGCGGGAAAAAGGGATCCCCGATTCATTGGCGTATCCGACTGCGTGGGCCGTCCCGGAATCAGGAACTCCCGCCACAGTATCCGGCCGCACATTATCCCTCCGGGCGAGCTTCGCTCCACACTTGTAACGCATTTCTTCTACATTGATACCCTCATAGGAAGAAGAGGGATATCCATAATAGATCCAGAGGAAGGTACAGATCTTCATATCTTTGCCCGGTTGAACCAGAGTTTTCATGCCTTCCGGGGTGATGACCGCGATCTCACCGGGACCAAGCTCCCGGTAGTCGCTGTAACCGAGATTCAGATAAGCGAAGCTTTCAAAGGCGGCGCAGTAGGCGCCGTCTTTTTTTCCGATGGAAACAGGAGTCCTGCCCAGACGGTCCCTGGCAGCATAAATTCCCCTGGGCGTCATAATCAGCATGGTCAGAGATCCGTCGATGATTTCCTGGGCATACTGAATCCCCTCGATGAAATTTTCCTTCTGATTGATGATAGTTGCCACAAGCTCTGTGGCGTTGATAAGTCCTCCGCTCATTTCAAAGAAATGAGAATGAGAGGACTGCAAAAGTTTATCTGCAATGGCGTCCGCATTGTTGATTTTTCCGACAGTGGTGATAGCGTAAGTTCCATGGTGGGAGCGGATCAAAAGAGGCTGCGGCTCATAATCAGAAATACAGCCGATACCGAGAGTCCCCTTCATGGAATTGGCGTCACGGTCGAATTTCGTGCGAAACGGAGCGTTTTCGATGTTGTGGATTGCCCGGTCAAAGCCTTTTTCCTTATCATAAGTGACCATGCCGGCGCGCCTTGTTCCGAGGTGAGAATGATAATCAGTACCGAAAAACAGATCGAAAACACAGTCGCTTTTGGAAGCGACTCCAAAGAAACCACCCATAAATTATCCTCCGAATGTTGTGAAAGAAGGAACAGGTAAGACCTGTCCAGTTTGTAAAAGAACGATGCTGCCGGGGGGGCGTTACACATATCCGGAACATTTCCCTTGGCCGGCCGTGTGTGCGTTTGCCCGTCGACGGTAACAGTATACTAAAAAAGGAAAGAAGTCTCAAGGGGAAATTGCTGTTATACCAAAATGACATCGATACCGTACTCGTGAAGGGCGGCCTGCTTCGTCTCGTCCAGTTCTTTTCCCGTAATGATTTTGTCGATATCGATGATGGGACAGATGCTGACAAAAGCGACTGTATCAAACTTGGTATGGTCACAAAGCAAGATGCTTTCACGGGCCGAGGCGATCATTCCTTTTTTGCCGTTTACCTCACTGAGACTGAAAGTCATCAGTCCGTGATTGAAGTCGACGGCGTCGGCGCTGATAAAAGCCGTATCCGCATGCATCTCGGCGATGACGCGGTCGCTGAAGTAACCGATCATGGAATAATAGTTTTTTCGAACCTGGCCGCCGATGACAATCAGGTCATTGTGGGTGTTCTGAGTCAGATCGACGGCTGTCAAAAGGTCCGAAGTGGCGATCATCAGTCCGCTGGTGTTTTTTAACGCTTTTGCCAGCTCAAAAACCGTAGTGCCGGCGTCCAGGAAAATCGTGTCGCCGGAACGGACGAACTGGAGAGCTGCCTGGGCGATCCGCTGCTTTTCATCGATATTGGTATGGCTTCTGGTGAGATAATGAGGCTCCATGGAAGTACTGGTTCCATTCTGCTCATGGAAGGTGAGACTGGCCCCGCCCCGCATCCTGGTCAACTTGCCCATTTCTTCCAGCTCCATCAGATCCCGCCTCAGCGTGGACTTGGAAATGTGTAGAGAATCTTCAAATTCTTTTAAGGTGATAAATCGTTTGTTTTCTAAAATTGACAGTATTTTCTCAAAGCGCTCTGACTGTAACATCATAACATACCCCTATATTATAAAATAAACATACTCCTCGATGGTAGTTTACCATATTTTTTTAACCCCAACAATGCTTCCTTCTTTGAATTATAGCATAAATGAATTAAAATGCAATAATTTGAAGCGAATCAAGCGATAAAGTTCAAAACAATTCAACAAAGTTCAAAACAATCTGAAAGAAATAAAGTGGAGATTAGAATGGAAAAAAAGGAAGTTAAGGAAGAGAAATAAGAAAAAAATAAGAAAACTCTTTGGAAAACTGTAGAAAGAAAAAGAATTAAAAAAAGAGAATGATAAATGGGGTGAAGAAAAAAGAATTTAAATGAAATAAAATGAATTAAAAAGAATCAAAATAAATCAAAATCCGTTGACATATTTTGGAAAGTGTGTTACACTCTAGGCAGTCGAAGAAATGCCGAAACCAATCATACAGGAAATCAGGGAAGATTCTAGCATCAGCTATGAAGCTTCCCTTTTGTTCTTTTTTAAGGAGCGGTATGGACAGACGGAATGTGGCGGAGAAGGAAATCCGATGGAGGTAAGAAGGCTTCAGGGAAAATTTTTCGCCCGAAAGAGATTTTGAATAGAGAAAGGAGAAGGGAATCTTTATTGATTACTGATGATACGGCAATCATCGGCGACGGAACGGACGGAAAATGGGTGGCAGACTATGGGAAAATGGTTGAAAGAAAAGGAAGAGGGGGAAGGTGAGATGAGCGGATACATACTGAGTGTGGATTTGGGAACCACGTCCATCAAGCAGGCGTTAGTCACGGAAACAGGAGAGATTCTGGCGAGTACTACGGAGGAATATGAACTCTTGACGCCGCGTGCTTCCTGGGTAGAATGCAGTGAAGATACCTACTGGAAGGCATTTCAGGCAGGACTTGAAAGGTTGCTGGAAAAAACAGAATGTCCCGCAAAAAAAATCAGAGGGCTTGGGATATCGGCTCAGGGAGAAACGCTGTTTTGCAGAGGAAAGGACGGAAAGATTCTGCGAAACGCCATTGTATGGATGGATAACCGGGCCATGGCGGAAGCGGAGGAGCTGCGGGAACATTTTTCTGACGAGGTTTGTTACAGGAGAACGGGACAGGTGGCTTTTGACCCCTGCTGGCCGGCGGCGAAGATCCTGTGGCTAAAGCATCATGAGCCGGAGGTTTTTGAAGAGACAGAGACGTTTCTGCTGATTGAGGATTGGTTGATCTGGAGACTGACCGGAAAAACTGTCAGCGAAGGGTCCCTGCTTTGTTCCACCGTCTACTGGGATATCAATACAAAAGGTTACTGGACAGAAATGCTGGATTACCTTGGAATCGACGAGGCGCGGCTTCCAAAGATTCTGGAACCGGGTACAGCAGTGGGGCCTGTCATCTGTGAGGCTGCCGAGGAGACAGGACTGTCGGAAGATACTCTGGTATGTACGGGAGCGCTTGATCAGGCGGCGGGAGCCATCGGCGCGGGAAATATTGAGGAAGGAATGCTTTCGGAAAACATTGGCGCGGCCTTAGCCGTATGTGCGCCGGTGAAAAAACCGGTGTTTGATCCGAATAGAAAAATGCCCCTTCATTATTTTGGGATCCCGGACATGTATATGCTTCATACCTTCACAACGGGAGGGATGGCTGTGAGATGGTTCCGGGATACCTTCTGTATGGAGGAACAGGACGTTGCGCGGCTGACAGGTATTTCGGCCTATGATCTGATGAACAAGGAGGTAGAACAGGTACCCGCAGGCTGCGACGGGCTGCGAATCCTTCCGCATCTGAGCGGTTCTATGGCTCCGGATGTGAATCCGAAAGCAAAAGGAGTGGCCTTTGGCTTTACCCTAAAACATACGAAGGCCCACTTCGGAAGAGCGATTATGGAAGCAGTCGGCTTCATTGTCCGAAGAAATATAGAAGCTCTGGAAAGAATCGGTCTTGATTTTTACCAGATCCGGTCTTTGGGCGGCGGCTCAAAGAGCAGCGTGTGGAATCAGATCAAGTCTGATATCAACCAGAAAGAACTGGTGCTGACCGGGGGAGAGGAGGCCGCCTGTCTTGGAGCAGCGATTCTCGCCGGGACGGCAGTGGGGATGTTTGCCGGAGTTTCGGACGCGGTAGCGCACATTGTGAAGGAAAAGAAACGTTTTCATCCCAACGGGGAAAACAGGACGGTCTACGACCTGGCCTATGAAGATTATAAGCTTTTGATGACCGATCTGAAACCTGCTTTTGAAAAAACTTATCGAGGTGAATGATTTGGAAAAAAATATGGAACTATCAACCATTACGGCAGTACAGAAACTGACCTCGCCCAATCCCTTCTGTCTGATTGGCACAGAGGGAGAACATGGAAAAACGAATCTGGCGGCAGCTTCCTGGTGGAACTACGCTTCAAACCGACCTCCCATGCTCACCGTATGCCTTTCTAACCGGGGATTCAGCGGAGAGAGGATTCGCAAAACAGGACGGTTTGTCCTACAGCTTTTACCTGGAGGGTTTGAGGAAGCGGCATTTCGCTGCGGCACCATCAGCGGGCGAAACTGTGACAAGGCAGAAAATTTCGGGATTTCCCTGGAGAGCAACGTGGGCGGATATCCGGATTATGTAAAGGGAAGCGCAGTCGTGTTAAACTGCCTGCTGAAAGAGCAGATGGAAGCATCTGATCATACGGTGTACCTGGCCCTGGCAGAGTCTGTTTATATGGACGCAGCTTTTGCGACGAATACCGGAAAGGGAATCCTTTACGCCTTTGAGGGATATAAGAGGCTGGATATAGTGAAAGAACGGGAAAACGCAAGACGGTAACCTTGTGAAAAATGACGGAAATTGACAACACATAATTTTAACAAAACAGGAGGGTAAAGGAATGAATCTTGTAGTGATGCTGACACATCATGACAAAACGGTGAAAGACGCACTGGAAATTTTTGAAAGTTGCAAGGAACTTCCGGTACAGCACTGGGGGTTCAAGAACGTGGGGCTTCCAGTTCCAGAGATGAAAGGGCTGGTGGCGGCGATGAAGGCGGCCGGAAAAACGACCCACATGGAAGTGGTCACGTATACAGAGGAAGAATGTCTGGAGGCGGCAAAGTTGGCGGTGGAATGTGAGTTTGATTATCTTCTGGGAACAGTCTATTATCCATCTGTTCAGAAAATATTGGAGGGACATCCGATCAAATATTTCCCTTTCTGCGGGAAAGTCTGGGGAAGTCCTTCTGTACTGGGAGAAACCATCGAAGAAATCGTGGAGGATGCGAAGAGATTTGAGGAACTTGGCATTGATGGAACAGATCTCCTGGCATACCGGTTTACGGGAGACGCCGAAGCGCTTATCCGGGAATTTGCGAAAACCATTCAGTTCCCGGTTCTCATAGCCGGAAGCGTAAGTACTTTCAAGCGGATCGATTTTTTGAAAGAAATCAATCCCTGGGGATTCACGGTTGGATCCGCATTCTTTGAAAGCAGCTATGTTCCGGAAGGCGGTTTTTATGACAACTTAAAAGCAGTGGCGGAATATCTGGAGAAATAACAAAGCGCAAAGGGACTGAAGAGAAATGGGACAAGACAGTCAACCCCAAATGGCAGACTGAAAAAGCAAACTCAAAAGAAAATGGAAAAAGCAAACCCCAAAAGCAATCCCAAAAAAGAACCCTAAAAACAACCCCTAAAAGCAAAAGAAGGGAAATCAAAAGCAGGGAAGGCAAAGGAAAAAAGAAACGAAAAAAAGAAGCGAAAAGAAGGGAGAAACATTATGAGCCAGATCAAACAGGAGTTAAAGCAGAAAACATTGGAAATGACCTATCTGTTTTATGATATGGGACTTTCCACATCCCTGGATTCCGGAGACATCAGTCTGAGGGATCCGGAGACGGATTTCATCTACATCGACCCAAGACCCAGCAAAAATTTCAGGATTTCGCCCAACTGGAGGTGCATTACAGTGGACGATATCGTCGTCATGGACATGGACGGCCATGTGATTGACGGCGGGAAGAGCGGGGACAGAATGCCCACGGTGGAGGCTCCCATGCATCTGGCGATTTATAAATCAAGGCCGGACGCTTATGGAATTGTCCATTCTCATGCACTTTATAGCGGCGTATTTGCAGCCTGCGGTATGGATATTCCGGCGGCGTTGGTGGAAACGCAGCTCAATGCAAAAGGAGATATTCTGTGCGCTGAATATGGAAAGGTGTCATCCCAGATATTGGCTGATAACATTGCAAAAGCCCTTGGAAAAGAACAAAAAGCGGCTCTGCTCCGTCAGCATGGCGCAGTTTATATCGGAAAGGATATCGAGGACGCCTTCACGGTAGCAGAATATGTGGAAAAGGGCGCGCAGACGACACTTCTGGCCTGGTCTGCCGGGATGAAGCTTCTGCCTCCACTCAGAGACCTGCAGGATATTCTGGACGAAACCATTTGGGATATCCGAGATGAAATTTAAACGGAACTGTAAACCAATCAAGCGAAGGAGGAAGGAACATGAAAAAAAGACTGGCAGCAGGACTGATCGTTGCAATGATTCTGGCTTGGGGAGGGGCAGGCTGCGGAAAGAGTGACAGCCAGAAAGAGACGAAGGCCCCGGAGACGAAAAAGGAAACGCAGGAACAAAAGCAGGAAGAGCAGCCGACAAAAGCTGCTGAGACAAAAGAAGCAAAAGGAGAAGAGGCGTCGGGAGAAACAGGAAAAAAACTGAAAATCGGCCTTACTTTAAGCTTCTACAATGATCCATATTTTATTGATATGCGGAATGTGGTGAAAGACTGGTGCGATGAGAACGGGTATGAGTTTCTGGAGTTTGACGGAGCGTCTGACGCGGCAAAGCAGGCGGCAGGAATCGAGAATATGATGGAGGCGGGGATTGACGGACTGATTCTGGCTCCCGTTGACTCGGCGGCCGTCGTACCTCAGGTCCAGAAATGCAACGAGGCGGGGATCCCTGTGATAACGGTGGACTGCAACGCAGATGGCGGAGAGATCGTATCCTTTATTGAATCGGATAACCGAAGCGCAGGGATTCTGTGTGCAGAGTATCTGGGCGAGCGGCTGGAAGGAAAAGGGAATATCTGTATCACCAATGCGCCCAACAGCTCAGCAGCCAGGGACAGAGACGAAGGATTCCGGGAAGTTCTGGCAGAAAAATATCCGGATATCAAGATTCTTGACACGCAAAAGAGCGGCGATATGCCGACAGGTATGAACATCGGAGAAAACTGGGCATCGCAGTATGCAGATCTGGATGCGGTGTTCTGTATTGACGACAATTCGGCGCTGGGAGTACAGGCGGCTTTTGAGGCGGCAGGAAGAACAGATATTTTTACCGTGTCTGTGGATGGTTCGGAACAACCGGTAAAGGATATTCTGGACGGCCGTCTGGTGGCGGCGACTGCGGCGCAGCAGCCGAAGCAGATCGGCGCCCTGGCCTGCGAAGCTCTTTTGGATCATATAAGTGGCAAAGAAGTGGAAGAACATATTCAGATTCCGGTTATTCTGGTGACAAAGGACAACGCACAGGATTATTTAGATGGAAAATTAACACAGTAAATCAGGCGACGGCGCTGCAGAGGTGGCTCTGCGGCGCCAATGCCTGTTTCTGCTCTATCTTAAGGAAGGGAGGCTGCAAATGGAAGGATTGGCCTTGGAACTTTCCCATGTAAAAAAATCTTATGGAGGGATCCATGCTCTGAGAGACGTAAGCTTTCAGCTAAAAGCGGGGGAGGTCCATTCTCTGATCGGGGAAAACGGGGCGGGAAAATCCACCCTGATCAAAATTATTTCCGGCGCGATTCCGGACTATGAAGGGGAAATGAAGGTGGAGGGGGAGACGGTCCATTTTAAAAATCCCCTGGAAGCGCAAAATCATAAAATCGCGACGATTTATCAGGAACGAAGCCTGATTCCGGATTTAAACGGGGCGGCGAATATTCTGCTTGGTCAGGAACCGCAGAAAAATCGGACAATCGGATGGATCGACCGGGCAAAGATGAAAGAGAGGGCCAGATACTACGCCGATCTGGTGGCGCCCGGGCTTCCGCTCAATCTGCCGGTGAAAAAAATGTCGGCGGCGCAACAGCAACTGATTGAGATTGCCAAAGCTCTTTCCCATGAGCCCAATATCATTATTATGGACGAGCCGACTTCATCTTTGACGGATAAAGAGACGGTATTACTCATCGAGATAGTCAAGCGTCTTAGAGAAATGGGAAAATCTATTATTTTTATTTCACATAAACTGAAGGACATTTTTGAGGTTTCTGATCGAATCACTGTGCTTCGGGACGGCGCGGTAGTGGAACACAGCGACGTGGAGGGGGTGACGGAGGACGACCTGGTACGGATGATGGTAGGGCGGCCCATTCAGAATCTGTTTCCGAAAGAGGACGTGGAAATTGGGCGGGAAGTTCTCCGGGTTTCCCATCTGACCAGAACGGGAAAATTTGAAGATGTTTCTTACGAGGTACACGCAGGAGAAATTCTTGGAATTGCCGGCCTTGTGGGCGCAGGAAGAAGCGAAACAGCGATGTCCATATTCGGCGGAGACAGGCTGGACAGCGGGGAGGTCTGGCTGGAGGGAGAAAAGATTTCCATCAAAAGTCCGGCCGATGCGATTGAAAAAGGAATTGCGCTGGTACCGGAAGATCGAAAATATCAGGGACTGATTCTGGGAATGTCCATTCGGGACAATATGGCGCTGGCAATTTTGCGGGAGTATTCCAGATGGATATTCAATGATACCAGGGGGCAGAACCAGGTTGTGGATCAGTATATGGAGAAGCTGGAGGTAAAAGCGCCTTCTAAACAGCAGAAGGTAAAAAATCTGTCCGGCGGAAATCAACAGAAAGTGGTTATCGGAAAATGGCTGTCCGTGAAACCAAAGGTTCTGATTCTGGACGAACCGACCAGAGGAATTGACGTAGGTACAAAGGCGGAAATCTACAAACTGATTGGACGGTTGGCAAAGGAAGGGGTGGCGATCGTGCTGATCTCCTCGGAAATGCCGGAAATTCTGGGACTTAGCGACAGGATTCTGGTAATGAGGGAAGGAAAGGCGGTGGCCTCCATGGATCGCAAGGACGCGACAGAAGAGAAAATACTGAAACTGTACCTGGGAGGTGTTCACAATGAAGAGAGCTGATGGGGCGAAAAAATCCTCTGAAAAAACCATATCGTTGATTATCAATAATCATGAATTTACCATTGCAATTTTTCTTGTTTTCATGATTGTGGTATTTTCCATTGTCACGGATACTTTTTTATCTGTCACAAATATTCTGAATATTTTTAATCTGACCTCCATTACGTTTATCATGGCGGCAGGCATGACTCTGGTCATGATCTGCGGAGGGATTGATCTGTCGGTGGCGGCCATTATGACCCTTTCTGGAATTATTTCCACCAGTATGATTGCTTCTGGGATGAATATGTGGCTGGTGATTCTCTTTACCATCGGCGTCGGCATTCTGGCCGGCCTGATCAATGGGATCATGACTGCAAAAATCGGGATAGTAGACTTTATCGCAACCCTGGCCATGCAGCTGGTATGTCACGGGATCACCTTTACCTGGACAGGCGGATACCCGATTTTTGAAAATCTGACGGACAGGTTTAAGTTCTGGGGGCAGGGAAGAGTATTCGGAATCCCGTTTCTGGTTATCCTGGCTTTGGCTGTGTTCGTCATTGTTCATATTCTGTTAAGCAAATGCCGCTTCGGCTCCAGGCTATATGCTACAGGGGGAAACAAAGAGGCCAGTCGTCTTTCTGGTATCAATGTATCCAGAGTGAAGATTATGACGTTTGTAGTATCCGGCGGACTGGCGGCGTTTGCAGGGATTTTGATGGCTTCCAGGCTGGGCTCCGGGCAGCCAACGGCAGGCGAGACCTCCCTGAACGATGTAATAGGAAGTACAATTTTAGGAGGGACCAGCCCCAGCGGTGGAATCGGGAAAGTATATGGCACCCTGATGGGAGCAATTATTTTTACGGTTATCACCAATGGACTGACACATCTGCAGGTGAACAGTTACGTGCAGGAAATTGTAAGAGGCGTGATTATTTTGCTGGCCTTGGCTCTGAATGCTTACAGAGAGCGACTTGGTGCGAGATAAAGGAGGATATGAATGAAATTTGCATTTTTAACCTTGGACTTTCGGAGATTTCCGCTGGAATTTGCTTTCCAGTGTGCGGCGAAGTACGGATTTGACGGGATTGAAATCTGGGGAGGAAGGCCCCATGCATTTCCTGAGGACATGACGAGAGAACGACTGAATGAAATCAATAGCTGGAAAAAGAAGTATCATCTGGAGATTCCCATGTTCTGCCTGGACGGATTAAACCAGAATAGACGCCTGACATCTTTAGATGAAAAGGAACGTCAGGAAGCGATTGCCCATGCCAAAAAGGGCGTTAACGCGGCCTCAGCGCTGGAAGCGCCCAGGATTCTGGTGGTTCCGGATCATCCGGGCTATAATTTGGACGCGGATGTGGTATGGAAGGCTTTTTGCGACAGTATTACGGAGCTGGCGGATTATGCATTGGACAAAGGCGTTCGAATTACGGTGGAGCCTTTGACGCCCATGGAAAGCCCGGTCATTACCACCTCGGATCACTGTGTCAGACTGATGAGAGATGTGAAGCGGGAGAATGTTCATTTTATGATGGATATCGTTCCGCCGACCATTGCCTACGAACCGTTTTCGGATTATTTTACGAAGCTGGGAGAGAGGATGGACTATATCCATATCTGCAACAACGATGGAAGAACGGACGCCCATACAAGATTGGACGAGGGGATAATTCCCTTGGAAGATATGTTCCGTGTGTTTAAAAACTGGGGCTATAAGGATTATGTATCTGCCGAACTATATTCAGAGGTATACCGGGAGCCGGAGATGATGTTAGCCAATACGGTGCGGGTACTAAACGGAATCAGAGAGAGAGTTGGGATCTGAGTGCCAGTCCATGAAGGAGGGCTACCGGTCATTCAGGGGAGTTACCGGGAAGGCTGAAAAAAGAATAGGAAGAAATCGGAAAATCTATGAGGAGGGGCTATTGCATCATGGAAAAAAGAGGAACGATTGTCCGGAGAAAGGAAGCGGAAATTTCTTTTGAGGGACAGGAAATCTGCAGAAATTATTTTAAGACGGACAAAATCACATTTGGCTTATCTGTTTTGAAGCCGGGAGTTATCGGAGATCTGGATCCGGGACATGACGAGGCTGACGAAGTGTTCTTCTGTACAAAGGGAAATGTGGCCTGCTATTTTCCGGAGGATGATACCTTTTATGAACTGGACGCTTACGACGGCCTGTTGATTCCGCCTCATACGGGACATAAACTGTATAATCTGGGAAATGAGGAGGCTATCGTTATCTGGGCCTGTGCGCCACATCAGTAATAAAGGAAAAGGCAGCGTTTCATCAGAGGATTTCTCGGGCCGTCAAAAGGACGGCCCCGGTGGGAATCCCTCTGACGGGGGAGGGAAAAGGAGGGAAAAAAGGAGGAAAGGGGGCTATGTCAAAAAAATGTGAAAAATTTTTAAATTTCCCATTGACAGGAAAGATAGTTGGTGTTAGAATACTCCTTGCGCGTGTGAGAAGCGACACTGATAAAAAAAATTCTCACCAGAAAATGAAAAAAATGGAGACTACCTCTTGACAAGCTTTCTCCTATGTAGTAAAATGTCTGAGCACACTTTTGGAGAGGTATCGAAGTGGTCATAACGAGGCGGTCTTGAAAACCGTTTGTCCGCAAGGGCGCGTGGGTTCGAATCCCACCCTCTCCGCGTCGGAAGCGGCTTGACAAAAGCCGGGGATAGATGGCAGATATATAATAAGGAAGATTTTCATTCAGGCACAGCTATGGAGAAGTACCCAAGTTTGGCTGAAGGGGCTCCCCTGGAAAGGGAGTAGGTCGTTAATAGCGGCGCAAGGGTTCGAATCCCTTCTTCTCCGTTTGGCTTTGTAAAGAATCGCAAAGCCGCAGAACCTTGATAACTGAACAGTATATTCCAACCCCTGAAATTTCTTAAAAGAAGTTTCAGAGAACTGATGCGAAGCAGCTGAGAACCGGAGACGGGGAGAGAAGCAGAGCATCAACCTAACACC
>JAAWAV010000056.1 GCA_022792335.1 Lachnospiraceae bacterium
GACCTGTTAAAAAAGTTGGAGCTGTGAGCTCATGCTCATGGCTCCATTACTATATCTTGTGTTTGTGGTGGCTCTAAAGTGTTAAAATCCGAGGTGGCTCTCAAGCTATAAAACGGTGGCTCCGAAGCGTTAGAATATTCAGCCGGGTCAACGATTACGTCTCCAATGGTCACAACGGCCTCTGAGGGCGAATGTCGCTCCAGCACCTTGTTAATCCTCACCAGGAGTTCTACCATTTCAAAGGGCTTTACCATATAATCCTCTGCTCCACCGGTAAGCCCCCGAATCTTATCCGGAAGCTCTCCTCTGGCCGTCAAAAAAATGACTGGGATCCCGTAGCTTACAAGCTCTGGAAGCAGTGCAAAACCATCTTTCCCCGGTAGCATCACATCCACAACGGCACAGCCGTAATCATGTCGTTTTTTAAGAGCCTTCCCGGCTTTCTCCCCATCCAGAAAGGAATCTACCTCATGACCTGCCGCCACAAGGCTCAGGCAGATAACGTCGTTGATCGCTACCTCGTCCTCTATGACTAAAATCCTCGCACCCATAGCACCGGCTCTCCCTCGTCGTACTCTCTTTTCCAGTATATCACAGATCCGACCCGTCATTGTAACCGACTTGTAACCGTACTGCCTAATCCCTGGTCAGTTTCCTTACCCAGTTTCCATAGTTCACTTCCAAGAAGGCCGGAACGCATTTGAAAATCTGGTCAGCGTTGAGGCAGCAGACTACCACCACCGGGGACGCTTTTACTACAAAAGCCATGAAAAAAGACAGCGGCAGGACGATGCACCAGATACTGATCAAATCCATTTTGACCACAAAACCTGCATGACCGCCGCCCCGGATAATCCCGTTGTTGGTCGGCATCTGATAAGACATGCCAACACACACCACGCTTAAAATGATCAAAAAGGTATTGGCCATTTCCTTGGTCTGGGGCGATAAATCATAAAGGCTCAAAATAGGAATCCGGATAAAGAACAGCAAAATACCAGAGAGAATCCCGATACATAAAAACAGTTTCTGAAGCCTCTTGGCATAGGCTTTCACTTCATTTTTATCTCCCTCCCCGACTGCCTTTCCAATGAGAACGGAGGCCGTGGAGGCGGCTCCCACCGCCGTAGATTTTACCATCAGAAACAGGGTAGAGGCCACACTGTTGGCCGCAATGGCCGCCGCTGTCATATGCCCCAGGATAACGGTCTGAAGCGCTGTGTTTAACCCCCACAGACTCTGGACAAAAAACACTGGCGTAGTCACTTTAAAATAATCTCCTGCCAGCGTCCGGTCAAAGTGGAAATAATTCCGAAGCTTAAGGTTCAGCCGTCTCTCCTTTTTCGCCACATAAAAAATCAGAATCCCGCATTCCAGAATCCTGGCCGCCAAAGTTCCGATGGCTGCTCCGGCGACTCCAAGCCTTGGCGCCCCGAATCTTCCGTAAATCAGTACATAATTGATACCGCAGTTGACAAAGAACGTCAAAACAGAGAGAGAAAGAGCAATTTTTACCACTGATACGCTTCTTAAGGAAGCCAGAAGAAGTTGCGTCACTGCAAAAAACAGATAGGTAAACCGAATCAGGCGGATGTAGCGCACGCCTTCTTCAATGATGGGCGCGTTCGTGGTGAAAAGTCCCACTGCCTGACCGGGAAAAAGGGATACCAGCACAAACAGAGCCACCGCCACCAAAAGTCCGGCCTGCATGGCCGTGGCGGCAATCTGTTTCATCGGCTCTGTCTGCTTCTTCCCCCAGTACTGGCTGCAGAACATGACTGCGCCCTCTCCCAGAGCCATAATCATCTGTTGAAAGACAAACTGAATCTGGTTGACGGCGGCCACTCCGGCAAGAGAAGTCTCGCTGTAGGCCCCAAGCATCATATTGTCCGCCAGATTGACGCTTAAAGTAATCACATTCTGAAGGACCAGGGCTATGTAGATGGAAAAAAAGTTTCTGTAAAAATCTTTATTCCGATCCATTTGTCGTTTCTCCTCTGACTGCCTTGAAAAGCTGATTCAGAGCTTTTTCCAGAACGCATCTCGGGCAAGCAAGATTGACTCGTTCAAAGCCCTCTCCATCTGCTCCGAACATGGCGCCGGAATCTAACCACAGGCCGGCTCTGTTCACAATTAACTCCTCCCGTTCCTCCTCCGTAAGGCCGAGACTCCGAAAATCCAGCCAGGCCAGATAGGTTCCCTCCGGTTCTATCAGCTTAATTTCCGGCAAATTCTTTTCCAGATAATCCCGTACAAAGGAAAGATTTCCCAGAAGATACTGTTTGCACTCGGAGAGCCACTCCTCCCCGGTCTCATAGGCCGCCTGACAGGCCAAAAGCCCCATCAGATTCACCTGGCTGTAGCCAGCCGAAGCCATAGCCTCCTTAAATGTTTCCCGGAGGGCGGGATTTGGTATGAAAATATTGGAAACCTGCAGTCCGGCAATATTAAAGGTTTTGCTGGGAGCCGTACAAATCACGCTGATGTCTGCAAGGGCTTTTGAGAGGGAGGCAAAGACGCGGTGTACATGGCCCGGGTAGGTGAAATCACTGTGAATCTCGTCGCTGACCACAACCACGCCATAGTTCAGGCACAGTTCTCCGAGTCTTTTAAGCTCTGCCTCCTCCCAGACTCTTCCTACCGGATTATGGGGACTGCAAAGCAGAAACAGTTTCACCCGGTTTTTGATAATCTTCTGCTCCAGATCCTCAAAGTCTATCTCATAATGCCCATGAATTTCCTTTAAAGGGCTGTTCACCAGTTTTCTGTGATTGTTTTCTATTACCTCGCTGAAGGGATAGTAAACTGGCTGTTGCAGGAGAATCCCGTCTCCCTCCTCTGTAAAGGCCCGAACTGCCGCCGCCAGAGCAAATACCACTCCGGGCGTCTTTATCAGCCATTCTTCCTTCGTTTCCCAGCCAAACTTTTCCCTGTACCAGGCAGAAACTGCTGCAAAATAATCCTCTTTGCCGTCGCTGTAGCCAAAAATCCCATGATCCAGAGCTTTCCTGAGCCGTTTGGTAATTCCGGGAGCCACTGGAAAGTCCATATCGGCCACCCAGAGCGGAAGTACATCCTCTCGTTTTCCCCTCTCCTTTGCAAAATCATACTTCAGGCTGTTCGTTCCCCTTCGTTCTACCACTTTGTCAAAATCAAACATTGTTTTTTTCCTCCCCCTCTGCCTTTGTCATTCTCTCCGGCCTCTCTTCCATTGCCTCCATCGCCTGAGAAAGATCGGCAATCAAATCCTCCACATGCTCAATCCCCACGGAAAGCCGCAAAAAACAGCCGGTAATTCCAAGATGTTCTCTGACCTCCTCCGGCACATCGCTGTGAGTCTGGAGCATGGGATAGGTAATCAGAGATTCCACGCCTCCCAGACTTTCCGCGTAAACAATCAACTTCACTCGCTCCAAAATCCTTCTGGCAGTCTCCTCCGTATCCACAGTGAAAGAAATCATGCTTCCGGCTCCATCGCTCTGTCTCTGATTCACTTCATAGCCGGGATGTTCCGGAAGGCCCACATAAAACACCTGCCTTACCTTTTCCTGACTCTTCAGCCATTTTGCCAGAACCATGGCGTTTTCCTGCTGCCGTTCCATACGGACCGCCAGAGTCTTGATTCCCCGCAGCGTCAGATAGCTGTCAAAAGGAGACAGACCGTTTCCCACCGTCTTATATAGATAACGAAGTCGCTCTGAAAGTTCTTTATCCGACGTGCAGACAAAACCGGCCAGAGTATCGTTGTGCCCGGCCAGATATTTTGTCCCGCTGTGGATGACCAGATCTGCCCCCAGTTCTATCGGACGCTGAAAATAAGGACTCAAAAAAGTATTGTCCACGATAAGAAACAGATGATATCGGTCCGCCAGACTTTTCATGGCCCTAAGATCGGTGATTTGCATCGTTGGATTACTGGGAGTTTCAATATAAAGTGCTTTGGTTTCCGGCCGGATAGCCGCTTCCACAAGCGTTTCGTCCGCCGTATTCACATAGGAAAACTGAAGGCCCCTCCGTTCGCCCACTGCAGAAAAAATACGCACAGAACCTCCGTATAAGTCCTCGGAGCAGACCATGTGCGCGCCCTTCTCAAAAAGCTCCAGAACCAGGGATACCGCCGCCATCCCGGAAGCGCATGCCAGCGTATCTACCGCTCCTTCCAGAGAAGAAACGGTATGTTCCAGCTCGTCTCTGGTGGGATTGCTGACCCTGCTGTAATCATGCCCGGTGGACTCGCCGATTCCCCGGTGTGCAAATGTCGCCGTCTGATAGATCGGTACGCTTACCGCACCGAAAGGATGCTCCTCTACAATTTCCGTCACCTTATGGCAGCATCGAGTTTCCATTCTATAGTCCATTATCCATTCCTCCCTAACTTCTTCGCCGTCCGTCTCATACACAGAACATACATAGGTACCAGATAAAAACAGGCCGACATCCAGGCTGTCTCATCTGCAAAACAGATTGCCGTATAGCCGAAGATCCCCACAAAGCAGAGGCTGACCACGCTCCTCGCGACCATTTCCACCACTCCGGCAAACACGGCCCGCCCCGCATAACCCAGTCCCTGAATACTTAAACGGACCACGTTGAGGATTCCAAGGCTCCAGTAGAAAAATCCCATAAACCGCAGGTACCGGGCAGAAGCGTCCAAAACCTCCCCTGCCTCCCCTCCGACGAAAAGCATGGAAAGGAATCTTCCGCCGAAAATAAGGACCAGGCCGGAAACAATTCCATAGCCCACGGCAATCGCAACGCCTTCCTTTACTCCCTGTCGGATTCTCTCAAGCTTTCCGGCTCCCAGGTTCTGTCCGCAGAATACGGACACAGAGGAAGCGATGGCATCAAAAGGGCACATGGTAAACTGCTTGATCTTTAAACCTGCCGTGAAGCCGGAAACATAGACGCTCCCCAGGCTGTTATTGGCCGACTGCATGACCATGCTTCCGATGGCCGTGATGGAAAACTGGAACCCCATAGGAAGCCCCATGGATAAAAGATCTCTGGAAACATCTCCCTCCAGACGGCAGTTCTCCCTGTCTGGATGAAGAAGTTCTACTTTCTTATAAATAAAGAAGAGACACAGCATTCCGCTGACTGCCTGAGACATGATGGTGGCAATGGCGGCTCCGGCGCATCCCCAGCCAAATCCCATGATGCATAACAAATCCAGACCAATATTTAAAACCGCCGAAATCACCAGAAACATAAAAGGGGTACGGCTGTCTCCCACTGCTCTTAGGATACTGGCCAGCAAGTTGTAGAGAAAGGTAAAGGGAAGGCCCAGAAAAATCACCAGCAAATACTGGTATGCATTCCCGTAAAGTTCTTCCGATACGGAAAGAATCCGCAAAATCCAGGGGCAGAGCACGGCGCAAAGAATCGTCAGGAGGAAAGCCACTATCCCAGTCAGGGCCATGGCGCTGAATATGTAATGTTTCATTTTATCCAGCCGCCCCGCTCCAAAGCATTTCGCCACCGGAACGCCAAAGCCGGTGCAACAGCCAATGCAGAATCCCAGCACCATAAACTGGACGCTGCTGGTAGATCCGACGCTGGCCAGAGCGTTCGCGCCAAGCACCCGCCCCACAATGGCCGCGTCAATGATATTGTAGGTCTGCTGAAGCAGATTCCCGATTAACAGTGGAAGAGCAAACTGCAAGATCAGTTTAAAGGGTCTGCCCTCCGTCATACTTTTTGCCACAGTTGTCATCTCCTTATTGTTTGTTCAAAAGTATTGGTGCGCCCTCATTATAGATACTTTTTATTTCTGTGTCAATATGGTAGATTCTCAAGTTTCTTCTTTTTTGTGAAAATGGTAACGGAAGAAAAGAGCGTTTATCACATCAGAACACGCTTTTTAACAGTTCTCTCTTTGATAAATACCCTTTTCTTCCTGGACTTCTCTCAAAAACAAAGAACTCCCCTCCCTCAGGTATTCGTTGCAAATCCGTGTTTCTCATGTTATAATTCCGACAGAAATTCACATCTGGAGGAAGAAACGTCATGGAAGAGCTCTACGTTCTAGGCACGGGAAATGCCCAGGCTACCCGTTGTTACAATACTTGCTTTGCGATTCGGAACGGAACGGAATATTTTTTGGTGGACGCCGGCGGCGGCAACGGTATTCTGACCATTCTGGAGGATATGGAAGTCCCCCTGACCCGGATCCATCATATCTTCGTCACCCATGAACACAACGATCATATTCTCGGCATGGTCTGGATGATCCGGATGATCGCCACCGCTATTTTAAAAGAAAGCTATGATGGCAACTTAACTGTCTACTGTCACGAAGGACTGATAGATACCATCCGGACGCTCTGTGCCCTGACCATCCAGAAAAAGTTCTGCAACTGCATCGGCGACCGGATTCTCCTGACCCCTGTAAAAGACGGCGAGACAAAAGAAATCCTGGATTACAGCGTCACGTTCTTCGATATCCTCTCCACCAAAGCAAAACAGTTCGGTTTTACCACGGTCTTAAAAAATGGGAAAAAACTGACCTGCGCCGGAGACGAGCCCTACAATCCCGGTTGTCGCCAGTATGTGGAAGGAAGCGACTGGCTGCTTCACGAAGCATTTTGCCTTTATGGAGACCGGGAGCGGTTCAAACCTTATGAAAAGCACCACAGCACTGTCCGGGAAGCCTGTCAACTGGCGGAAACTCTTCATATTCCAAATCTGGTCCTCTGGCATACGGAAGATAAAACCATTCAGAACAGGAAGGCTGCCTACACTGCGGAGGGCAGGAATTATTATTCCGGAAATCTTTATGTACCAAATGACAAAGAGCGGCTGGTCCTCTAGACCGCCGCTCCCTTCCCGTCTCCCGTCGCTTTACTTCTTCTCCCTCTTCCGTTTCCATTCCTGATATACTTCTTCTACAAAGGCATTGTCGACCTGGAGGAAGGATACCGTCAGTCTGGTGGCGCAGGACAGATCCTGATCTCCGGAATCGGGATTGACAAACCCCAGGCTCGCCATCCCGGCGTTTTTCGCCGCATGAACGCCATGACAGGAATCCTCTACCACCAGGCAGTTCTCCGGCGCCGTTTTAAGCGCTTCGGCCGCCTTCAAAAACACATCTGGCGCCGGTTTTGGATGTTCCACACTTTCACCACTCACAAACACGTCAAAATATGAATAAATTCCCAGAGCCTTTGTGGCCCGGATGATATTTTCATAAGGCGAGGAAGAGGCCACTGCCAGAGAATATCCGGCCGCCTTCAGACAGGCAAGCATCTCCGGTACTCCTTCCACTCCCGGATATCCGTCCCGTTCATAAAGGTACGCCTTTTTCTCTTTCATTCGCTCATTAAAACTGTCCCTGTCAATGGGAAGTCCAAACTTCTCAATCAGTCCGTCGATGATCACCGCATTGGTAGTCCCTACATAGGTTTTATACTCTTCATAAGAAAAAGTCTTTCCCCAGGGCTCCAGAGCCATCAGGTAGGCCTGGTAATGAACCGGCTCACTGTTGACCAGTACCCCGTCCATATCAAAAATAATACTTTTTAACATATCCTCTCTCCATTTTTCTGCATCCTATCAATCCAATTTCCTGCCGCTATTTTTTACCATTCTACAAACCAGGTTCTCTGCTATTATAAAAAATTCTTTTCAAAAATACAAACCATTTCATCAGGAATTTCCATATTTTTTGTTTTCATTTGTCTGAATCCGGAAAGAAAATCAGTTGCTCTCCTCTTTTTCATCGGCTATAATAGCCATAGAAATCATATTTCAAATCGGAGGTTCCTCATGTCAGGATCAACTTACGGAAAATTATTTACCATTACCACCTGGGGAGAATCCCATGGAAAAGCCCTTGGAGTCGTTGTAGACGGCTGCCCTGCCGGAATCCCCCTCAGCGAAGAAGAAATTCAGAGCTTTCTCAACAGACGTAAGCCCGGTCAGAGCCGTTATACCACAAAGCGAAACGAGGACGATATGGTGGAAATCCTTTCCGGCGTCTTTGAAGGGCGTACCACAGGAACCCCCATTTCCATGACAGTATTTAATAAAGACCAGCATTCCAAGGACTATTCAGAAATCGCTTCCTGCTACAGGCCCGGCCATGCAGATTATGGTTTTGACGCCAAATACGGTTTCCGGGATTACCGGGGGGGCGGCCGTTCCTCTGGCAGGGAAACCATCGGTCGTGTAGCGGCAGGCGCCATCGCCGTAAAAATTCTAAAATCCCTCGGCGTCCAGGTGCACGCCTATGCAGAGGAAATCGGCGGTATTCGCTGCGAGACCTTTAATCTGTCCCTCTGTATGGAAAATCCTTTTTATATGCCCGACCTTGCCGCCGCCGCGAAGGTTCAGACGGCTGTCGAAAAACAGATGGCAAGGCAGGATTCCATGGGCGGAATCATCGCCTGTCAGGTGACAGGTATGCCTGTCGGTATCGGAGAGCCTGTCTTTGAAAAACTGGACGCAAACCTTTCCAAAGCTCTCTTTTCCATTGGGGCCGTCAAAGGTGTGGAAATCGGAGACGGATTTTCAGTCGCCAAAACTTCCGGCTCTGAAAACAACGATCCTTTTCTTCCTCCGGACCTGGAAGGCGGTCCCTTAAAAAAAGCTTCCAATCATGCAGGGGGGATTCTGGGAGGCTTAAGCGACGGTTCCGACATTTTTATCCGCGCCGCCGTAAAACCGACTCCTTCCATTGCAAAGGAACAACAGACGGTCACCAAAACAGGGCGTCCCGTTGCCATTTCCATCCGTGGCCGTCATGATCCGCTTATCGTTCCCCGCGCCGTTGTGGTAGTGGAAGCAATGACCGCGATTACCCTGGTGGACATGTTATTTGCAGGTATGACCGCAAATATGGCGGACGTCTGCCGTTTTTTTGGACGTTCCCCGGAAGATTCCAACATTCCCGAAAACCATTAGGAAATGACAGCAGAAGCTGAAATTTTCTGAAATATAGTCAAGGAGGTATTTCTTTATGTTCAACATTCTCTGTTTTGGGGATTCCAACACCTGGGGCTATGTCCCTCGGGAAAGCCGCCGTTATTCAAAAACGGAGCGGTGGACCGGACTGATGGCGGCCGCCCTCGGAGCTGAATTTCATGTCATCGAAGAAGGCTTAAACGGGCGGACCACCGCCTTTACTGACTACCTGGAGCCTTATCGAAACGGGCTGGATTCGGCCGCTCCCTGTATGTTAAGCCATGCGCCTCTGGATTTTATCATCCTCATGCTTGGCACCAACGATACCAAACCCCGCTACTGCGTCTCTTCCGGAGAGATTACAGAAGGCATGGAAAATCTGATCCGGACGCTTCGTTTCCATTATCCGACGAAGAAATACCCCATGCCGCCGATTCTTCTGGTGGCCCCCGGCCCTCTCGCCGCCATAGAAGAAGAATATGCTTTTGACTCTTCTTCCTCCAGGAAAGTAAAAGAACTTGTCCCCAGATATGAGGCCCTTGCAAAGGAGATGGACTGTCTGTTCTTCAACGCCCAGTCCGTTCTGACGGAAGAGGACTTGGGGGGAGACGGCATCCATCTCAAAAAAGAAGGCCATGCAAAACTTGCCAGATCTTTTACGGAAATCGTCCGGGATTACTTCAAAAATACTCCTTAATCGAAAGAACGCTGCTGCCCCTTCGTACAAAAACTGACATATTTGTACAGAGGGGCAGCAGCGTTTGTTCCTAAAATTCCTTGGTTGCTGCTTTTTAAAAACAGAAATTGCTTCCGGCCGGAAAAACCTCTTTTCTTCCGCTACTTTTTTACAAAAAATCTTAAGTTATTTTACATGGTACTGCTCATATAATTTTTTCGTCTCCGAAACGGATCGGAGACCGCTTACGGAATCTCCGGCAGAAAGATTGGCGGCTGCCGACGCCGCTCCCATGCAGAGGGCTTCTTTCACCGGAAGTCCTTTGTATATGGAATAAAGCACTCCTGCGCAAAAAGCGTCTCCGGCCCCCACTGCTCCCACAATATAGCCCTGGGGCAGCCTCAGGGACGCCTCCTCCACATAATCTCCACTTTCATCCACGGCACATCCAAGCTCCGGCGCATGAATTACCACCCATCTGGCCACTCCGAGATTTTTAAGCTTTCGACAGATTTCCGGAAGCGTTTCCCGGTTCAGGCTTCCATCTTTCCTTCTGGGGCTCAGCCCGGCGAGCATTCCCCCTTCAATCTCATTGACAATCAGATAATCTGTATATTTTAAAGATGGAATCACCAGCCGCTGCATCAGCTCTTCATCTCTGGTACTGGCCACATCCATGGCAGTCAGCACCCCTTTTTCCTTCACATCGTGAAGGAATCTGGCCATCACCGTGCCATATTCTTTATCCGGCATGTCCATACTGTCAAGAAGAGCGCCATAGCCAAGCAGCAAAAGTCCTACATCCAGATTCTCAAGGTCCACATGTACCGGAGAAAACAGCCGGCAGGCGCCCCGGTCATGGAAAAAGGTTCTTTCCCCCGTGCTTTCTATGGTCATCACATCAGAAAAAGAGGTCGCCGCCCCCTTTTCCTTCCGGATTCCCGTCGTGTCAATCCCATAACTGGAAAGCCGTTCCACCACAAAAGTCCCATTGTCGTCGTCTCCTACCAGACTGATGCTTTTCACCGGAATGGATGGATCCAGGATCTTCACCCCGCAGGCCGTGTTGGCCACACAGCCGCCAATCCCACGGCTGATCCTGCTGATATCTGCGATCATTCCCTTCTCCGGATACCCGTCGATCATCTTGATATTGTCTACCACCAATGTTCCCGCAACTGCAATTCCCTCTCTCATAACCCTCTCCTCCTGAATCCGTGCCAATGTTCGACTGCTCTCTCGAAAGACAGCCCTTATCCCTTTATCTCCTGCCTCAGTGATTCATTGATTAGACTTTGATCCCTTCATTCCTATGTGTATTCCAAAATAAGATTTTCATTTTTTTATTCTATCATAGAATCCCCTTCATTTCTACAGAAATTAAAATTTCGAAAGTGCGGGGGAGGGCAGATAAAAGCCGGCCGCCCTCTGGCCATGCCCATTGGGGAGGGCCGGAGAAAGCCGCCGGTTTTTTCGCCTTTTAAAAATTTCATGCAAAGGCAGAGTCTGTATCTTTAAATATTTTCATCTTTCAGTACGTCCACCACATTGGCCTTTTTGATCTTTCTGGAAGAATACCACATGGTGATTCCCACCACCAACATAACGCTGAAAACAGCGATGATCACCTGGTTCCAGAGGATATAAAAACCGGTATCAATGGCGGTTGAGATGGCGGCATAAATGCCGAACATCAAAAGCAGGCCGATGGGCAAGCCGTAAAGCAGCGCTTTTAACCCATAAAACACGCTCTCATAGGCAATCATCCGGTTAAACCGTCTCGGGTCCATCCCCACGGATTTAAGCATGGCATATTCCCTGCGCCTGAGCGCCATACTGGTGGAAATGGTATTGAAAATACTGGTGACACAGATAAGAGCCGTCAGGATAATAAAGCCGTATACAAAGACATTCATAAGAAGAAGAACGTTGTTCACGTTGTCCAGCTCTTCCTTATAGCTGTAAGCGTACAGATTCCCCTCGTCCACCCGGATATCGTCCAGTTCTTTCATCAAAAATTCGTAGTCGTCGCTCATAATCAGAAGCTCTCTCTGAGCGTCCGTTCCGCTTTTGCCAAGGTCAAACTTTATGGCATTCTCAATAGTTGTATACACCAGAACATGATTGATATCATCACTGTAACCACCTCCCAGGGGAAGCTCCGTCGTCACTCCCGCCACATCCACTGTAAGCGGCGCCAGTACGTCTGCAAAACCGCTTTCATCTTCTCTTGCGATAACTCCGCCCTCTGGAAGTTCGGAAGTCTCCTCGAGCAGGAACCACTGCGTGCCTTCTATGGTATCTCCCTTCTCTAAATCCCAGATTTCCTTCCAGGAACGGCGTCCCTCCGTCATGTCGCCTCTCCGGTTGATCAGAATAACGCCCATTTTCGATTCGTCAAAAAGCAACTCTTTGTCTGCGCCAACCTGATCCGCAAAGGCAGTGAGACTTTCCTTATCCAATCCGACGACAGTCATATTGAGCAAATAAGGGCCCATATTCTGTTCGCCAACGAGCGAATCTCCTGTTTCTTCCAGCGCCTTTCTTAAATCCTCTGAAAGACTCTGACCGTCCTTCAGAAAAACCTGCGTCCAAGCAGTTGTCTGGGTTACACATTCTGTAATGTGGTCCATGGCTTTGATCTTTGCAACTCGTTCCTCCAGATTCTCCAGCAGCGCCTGATCCCACGCCTCCTCGTCCTGCTCCTCCACAGAACTTGCCTGAGAACCGCTTCTATAACTGGATGTCGGATAAACAGTCACAGAGATATCCGGCGGATTCATGGAATCTACCCCAATCCCCATCTGGTAAGCGCCTTTCAGGTAAGCGGTGAAGGAAGCCACGCTCAGATACAGGGCAATACAGAATATCAGAGAAAGGACAGTCGCCCGGTAACGCTTTTTATTTCGCTTCAGATTTTTTAACGCCAGCTCTCCCTCGAATCCGAAAAACTTTCTGGTGATCCTGGAGGTTTTTACCTGTTTCGCTGACAGCTTAATGTCCTGATTCTGGCGAATCGCTTCTACCGGAGTAATCTTGGAGGCCCGCCTGGCCGGAAGCCATGAGGATATAAAAATTGTCACTACTGCCAGAATGACTGCGCCCAGGATCCCAGGCCAGGAAACAATCACCCGCATAGTTACATGTTCCATTCCCGTGGAGGCGCCAAAGGTGCTGCTCACCAACCCTCTGATACAACTGGTAGTCACAAATACTCCTGCAAAGCCCAGAAGCAGTCCCAGAGGAATCCCTATTCCCCCCAAAAGTACCGCCTCCGTAAACACAGAATTTCGTTTCTGCTTTCTGGTAGCTCCCACGCTGGCAAGCATTCCCAGATACCGGCTGCGCTCCGAAATGGAAATGGCAAAGGAACTATAAATCACTGCTACAGATCCTGCCGCCACAATCAGCATCATCACCCATTTGACCCTGTTTAGCATGGTCACGATCTGATCGTTTCCGGAAAGCATATAAAACGATAACAGGCTGTTATTAAAATGATGTTCCACAGAAAGATCCGAGGCCTTCTGATCTCCCCAGTCGAATAAGCTGTTGTCCAGCGTATTCATCTGAACCCGGACAGTCACCGTCTCTTCTGCTCCTAACGCCTCCACATCCAGCCAGGTAATAGCCGTATAAGAGCCCTGACTATACCCTTCAAAATTCGGCCGTTCTATGATACCCACTACTGTATAAGTCTCCTCGTGGGTATTTTCCAGAGATTCTTCTCCCTCATAGTAGGGATAGTACTCCGGAGCCTTCTCTACCCCGTTTGTTGTCTGGATCATCCTGGCCCCCGGATTTAAGGTGATGGTATCGCCCACTTTCCAGTCTATGCCGCCGTTGGTTTCCAGATGTTTCGGCAATACAATCTCGCCTTTTGCCTGAGGCATCCTTCCTTCCAGAAGTACCAGAGGAGATTCTTCTATGGCTCTCGAATCATAAGCTCTGATCGCCAGATAAGGTTTTGATTCATTCTTGCAGCCCTCCAGAAGAGCAGCTCCCACTTCCTTACTGATCATCGACTTTTTTACTTCCGGATCTTCTGTGATCCCCGGAATCTTACCGACAGGAACCTCCTCAAAGTCCACATGCCATTCCCCGTCAATGGCAATCTCCTGCTGCCTCATCATATCCAGAAAGGACTCTGCGAAAGCAGAAATCGCCATAATAAGCGCCACGGACAGCATAATTCCCAGAATTGTGACGATGGTCCTCTTTCTGTTCTCTTTTAAATGCTTCACCGTCACTTTACTTACGATATTCATCATCATACCTCCCGTTTCCAGCCGGCTTCTCTGGCCCGGCTCTCTCTGCCTGTCTGCCACTGATCGCCGGAAATCTGTCCGTCCTCAATGGAGATCACCCGGTCTGCCTGGAGAGCAATTCGTTCGTCATGGGTAATGATGATCAGTGTCTGATGATATTTCAGATTCGATTCTTTTAAAAGATCTACGATCTCCGCACTGTTTTTAGAATCCAGGTTTCCGGTAGGTTCATCCGCCAGGACAATGGCCGGATGGTTGATAAGCGCCCTGCCGATAGAGACTCTCTGCTGCTGTCCGCCGGAAAGCTGATTGGGCAGATGGTTCATTCTCTTAGAAAGTCCCAATACCCTGGCAAGTTCCTCCAGATAATTCATATCCGGTTTCTGACCGTCCAGCAGAAGCGGCAGTGTCAGGTTTTCCCTCACATTCAACACCGGGAGCAGATTGTAAAACTGATAGATCAGGCCAATCTGCCTTCTCCTAAAAATTGCCATCTTCGTTTCGTTCAGATTATAAATAGGCGTTCCATCAATGATCACTTGCCCGGAGGTAGGGCGATCCACGCCTCCCAAAATATGAAGCAGCGTAGATTTTCCGGAACCAGACGGCCCGACAATCGCCACAAACTCTCCTTTCTCCACAGAAAAAGATACATTCCGCAGAGCGTCTACTCTGGTGTCGCCCACACCGTAGGTCTTACATAAATTTTCTACTCGCAATACTTCCACGTTCTGATTCCTCCATACTTTTCTATGACTTCCAATCGTTTTTCCTTTTGTTTGATTCTATCCTACCATGGCAACATGACATTCCGGTGACAGTTTCGGTGACAATTTTGTCACCTTTCCAAAAAAATCCCCTCCAGAGTCAATCAAAATCGAAATCTGACAGCAAGAGGGCTTAACAAATATTTTCTGATATGATATACTGCTTAAAAAGGCTGCATGGCCATATAAGGTCCCCGGAGGGGATGCGCTTAAAAAGCCGAATAGCCATAACGGGACAGGAGGGTATATTTTGGGAAAAAGATATGTAGCGTATGTAGGTTCTTACACATATATCGGAAATAGCAAAGGTATCACCATTCTTGACGTAGACGTGGAAAACGGGACCATGACCAAGAGAAAAGAAGTTCCGATTTTCAATGCTTCCTATGTTTCCGCTTCCAAAGACGGGACCAGACTGTATTCTATCGCTGACAACGGCATTGTCAGTTATCGGATTTTGCCGGACGGCGATCTGGAACGAATGGGACTTGCCACCATCCGCGGCATGAGAGGCTGTCACATTTCCACCGATTCCGAACACAGATATATGTTTGTATCCGGCTATCATGACGGCAAAGTGACGGTTCTTCAGACCAATGAGGACGGCAGCGCTGGAGAGATCACGGACGGTTTCTATGACAAAGGCATCGGAAGTATTGCAGAGCGAAACTTTCGTCCCCATATCAGTTGCTCCCGTCTGACACCGGACGAGAAGTTCCTCTGTGCCGCCAACCTTGGTATTGATCAGATCAAAATTTTCCGTTTTAATAAAGAGACCGGAAAGATCAAACTGGTGGATACGGTACGCTGTGAGCTGGAATCTGCTCCCCGTTTCTTACGGTTCTCAAAGGACGGGAGATTTATGTACGTGATCTCTGAACTGAAAAACTATATCTCCGTCTACTCCTATGACGGAAGTTCCGGTTATCCTCAGTTTGAGCTTTTGCAGACCATTTCCACTGTTGGAAAAAATCACAGCAATGTCAATGCCGCCGCCGCGCTTCGCTTCGGCCCTGCCGGGAAACTGATTCTCTGCTCCAATGCCGGAGACAACAGCATCGGTATTTTTGAGCGGAATGAGGAGACCGGACTGCTGACCCAGAGAGTTGTTCTTCCGGTCAGCGGCGAATATCCCAAAGATATCGGCATGATGCCGGGAGGAAAGTATATCTATTCCGTCAACCACGAAACCAGTACCATGACGTTTTTCACCTGGGTACCGGAAAAAAATTACTTTTACATGCACGCCGCTCCGCTTAAAATCGACCAGCCTAATTGCTGCGCGCTGGTGGAGCTGCCGACATAAACGTTTAGAGGCCGGGAGCCGGATACGCTGAGAAACGCTCGTACGAATGAGGTTTAACGGCTGATAAGCTCCATGGCCTCTCTCACATTTTCCACCCCGATGAGCCTGAGATTTTTCGGCGAAATAGAAATTCTGGAAAGGCATACTTTGGGCAGGACGCAGGAAGTAAAGCCCAGCTTGGCCGCCTCCTGAACCCTCTTTTCTGCCATGCTTACAGCCCGTACTTCGCCGGAGAGTCCCACTTCTCCAAAGACCATCCTGTTATCGTCCACCGGTACGTCTCGGTGGCTGGAGGCCAGAGCCATAACGATTCCCAAATCCAGGGAAGGTTCATTGACCCGAATCCCTCCTGCGATGTTGACATAGACGTCGCAGTCAGACAGGTGCAGCCCCGCCCGCTTTTCCAGCACCGCAAGGAGAAGATTGACCCGGTTATAATCAGTCCCTGCCGCCGTCCGCCTGGGCATTCCAAAGCTTGTTCTGCAAACAAGGGCTTGGATCTCCAGAAGTACCGGCCTGGTTCCCTCCATAGAACAGGCCGTCACAGATCCGGAAGCTCCTTCCGGTTTTCCATTCAGCATATATTCCGATGGATTGGCCACCTCCGAAAGGCCGCTTCCCCGCATCTCAAACACTCCGATTTCATTGGTGGAACCAAACCGGTTCTTAACTCCCCGGAGGATCCGGTAAGGTACGTTTCTCTCCCCTTCAAAGTAAAGAACTGTGTCCACCATATGTTCTAGCATACGAGGGCCGGCCATGGTTCCCTCTTTTGTCACATGACCCACAATAAAAATCGCAATGTTATATTCTTTGGCAATTCTGAGCAGTGTTTGAGTCGATTCCCGGACCTGCCCCACGCTTCCCGGCGCGCTTCCTGCTTCTTCCCGGTACATGGTCTGAATGGAATCGATGACCACCATCTCCGGTTTCTCCTCTACAATCACTTCAGAAATGATATCCAGACTGGTTTCACACAGAAAAGACAGCTCTCCGGAAAAATCTCCCAGTCGCTCCGCCCGGAGTTTGATCTGCCTCAACGACTCCTCTCCGGAAATATAGAGTACCCGGTGTCCTTCTCCCGCCAGATTCCGGCAGACTTGGAGCAGAAGCGTCGACTTTCCGATTCCAGGATCTCCTCCTACCAGCACCAAGGATCCACTCACCAGACCGCCGCCTAATACCCGGTTAAGCTCCTCCATTCCGGTGGAAATCCTCTCTTCGCCAGAGCTCTCAATCTCTGAGAGTTTCTTGGGCCTGCTTCTGGCCGTTTCCGGAAATCTTCCAGATGCCGAACCACTCCCAAGTCCTCTCCCCCCCACTCGACTGCTTAAAATGCCTGCACTTTGTTTGGGCGCCTCCACAAAGGTATTCCATTCATGGCATCCCGGGCACTGTCCCATCCACTTGGCTGACTCATGTCCACATTCCTTACAGAAAAATACGGTTGCTTTTGCTTTCGCCATATCCATTCCTTTCTCCAGTCAGGTAAGCTCCCAGATGTTCGCCTTGGCTGCTGAATCCTTATTTTTCAGCGCAAATGGAAAATGCGGTCACTCATTCTGTTAGGAACAAGCCCCGCATTCTCATCCATTTATCTCTTCTTAATTTCTACCATTTCCTGAACGCCCTCAGAAAGCTCCACGCTCAAAGTCAGCTTTCCGCTCCGGTTGGTTTTCATAACGCCTGCATCTTCAGGACCAATCTTCACATCGTACTCACAGTCATCGGAAAGTCCCAGTGTAATCTGCGCATCCTGTCCGCCTTCCACGGTAAAGGCAACTCCCATATCGTCTGCGGCAAAATCGTTCACCGCTGTCCCGGGAACGGATTCATATACAAACATGCCGTTCCGCTCCAGTTTTGTAATATCCCGATAAGTCTTTACCTTATAAAGATCTCCCTTAAACTCATAATCCTGAAGCTTCGCCTTCACATCCAGCGTATAATCCCCAAAACTGATGGTTCCGTTTTGTTCTGTCCGTATTAATTCTTTTACCGCCGACATCGCTTATCCTCCTGGTTTGCTCAATGAATTTCTTTTGCTACGGGCATTTTCGCTTTGCGAAATTCGTTCCTCCTTATTATAGTATACAATCCGACTTTTTTCCAGATGTTCCGGCAAAAAAAATCATTTCTCCGTCAGTTCCCCACAGGAAAACAGAAGTTTTCCCTCAGCAGACGATACGGTCACCGTATCTCCCCGCCTCACCTTTCCATCCAGAATTTCCTCAGCCAGCTTATCCTCTACCTCGCTCTGAATCGTCCGCCTCAGAGGCCTTGCTCCATATTTCTGATCATAGCCTTTTTCAATGATAAAGGTCTTTGCTGTCTCATCTAACACCAGAGTAATTCCCATCTGTGTCCTAATTCGTTTCTCAAGGCCCTTCATCATAATATTCACGATCTCTCCCATATGTCCCTTATTCAGCGCATGGAATACCATCGTCTCGTCAATCCGATTCAGAAATTCCGGCTTGAAAATCCGGCGCACTTCTTCCATCACGCCGTTTTTCATATATTCGTAATCTTCCGTCTCATTGCTCGCGGCCCCAAACCCCAGCCGTTTCGGTTCCATAATCCGAGCCGCTCCCGCATTGGAGGTCATAATGAGAATCGTATTCTTAAAATCTATCTTCCGGCCTTTGGCATCCGTGACATGCCCGTCGTCCAACACCTGCAAAAGGATGTTGAATACATCCGGGTGAGCCTTCTCGATCTCATCAAAAAGTATTACAGAATAAGGATTTCGGCGCACCTTTTCACTGAGTTGGCCGCCCTCCTCGTAGCCCACATATCCAGGCGGAGAACCAACAATTTTGGAAACACTGTGTTTCTCCATGTATTCGGACATGTCCACCCGAATCATCGCGTTTTCACTGCCAAACATCGCCTCTGCCAGGGCTTTGGAAAGCTCTGTCTTTCCCACGCCGGTAGGCCCCAGGAACAGGAAAGAACCAATGGGACGTTTCGGATCCTTTAGCCCGACGCGCCCTCTTCGGATGGCCTTGGAAACAGCAGTCACCGCCTCCTCCTGCCCTACGACTCTCCCATGGAGAATCCCTTCCAGATTCTTAAGCCTCTCTGCTTCTCCTTCCGAAAGCTTCTGTACCGGAATCTTTGTCCAACCAGACACCACGTCGGCGATCTCCTGTTCCGTCACATAAAGCCTTCTGGTGCTCTTTTCCTTCTCCCATTTGGCAATCAGTTTTTCTTTTCGCTCTTTCTTTTTCTGCTGTTTTTTCTTGATCTCTCCCGCCTTCTCGTAAGCTTCCGCCTGAATAGCCGCCACCTTCTGTTCCTCCAGGCGGGTGTATTCTTCCTCCAGCTTTCCAATCTCTTCCGGCGTGACATAAGTGGTCAGCCGTACTTTGGAGGAAGCCTCGTCAATCAGATCGATGGCCTTATCCGGCAAAAAACGGTCATTAATATACCTGGCGGACAGCTTCACCGCCGCTTCAATGGCGGCCGGAGTGATAGTTACCTGATGATGTTCTTCATACTTGTCCTTAAGTCCCTTCAAAATCGCCACTGTCTCGCTCTCAGAAGGCTCTTCCACCATCACTGGCTGAAACCGACGTTCTAAAGCCGCATCTTTTTCAATATATTTCCGATATTCATCAATGGTCGTCGCACCAATCAACTGGATCTCTCCTCTGGCCAGAGAAGGTTTCAGAATATTTGAAGCATCAATGGCGCCTTCCGCTCCTCCTGCTCCGATGATGGTATGGATCTCGTCAATGAACAGAAGGACATTCCCATCAGTCCTCACCTCTTTCAGCACATTTTTGATCCGCTCCTCAAATTCACCCCGATACTTGGAACCGGCCACCATCCCGGACAGATCCAGTGTCACTACCCGTTTTTCTTTCACCGTATCAGGAACGCTGCCTTCCACAATCTTTCTGGCCAGTCCCTCTGTGATGGCAGTTTTCCCTACTCCCGGCTCTCCAATCAGGCAGGGGTTATTTTTTGTCCTTCTGCTTAAAATCTGAATGACCCGCTCAATCTCATGTTCTCTGCCAATCACCGGATCCAGCTTCCCCTCCCGTGCAAGAGCTGTCAAGTCCCGGCTATAATTATCCAGGGTCGGTGTGGCGCTTTTCCCTTTTCCCTTCGTCTTTCCTTCAAATTCTTCTCTGAACTGGCCGGCCTCCGCTCCCATAGAGGCCAGAAGATCCACGTACATTTTCTGAAAATTCACATTCATCGTGGCAAGAAGCCGGGCCGCCGAACATTCACTGTCCTTCAATATGGCAATGAGTATATGCTCCGTACCGATGAGAGCCGATTTAAACTGGACTGCTTCTCTGTAACTGTTCTCCAGAACCCTGGAAGCTTTGGGCGAATAGCCGCCCCGCTCTGCCATGTGCACCGGGGAGGCCGGAGCAATCAGCTTTTCAATGAGTGAGAGTACCCGTTCCTCTTCAATCCCGTAGTTTGCCAGTACCTGAGCCGCAGCGCTCGTGCCTTCCTGGAGAAGCCCCAGAAGAATATGCTCCGTACCCACGTAGCCCTGTCCCAGGGCTCCGGCCATTTCTGCAGCAAGGCGTAAAACAGTTTCTGCCTTGCCTGAAAATCTGTCATTATACATGTCGTCCTCCTCCAGTCCTAAACCAATTCCGGAAGCATCTTCCGGATATAAGCAGCCCTGGCCTGCTTTGAATCCTCCTGCTCTCCCTCCGGCATGAGCAGCCGGATATTGGCTGGCTGGATTTCCATCATAAGCCTGTGAAGATTCGCCGGCTTTTGAAACTGCAAAAGGCCTTCCATCTCTCCGGCCCGCACCTGGGAAAGATAGGTCATAGCCTCCTTCAAACTTAACTTCCTGGCATACCTGAGTACCCCATAAGATTTAAAAATCTCATCTTCCATATCTGTGCGATGATTCTTCAAAGTCACCGATTTCATCTTTCTTTCACTGGCCGCCAGCCGATCTGCCATCTGTTTAACCAGAGAAATGATCTCTTCCTCGGTGACTCCCAGAGTTTTCTGATTGGAAATCTCATAAAGAGCTCCATAATTTTCATTTCCGTCCCCGTAAACTCCCCGGACGGCCACGCCAAAACGGCTGATCTCACCCACCAGTTTACCAAACCGTTTTCCGGCAGAAAGCATGGGCAGATGCAGCGTCACCGCCGCCCGAAGTCCTGTTCCCACATTGGTTGGATAAGCCGTCAGATAGCCGTACCTCTCATGAAACGCATAATCAAACCTTTCATTCACATAATCATCCAGCCGATTGACTTCCTCCCACAGTCCCGTGAGATCTGCCTGTCCGTTCATACACTGAAGCCGTACATGATCTTCTCCGGCCAGCGTGATACTCACAGTCTCATCCTCCGATACCAGCAGACTCCCCGTTCCTTTTTTCTGTGCCCCGGCTCCGTTGATAACCCGGCGTTCTCTGAGCGCTTCCCTCCTTTCCGTTTCCATGGAAGAAAGTGGCAGCTTTTGAAAGCTCCGCCCGCAGACACTTCCGATATCTTTCAATCCTTCCTCCAGCTTTCTCGTAAGAGCTACGCGCTCCTCTTCGGAAAGCTTCACCGGAAAGGGGTAATGGTCCAGATTTCGCACCAGCCGGATCCTGGAAGCCACAAAGACATCATGCTGGTTTTCCGTCTCCTGATACCATTTAAGCATGCTCATTCAACCTCTCCTTCAATTCTCTGATCTCATCCCGGTACCTGGCTGCGGCCTCATACTCTTCTTCCTGAACAGCCTCTTTCAGTCTGGAATCCAAAAGCTCAATGGTCTTTAAAAGCTTTGCCTCCTCATCCTCTTTTGTCCCAGCCTGTTCTCCTCCTTGAGCATAAAGAGGTTTTTTCCCCGTATGAGTATCATTCCCCTGTACTTTCTTAATATTTTCACTCATTAGAAGGTCAAAAATCCGATAACAATCCGGGCAGCCAAACCGGCTGTCTTTCATAAAATCACTATAAGCCGTATGACATGTAGGGCAAACCACCTGATTCATGTCAAACTCATTGCTCTCCTGGCTGTCTGTATCCAGACCAAACAGATCGGCCAAAAGCTTTCCGATAGGATAATCCGTATCAAACACGGCGCTATAATGTCCGAAATCCATTTCCCTGGCGCAATGGCTACAGAGATTATACTCCGTCTTAACGCCGCCAACTACCTCCGTATAGCGGATATTGGCTTCTCTTATTTTACATTTTTCACACAACATGGCTGTTCCTCTCTTATCTTAAAGGACTATTTAATATCTCCTTCAGGACCTTCAAACCCGTTCTCACCGCAGGTACATTCGAACTGGTCCATGACGGAATCTACCAGATCATGAATCTCTGTGCGGCTGATGTTTTTACAGGCCGCCTTGGCAAGCAGCACCTGCATGCCGGACATAAGCTCCTCAATTGCCCGCATCTTGTCAAAATCCACGGCAATCACTGCCCCTCTTCTCCTGTCCAGCTTCACGAAGCCTTCCTGTCTGAGAACAGAATACGCCTTATTTACTGTATGCATATTGATTCCGATGGTGTCGGCCAGACTTCGTACCGACGGAAGTGCATCCCCTTCCCGTATGGCGTCGGTGGCGATGCCAACGATAATCTGATTCCGAAGCTGAATATAGAGCGCTTCGTCACTGTTAAAGTCAATTTTTATTATCATCCTCTCATCCGGCCTCTTTCGTTATATTTGTTATACGTATGATAGCACAGTTTTAAAAAGATTGCAAGCAGGAGAATCTTTCCTGCCTTTTTGCACCGTTTTATTTCCCAAAAGAAAAAAGACTTTTTCTGCTCAAAGGGCTCCTTACGGAAAAAACGTCCCCCGTTTCTGAGAAAAACCAGTCGACTTTCTACAAAGCCTTCCGTCGTTTACTCAGGAGCGGGGGGTTCTCTTAGTATCCAGTTTTCTGCCAAAAGGATCATAATACTATCTGAAAGAAAAGGTTCTTTCGGAGTTAGAAATTATCCAAAAGGGACTTGTAAAATTCACAATAGTCTTTCCTGTTTTCCGATGTAAACTGGATAGCCTCTCTGGGGTGGCGGTTTAACTGCCCTGTAAACATATACTGAAGATCATATCCCCAGGCAATTCCCTGTTCTTTCAGAGGGAGCATATACTTTTCAATGAAAATCAAGAGACTGTACAGATTATATTTAGGGTTTTTAAGGAATCCCAAAAGCAGCTCCATCGCACAGTTTCCTGCTCCTCGTCCCATTCCCTGGGCAGTCGCGTCCAGGTAGGAAATCCCATAGGACATGGTCTCAATCGTATTCGCAAAGGCCAGGTTCTGATTGTTATGTCCATGAAATCCGACCCGTTTTCCTGTCTTTTCTGCCGCCTCCAGATAAATCTTCGCCAGTGCAGAAGCATTTTCCGGATACAAAGAGCCGTAGCTATCCACCAGATAGACCACATCCACACTGGACTCACATACCATTTCCAGCGCCTCTTCCATCTGGTTCAGATTCGCCTGGGACACAGCCATAAGGTTGCAACAGGTTTCATATCCCAAATCGTGCAGATATTCAATCATCTCCACAGCCGCCGGAATCTGATGTACATAGCAGGCTACCCGTACCATATCTATGACACTTTCGCTCTTAGGAAGAAAATCCGCCTTGAAATCACACCGTCCCACATCCGCCATAACGGAAATTTTCATATCGGAGACATTTTCTCCTACAATTCCCCGGATGTCCTCTTCCTTACAAAACTTCCACTTTCCAAACTTTTTTTCATCAAACAGCGCTCTGCTGGCCTTATAGCCAAACTCCATATAATCCACGCCGCTCTTGATATTGGTCTTATATAATTCTCTGACAAATTCATCGCTAAATTCAAAATTGTTACAAAGACCACCGTCCCGGACAGTTGCGTCGACTACTTTTACATCACGCCGGACGCTCATTAAATTTCCTTTTCTTGATGTCATGTCCTTTTCCCTCGATTTCTGTCATTTTCCATTCGCTTTTGTTTCCATGCAGCGCTTATCACGATCACATATACTTTAGCACTTTAAAGCGTGTTAGCGAATGTAATTATAACACTCAGGACTTTTTTTGTCAAGATTTTGTCCGTCCTGATTGATCCGATGCGTTTGCCGACGTCCGACCATTCCGGCCTGTTGTATTTGCCTGGCCGGTTCTAGTTGTTGAATTTGCCCCTGAACGTCCCTGCCTGGTCGCTGCCTCCCGAACTGGATTGACCGGCCGTTTCTCCTGTTTTTTCTCCGGCAGTTCCCATCCGGCCTTTGCCGCCGCCCGCTTCACAATACTGTTTGCGCCATCTGGCCTTCCGCTCCGGACAGAATCAGAAAGAAGCGCCTCCAAAAGATCAAACTCAGCGTCCAAATCTCCATCATCCTCTTCTTCTAGCTCTTCTTCTGCTTCCAGCTCTTCCTCTGCTTCTTCCTCCTCCGAGCCTCCTTCCAGTTCCTCTTTCTCTGAGTCTAAAATTCCTGCTTTCGCTTCTGCTTTTTCTTCTTCCAGGCTGTCTGTAAGGGCCCTCTCTGGCTCTGGCTTCCCTTCCTCTGAATATGTCTCAGGCACCGAGGAGGCAACCGCCTCTTGGACTTCGTCCAGGCCGAGTTCCTCCAGCCCCAGTTCTTCAAACCCAACGTCCTCCAGCGTAATTTCCTCAAAAGACTCCTCAACAAGCTCTGGCTCCGCTTCTGCCTTTTCGGCGTCCCGTTCCTCTGATTCACTACGTTCCTCAGAGGCCGCCTCTACGGCTGGTTTCTCAAAAGCAATCGTTCCAAGATCCAGGTCCTCCAAGCCAATATCTTCCAGACCATCATCCTCCAAACTGTCAGCTTCCAGATCTCCAGCTTCCAAGTTATCAACTCCCAGATCTCCGGCCCCCAAGTCGCCAGATTTCAGGTCTCTGGTCCCTAAGCCTCCGACCTTTAAATTCTCAGATTCCAGATCTTCAACCCCTAAACCGTCAGCTTTCAGTCCTTCAGTCCTTAAGCCTCCAACCTTCAAACTCTCAAACTCCAGAGCTCCAGTTCCCGTCTCACTGACCTTCAGAACCTCAGCCTCCCGATCCTCAACCTTTGGAGCCTCAGTCTCCAAACCTTCAAACTCCCTGTTCCCTGTATTTAGACTCCCATTCTCCAGACCATCAGACTCCAACTTATCAACTTCCAAGCCCCCGGTCTCCAGCTCGTCAGCTTTCAAAGTCTCATCTTCCAGATCCTCAAACTCCAAGTCATCAATTTCCAAGTTATCAAGCTTTTCCTGCTCAGACTCCAGAGTCCCCGTCTCCAGACTCTCCTTCTCCAGATCATCAGACTCCAACTTATCAACTTCCAAACTTCCGGTCTCCGGCTTGTCAGCTTTCAAAGTCTCATCTTCCAGATCCTCAAACTCCAAGTCGTCAATTTCCAGATTATCAATTTTCAAACTTCCAAGTTCTAAGTCCTCGACCTTTAGGATCTTAGCCTCCAGAGCCTCAGCCCTTCGCTCGTCAACTTCCAGCGCTCCAGCCTCTAAGTCTCCTGCTTTCGGAGCCGCAACCTCTGAGTCTCTACTGTCCAGGTCGTCAGCGCTCTGGCCCTCATTCCCCGGGTCATTGGCTTCATAGCCGTCAGCCTCCAGGCTGTTTTCCTCCAGCGCTGCTTTTTTCCATGTTGAAATCGGCTCCAATTTTCCTGTATCTTCCAGATTAGGCAACGGAGCCGTATCAAATTCTGCTCCCGTCTCGTCCTCCGATTTACTCCATTTTAGAAGTTTTTTTTTCTGTTCTCCTGTCGCAGTCTTATCCTGTTTTAAGAACACCATTTCAGAATTTTCCAATGCCTTCTCATCGAAGCCCTGATGCTTCCTGCCAGTATCCTTAAATGTTTCCTCGATCCCTTTGTAATCCCCGCTGACATCCTCAAATGCTCCCTCGGGATCTTCATGCTCCCCATCGGCATCCTCAAATGCTTCCTCGAGATCTTCGTACTCCTCATCGGCATCCTCAAATGCTTCCTCAAGATCTTCATACTCCTCACGGACGGCTATTCGTTCCTCGCCAGTTCCTTTCTCTCCCCGTGAATCCTCCTCGTCGTCATATTCCTCAAGATCTGCAAATTCTTCGTCATCGTCATATTCCTCATTGCCAATATTTTTATAGGAATCTGCATATCCATGATCCGAATATCCATCCGGCTGCTGCTTTCTTCTGGTGGTCACAGCAGTCAGCGCAATCAGAAGAAGGAAACATACCACAGAAAGTCCAATGATTATCATCATTCGGCTTTTCATAGATTTCTGATAAGATTCCTGAGCAACCCTTAACTGATTCTGTGAAATCTCACTCTCCTGTCCCATGGACAGCAATCCCTCAGGAGCCGTAACGACGGTTCCTTCTCCCTCATCATAAATATAAAAAGCCGTCTTTCCCTCCGGACTTGTCCCATAAACCAGGTAGAGTCCGGTAACTTCATAATTAGAAGGAAATTCCCACGCCGGAATATTCTGACCTTCCATCGACAGATTCACAGCCGAAAAACCATCCGGTACAA
Source organism: Lachnospiraceae bacterium (assembly GCA_022792335.1). Taxonomy (GTDB): domain Bacteria; phylum Bacillota; class Clostridia; order Lachnospirales; family Lachnospiraceae; genus Lientehia. The sequence goes on from JAAWAV010000056.1 coordinate 26,405, forward strand.
TCTCCGCCTTTGGAGCAAACAGCGTATAAGCCTTTTCAGCCGAGACAATTCTTCCCGTCGCCTGCCCGTCCGTAGTTCCTTCTCCTTCCGGAGCGTCCCAGCCTTCCGGAATCTCCCCGCTTCCGGGAACCTCACCATCTTCCAGATTTTGCCCATCGCCAGGCGTTTCACTTGGAAGAGGTTCATCATTTTTTTCCTCCGGAACCTGACTCTCCATACTCTGCGAGCTTTCCGTAGCCTGTTCCTCACCCGTCGCCTGACTTCCCATAATCAAAGGGCTGCTTGCAATACTGCCTCCAAGCTGTCTCCCCGCTCCTGTGGCCTGGCTGTCCATCGGCTGTGTCTCCTCAGGCATTTCTGTCTGAGCTGCTCCACGGGTTACCTGAATCGTATACTTGGCAGTTGTCACTCCGTCCGCTGCAGTCACATTCAAAATCACAGAATTTACGCCCGCTTTCAGGCCAGAATTTCCTGCAATCACAAGCTTTGCTCCGCTGTCCGTTGTCTGTGCATTTACCAAAAGCTTGTCGCAGTCCTCTCCTACCTCCACACTGTATTCCTGTTGATCAGAGGAAAACTCCGGCGACAGAGTCCCCGGCGACACTTCCAGCGAGGACAAAGTGGCGTCCCCGGTCCCTCCTGTAGCAAATACCATCGTGTCAAAGCCTGCAAATATCATCCCACAAATAATCAGAATTGAAAGCGCTTTTGTAATCCTTTTTTTCATAATGTCTCCCTGAACCATCTATCTGCTTCTTATTCCCCTGGGGCTTCCCCCGTATGTACCATGTTCGTTTCGCGTTTTATCAACAGTTATCCTGTTTATTATAAGATTGGCCCGGTCCCTTGTCAACCGACCAGACAAAAATAGGAAAAGTTTAAGAAAAGATTCTCTTTTCTTTTTGTTCTTTTTCTTCTATACTATAGAGGTATCCGCAAACGACAAAAACCGGCTGGTTTTCTGTCCCCGGGCGGTAAGGAGGAATTTCCATGATTGCGTTGCATCTCCCGGAAAGAAAGGATTTTACATCCAAGCTTTTTTTACAGAATACCTTCGACTCTTTTCTTGTCTCACAGGCGTCTTTTACTACCGGCACCTCCATCGCCATAGACGGCAGTCTCCACAAAGATTATTTTACGGACGTAGAATGGGAATCCATGGAACAGCATGATCTGGCCCGTTGGTCTTTGTTAAAACCTCTTTGTTTTCAGATCATCAAAGGAAATCGACTGCCGGAACAATTTAAAATCGTTTTTGTTCTATCCAGGGCTGGTACGGAAAAAATGCTTTTCAACCATGGCCTTTCATTTTCCACCGAACAGATAGGCGGCCTTTTTTTAAATATCCGATATGAGCAGGGAACACTCACCTGTACCACCGGGGTCTCTTTCACTTCGTTTGTCATGGATAAAACCCTGGAGCATATCTGGGACGATACGGTAAAACGTTTCTTTAAGGCCCGCGAGATCCTCTGGGAAGAGCTATAAAATCCCCTAAAACTGATTTTTAATTTATTCGTTTTGTTAGCACTCATTTCTGATGAGTGCTAATTTTCTCTTGACTTTTGCTTATCCCAGTATTACAATGGATTTTATGAAACTCCCAGGAGGAGAAAACAGGCAACAGAAAAATTAAGAAGAAAAGAGAAAGGTGTGACTGATATGCCGGAGAAACAGGGCAATTTATCGATTAACAGTGAAAACATATTTCCTATTATTAAAAAATGGTTGTATAGCGACCATGACATTTTTTACCGGGAGCTGATTTCCAATGGCTGCGACGCTATTACCAAGCTGAAAAAGCTGGACATGATGGGAGAATTTGAAATTCCTGAGGATACGGAATTTCAAATCACTGTAACTGTCAATCCTGATGAAAAGACGATTTCTTTTACAGACAACGGCCTTGGAATGACCTTTGAGGAACTGGACGAATACATCAACCAGATCGCCTTTTCTGGCGCCAAGGATTTTCTGGAGAAATATAAGGACAAAACCAACGAAGAGCAGATCATTGGACATTTTGGACTGGGCTTCTATTCGGCATTTATGGTGGCTGATCGGGTAACCATTGACACAAAATCCTTCCGGTCCGACGCGCCTGCCGTCCACTGGGAATCTGACGGAGGCCAGGAGTTTTCCATGGCGGAAGGCAGTAAAGAGGGTTTCGGCACAGAAATTACCCTGTACCTAAATGAGGACAGTGTAGAGTTTTCCAATGAATATAAAGCCAGAGAAGTATTGAACAAATATTGTTCCTTCATGCCGGTATCTATTTATCTGGAAAAGGCAAACGCCCCTCAGGAGTTTGAAACCATCGACGCCAGTGAAGTTACTGACAAAGACGTGGTGGTGGAGCGCACCGTAGAAGAAGCCAAGACAGAGGAAAAGGAGAATGAAAACGGTGAGAAAGAAATCGTTGAAATCTCTCCCAGAAAGGAACTGGCTAAAATTCACAAGCGCCCCGTTCCTTTAAATGATATCCATCCACTCTGGACCAAACATCCCAACGAGTGTACGGAAGAAGAATATAAAAAGTTTTATCGTACCGTTTTCAATGATTACAAGGAGCCGCTGTTCTGGATCCACCTGAATATGGATTATCCTTTCAACTTGAAGGGTATCCTCTATTTCCCGAAGATCGCTTCCCAGTATGAGAGCATTGAGGGTACTATCAAGCTGTACAACAACCAGGTATTCGTTGCTGATAATATTAAGGAAGTAATTCCGGAATTTCTGATGCTGCTGAAAGGTGTGATAGACTGTCCCGACTTGCCGCTCAATGTTTCCAGAAGCGCCCTGCAAAACGACGGCTTTGTAAAGAAAATTTCCGATTATATCACTAAAAAAGTGGCGGACAAGCTGACCGGAATGTACAAGGTGGAGAAGGAAAACTACGAGAAATACTGGGATGACTTAAGTCCCTTTATCAAGTTCGGTTATATCCGCGACGAAAAATTCGAGGAAAAGATCAAAGATTGCATTCTGTTTAAAAATCTGGAGGGCAAGTACCTGACGCTTTCGGAATGTCTGGAGGAAAATAAAGAATCTCATGAAAACACGATCTTCTATGTAAGCGACGAGACGGCCCAGAGCCAGTATATCAACATGTTTAAGGAAGCTGGAATCGATGCTGTTATCCTGACCCACAACATTGACTCCCCCTTCATCAGCCACGTGGAACAGAAAAACGACGGCGTCCATTTCCTGGGAATTGATTCTGACTTGGACAAGGCTTTCAAAGAGGAGACGCCGGAAGAGGACAAAGAGTCCCTGACCGAGATGACCGATAAGCTGACAGAAACCTTCCGCAAGGCTCTCGGAAACGACAAGCTGGAGGTCAAAGTGGAGAAGCTTAAAAATTCTTCCATTGCCTCTGTTGTCACACTCTCTGAGGACAGTCGTCGGATGCAGGAAATGATGAAAATGTACAGCATGGGAAATGCCAACATGGATCTGTTCGGTGGATCTGAAAATCTGGTGTTGAATGCCAATCATCCTCTGGTGACTTATGTCCTTGAACATGCAGACAGTGAGGATACCCCTGCTTTCTGTGAACAACTTTATGATCTGGCTCTCCTGGCTCATGGAAGCCTGTCACCGGAGCGTATGAGCAAATTTGTGACCCGCTCCAATGAATTGATGCTAAAGTTGGCAAAATAGCTGCCTCTTTTGTGGAAAAAATGACGGAAGAAAAGAGATTTTTTCACGCCGAAACACGCTTTCGCTTATAAAAAGCTGCAGCGGTACTAAGGGGTTTCCAGCAATCATCGCTGGAAACGCCCAAGTACCGGCGCTTTTTAACAGTTCCGGCTTAGAAATAATCTCTTTTCTTCTTAATTACTACCGATTTACTACTTTTAACGGATTGCGCCTTGATATGCTTTTCCCCGTGATACCCGGACATAACCAGCAAACGAAGCTGACCCGGCACGTCGGCAGCAAGGAAAAAATGAAAACTTCATACAGCAGTTATTAAGCGGCGTTTCTCACTCCCTCACAGGGGAGAACAGGAACGCCGCTTTTTATGCCCCTTGTGACGCATTAGGGGCGAAAAGAGCCTCGATTTACAAGGCTTCCAGAGCCGCGGAAACAGCAGGGCAGGGGATTTTCATATTCCCACCCTTAAAAACCGTGTTCTAATGCGTCACAGACCAATGAGCCGTCCCCAGCAGCATAGACATCTAAAACGAAAGGATTCTATCCGATTCTTAGTTTTTCTGGCTTTTTCTTCCATTCAGACTGGCAGAAAAGACTTTTCTGCCACTGCCATGGCTGTGTGGTTATTTATTCAAAAAC
>JAAWAV010000057.1 GCA_022792335.1 Lachnospiraceae bacterium
GACGGCCTGATTTCATCAATCAGCGCAACCAGCGAGTATGTAAAAATAGAGTGGAAAATCTGACTTTTCCACTCTGCATATCTGAAACATTTCTTTATATCGTTTGTAGCCCCTTGTACACTGATGTTTCCCATAGATTATAAAATTAGTATCTGTTATTCTTTCCTTATCTGCTGCATCCTGTTGGTCAATAAAATGCTCGTTAGGATGAAACTCTATCAATTCATTCCCTATATAACTTTCCTTGAAAATCTCATTAATTACCGGGATGATCATCTGTCGACAATCATTTAAAATTGTCCGAAATACTCCGTCATATATATTTCCCATAAACAATCCTCCGTATTTCTTATTACTATCATATCATTTTCATATCGTGTATACAACTACATTTGAAATACCGTTTACATTTTTACCTTTAAGTGGATATTGCTCACTGTACCTACAATATCTCTGAGTTAGTTAAATCCGTTCACTCTAAATCAACACATAATAAGCACTTCATTCGACATCATATCTCACAAAATAAAGTGCATATTATCTCAAAAGCCCCCTCATTTCTCCCCCAGCAGACTATCCCGCCTCAAACCGGCAGACTATCCTCCACACATAACGCCCCATACCCCACCCTGGGGTTTGGATATTCTGTAAAGCCTGGCAGGGGTTTGGCTCCGCGTCTTAAATAAGCTTTCAGTTTCTCTCCGTAGAGGTAGGGATCGTTTCCAAGCACGATTCCCCATTCCATCAGAAGAGCCGCGGCCCCGGATACGAAAGGAGTTGCAAACGAAGTCCCTGTCATAGGACCATATCCGCCTCCGGCCTGTATGGTCTCAATGCCGACTCCAGGAGCCACCAAGTCCGGCTTGATCTGGTTGGTCACACGAGTATAACCCCGGCCGGAAAAATCGGCATAGGTCAGATAATAGCTGTCGTAAGCTCCCACGGTGATCACATCTGCGGCGGCGCTTGGAATGGTCAGAGAGATATCCGGCGTCGGACTTCCAAACCTGGTCGCCCGATTCAAAGCTCCCTCACTTGGAAGCCACATATCAAATCGACCCTCTACAATATGGAGCGGCGTCAGCTCAATCAAGTAAATTCCACTTTCCAGGTAAGTGTCCGTTGGAATAAAGTCCATATAAATTTCCTGGGCCGTGCTGTAGGGGATGGGTTCTCCATAATAGACAAAAATCTCGGCTGCTTCCGTAAAAAACCGGCTCACTGGCTGCGCCCGGCTAAAAGGTCCAAACCGCTCTCCTCTCGGCGTCACAAGCTGAATGGAAAATTCATCCACATAAGATTTCCATATCTGAAGATTGATGCCAGTCTCATACTGACCCACGGTCAATTGAACTCTGGTTCTTCCCATTTCCTGGCTGATTCCCTCCGGCAGATTTGTAAGGACGCCGGAAACATGGCCTCCGCTTCCTCCCTCGTTGCCGCTTCCCACACAGATAGACAACTTCCCCAGATTGGAAATATCATTCAGATAGGATTCTAAAAGAGAGTTACCTTCATGAGAACCATAAGTATTTCCAAAACTTAAATTGATAACCATAGGGAAACCATATTCCAACATTTTCCGTATGGCATAGTCCACGGCTTCCATTAGCTCTACCGTACGTGGAAATCCTCCTCCCGTATTTCCAAGTTTCACTATGATTAATTCACTTTCCGGCGCCACTCCCCGGTAGCGATTTCCCCCCTGACTTCCTCTGCCCGCAGCAATTCCTGTCACCGGAGTTCCATGATTCTGAAAATCCTGAGAAGGTACTAGCGAACGATTTCCTGTAGCAATCGCTTCATTGATCTGTTCCCTCGTATATTCTGTACCAAGATGATACCCCTCCGGCGGTGTTCCCTCCACCGTCTGGTCCCACAAAAACAAAATCCTACTCTCTCCCATTCCGTTTTGGAAATCTTCCAGCCAGTAGTCTATGCCGGAATCGATGACAGCGATCACAATCCCCGTTCCAAAAAGCGAATTACTTCCCGACTGCAGAGGATTGACGCAGGAAATGCTTCTTCCGTTTGCCACTGCAAAGGTGAGCCCCTTTGGTTTTTCCATATATTCAATTTCCGGTTGCCAGGAAAAACTCCGTACCTCATCTTCTGGAAGTGTCACGATGGCATAGCCTCCCAGAAGTTCTGTGATCCGTACGCTTTCACTGGCCAGCCGTCTGATATCTCCCGTATATCTTACAATCAAATCCCACGTTTTCGTTTCCTTGTTATAGCCTACGTCCAGATCCAGAGATCTCTCCCGTTCCTCCTGGGGCACATCCAGGGCCAAATTCAAGACATTTTCCAGTTTTTCATCCTGCATAGCAAACTCTTTTCCTTCTCTTTCTCCTATATTTATGAAAAAAACAGCCCCGGGATACCCCGAAGCTGTTTTTCTGCTGTCTTTCTATTTTATTTGTCTTTCTCTGCATACGATCTTGCCCCGAAAATGGCGGTCCCCACTCGTACCATGGTCGCCCCCTCTTCAATGGCCACCTCAAAATCTCCGGTCATCCCCATGGAGAGCTCTTTCATCTCCACACCAGGAATCTGAGCTTCCTTCACAGCCATAAAAAGTTCCCGCATTTCCCGGAAATACCCCCTTGCCTCCTCCGGTTCCTCCACTGGAGGCGCAATTGTCATCAGCCCCCTGACCTTCAGGCGGGGAAGTTTGGCAATTTCCTGAATCAGAGGAATCGCCTCTTCTTTTGGAATCCCATCCTTACTCTCTTCCCCTCCAATATTGATTTCTACCAATACCGGACAGACAACATCGCATTTTTCCGCTTCCTTTTGGATTTCCTTCGCCAGGCGGAGAGAATCCACCGAATGGATCAGATATGCCTTATCTACGATATATTTTACCTTGTTCCTCTGTAGATGACCAATCAAATGCCAGTGGAGTGGTTCTGTGATCTCTTCCATTTTTCCGCACAGTTCCTGCACCTTGTTCTCCCCGAAGTCCACCACGCCGCAGTCCATAATCTCCCGCAGAGCCAAAACAGGCTTTGTCTTGCTGACTGCAATCAGCGTCACGTCCTCCCGTCTCCGTCCAGCCCGCTCACAGGCGGCTCTCACTCGTCTCTCTACTTCCTCCAAATTTTCCCTTAACACTGTTTCCACCTCAACTTCTGCCGCTTCCGGTCCGTATTTTTAACCATTCTTTTCTTTCATCTTCTTCCGATTTTATCACAGTCCCCCCGGACTTTGCAAGAATTTTTCCCTTCTCCCGGAGCAGAAAGGCAGAGCTGCAAAATGGGCGCTTTCTTTTGAACATCTCCCAAAAGAACGGATCATTCACGACAGATGAGGCCTTTCAGCATTCCGGATATCTCCTTTGCAAAAGCAATGGGATCCTTCTCCGCCTCTTCCTTAGAAAAACTCTCATAAGCCCACCAGCCCTCAAACCCTGTCGCCTGAATGGCCTCTATCCACTCTTTCACCGGCACAGAACCGCATCCCAGCCGTACATTGCGTAACACCGGCTCCACCGGGACCTCTCCCGCTCCCACATCCAGAGAATCACAGACATGTACGCCCAGAATCAGTTCCGGCTCAATGGTCCGGATAAAGTCTGCCGTAACCCCTCCGATATAGGCGTGGAAAAAGTCGAAAACTATTTTCATATTTTCCCGCTCTACCTGTCTGCAGATGGGAACACTCTGAAGAGGAGAAGCGATGGGGGTCCAGCAAAGAGGTTCAAAATAAATCATTAATCCGAACTGAGCCGCCAGATCCGCAAGGCTTCGGAGATTTTTTACCGTAAACTCTGTCTGAGCTTTGAGATCTAGTCCCTGAAGTCCCATATAACCAGAATAGGGACTCCCCTTCCGGAAGGCTTCCACTGCCCGGTGATCCGTCGGCCCACTTAAAATCTCCACAGCTCCGGCTCCGATTTCGGCGCTGAGTGCAAACAGTTTTTCCGCCTCTTTCATCATGGCTACATATTCATAGCCCTGTCGTTCACAGTTTTCCAGCCATCCTACCGCGGAAATCTGAACGCCATCTGCCATCGCCCTGATATCTTTTATCGTATACCCGGCGTCTAAAAAATACTGCAACTGGACCTTGGTCGGTTCCACATAATCAAACCCCGCCGCTTTCGCCGCCTGAAACAATGTCTGCAAATTGGCCCTGCCAATGTCTGAACTGTGTAAGGATAAAGGTACGCTTTTCATAAAATTCCTCCTTCTTTTAACGCCTGGATAACAAGTTCTCCGGCCTGTCCGTTTTTGTGCGCCGCCCCTTCTCCCAGGGAAATCGCAGGTTTCGTTTTTCCGTGAAAATCACTTCCACAGGTGACAAGTTTCCCAAACTCCCGGGCTATCTCCAGGAAATATTCCTCCTGTGCTTCACTATGATAACTGCTGAACACTTCAATACCGTCAATGGGCAAAGCGGAAACCTCTCTGAGAAGTTTTTCCTGGCCTTTTAAATTGGCCCCCGGATGGGCCAAAACGGCAATTCCGCCTGCTTCATGGATAATTTCGATCAACCGTTCCATGGATGGATAAACCATAGCCCCGTAACAGGGTTTCCCCTGAGAATAGAAATCCCAGTAAAAATTCACATAGGGATTGTCTCCTCTGTTCCCCCCCTCCCGGTAAGGCTCAAGCAGGACATGGCCTTGATATTCCGGTTTGGAGAGGAGCACCTCCCCAAACATTTCTCCGGTCCATCTGCCTTTCCAGTAACCCTCTGATGAAATCCAATCCAGTTCCTCCTCCGTCACCAGAAATCCCAGCGCTCTCGTCTTTTCAAGCATTTTCAGAGAGGCTTCCCGACTCTGCTTTTCCACAGCCTGCTCCAGCCTGACAAAGGCTTCGTTTAAGCAGTCGATCCCATAGCCCAGCATATGAAAATTTCTTCCATGATAAACGCAGTCAAATTCCCCGCCGGAAATATAACAAATCCCCAGACGCTCCGCTGCCATCTTCGCTTCCAGATTCGCCCGGACACAGTTGTGATCCGTCACAGACATGACGTGGATTCCCTTTTCCCGGCACTGAAAGACCAGGCGCTCCGGTGTAAATTCTCCATCGTCGCTATAACGGCTGTGCATATGCAAATCGATCATCATTTCCTCCTCTTGCAAGTTTTCATACTCTGTATTATGCTTATAGCATATCATGAAACTTCCCTTTCCGTTAGAACATATCCTCCCGGAAACTATGACAAAACCGTCAGAAAGGAACTGTTATGGGAATTTCTCTCTGCGATACTCATACAAATGAACAGGGAAAAGAGCTGACCCCCCACGGTACTACCGCCTTTCCCGTCGCCTGCTACATGGACGACCTCGGATCCATGTCCGTCCCCTGGCACTGGCACGAAGAACTGGAATTTGTCATCGTGGCAAAAGGAATTATGTCCGTATCCCTAAACGGTTCTTCCCTCTCTGTCAAAGAGGGAGAAGGCATTTTCATCAACAGAGGAGCCCTCCATCAGATGCAAAAAGGAGGGGACTCTTCCTGTCTCCTCCATTCCCTTGTTTTTCATGGCCGCCTGGTGGGCGGCAGCATGGACAGCATTTTCTGGCAGAATTATCTGGAGCCGCTGCTTTCTGATGCCTGCTTTCCCTTCTGTATTTTAAACCATAATAGGAAATGGCAGAAAGAAGCCCTTCTGGCTGCCGAAAGAGCCTGGATCTCCTGCTCCGAAGAAAAAGCCGGCTACGAATTTTCTGTCCGAAACTCTTTATCTGAGCTGGCATACCTCCTATATGCCAACCGCCCTCTTATTGGGCAAAAACGTCCCTCTCCAAAAGTCCTCCGGGAAAATGAACGACTCAAACAGATGCTTCATTATATCCACGAACACAGCGCGGAAGAACTGTCCGTTTTACAAATTGCAAAAAGCGCCCTTATCAGTGAAAGCGAATGCCTCCGCTGCTTCAAAAACATCATTGGGACTACTCCCATCCGCTATGTCAGACAGTATCGTCTCCAAAAAGCCGCCGGATTGCTCGCTTCCTCTGACGAACCTGTCGCCGCTATCGCGATTTCCTGCGGGTTTCAGGAAATGAGTTATTTCGCAAAAGCATTCAAAAAAGTTTATTCCATGACGCCCTCCGCCTGGCGAAATACTCACAGGCGATCCAGCAGCCCGCCGACTCCTTCTTCTTCAAAAATCTCTCTGTAATAGCCGACTTCATTTTGGATCAGCTCGTCGATCACGGACATCCCTAACAGTTCCACCGGAGCTTTGTCATCCGTCAGCAGATAAGTCCCGCGCTCATATTTTTTGAGACTCCCGGCCACGACCATCATCATTTGCTTCAGCTCTTCTTTCTCAATCTTCGATGTCCGCACGCCAAACTGCTCCAGGCTTCCCTCCTTCCCAGAGGCAAATAGCTCCCGGTTGGTCGTATGGGGCACTTCCACCGTATAGACTTCCGGAAATACGGACGCAATGGTGTCAGACAGATACTGGTTTATGTTTCCCTCTTTTTCTGTATGCATATTCATATTTACTACCATAACGCCATCGTCTGTCAAGTGCTCCCGCACCATGGTGAAAAACTCTTCTGAGGACATCTGAAAAGGAATGGTGATATCCTGATAAGCATCCACCATGATCACATCGTATTTCTCCTGATTGACATTCAGGTAAGCCCGTCCGTCATAAGTGGCCACCTTCACCGTGTCCGGAAGGGCGAAATATTTTCCGGCCAGATCAGTGATCTTCTGGTCAATCTCCACTCCTTCCACCGATGCATGTCCGAAATAACGGCCGCACTGAGTCGCAAAGGTCCCTGTTCCCATGCCGAGAATCAGGATCTTCGGATTCTCCTTTTCCAAAACTCCGGCCATGACTGGAGCCGCCAGCGCATAATCATAGTACATTCCCGTCAGGCTCTCGTCCTTTTTCATAATAGACTGAACCCCAAAAAGTACATTGGTAGAAAGAATCACACTGTCGTCCGTTTCTTTCACCTGCAGGTAATTGTAGATGGACTCTCCTTCATAGAGAAGATCCGCTTCCCAAAAGGCGAAGCTATCAAAAAAAGCGGAGATACTGCACCCAAGAAACAGGACGATACAGACCACACTTTTCACCAGTCTTGTTTTCGTGTTTACAAAATATACCAATCCCAGAAGTAACAAAATGCCAGAAAAAATCAGAAAGGTCACAGAGGTCCCCACCGCTGGAATGGTCACAAAAGTGGGAAGAAACGTACCGATAATGCTTCCGATGGTATTAAAGGCTCCCAAAGTTCCAACCACTTTTCCGCTGTCGTTCAGGCTGTCCACCGTATATTTGACCAGAGACGGCGTTACCGTCCCAAGCAAAAACAGGGGAAACACAAAGATTACCATACAGGTAAAGAAAGCCGCCCAGATAAGCAGATTGCTGCTCACTGTAAATACTAGAAGAGCGGAAATCCCAATAATGATATATTTCCCCACCAATGGAATCGCCGCAATCCACACAGCGGCGATCATCAGTCTGGCATAGAGGCTGCCCGGGTCAGGATTTTTGTCCGCCTTTCTGCCTCCCCAGATATTTCCAAGAGCCATGGCGATCATCACTGTCCCGATAATAATCGTGTAGACAATCTGGGACGAACTGAAATAGGGAGCCAAGAGTCTGCTGGCCGCCAGCTCCACAGCCATAACGGACATTCCTGCAAAAAACTCCGTCAGATATAAATAATATTTGTTTTTTAAAATTGTTCCGGTCATCATCTCAAATCTCCATCCATGTAAATCATACCCATCCGGAGCCTCTTATGTCACAGGGCTTTTGTAAACGAATGCCTTTATTATATCCTTTCAAGGGAAAAGGTTCAAGAGTGGATTTTCCCCGGATTTTCATTTTGGGGCGTATCAAAAATAATCCATGCATTTTTTGGCGAAAAGTACTATAATAAAAGCAGAATAATTTTTTCAAGTAGGAGGATAGACTTTTATGAAAAAAATAAAATATTTTTTTGAAACCCCCGTCAAAGCCGCTCTTTCCGTTTTCTGTCTCGGCTTTCTCCTGGCCCTTCTCGGAGCCGGAATCTTCTTAACAGCCAGTTTTTTTGCAAAACGTTCTGCCATCGGAACAGAACATGCAAAGGCCCTTGCTTTCGCAAATGCAAACATTGATGCTTCTGAGGCCAGAGCCGTCCACACAGAATTTGAATTTGAGGACGGACGTTTCGTGTATAAAGTAGAATTTCTCACGGAAGATATGGAGTATGAATATCTCATCAAAGCCTCCAACGGAAATATCCTGGAACGGGACGTAGACAGCCTTGATAAAACTGTTTCTTCCCATACAACGGCGCAATTCCCTCCAGTATCCTCCAGTACGACCATTCCGACAGAATCACCAGTTTCTGATGGGACCGTACAGGCGCCCCAGGCCTCTAGTGTTGCCGCTCAACCGGAATCGTCCGTATCCGCTCCAGACGCTCTGACAGCTTCTGAATCCAGCGCCATGGCGTCTACAGAAGCGCCCTCCTCTGCCGCGCCTCAGACAGAACAAACTCTCCCTCCTACTGTTGTTTCCGGCCAAATCAGCCTGGAGACGGCCCAGCAAACGGCGCTCTCTGACGCAGGTCTGAGCGCTTCAAAAGTCACTTATAAAAAAGCTGAACTGGACTATGACGGCCGGACTCCTGTCTATGAAATTGAATTTTATACGGGAACTCATGAATATGATTATGAAATTGATGCGATTTCTGGAGAGATTCGGCAAAAAGAGCAGGAAGCCCATTCCGCCGCTCTTCCGGAACGTCATCCATCTAACGAACATACTCCCTCCGCCGGAGGATCCGACATCGGCCTGGAGGCGGCAAAATCCATTGCCACAAAGCATGCGGACGTCTCTGCTTCCGACGTCGTTTTTACCAAAGCCGAACAGGACTATGAGGATGGCCGCCTGGTCTATGAAATCGAATTTTTCCAGAATCGGATGGAATATGAATACGAAATCGACGCGATTTCCGGAGAAATTTTAAAATTTGATTCCGATTATGACGATTGAGTTTCATCTTGGTGGAATCGATCCTGCGGATAGACGATGCGCCGGATTGGGAAGAAAAAAGGTTACCGTTTCATTCCGGTAGCCTTTTTTCTTAAATTACCCTCTGCTTTTACTCATCGGCAGCATCTTCCAATTCTTGAAGTAAAGGTATATTGGCATCCGTCAACTCCTCTACGCCGCGCAGCGTACGGTTGATTGCTCTTGTACGTCTGCCAACAATTTCCGCGAGTGTTTTATCCGCAGTCTGAAGCTGCTTTTGGGCTTTGTCGAGCATATCTCCAAATTTAATAAATTCCGACTTTACGGCGCGAAGCGTATCCCATACCTCCTGGGAACGTTGCTCAATGGCAAGCGTCTTAAAACCCATCTGTAAAGATGCAAGAAACGCGGAAAGCGTAGTTGCGCCCACTGCCGTAATCCTATATTTATCACGCAGTTCCTCGAACAGCGCCACATTTTGAACCACTTCTGCATATAATCCTTCCGTTGGTAAAAACATGAGTGCAAAATCTGTGGTCTTTGGAGGAACGATATACTTGTCATGAATCTCTTTTGCAAAAACACGAATTTGAGCTGTAAGCGAACGTCTCGCCTCCTCCATGGACGGTTTATCCTCAGCGTCAAGCAATCTGTTATAATCTTCAATCGGGAACTTGCTGTCAATTGGCAAAAGCAGTGGGACGTCGCCATTGCCTGGAAGCTTTATGGCAAATTCCACCCGTTTCCCGTTCGCAATCTCCGCATTCTTTTCATATTGACTGGGAGCAAGAACATCAGAGAGCAGTTTCTCAAGGCGAACCTCGCCATATGTACCCCGTTCTTTTACATTTGTGAGGGCGTTTTTCAGTGATTTCGCGTCAGCGGCGAGCGCTTTCATCTCCCCCAGCCCCTGGCCCACGCTTTCCAGTTGCTTACTGACCAGTTCAAAAGATTGTGAGAGGCGGACTTCCAGTGTTTTCTGTAATTTTTCATCTACCACGCCCTGCATCTGTTCAAGCCGCTTTTCATTACTTTCCTGTAATTCCTTCATTTTGTTTTCCAGTGTGGTATTAATCTTTTCGATATTCTCAGTGCTGGCTCGTTGCACTGAGGAAAGGCGGCCTTCGACCTGCTCTCCAAATGCATGAAGCTGTTTATTTTGCTCCTCACGACCCTTTTGTAGCGCAGCCGTTACAATCCTTCCAATCTGCTCGTTGCTTTCCATGCCGGCTCTTTGAATCGCTGTCAACCGTCTTTCCATCTGTTGCTGAAACTCACTCAGTTGCCGGTTGACCTCATCACGGTTCACCGATAATGTGTCCTGAATACTTCTCTGGATAAGACCGAAACGCTCAAACTGCTCTGTTGCGCCATTTGCGATTTGTTTTTGCACGCCATTACGCTGTTCTTCAGCCGTACGTTTCAATAAAGACATGATCTCGCCAATGTCAGACTTCTTATATCCTATTATCTGCAATATCATAATCACGAAAAGCAGAATAACCGTCACAATACCCAAAATTTCTGATAATCCCATTTGTCATTTTCTCCCTGATAAACTGTTGAAAAAACCGTCGGATATGGAATCCGACGGTTTTTGATGGTCTTTTTTTGTCTTTTGATCCTTTTATTTCTACATTTCTTTCTGTCTTTACTCTTCCGCCGCTCTCGCTGCAATTTCCTTCGCCTGAACATCGCTGGGCGCCTGCTCGTAGCGGGCAAATTCATACTCGAAATGTCCAATGCCTCCGGTCATGGAGCGAAGGTCTGTCGAATATCCAATCATCTCAGACATGGGGATGTCTGCTTCGATGATCTGATTGCCTTTGTGATCCGGATTCATCCCCAGCACACGGCCTCTTCTCTTATTCAGATCGCCCATGATATCGCCGGTAAACTTATCCGGTACCTTCACCTTTAAAGAAGCGATGGGCTCAAGGAGCACCGGCTTCGCATCCGGTTCGGAGAACGCTTTCTTCACTGCAAGAATCGTCGCCATCTTGAAGGCCATCTCGGAAGAGTCTACTGCATGGTAGGAACCAAAGACCAACGTCGCTTTCATACCTACGACAGGATATCCTGCAAGCGGTCCCTTCAGAACGGATTCCTGAATCCCTTTTTCCACTGCCGGGAAGTAATTCTTGGGAACCACGCCGCCCACAATCTTCTCCTCAAAGACATAAGGCTTTTCCAGATCGCCGGAGGGCTCAAATTCGATAACGACATCGCCGTACTGGCCGTGTCCGCCGGACTGTTTCTTGTGCTTGCCCTGCACCTTCACCTTGCCCCGGATAGTTTCCCGGAAAGCAACCTTCGGTCTGGAAAGCTCCGCCTCCACCTTGTAGCGGTTTAAAAGCTTGCTGATAACCACTTCCAACTGCTGATCGCCGATGCCATAGAGAAGGGTCTGACGATTCTCCTTGTCATTGACGCTCTTTAAGGTGAGATCCTCTTCCATCAGCTTTTGAAGAGCGCCTGCGATCTTATCCTCATCGCCCTTGTTCTTCGCTTTATAGCACATATAAGTATAAGGCTTGGAAATCTCCGGCCGGTCGTACGTCACCGGTACCGCCTTAGTCGCCAGCGTATCTCCCGTCCCGGTCACAGAAAGCTTCGGAATCGCGCCGATATCGCCGCTCCTGAGCGCGGAAACCTCAATGGCTTCTTTGCCCCGCATCACGTAAATCTTGTTCAGCTTTTCTTCCGCCTCTTTATTTACATTGTAAAGGGCGCTGTCGGAGCGAAGCACGCCGGAACAGACCTTCACATAGGAATACTTCCCGATAAACGGATCCACCAGGGTTTTCCAGACCTTAAGGGTCAGCGGATTGGCATCCTGATAATTCGCCTCAAACCCATCGCCCGTCGCCGTATTCGTCCCGGCGAGCTCAAGCTTCTCCGGAGAAGCAAAGTATTTTTCCACAGCCTGTAAGAGCATGGTAGTTCCCTGTCCGTTGACGCCCGCTCCAATCAAAACCGGAACAATGGCTCCGTCCATCACGTGCTGGCGCAGGGCAATGGAAATCTCATCATATGTAAACTCCTCGCCTGCGAAATAGCGATCCATGTATTCTTCGCTGGTCTCCGCCACGGCCTCCATCAGAGCTTCTCTGCAAGTCTCCAGATTCTTCATGGAGTAATCAGGAATCTCGCACTCTTCGTAATCGCTTAAGCTTAAGAACCGTCTGCCCTTCATCTTCACCACGTTTACAAAACCTACGAACCGCTCGTTCTCGCGGATCGGCAGATGGAACGGCGCGATCTTCTTGCCGTAAAGGCCCTCCAAATCCTCGATGATCTGGCGGTAGCTGGCATTGTCATCGTCCATGTTAGTGACAAAGATCATTCTGGGCAGATTGTATTTCTCACAAAATTCCCACGCCTTCTGAGTTCCCACTTCGACGCCGGACTTTCCATTTATCACGATGATCGCCGCATCTGCGACGCTTAAAGCCTCTTCCACTTCTCCCACGAAATCAAAATAGCCGGGAGTATCCAAAAAGTTGATCTTAACCCCTTCCCACAGAATGGGAACCACGGTTGTGGAAATAGAAAAC
>JAAWAV010000005.1 GCA_022792335.1 Lachnospiraceae bacterium
CATTGCCTCAGGCCTTTACTGTTTTATGCAAACATTTATCACTGCCAATTGCAGCGATTTGTTATCTGCAGCAATGGCTCTTCCTTTGTAGCAATAACTCATTGCACTACAGTGCCTGGCTCAAAAAACTTCGTTTTTTGAGCATACGGCTGGCGCCGTATGTGCCATCTGTGCCAAAGCATCCGCCGCGCAAGCGCTCCGGCTGTTTTGTCCCATCTGTCGCGCACTGCTTGTAGCTTACCTATTTATTTTTTCTTGTTTGCTACAGTTTTCTTCGGACCTTTTCTTGTTCTTGCATTGGTCTTTGTCTTTTGACCACGAACAGGCAGACCTCTTCTATGGCGGATTCCTCTGTAACAGCCAATTTCCTGTAATCTCTTGATATTCATTGCCACCTCGCGGCGCAGATCACCTTCTACGAGCTGATGGTCTGCTTCGATGGCTGTGGCGATCCTTCTGACCTCATCGTCAGTCAGGTCACGCACACGAGTATCAGGATTTACATTGGCCTCTTTGAGGAGACGGTTGGAGCTAGCCCTACCGATTCCATAGATATAAGTCAATCCGATTTCAATGCGCTTTTCTCTCGGTAAATCGACACCTGAAATACGAGCCATGTGTATTGTACCTCCATTATTATTTTTACTGCTGGTGTTTCCATCTGCCGTTTTCACAGCATATTTGCCTGAAAAGACCTGGTCTCCCCAAAGTCCCTCAGAAAATTTCATCACCACGAACAACCCTGCCGGGCGTGTTCCTGGTGCAGCCGCTGGTTTCAGATACCTGACGGTATTTACAGATAAAACAGCGTACCTCCGGAAATATTAACCCTGGCGCTGTTTGTGTTTCGGATTCTCACAGATAATCCGAATACTGCCTTTTCTCTTGATTACCTTACACTTTTCGCAGATCGGTTTCACTGATGATCTAACTTTCACAGGTTCTCTCTCCTTTCCCAGTACTTTCCCAAAAAAGTCCGCATACTATTATAGCATCTTCTTTTTTGAAAAGCAAGCATTTCCACGGGGTTTCTCAGGTTTCTCTTTCTGTATTTTCCTATTATTTGTCTCTCCAGATGATTCTTCCTTTAGACAAATCATAGGGCGACAGCTCTAAAGTCACCTTATCGCCCGGCAGAATCCTGATGTAATTCATTCGGAGCTTTCCGCTTATATGTGCCAGCACCTGATGTCCGTTCTCCAGTTCTACCTGGAACATGGCATTGGGCAGCTTTTCAACTACGGTTCCTTCGATTTCAATTACGTCACTCTTGGACATCCGTTACCTCCTACTTGGTATGGACCCCGGCCGCATGCAGCTTGATGGCCCGTTTGATCTCTTCATTTCTTACCAGACGCTCCCCTTCTGAAAACAAGTCCTCAAGATCATCCTGTGCATGAATGAGCTCCAGATGTTTCTTCTGTTTCTTCCGGGGGTTCTCCAGGGTTTTCTGTTTTCCATCGGCCAGAAGATATCTGCCATCTTCGTATCCGACGACCACATATAACTTTCCCTTGTCGTGTCCGGCCTTTGGGATGGCAAAACTGCCGATTTCTTTTTTCATGTTCGGCACCGCCTATAAAGACAGGATTTCCGGCTCGCCTCCGGTGATCAGGATTGTGTTCTCATAATGAGCCGACAAAGAACCGTCTGCAGTCACTACCGTCCAGTCGTCATCCATCCATTCCACATCATAACGTCCCATATTGATCATGGGTTCGATAGCCAGAGTCATTCCGGGTCTCAGTCTGATTCCCTTCTTTCCCATATCAAAATTGGGAATTTCCGGAGCTTCATGCATTTCGGTCCCAATTCCATGCCCCACCAGGTCTCTTACAACCCCATAGCCATAGCGCTCACAGTAGCACTGAATCGCTTTTCCGATGTCATTCAGATGATTGCCCGGTTTCGCATATTTCATACCCTCGAAAAAACTCTGCTTTGTCACGGCAATAAGCTGCTCCGCTTCTTTGCTGATTTCTCCGATTCCATAAGTTCTGGCTGCGTCTGACTGATATCCTTTGTAGATCAGGCCCGTATCCAGACTGACAATGTCGCCTTCCTTAAGCCTCCTAGAATCTGTCGGAATGCCGTGCACCACCTCATCGTTGACTGACACACATACAGATGCAGGAAAACCATTATAATTCAGGAAAGACGGAATACAACCATAACTGCGGATGATTTCCTCACAGATCCGGTCAATCGCCTTTGTCGTCATGCCCGCATGGAGCGCTTTTTCCAATTCCAGATGGGTTTTGGCAAGGAGCTTCCCGGCCTCTCTCATCAGTTCAATTTCTCTCTCTGATTTGATACTGACTGCCACGTCTATTCTCCCAATATTCTACAGATTGCTGCAAAAACATCTTCCATGTCCACAGTTCCATCCACATCTTTCAAACATCCTTTGCCACTGTAATACTCAATCAGAGGCTGTGTCTGCTCGTGATAAACGGAAAGACGTGTCTTGACAGTCTCCGCTTTGTCGTCGTCTCTGAGAATCAGCGCTTCCCCACAGCGATCACAAATTCCTTCCTTTTTAGAAGGTGCGTGTTCGATATGGTAAGTGGCGCCACAGCCTACACAGGCTCTTCTGCCAGACATCCGACTTACAATATTCGCATCCGGAACTTCCACATTGATGGCGTAATCAATTTCCTGACCCATAGTCTTAAGCACTGCGTCAAGGCTCTCTGCCTGAGAAATGGTTCTGGGAAAGCCGTCCAACACGTAACCCTTCTCACAGTCCGCCTGCTTTACCCGGTCCGCCACCAGATCCACCACCAACGCGTCAGGGACCAGCGCGCCTTTATCCATATACTCCTTCGCTTTCTTCCCAAGCTCCGTACCGTTTTTAATATTGGCGCGGAAAATATCGCCTGTGGAAATATGCAAAATCCCATACTTATCGGCAATTTTCTTGGCCTGGGTCCCCTTACCTGCCCCCGGCGCTCCCAACATAATCAGTCTCATACCTTATCCTCCAATACAAAACACCCTTTCCCGAATCCTTCAGGAAAATCAGGTTGACCGGCACAGGAAACTCCCGTCTCCCCTGCCGGAACCAGTTGTCTGAAACAATATCAATCATTTAAGAAGCCTTTGTAATACCTGACTAACATCTGAGACTCAATCTGCTTCAGCGTCTCAAGGATAACACCTACGATAATGATAATAGAGGTGCCGCCAAAGGAAAGAGAACCGATGTTAAACAGGCCGGAAAACAGAATCGGAATCACAGCCACAACCGTAAGTCCCACTGCACCGATAAATACGATGTAGTTTAGGATCCGATTCAGGTAATCCGAAGTGGGTCGTCCCGGACGAATACCAGGAATAAAGCCTCCCTGCTTTTTCATGTTATCTGCAATCTCAATCGGGTTAAATGTGATCGAAGTATAAAAATAGGCAAACGCCACGATCAGCAGAATATAGACCAACAGGCCCAGACTTAAAATCGGATCCGAAGGCCTACACCAACTCGACGAGCTTAAAGCCAGAAGAACCCTTCCGCCAAAAGTGGAGTAATCTACATTGAAAAACTGCGAAATCACGGAAGGAATCGACATCAGGGAAGAGGCAAAGATTACCGGAATCACACCGGCGGTATTTACCTTTAAAGGAATGTTGCTGGACTGTCCACCTACAAACTTCCGCCCCTGCATCTTCTTTGCATACTGCACCGGAATCCTTCTCTCGCCGCCCTGCAAAAGAACGACAAAAGCCACCATAGCCAGAATAACCGCCAGAATAATCACAGCGGAAAGTACTGCCTTGGCCACAGAGGTCCCTGACATAAACCGCTCATATAGAGACATGAAATCACCCGGAAGTCCTGAGAGAATATTGATCAACAGAATAATGGAGATTCCGTTTCCGACGCCCTTATCTGTCACCCGCTCGCCAAGCCACATGAGAACTGCACTGCCGGCAGTCATAGTCATAATCACTACAAGAGCGTTGTACCAAGTGAAGTGAACCAGCAGACCAGAGCGGCCAAAGCTGATGGTCATGGCAGTGGACTCAATAAGAGCCAGCGCCACGGTCACATATCTGGTCAGCTTTCCGAGAAACTTCCTTCCCTCTTCCCCCTCTTTTTGCATTTCCTCCAGCTTCGGAATGGCAATGGTCAGAAGCTGAATGATAATGGAGGATGTGATATAGGGGGTAATGCTCAGTGCAAACACTGACATCTGTGTGAAGGAACCGCCGGTCATGGCGTCAAAAAAATTGAACGCCGTACCGGACTGTCTCGCGAACCAGTCAGCAAAATATGCTGTATTAACACCCGGAATCGGCACATGAGCGCCGAGTCTGACTACAATTAAAATGAAGAATGTGAACAGGATTTTCTTTCTGACTTCTTTGATTTTAAATGCATTCTGGAGTGTCTTCCACATGTTAGATCACCTCTGCACTTCCACCAACCGCTTCAATTTTTGTTTTTGCACCCTCACTGAATGCGTTCACCTTAACCGTAAGCTTTTTGGTTAATTCGCCGTTTCCGAGAATCTTAACCCCGTCTCTGGGGTTCTTTACGATACCGCATTCCATCAGAGTCTCTACAGTAACTACTGTATCGTTGTCAAATCTCTCCAGAGCGTCCACATTAATACCTACGATTACCTTGGAATTTCTGTTTGTGAAGCCCCTCTTGGGAAGTCTTCTGTATAAAGGCATCTGACCGCCTTCAAAACCAGGTCTGGGCGCGCCGGAACGTGCCTTCTGGCCTTTGTGTCCCTTGCCTGCGGTCTTGCCGTTTCCTGAACCGTGTCCACGGCCTCTTCTGAAAGCATCGCTGTGCTTGGAGCCTTCAGCCGGTCTTAAATTTGATAACTCCATCTCGTGCACCTCCTTCTTCGTTAGACTTCTTCTACTTTCACCAAGTGCTTTACGTGCCAGATCATGCCTCTGACTGCATCATTGTCCGGAAGCTCGACTGTCTTATTCAGCTTCTTAAGTCCAAGCGCCTCGACCGTCTTTCTATGCTTCGGAACTGCACCGATGGGAGATTTTACCAGTGTAATTTTTAATTTCTCTGCCATTTTCGTTTCCTCCTTTAGCCAATCAGCTCTTCCACAGACTTGCCGCGGCTCTTTGCGACCTCTTCCGGAGTCTTAAGGCTCTTAAGGCCCTGAAGCGTAGCGAGAACAACGTTCTGCTTATTGTTGGAGCCAAGGGATTTTGTTCTGATATTCTTGATTCCCGCCATCTCCAGCACGTTACGTGCAGGACCGCCGGCGATTACACCGGTTCCTTCAGGGGCTCTCTTAAGCAGCACACTGGCGCTTCCAAACTTGCCGATGAAATCATGGGGAATGCTTCTGTTCTCATCTACGGGAATCTCAACCATATTCTTGATGGCATCTTCTTTGCCTTTACGAATGGCTTCGGGAATCTCAGCCGCCTTACCCATGCCGGCGCCCACATGACCATTGCCGTCGCCGACTACTACCAGCGCAGAAAAACGCATGGTACGTCCGCCTTTTACGGTTTTGGATACGCGCTTGATCGCAACTACTTTATCCGTGAGCTCCATCTGGCTGGCATCAATAATTGTTCGTTTCATGTGTTTCTCCTCCTCAATTAGAATTCCAGACCAGCTTCACGAGCTGCATCTGCCAACGCCTTAATCTTGCCCTGATAAATGAATCC
>JAAWAV010000006.1 GCA_022792335.1 Lachnospiraceae bacterium
CTCAAACTCTGCCACAAGTTCCAGTATTCCGTTTATGAGGTTATCCATTTTCTTATTACTGGATGATACTTTCTCTATATGCTTTTGTGTCCGGCGTTTGTATTCGTCTGTATCAATATGCCGCTCCTTCAGAAACACAAGGGAAATACCCTTTTGCATAAGTTCCATATACAGAGAAAAACCCTCATCAGCGTTACGGCTCATTCTGCTAACCTCGTCAAATATTATCGTATCTCCCGACTTTGCTTTACTTAGCAGTCTCTTAAACTCTGCCCTATTTTCTATATCTTTGCCGGATTGCTTTTCGGAGATAATGATTGCATCCCCATTGAATCCTATGATATTGTTTATCTGTCTTTCTACTTTCTGTTGGATTGTGGAGACTCTTACATAACCGTATATTTTACACATAAGCAATACCCTCTCTTTCCTTAAAATAGCCTAAAAATAATCATAAATAAATATATACCAAAATTGTACTTGTTGTTGATGTTATTGTCAAGAGAAAATGGTATAATTTAATCAATAATATTTTTGTACTATTTTGATGCACGAATGAAAAACCAATCTTTATGTATCAATGGGAATTGTCACAAAAGAAAGAATATGGTAAAATATCAGAGAGGAACAAGCGAAAATAAATAAGCCTACCTTGTTACTTGGCGGTACAGGTAGGCTTATATAGTCATCTGAAGGTCAACCACTTTGTGGGCGGTTGTTTCCTCTTTTGTATCTATACTATAGCATAATCCCCGGATAAATTCAAGAAAAAGAGGAGGGTCTCCACTTCCTCCACGGTCATTTCCTCTGTATCATGCCTCCCATAAAGAAGTTCCTCTTGCATCCGTGCCCACATGCTCTCGCAGCGTGCGTTGTCATGGCAGCCTCCCCCGGCTCTGTTCATGCTTTGAAGAATGCCGTACTTTGCAGCCGCACTGCGATAGGTTTCGCTGGTGTACTGTATTCCGCGGTCAAAGTGGATAACGGCTCCTTTCAGTGCCGGATAGGCGCGGACGGCGTTGTCAAGTGTCCTCTCACACAATGCCGCTTTCAGACTGGTATCTCCATTGCCAATCCCACAACTGCAGCATCAAAACAGTCAAAGATGGCGGATCCATACAGCTTTCCATCCTTTGCCCTGATTTCTGTTATATCTGCAATACATTTTTTAACGGCTCTTTGGATGTAAAATCCCGTTTCAGCAGATCATCGGATTTCCGTGCCTCACGGTCAGATTTGGTAATTCCGTTGGGTTTGCGTTTCGACGGTGGCTGAGTCCGGTTTTCTCCATGACGCGATAAACTGTACTCTCGCCGGGAATACGGATGCCTTCCGGATTTTTTAAAAGAAGTGCCTGATACATACGGCTCCGTCCATAGGTATCGTTACATTCATCTTCTGATGCGATTGCCTACATGATATCGGCTAAATCCTGGTATTTCCACGGACGGTCTTTGGCTGCCAGATATTTATAAAACCCCTGCCGCGTGACTTTCAGCATCCGGCAGTAGGAAGAAATGTTTGTGTGCTACACTTCAAAATTCAGCACTTTTTACCACAATTTCAGAAAATGCAGATATAAAGAAAACCCTTGAAAATACTGGACTTTCAAGGGTTTCACTAATTTCATTATTCTGTTCCAAATTATCGCTTGCTGAACTGAGGCGCGCGACGAGCTGCTTTGAGGCCGTATTTCTTTCTCTCCTTCATACGAGGATCACGTGTCAGATATCCTGCTTTCTTGAGGGCAGGACGATACTCTACATCTGCCTGCAAAAGAGCTCTGGAAATACCATGGCGAATCGCTCCGGCCTGGCCAGTGAAGCCGCCGCCATGAACGTTTACCATAACGTCAAACTTGCCTTCTGTCTCTGTCGCTGCGAAAGGCTGACGAACCACAACTTTCAGCGTCTCAAGACCAAAGTAATCATCTATGTCTCTCTTATTGATGGTAATCTTGCCTGTACCGGCAGACAGGTACACTCTCGCGATTGATTTTTTCCTTCTGCCTGTTCCGTAGAATTTTGAATTAGCCACTGTAATTTCCTCCTTTCAGTACCTTTCGATTAAAATGTCAGAGCTTCCGGTTTCTGGGCCTGATGCTTATGGTCAGGGCCAGCGTACACATGGAGCTTACCAAACATTGCTCTGCCTAAAGGTCCCTTGGGAAGCATCCCCTTCACAGCCAGTTCGATGACTCTCTCCGGTTTCTTCGCCATCATTTCTCTGAGCGTCGTCTCCTTCATACCGCCGACATACTCGGAATGTCTGTAGTAGATCTTCTGATCCAATTTCTTTCCAGTAACCTGGATCTTCTCTGCGTTCACGACGATCACATAATCGCCAGTATCCATATTGGGCGTGAACGTGGGCTTGTTCTTGCCTCTGAGGACGGATGCAACTTCAGATGCCAGACGTCCTAATGTATATGCGGAAGCGTCAACAACATACCATTTTCTCTCAATGGTTGACGGGCTAGCCATAAATGTTTTCATTGGTTTGACCTCCTTGGATTTCACCTTTCAAATATTCTTATTCTGATCCTGTCTCTATTTGTACGGCAGATAACGGATTCCGGGGCTTTGGGTTCCGTGGCCTGCCAGTCAATAGACCTGTTTTTGGACGCAAAAGAAGCGCCGCAGCTTCTATATTATAGTACACTCTTCGGGGCGTGTCAATGGATTTTTTCCCGAGTTTTCGCTGTTTTGCACCAGAAATTCCTCTGCTCCGTCCCAAAGGGCCTGTTTTTTTACATGGGCGATCATCCGTTCCCGTTCCTCTTCTTTGCATCGGTGGATAAGCATGATCATCCGTTTTTTCGTATAAAGTTCGCTCCTGTCCAAAGAGTAATCGATCCAGTCGTTGATATTCCTCTCATAGACCTCCGGTTCTCCGGCCGGAGTAATGGAAATCAAAGTCAGCCCCTCTGCCGGCGCTTTTACCCCCGCCTGGCGTCGATCCCTGGCGTTTAAGATTTCTTTCATCCGCTCCGGCGGCAAAGTCCCCTGACCGATACTCATAAGCGTTCCCGCGATAATTCTTACCATATTGTAAAGGAATCCATTGCCCGCAAGACGGATGGTGATCAGATCTCCTTCTCTTTTCACAGACGCCTCATAAAGCTTCCGCACCGTATCCTCCGCCTGGCTTCCCGCTGAACAGAAACTGGAAAAATCATGTTCTCCCTCCAGGCAGGCCGCCGCTTCCTGCATCCGGCCTTCCTCCAGAAACCAGTGGCAAAAACAGCAGTTAAGCCTCCTAGTCGGGTCTGGAAACTGTCTGTTTAAAATCCGGTATTCATAGGTTTTCACAGAATTACATTTTCTGGGGTGATAAGAAGCCGGAACCTCTTCAGAGGACTGTACCACAATATCCTCCGGCAGACGGCTGTTCACCGCATAGCAGATTTTCTCCGGAGGGATTCTGGTTTCTGTACTGAATACGGCGATATTGCCCAGAGCATGGACCCCCGCATCCGTCCTGCTGGCTCCTGTCACTCGAATCTCTTCCCCGGTAAGCTCTGAAAGCGCCCGGTTTAATTCCGCTTCAATGGTGGGCCCGTTCTTCTGAAACTGAAATCCACAGTAACGGGTGCCGTCGTAAGCCACTACTAATTTAATCCGTTTCATAAATCCTCCGTCCGCCAGGCTCCCCCTTCACCAGATGACCTCAAAGCATCAAAACGCCCGAACTATTACAAACCGCGAGCCAAGGGCCCGGACTGTCGCAAATCGCGAGCCATCGAAACGTCTACTCCCCCAACTCCCGCACTGTCCGTGCTGTCATAAAAACACCCGAAGAAGTACCACGCTGGTGGGAAAAGCCAGAAGAATCAGATAAGCAAGCCGGTCCGCCGTCCGGTATTTTAGCGGTTTCATCTTTGTGCGCCCTTCTCCCCCATGATAACATCTGGCCTCCATGGCCAGAGCCAGATCAGAGGCCCGACGGAATGCTGAGATAAACAGAGGTACCAGAAGCGGGATCATGGCCCTGGCTTTTTTGATCAGCCCGCCTGTTTCAAAGTCCGCCCCCCTTGCCATCTGCGCTTTCATGATCTTGTCCGTCTCCTCCACCAGGATCGGAATAAACCGCAGAGCGATAGACATGATCATCGCAATCTCGTGGACCGGTACATGAAGCACATTTAAAAACCGCAGGCTCCGCTCCAGCCCGTCTGTCAACTGATTGGGGGTGGTCGTAAAGGTCAAAAGAGAGGTTCCCATAACCAGAAAAATCAGCCTTACCGCCATCAGTCCCGCCCGAAAGAGTCCCTCCTTTGTGATCGTAAAGATCCAGAAGTGGGTCAGCTCCTCTCCCGGGGTTAAAAACAGATTAAAAGCGGCGCTGAACAACAGCAGAAAAAGCACCGGCTTCAGGCCCCTTAAAATATGCCCTACCGGAACCTTTGAAGCCGCGATAATTCCGAACAGGAATACGGCTGCCGCTCCATAACAAAATACATTATCCGCTACAAACAGAGCAATGATCAATACCAGCGTACCGAAAAGCTTTGTCCTTGGGTCCAGTTTATGTACCGGCGACTGCACCGGATAATACTGGCCCAGAGTAATGTCTCGCATCATGAGATTCTCTCACCTTTCCTTTTCTGTTTCTGTGGCATCGGTTTTGAACCGTACGCCTCTTCCTCCTCTTTCTCCGTTCTCCCTCAGCCCTCTCCCATGGCCAGAGTGCAAAGAATCGCTTCTTCTGCCTCCTCCACAGTAATGACGTCTGTATTCATGGGAAATCCCGCTTCCTTCAGAGCATGAGCGATGTATGTCACCTGGGGGGCGGCAAGTCCCATTTCTTCCAGTTCCTTATAGTGGGCAAAGACTGCCCTGGGCGTATCGTCGAACACCAGACGTCCATGGTTCATCACCATAATCCGATCCACGTACTTTGCCACATCCTCCATACTGTGGGATACCAGGATCACCGTCATCCTCCGTTCTTTATGAAGCCTCGCAAGCTGCCCCAGGATCTCATCTCTCCCCTTCGGATCAAGGCCCGCCGTAGGCTCGTCCAGAATCAGTACCTCCGGCTCCATGGCCAGCACGCCTGCAATGGCCACACGCCGTTTCTCTCCCCCAGAAAGCTCAAAAGGAGATTTCTTATAATAACTTTCTCCGATCCCCACCAAAGAAAGCGCTTTTTTTGCCCGTGCCTCCGTCTCTTCTCTGGAAAGCCCCTGGTTTTTCGGTCCGAAGCAGACGTCGGTAAACACATCGATCTCAAAAAGCTGATGCTCCGGATACTGAAACACCAGTCCCACTTTGTTCCGGAGCTTCTTCATGGAAAACCCTTCCCGGTAAATGCTCTCTCCGTTGTAGAGAATATCGCCTCCGGTAGCCCGGACCAACCCGTTTAAATGCTGAATCAGCGTGGATTTCCCGGACCCCGTATGGCCAATCAGACCAATAAACTCTCCGTCTCTGATTTCCAGACTTACCTCGTGAAGCGCCTCCGTCTCCATGGGAGTTCCTTCATTATATTTGTATTCTACCTGCTCCAGTGTGATCATGGCGCTGTCCTCTGTCTCCTTATCTCTATCAGTTCCCTTACCAGCCCTTCTATGTCCAAAATGCAGGGGGACAGGGGAACGCCTTTATTTCGAAGTCCGTAGGCTAGTTCTGTCACCTGGGGCACGTCCAGCCGGAGAGCCTTTAATTCATCAACCCGACTGAAAATCTCCTCCGGCGTCCCTTCCATGGCAATCTCCCCCTCATCCATCACATAAATCCTGTCTGCATGGATCACCTCTTCCATATAGTGTGTGATTAGAATGACTGTAATGCCTTTTTTCTTATTCAATTCCCGTACGGTCCGGATAACCTCTCTTCGACCGTTGGGGTCCAGCATGGCTGTCGGTTCGTCTAAAACAATACACCTGGGCTCCATGGCCATGACTCCTGCAATGGCCACCCGCTGTTTCTGTCCGCCGGAGAGCCGGTCGGGGGAGCTTTGCCGGTAAGCTGTCATTCCCACTGCCTTCAGACATTCATCCACTCTCCGCCAGATTTCATCCGTGGGCACTCCCATATTTTCCGGACCGAAGCCCACGTCTTCTTCCACCACGCTGGCAATGATCTGATTATCCGGGTTCTGAAACACCATCCCGGCCAGCCGGCGGACTTCCAGAAGAGACTCGTCGTTCTTTGTGTCCATTCCTCCAATCCAGATGGTCCCCTCCGAAGGCAGAAGAAGGGCATTCATATGTTTCGCCAGGGTAGATTTTCCGGAACCATTGTGGCCGAGGACTGCCACAAACTCTCCCTCCTCGATGTCCAGACTTACATCCTTCACCGCCTCGCTGATCTCTTCTACCTTTTCTTCTTCGTCCCGCCTAATATAATTGTAAATCAGGTTCTTTGCCTTTATGATGCCCATATTCCACCGTCAACTTCCGTCCGATTTTTGTTTACATTCTTACAGAGTTTCATTGTACTTGATTCATATCGAAAAATCAATATCAACTTTAAGGGAGTTTTTAAGGGAACAGGTATGCCCTCCTGCAGCAAACGGCCGGCCCAAATCCAGGCCGGCCGTTTCTTTGACTTTAGACAAATATGTGATCCGAAAAAACTTTTCTTTCTACTTTCTCATTCTTACAAAAATCCACTGTTTCATCCCGATTATAATACAATCTTCTCTGCAATATCTGCATTCATACGGGCCATATCACCGGCCTCAATCACAACATCCCCTCCGGCCGCATTATCCCGCATATGCTCCGGCCTTCTGGCTCCACACAGAACATTGGTGATGCCTGGCTGCTGCTTGGTCCATGCGATGACCAGGTTCCCTACGTGGCAGTTGTATTTTTCGCACAAATCTTTCCATCCGTCCAAAAGAGCCAGAGGCTTTTCAATGTTTTCCGGCAAAAACCAGGGACTCTCCTCCCGGATATTGCCCTTCTCCACCGTCGTTCCCCTCTGATACCTTCCTGTCAGAAGGCCCTTTTCCAGTACGGAATAAGTCTGAATGGCAATATGATTCTCCAGACAGAAGGGTACAATTTCGTCCTCGATGGCCCGATCCAGAAGAGAATATTTCTGCTGAATGATATCAAGCTGCCCCCATTTCACATATTCCTGCAAATGCCACATATTTACATTGGCTGCGCCGATGGCAAGAATCTTTCCTTCTTTTTTCAAATCCATAAGCGCCGACATGGTTTCTTCAATGGTGGTCATAACTGGCGGCTCTGCCTGGGAATGAGTATAATAAACGTCAATGTAATCTGTACCGAGCCGTTTTAAGCTGTATTCCACTTCTTCCCGAATGGTGCTTCTGTCAAGAGCTTTGTAGATAGGCACCCCGTACATGTCCACTTTTCGACGGGATCCTCTCACATCATGCCACCAGTTTCCACACTTGGTACAGACGACCACGTCCCGGCGGTTCATCCGTTTCAGGGCCCGTCCCACAATCTCCTCACTTCGACCCAGACCATAGATCGGAGCTGTATCCAGCGTATTCATTCCTGCTTCCATCATTTCCACAATGGTCTGCTCCGCCAGCCCCTCGTCAAACTCTCCCCACCACTGGCCGCCGCCCATGGCAAAGGTGCCAAGTCCAATAACAGAACCACTCACATTTGATTTTCCAAACGCTCTTTTTTCCATAGGTATTCCTCCCAGACAAAACTTTGCAAAACAGCTCCCTGCATTCCTTTCCTGCAGGCAGTCTTTTATACGTTTTATCATACCATGCCCCAGGAGCTTTATCAAGAAAAAGAAACTCCTAACGCATCTTGGAGCACCGGATATTTTCCCAGATATCCTCTGCCATTTTGGGATTTCCTCCCCCCAAAATATCGTTGATTTTCACATCGCGCCATGATATCATGAAAGAGATAGGTTCCATAGGTTTAACTGCGTGGTGCCATTCCGGGACTGGAGGTCCCAAGCTGATACGGCGATCTATTTGGGACTGTTTTTTGCTTTCAATTGGGTTGCCGGACGACTCTTTTTAATCCATGTATTTTTCCCTGTCCGGCAAAACTTTCAGTCATATAAATATATCCCCGGCCCAGAGGTTTTCTCTGTCCGGGGATTTTACAGGAAAGGAATGAGAAAACGATGAAACTGGAAAAACAACTCTGGGGAACTGCGAAAACAGGAGAAACCGTATACCGGTATAAGCTCTCCAATGAAAACGGCATGTCTGTGGAACTCTGCAATATTGGTTGCAGCATTCTTTCAATCATTGTCCCCGACAAAAACGGTGTTCCCACCGATGTGGCTCTGGCCTATGAAACTTGTGACGATTATACGCGAAACCCGGCCAGCTTCGGCTGTGTAGTCGGGCGCTATGGAAACAGAATCCATGGCGGGCGTTTCTCCTTTGCCGGAAAGACCTGGCAGCTTGAGCAAAACGAAGGAAACAATCATCTTCACGGCGCCTCCGGCGCTTACAGCCGCCGGTTCTGGCCGGTGTCAGAAGAATCAAAAGACGCCCTCACTTTCCGCCTGGAAAGTCCTGACGGCGACGGCGGTTATCCCGGAGATCTTGTGGCCTGTGTCTCCTACCGTCTTTCTGAGGACAATGCTCTTTCCATTTCCTACCACATCACCACGGAAACGGAAGCCTTCTGCAATTTGACCAATCACTGTTATTTTAACTTATCCGGTCACGATGCAGGCGATGTTCTGGATCATGAAATCACTATCACTGCCGATTCCATCACAGAAGTAGATGCAGAGTCCATTCCCACGGGGGTATTCCTGCCCGTCGCGGAAACTGCCTTTGACTTTTGCACTCCCAAATCCGTTGGTCAGGATATCGGCGGCGATCATCCCCAGCTTGCTTTTGGAGGCGGCTATGACCACAACTATGTATTGAAGGAAACTGACGGCGCAAACGCATCGGCCTATTCTCCGAAAAGCGGTATTTTGATGGAAGTTTTCACCAACAGCCCGGGGCTCCAGTTCTATACGGCAAACTCCCTGGAAGAAAAGGAGGCCGGAAAAGGCGGCGCTCACTACGGAAACCGGGGTGGGTTCTGCATGGAAACCCAGTTTTTCCCCGACTCCATCAATCAGCCTTCCTTCCCTCCCTGTACAGTGAAGAAAGACGCTCCTCAGGATTTTTGTACCACTTACCGTTTTTCTGTTAAATAAGAAAGGACCCCATTTCTATGGATCGAACATATGACGCAGTATGCATCGGCTGTATTCTCCAGGATATCATTATCACCGGCATCGCACAGGACGCCTTAAGCCGCGACACTACGGAGGGCGATTCTGCCTTTATTACCTCCGGGGGCGACGCCAACAATGAATCCATCACTCTGGGCCGCCTGGGAAGCCATACGGCCCCTCTGGTAAAAGTCGGCTATGACTCCATTGGAGACAATCTTTACTCCATTCTGGAAAAGGAACCGCTGGATCTGTCCCTGGTTATCCGGGATGAAAAAGCGGAAATGATGATGGCAATCGTCGTTATCAAGACAGACGGGGAGCGTTCTTTTCTGGTGAAACAGGGAAATACGGCCTGCCACCTCGTCCCCTCCGACATCAGCGACGAAATTTTAAAAAGTACCCGCGCCATCACCGTAGGCAGTCTGTTCTGCCTGCCGGGTCTGGACGGTCCCGGAATCGCCGACGTCCTGAAACGGGCTCGTTCCTTTGATACCGTCACCATCTGCGATATGACCTATGATATTAATCATATCGGCCCGGAAGCCATGCTCTGCGCTTACCCTCACATCGACTATATGGTTCCCAGTATGGAAGAGGCGACCTATGCCACCGGAGAGACTGAGCCAGACAAAATTGCCGATTTCTTCCTGTCCCGCGGTGTAAAAAATGTAGTTTTAAAACTGGGCGGCGACGGCTGCTTTTTCAAAAACGCTTCTGAACGGTTTTTCACAGACGCCTATGAGATCACGCCTGTGGACACGACTGGTTGCGGCGACAATTTCCTCGGTGCCTTTACGCACGCCCTCTTAAAGGGTTGGCCCATCCGGGAATGTACGGATTTCGCCTGTGCTGCCGGTTCCTTAAACGCCACGGCGGTGGGCGCTCACCACGCGATCCGGGACGAGGCCCATGTACGCGCCTTTATGAAAGAAACTCCGAGAAAGCATCTGAACAGGTAAACAAATAGATTCTGCCGGTGTCCTGCGTTTTTCTTATGGCACCGGCAGTTTCCTTATGGGTAGTATCTACAGACGCGCCGATTTGTTTGTACATGGATTTGGGACAAAAAGTAACGCTGGCTGTATCTGCTTTAAAACAAACCATATTTGCAGGAGTATTTACGAGTCCTATGAAAGCATACCTGAAAGTTTATCACGCCATCCGACAGCAAATTCAAAGTGGAGAGGTGCCTGTCGGCTCTATGCTGCCGCCGGAGCCAATGCTTGAAAAGCAGTTCTCTGTCAGCCGGACGACTGTGCGTCGGGCGATGCTCCGTCTGTCTGAAGAGGGCTTTATCCGTATTCAGCAGGGAAGGGGGACAGAGGTGCTCTCCCCCCTCTCCAGTGACGATACGTTTCACAACGCCTCCAGTATACAGGAGATTCTCAGCAGTTTCGACCGCCCTTTTGCCGTGCATTCCTGCTGTATCGATCGCATCTATGCTGATCGGACTATCGCAGGGGCGCTCCAGATTCCGGAAGGGACTTCTGTCTATCAGATTCAGCGGCTTTTATACCATGATTCCTCTCCCTTTGCCCTGATGAAAAACTACGTCCGGACAGATCTTGCCCCGAATCTGGAGCAGTATGCCGGAGATCTGATTGATCTCTACGAGCTTTTACGGAAAAAGTATCATCTGGTCTTTTTCTACAGCAAGGAACATCTTTCCGCCGTCGCGGCCGGTTTCATGGAAGCCAATCTTCTGAACGTCCGTCCCGGTACGCCGCTTTTGTTTTGTACCCGTTATGCACAGACCCAGACCGTCCCCCTGGAATATGGACAAATCTATTTCCGCACCGATCAGTATGCCCTGGTCGTGGAAAGGCAGGGCTGAGCCGGTCGGCCTTTATCCGGAAGGTACCAAAGGCCCAGGCCGGCATTTTGTCCTGGCAGGCTCTCAGGTTCGTCATTACTGTAGCCATGCCTTTCTCTCCTTTCTATTTTTATTGACAGAACTTTTTTGTTCTGTTACATTTCGCCCAAATATGATAACACTTGTTACCGTCGCTTGACGAGAGCACACACGGTCGAAAAAGGGGGGAAATTCAGCTCCTGCGGCGTTACTTTCACTCCGCTGTACGTCCAGTACGCGTCGGTCAAGTGCCTTGCAGGGGCTGAATTTCATCCCTTTTCGACTTTTCAACCCTGACCGCTGACATTTGCTTGATTTTCAAGGCAGACGATGGAGATGTACCGGACGTACACCGACTAAGAATAACACAGAAAATCAAGCAAATATCGTGGTTCAGGGCGTGTATGTCCTTGTCAAGCGACGGTATCTACACAACACGCAAAAAGTAGCGCCCTCGCTCTGGTAAAGTAAGGCGCTATTTTTTGTAGACATTTGATTAACGGCGGCCAAATGTGCGTTGGCCAACGCCTCTCTCTGAGGCGCCCTCCACGTAAAAAAGCCCTTGATTTAAAGGGCTTTTTCTAATGAGCCACTGGGGATTCGAACCCCAGACAACTTGATTAAAAGTCAAGTGCTCTACCGACTGAGCTAGTGGCCCGTATAAAATTTCATCTGCCGTTTTCTAAGAAACAGCATCTGCACTGGGCTAGCTGGATTCGAACCAGCGAGTGCAGGAGTCAAAGTCCTGTGCCTTACCGCTTGGCGATAGCCCATCATCTTCCTGTGAATGATGCGCACAGCACTTGGCCATACTGAGGGTGGATACAGGGACTCGAACCCTGGGTCTTCAGAGCCACAATCTGACGCGTTAACCAACTACGCTATATCCACCATATTGAGTCTGTTCGGCACAGAAACGTGCCTGGAGGGATTCGAACCCCCGACCCACGGCTTAGAAGGCCGTTGCTCTATCCAGCTGAGCTACAGACACAGGAAAAGCGGGTGATGGGAATCGAACCCACGTATCTAGCTTGGAAGGC
>JAAWAV010000059.1 GCA_022792335.1 Lachnospiraceae bacterium
AAATCCTGAACGGCGTTTTGGTGATGATCATAGTCTCCTCCTAAAATCAGTGGTTATCTGATGGTATTACTAAAAATCTGCCTCCTCAAAATAGAGAAACTGGTAAAGCATCCTCTATACAACAAATATTTGGCTACACGTTAAATAGAAGAGGGCATAGGAGCACTGAATTGTTATAGGGAATATTCGTTGAATGAGATGAAAAAGGAAAAAGAAGATTGATAATGCTTTCAAAATCGGATAGAATAAAACTATCATGAAGTGCAAAGGTGAATGGGAATATGAGTCTGACAAACATTGGTCCGGAGACAGAAACTATAGAGTATAAGAAAAGTACTGGAGAAATGAAAGAAGCAATGCTGTCAATTGCTGCAATTCTGAATAAGCATCAAAAAGGGCAGTTGTTTTTTGGTGTAAAAAATGATGGTACTGTGATTGGTCAGATCATTACGGAAGAATCCCTTCGGAAGGTAAGTCAGGCGATAGGAAACCATATTGCGCCGGCGATTTATCCTGAAATTAAAGTGGTAAGGTTTGGAGAGCGAGATTGTATACAGGTCAATTTTGAAGGAAATCGATGTCCATATCTTGCCTATCATGTACCCAGAATCCGCGTAGCAGATGAGGACCTGGTGATGGATCAGGATACATATGACGAAATGATACGAAAACGAGATGATATGAGATATTCCTGGGAGCAAAAAGTCTCGGAGTATACAATTGAAGAAGTGTCTCAGGATGCATTCCGGGAATATCTGCAAAAGGCAAAGGATGCCGGTCGAATTATTTTTGAAGAAACAGATATAAGAACTGTTCTGAATAAACTGGAGCTAATGAAAGGTGAGTACCTTTTAAACGCAGGCGCTGCCTTGTTTTGCAGCAGTGGAATCAATGAACTTCAGATGGCTAAATTTGCTTCTAACGAACGATTAACATTTACGGATATTCGTCGTTTTACGGGTTCCATTATTGAACTGGCAAAAAAAGCAGAGCAGTATATCATTGACGCCATGGATTGGCGTGTGGAAATTGGCGCTGGGCTTTCCAGGAAGGAAATACCAGAGATACCGATGGACGCCATCAGAGAGGCTATCATTAATTCTTTTGGTCATAAGTTATTTGGATCCGGACAGAGTAATGAAGTAGCTATTTTTAAAGACCGCATTGAGATTTATAACCCAGGCCCTTTTCCGGTAGGACTGACTCCGGAAATGTTTATAGATGGAAAATCAAGGCCTGTGCGAAGAAACCCTTTGATTACCCGGACCTTATATTATTCTAAGGATATGGAGAGTTTTGCAACTGGATTAAAACGAATTAGCACAGCGTGTAAGGAAGCCGGATGCCAGGTGAAATTTGAACAGCAGCAATATGGTTTTGCAGTTATATTCTATAGAAAAAAAGATAACTTGGGTAATGATACCCAAGTTAATGCCCAAGTTAATGCCCAAGCAGAGATAGCGACACGAATTTTGCAATATTGTCAACATCCCCGAAGTAAGAAAGAAATCGCAGATTATTTAGGATATAAATCTGTTAAAAGTATTACAACCGTGATAAACGTTCTGCTGGAAACAGAAAAACTGGCAAGGACCGTTCCTGATAAGCCGCATAGCAGAAATCAGAAGTATCTTACAAAAGCAAATTTTCCATATTCATAACGCAATAGCGATGGTATTAAAAAGCAATGATACCGTCGCTTGACAGGGGTTGCATTACTTTTTCTTGTTTCATTCTTCCATATATGCTTTCGCGTCTTTGATAAAACTGATGGCAATCATTACTATCACAAATCCGATAGGAAAGGCCGCTATGATACTAACTGATTGCAGATTGTTCATAGAACTTTCAGAAAATACCAGAGCGATTGGCAGTATAATAAGCAAGATGCACCAAAGCAATTGAATGGTTTTTTTCGGGGTTTCACCTTTCTCCAATTTGTGATAGCTATAACAGGAGGCTGTCAGCGCAATGGAATCAAAAGAAGTCGCATAGAAAGCGATCATTGCTAGTAATAGCACCATTAGTATAACAGGAGCGAAAGGCATGGTCTGGAACATTGAAATAATCATTCCATAAAGATCGCCCGTTGTATGATATTGGGTAATAAAATCAACGCTCCCGGACATCTGCAGCCCCATAGAATAATTACCTAAGATAATAAAACTCAATAGCGTACTGCCAACGCCGAATACATAACCTCCAAGGATTACCTGCTTTACAGTTCTCCCTCTTGAAATATTTCCAATGAAAAAAGGAGCAGCTACGCACCATACCATCCAATATGCCCAATAATAGATGGTCCAGTTTTGAGGAAAGGAAGTTGTTCTTAATGGATCGGTATAGGTAGATAACTCAAAAAAATTTTGAACCATTTTTCCCAAAGAAGAGATTCCAGTATCAATAATATATTTTCCTTCTCCACCAAAAAACAAAACAACGGTTAATAATCCAAAAAACAGATAAATACATGCCTTTGCCAGGAAACGGATTCCTTTAAATCCGTGAAGAAGAGAATAGGTATAAATAAAACATGTGACGATCAAAATTACAATTGTAATGATTGTTTTATTTATTTCCAGATGAAACAGTTCCTTAATCACATTAGCCATCAGTGGGGTGGCCAGGCTAAAGGTTGTTGCAGTTCCTGCCAATAATGCAAATACTGCAAGTAAATCAATGATACGACCTGCAATGCCGTCCGTATGTTTTCCAAGGACAGGCCTGCATGCTTCAGAATATTTTTGCCGATTTCTTTTTTTTACGTGAAGCATAAATCCAAATGCGACAGCCAGTACTAGATAAAATCCCCATGGAATGAAACTCCAGTGAAAGAGAGGGTATACTCCGGCCCATTCTTGGATGTTCCCTAATTCTTTCATCCGAGGATCTGCCGCGTACAAAACCCATTCAGAAGGAGAGTAAAACAGAATATCGGCCGCAAGCCCACAGGTGAACATCATACACCCCCAGGAGAAAAAAGAATATTTGGGTTTTTCACCCGGCTTTCCCAAAATGATATTCCCATATTTTGAAAATGCGAGAAATAAAGAAAGTAAAAAAATCCCCAGACCGATAACCAAATAATAACTGCCCACAGTATCGCCTAAAAAGAATCTGATTTTGCTTAATACCACATTGGACTGTTCTGGCATCCAGAAGAATAAGATGGAAAGAACTATTACAAAAGCCAAAGGAACCAATGTGATCATCCAGTCAATTTTTCCTTTTCTCGGGTTCATTTTGCAATACCTCCCATATATTTCTGATAGCTGCTGTCCAATGCAATCAGTTCACTTAAACTATCGACCTCAATAATATCACTGGCATTCATTGGCCGGATTCCCAGATCGTAATCTTCAAAGTGGCAGAACATGACAACATCATCCCAATAAATCTGCCTGTTTTTCTTTTGATTAAATTCAATTTCCAAATGTCGTTTTAACTTCCGACCATCCTCAGCAGTCCATCGTGAAATGCTAAAGAGCTGCCATCCCTTTTTTCCACCTATGCGGGAACAAGAGACAACTCTATTATTTTCCACTTGTATCAGCCATTCCTTTGTTTCCTCGTCTGTCCAGACTGCATTATATCCGGACTTTTCAAATTCGGGGGAAAGAATCAAATCATTATAAATAATTTGATCGCCGTCAAGAATTATTGCTTCTTCAATATGTTCCCTTGCCACATAAAGAGAAGAAATATTATTACAAACATTGTATAGGGGATTTTCAATAATTTTTAATCCCTCATATTCTTTCTCCAAAATATCAAATTGTTCTTTTAGATAACCAGCAACTACATAAATCTCGGTAATTCCGTTTTTGTGGAGACCCTGAATAATGGTATCAATCATTCGAACCCCATTGACCCGTATCAAAGGTTTTGGGGTAGTGAATGTGACTGGTTGTACGCGATTTCCTGTTCCGGCTGCAATAATAATTGCCTGTTTAACTGTATACATGCTCTTTCTCCACAATTGTTGTTATTTCATCTGAAATCTTTATGGAAAGATTCCATTGCAATTTTGTAATAGTCTTTTGCATATCTGTATTGCCGAAGCGAATATTCGCCAAATTCAATTCCTAGATTCCTTTTGTATTCGCACCAGTTACTCCAAAGCAGACCGCCTGCAGCGATGTAGCAGTAGATTTTGACACGGGTTTCACTCCCACAATTATTTTCAAAGTAAATATCAATCAAATGATCAATCTGCTCTTTATCATAAAGAGAATAGATACAAAACATTGCAAGATCTACATGCGGATCCTGCATTCCGGCATATTCCCAGTCAATTAACCGAACGCTTTCAGTTCCATTTGAGTCTTTCACAAATAAAAAGTTGTCAGGTACGGCGTCGATATGAGTTAAGCATTTATCAGCAATATGCTG
Organism: Lachnospiraceae bacterium; assembly: GCA_022792335.1. Classification (GTDB taxonomy): domain Bacteria; phylum Bacillota; class Clostridia; order Lachnospirales; family Lachnospiraceae; genus Lientehia. The sequence continues at coordinate 4,393 of JAAWAV010000059.1, forward strand.
GTTTATATAAGGCTGTAAAGACAAAACCTTCTTTTTTGTATGAAAATAATCTTTATATATGGATGCTTCTCCATTCCACAGAGTTTCATAAAATTCTATTTGTTTAAAAATATCAAATTCATGGTTGACGGATAACTGAAGTTGATGGAACTCTCTTAATTTTTTCATGCAAACTGTGAGATCTTTTTGATTATTAGGATCACATACTCTGGCATTTGGAAAAAATTCAGTGATTTTATAGCCATTCTCCGGGTTAATGTAAATAATATTATCGCAAAGATTTTTTTCTTTAATTGTTTTATAAACAGCCGCTTCTTCTTGTCGATTGATCAACTGATCGGTCCCTTCACCAGGGATGCGCATAATATATTTTTTGTTTTTACAAGTAAACAAAAAACATCGATTAGTCATTCCCTTTTTCAATACGGTTATATCCACAATTTCAGAAGCAGTAACTCTTAAGATCTGGGTAATGATACTGATTGCATCAGACTTTAAATGGTTCGATTCTTCGTCCAATTCCCGGAGCTGCTCATATGTATTGATTTCCACAACGTCAGTGGTATGAACCACCTTTGCCGGAACAATCATTTTTCCTTTGTCGTAAAGGGCTTTTTCCCAAAATGAATCCTCATATTGCCTATCGGTATCCAGTCTTTTTAAGCTTTTTCTAACTAAATGACTCTTTTCTTCCGTGAGATAGGTGATACCAATCATCGCGTTTCCGCTCTGATTCCTGGAAACGGTTACCAGTTCCATCTTACGATTTACGCGAACAGTACTATCGTCGTCCACAAGATCAGAAACCATATACCATGAACAAAATTCATATCGGTGAAAAGGGTTTCTGTTACACCAGACATCGCAAGGAATGATATAAGTGTTAGACAGATATTCCGTTACCAAACTCATAGAGTGGAGATTATTTCTGGAGGCATAGAACGGATTAAAAATCAACTCGACATGAAACTCGTCAATGAGATATTCAAACTGTTCTTTCATAAATCCGACGACTATATAAATTTCGGTGATTCCAACTTCATGAAGCTGCTTTATGATACGCTCAATCAATGGTTCCCCATGAATCTCCATAAAAGCTTTCGGACGTTCAAGATTGATTGGAACCATACGCATTCCAAACCCTGCCGCTAAAATAATGGCATTTTTAGGAGAGTTGTTTTCAAGCTCCTGATAAGCTTTATCTGTAGGGCGAATCCGGGCATCCAGAAAACCTTCCATTATCAGATTTTTGATGGAGCGGTTTACTACTCCAAGAGAACAGCCGCATATTTCTGAAAGGATCCGCTGATTGATAAATGGCTCCAGTAGAAGTGCATGCAATATTTCTGATTCTTGCCTTTTCAAAATCAATACTCCACCTTTCTCATGAACTTCTTTAAAAATACTTTTGTAGATTTTTCATTTCGATAATCAGTTATATTTCTGAGTGAAAGGGAAGGAGCACTTTCCCATTAACTGTCGTTTGATTCGGAGCAACAATTGCAATGTCATTTTTTTCAAGTAAAATAAAAGTAATCACCTGCCAGAGACTGGAGTATCTTCATCTCTTCGTCATAGCCAGGATACCGTTCCCAAAGTTTGGTGTTTCTGATTGAATTTTTAGGATTAAAATATTTAAACTTATTTATATGATCTTTCTCATCTAATTCCAAGAAATCTCGGATAGTCCTTGTCGTTTCTTCATATTTGTATAACATATCCTCAAATTGAATTTTCAGGACATTATCAGTCAAAATTTCTTTCGCCTGACCAATTCTCATATCAGAAAACTGCTTTGCAAATAATTGGACTTCAACAGGTAAGACGTGATCGTCAATATGCTGTTCTTCTATATAGACATCCCTTGGATCTCGATCAACCAAAATAACTTTTAGGTCCTCTGCATAATTCATATATCTTTTAATGTTTGTCGTAGATACAAATTGATCCAGTATGATCAGGGATTGACGATCATGAAAAACACTTTTACATAGATTCTCCACGAATAATCTGGTATTTCTATAAAACTCCTCCTTTGAGAGATGACTGTGATAGGAAACAGCTCCAGGAAAATAATTATAATCCGGTTTCTTTTTTAATTTCTCCGGCATGATTCTGTTGATAGCCCTTCGCATATAATAATAAGCTTTCATATAAACGGGGAAAATACTGATATCACAGTGCCAGTAACCATTAAAAGTAAAATCTTTTAAACTGTCAGCGTATTTTTGGGCATATATCGCCCAGTTTTTTCCAAATAATAGACTATAATGATGATGATATCGTTTGGCAAATTGTTCAAATCGTTTGATGGCAAAACCGCTGTTGAGTCGGTGCCAATTATCTATCAGCTGAAATTCCAAATCAGAAATTCCGTCAGGATCCTGTAGAAACCGGCATTCAACTTCCTGTTGTGGAAAAGAAACGTTTTTAAATTCTTTAATATAATCAACGACTGCACTTGAACCACTGGAGTGGTAACTGACACAAGTTACTTTTTTCATTTAACTTTTCCTCCGCTTAAAAATCATACTAAGTATGTCGCGATGAAAGAGGTAACACCATATCGCAGATAGGCTTAAATATATAGAAGCGCCTAATGCAATTTTGACGGACAGTGATATAAAATTATTTTCGATATCAATCAAATATATAGGAATAAACATCAGTATCCCAATTACTATAAAACTACATAAAACTTTAAGCATTTCTGATAGTTCAATTTTTTTATGCAGACAAATCAACTCGGAAAATAATATCGTAAATTCGGAAACAGTAGTAGCAAAAGAAGCGCCAAAAGCACCATATGAAGGAATAAGGAATGTATTTAAAATAATATTTATTAATATCCCCATAATTAAGCATCTGGCAAATATTCCATCTTTGCCAAAGGGCAAAAGATATTGGTTTTTCATGACATTCGCCAAGCTTATAAATACCATGGAAGGAACTAATATATACAGCAAATAAACGACAGAATCATATCCTTTTCCAAAGAATATGGGGACAAATTCTTTTGCTACACCAGAGATGCCAAAAGATAAGGCACATACGGCAAAAGAGATAAATATAAAAGTGTCCTTATGGAGTTTTTTCAATTCATTCTCTTTTTTGTTCGTCACTTTATTCGTAATAGCCGGTAAAATGACGACGCCTAAAGCTGTTACCATACTGTTTGGAACTTGTATTATTTTTTCAGCGCTATCATAATATCCAAGTTCTGTTTTTGTAGACATACCGCCAAGCATAATTTTGTCGAAATAGTTTAAGATACTAGCGGAAATCACAGGTAAAAAGAGGATCACATTTGGTTTCATATGCTGGAGGACCCTTCTCTTGGCTGGTAAAATGAATTTTACAGTTTTAATCAGCGCCGGCAATATGAAAATTTGTGAAATTACAGTGGCGCCAGATATGATGAATGTATACAACCAGATATCCTGTATCGATTTTACAAATACAATTATCAATAAAACGCTGCTTAACTTAATGATAATATTTCTGATTGAAATCAATTTAAAGTTTTCAATTCCAAAGAACAACCATGAAAAGTCGATAAAAACAGAGAGAATTTGGAAGCCCTGTAAGATTGATAAAAGTTTTGATTCAGAAAAAAACACGATATAGAGGACGTATAATAATGAGGTAATGGATGTTGTGAGTATTTGCATAACAAAAATCTCACTAAAGACCTGATTCAATTTATTTTTATCGTCCCGTACCTGTGCAATCGTTCTGCTCCCATAATCCGATATACCAAGCATTGCAAAGGAATAAAAATATTGCGCGATCGAATAAGTATAACTATATTCGCCGACGCCTGTGGGGCCAAACACTCTGGCAATATATGGGGCTGTGATTAATGGAGTAAATACAGTGACTATTTTATATAGCAAATTAAAAATATAATTTTTTCTGATGCTTCTATTTTGACTTGCCATCTTATCCTAACCTCTGTATTTCAGTGAAAATTCTGTCACAGTTGTGGTTATCGCGTCTCTTAAAGATACGATTAACACGTTCCATATAGATTTGACTCATTCCATTTGTAAATAAATCCGGAATCGCAGCTACCACAGCATTTTTATTCTCTATTACGGGGCCAAAACCGTCATGTTCATAAGAGAACCATCCTTCTTCATAATGACTGCTTCTATAGTCTTTTTTATCAAATTGGAAAAATATCACTGGCTTTTTCTGATATGCAAAATCAAAAAACACACTGGAAAAATCTGTGATTAAAAGCTTACTTTCTATTAAAAGCTTTTGAACGTCATTCTGGTTCATTCCGGAAATCTGTACATGGGGTTTATCACATTCAAACAGATGTAAAAACCTATGCATTTCAATATGAGGATAAAATACGAGTCGTATATTATTTTTTTCAAGATAATCATTTAAATCCGGATCATTTATTAATTGATTATAATTTTTGTAGTAATCACTATTTAAGAAATCCTTTTCCGTAGCTTTGGCAAACTTCACTCTCCATGTCGGCATAACCAATATCTGCTTTTTTACAGGCTTTTCCAAAAAGCAGAATAAATTGTCATATCTGGCTAACCCAGTATACTTAAGAATATTATCTCCATAATCCGTTTCGGCTAATAATGCATCGTATTCCTCCTGAGCACCACATATAAACAAATCTAAGGGGCGAGTTTTTTTACTCATATTCGCCTTATCTTTTATAATTCCATGTTGTAAAAATATTTTCTTTCCGTTTACTCGAATAAGCCCCCTTCTGTCAAGTTGGCCAAATAGTTCAAAGTCCGGCGAATATCCCTGATAATGGGTGCTTACCAAATACTTTGCCTGAATGTATAACATATAATGTTGAAAGGATCGATATCGAACGATATCGTTGCCGTTTATTTTTTTTCGATCCGGCGAGTTATTGCTGATAACATATTTTAACCTGATTTCCGGATGACTAGATTTTAGATAATTATAAAAAAATAGTCCATTATCTCTTGCATCGATGCCCCGTTCCGATAACAGCCACAATTCTTTATTATCATTTTTAAAAAATCTCGTCAGTATATAAATAAAATAAAATTTTGCTGTAAACTTTACCTGACAGAAACGTCTTTTCATCGTAGGCCATAACTTCATCAAATCTACCACCTTAAAACCTTGTTTCCCTGGAACCGTCCAATATGTTCTACCAGCAATTCTAAAATAATAAAACTGTAGATGTAATGTTGATATATAATGGTTCCGTTAATAAACGCAACAAAGACATAATACAAAATTACACACCACATAGTTAATTTATAGGTATGTTTCTTTAAACAATCGAAGTTCTTTATGAGTACATACATATGGGCAGTAAAACCGATAATCCCTGTGCTAATCAAAACTTCTATGAAATCATTGTGCGCCCATATTTCACGCCCATATTTCAGACTGTTTATATGGTAGGAAAACCCAAATCCATTACCGAATAGAACGCCTGATAAGGAGGAGTGAAAATAGGAATCTAAATCAATCAGCCAAAAAACGGTACGCCCATTTGTGAATAAATTAATTCCCGACCAGCGAGAATAAGAGTTGGGGTTTATAAATTTATCCATTAACCCAGAATGTATGAATCCATAAATGCCCACTAAAATAATGAAAGGAACAAGAATGAGCTTGGAACTGATTTTTTTTATATATAATTTATAAGTCAAAAAATAGACGATTAGTACTGGCACAAGATAGGTTCTTGCTCCACATTGAAGTATGGCTAGTGCAAACGGCAAATTTACAAAAAGTTTTAACCAGTCATTTTTAATATCTCCGATTACCCAAAGCGCCAGACACATACTCATACAGCACCCACAAGCCAGAACATGATTGGAATATGCAAAGCCTACATAATATTTTCCTCCCCAGTTTGTGTTATAACAGGAGCTGAGAAAAAAACCTGTAATAATTATTAGAGCGTTTATCAGAACAATGATTTTTATGAAGCCTTTTCTGGCATAAAACACTTCGCGTAATTTATTTCTACATAAAGGATTTGTCATTTCGCATAAAATAAAAATTGTACTGTACCAATAAATTGCATTATCTAAACCATCAGAAAAAAAATCGGTTTCACGAAAAAGTCCGCTGATAAACAATACGGTTGAAATCAAAAGTATAGCCAGATCTTTTTTCCGACAATGCTTGATGTACAATACCCCTGTCAAACACAATATCAAAAGCCCAAGTATTCTATTAATAGGAATATAAGCATTCAGAATATTATATAGAAGAGTTGTAGTTGAAAACAAAATAAATATTTCGGTTAATATACTGTACACATTACAAAACTTTGCCTGATAGATTGATTTCATCAAAATTTATTTCCTTCTTCCGAAATATTTTTATAAATTTTACGAACGCAGTCTAAATGTTCCGATAAACTGAATTTTGACGCTATCGTTTTAAACGCATTCTCACTTAATTTTCTTCGTAGTTTTTTATCTTTACTTAAACAATAGATAGAGCTTTTTAACGCTTCAATATCACCTGCTCGAATTAATATTCCATTTTTTTCACTTTGAATCACTTCAGGAATTGTTGCAATATTGGTTGCTATATTAGGAATCCCATAGGCCATGCTTTCTAAAATTGTCATTGGAAGTCCTTCTCTGTAACTGGGCAAAACATGTACAAAGGTATTTTTAAAATACTTATCTCTTTCTTCCCTATTTACCCATCCAATATGAGCAATACGATTATTTATACCCAAATCCTTAATTTTATCATAGATAGATGGTTCACCCTCACCACAAAGAATGAATTTAATATTTTCATCTAAGACAGCATCCAGTTCTCTGATAGCACGTAAAAAATCGAAAATCCCTTTTCTTTCAATCAGCCAACCAAAAAACATCACATATGTCGCGTTTACATTATAGGGATTGATTGCATATGTGTTGACTGCATTATAAACCACTCTAATATTTGCGTTTGCGGCCTTATCTTTGATAAATTCACCTTGATTTTTTCCCAGAACGATATTTAGATCCACTTCATTAAAAATATGATTGATAAACTGTTTATTTTTTTCTGACTGTCTCAGATAAAACTCTGTATAGTCAATATGATGGTGCAGGATCACCTTTATTTTTCTTCGTTTTAAAAGCTTTGCAAGATATCCTTTTCGAAAAAAACTGCCATTTTCCGTCGTATGAATATGAGCCAGATCATAATGTCTAAATACCGTCAGAAAAAATATCCTTATATAAGCAATACAATAGAACCCCGCTTTCACTATATTGCTTTTATCAATGTGGGTCGGAATATATGTTATCTCAATATCATTCCAATCTTTGCAATTTAAATAATTTTTTATTACTGTAACCATTCCTCCGCCTACAGATAATTTTGACCCACACATGAGAACTTTTAATTTCTTATTTGTCATTTCGTCTTACCTTATATTTCTTTGCCAATCCAAAGATTCTCATATCATCTACAAAGTACCTTTTAAACATCCTCTTTGGTTCCTGTAGAAATCTAAAGAACCATTCCAGTCCTGTTTTTTGCATCCATAAGGGAGCTCTTTTTACTCTGCCAGCAATAAAATCAACGCATCCGCCCATGGTGATAGAGATGGGAACGTCATATTTATCTTTGTTTTGATAGATGAATTTTTCTTGCTTGGGACAGCCTAAAAAAACAATTAATATATCGGCGTTGCTATTTCTGATTCTTTCATTCGCCATTTCCAACTGTTCCAGCTCTTTTTCAAATCCAAATGGTGGAGAGTAGGAATCTACAATCTTCAGCTTGGGAAGTCGATTTTTGATATTTACGGTTGCTTCCTGTAGAACATCCTCTTTTCCGCCAAAAAGAAATATTCCATAATTTTTTTCGATTGCAAGATCAAATACATCCCAAACGAAATCAGTCATACAGACTCGCTCTTTTATCGGAGTTCCAAGATATTTTGACAGTTTAACAATCATCTGTCCATCCGCCAAAATCAAATTGGCATTATCGCAGATTTGCTTTAATTCAGGATCATCCTGCATTTTTACAACAATATCAGAATTGGGGGTAACTACATAGTGACTTCCATTCTCTTGAATAAATCGATCAACACACGCTTTCGCTTCCGCGGATGTAAGATTGTCGATATATGTATTTAAAAATGGAATCCTCTGTGTATTAACCACAATCATATTCTCCTTTATTGACTCAAATGATTTTTACCATAAAGATGCTGATAAAGCACGCTTACCATTAAATGATCAAATACCATATGGATATCTTCTGTAACCTGCATGCTATTTACTGGAACATGCAGAGAAACATCGCTTAACTCCCTGAGTTTTCCTCCATTATAACCAGTAAGCCCAATGACTTTATTTCCACAATTCTTTGCATATTCGACTGCATTAATGATATTTTTAGAGTTGCCACTACCGGAAATTGCGATTACGATATCCCCTGGCTCAATGACTCCCTGAAGCTGAAACCGGAATATCTCTTCAAATCCAATGTCGTTGGCAATCGCCATAATTGTTGGAACATTATCGTTAAGACACTGAAACCGGAATTTATCTTCCACATATTCTGAGACGCTTTTTCCGAAATCATTCTGAAAATGTGACGCCGTAGCAGAGCTGCCGCCATTTCCAAACACATAGATTTTATTATGATTTTTCTGAGCTTCTAATAGTAGATTTAAGGTTTCATTGATTGCCTCCACATTCAGTTTCTGTAATATTTCGATCTCATACGCAATATAATCACGAATACTATTCTGAAATTCCATCTTAGATTTCTCCTGTTCTGGTTCATTTGCCATATATCAATTTGCGCCAATTAGCTTAATGTGTTCAATTGCATCTAAGAAAGTAGTTACTTTATATTCAGGAGCAACCCTGTATTTTTTATTTTTTTCCGCTTCATCTGTTAAAACCAATATTGTTCTCATCCCGGCATCAATACCGGTTAGAAGATTGGTTGTCGCATCACTGATATACCATGATTGTGAAAAATCAATATTATACTTTTCTGCCGCCCGTAATAGCATATGAATCTTGGAACTTTTACTTTCTTCATGAGCTTTTACTTTTATAATCTTTTCTTCGCAACTTTTATAAGGAGAGCGGAAGTAGAATAATATATCGTCTAAATAAGCGCCCTGTTTTCCGAGTTCCATTTCTATCCTCATAGAAGCTTCTTCCAGTTCCTGGAAGGTGAAGCTTACTTTCGCAGTGTCTGGCTGATTCATTACAGCTATGGCAAGATAGAGAGACTGATTGATTTCCTTCATCGCTTGAATCATTTCGTCTAATAATTTAAAATCTTCCATTTTCCTGAGAAATTCAGCATATTGATTGAGGGGGCCCCAAAAATCTAAAAATATTGCTTTTTGCTTATGCCTAAGACACCTACCTGCAACAATTCCATTTCTAATATCAGTTAAAACGGCTTTCAGTCTATCTGGTGTTCCCATATCTTTTACATATTCTGTAGAGCGATAAGCATAAACGTTCTGTTCGTTTATTTGTCCAGCTATCAGTTCCTTTTCCAGATCCGTTTTTTCTGCTGTCTTTATCTTGTCCAGTAACCTGGGGCTCACACAATAAATACCGGCATTTACAAAATTATGATAGTAGAAATCTCGTTCAAGGTTTTTTAAGGCTATTTTCGTTACTTTGTTCTCTTCGTCTGCGATAACCACATCACTGTCATATGGATGTGCGTTCGGATGGCAATAAAGGGTAATTAGACCGCCAGAATTTTTATGAAATTTCATAAAACGATTAAAATCGATATCCAGGATTAAATCTCCGAATAAAAGAACAAAATCCTCTGTTACGTTTCCCTTCAAATAATAAAGGGCTCCCGCAGTCCCCAGCGGTCTGTCCTCTATAAGATAGGCGATTTTTACTCCAAATTTTTGGCCGTCTCCAAAATATTTTTGAATGATGTTACCTAGATATCCCACGATTAAAATTACTTCAGTTATTCCGCTTTTTTTAAGTGTCTCTATCTGATATTCAAGAATCGGCTTTCCGTCTATTGGAAACATAGGTTTGGGGATATCTTTTGAAATTGACTGCAATCGAGTTCCTTTTCCGCCCGCCATAATTACGGCTTTCATAGATAAATCCCCGCCTTTATTATGTCTTCTACCGTCTGCCTGACAGCTTCGTCTGAAGTATATTGGGGTTTCCACCCAGTTGATAAGATTTTCGAAATATCATAGGAAAATTTAGGTACATCGCCTTTCCAGCCTCTGTCTTCACCTGTATATTGAAAGGTTACATTTGTAAGTTTCATCACATCGACAACGATTTCAGCGATACGTGTGACAGATGTTCCTTTACTTTCTACACTGATATTAAATATTTCCTCGCCCTGTTTAAAATTACTGGTAAGTTTTATAATCGCTTCAATGAGGTCAAGAACATAAATATATGGTTTACACTGTGTTCCATCGCCTAAAATTTCTAATTCATGGGGTGTTTTTCTCAATTTGTTTATAAAATCAAATACCGCCCCGTGTGTTAGTCGTGGTCCGATAACATTCGGAAATCTGAAAATAACCACATTCATATCACACATAGAAGTATAAGAAGAAATAAATGCTTCTGAGGCAAGTTTAGCCCCTCCATAATAAGAAATGGGTTTAATATCTCCAGTTGTTTCTTTCAATTTTACGTCCGGTATCTCTCCATAAACAGCAGACGTTGATGCAAAAAACAAATTCTTTACCTTTGCTTTTCGCATTCCTTCTAAGATAGTACGGGTCGTTAAAAATGTATCATTAAAATCTATTGACGGTTCTTTTCCCCCTTTTTGGATATCTGAGTTAGCCGCCATATGGTATACGGCATCAATTGAATTTTCCGCAAAAAGTCTATCTACTTCTCTCTGTTTGGCAAGTTCTATTTGATAAAATTTGACCGTTCCAGTTTCAGATGGATTTTTATCTGAAAAAAGATGCCTGATATTCTGATCGCCAAAAATCAATTTGTCTGCAACAATAATATGATGTCCGTCAGCTATTAGACGGTCGCATAAATGACTGCCAATAAACCCTGCTCCACCAGCGACTAAAACATTCATGATGTTTTTCCTTTCCTTAAATAAAATCTCTATCTGTCATTACAATGGTCGCACCGGAATTATCCATTTCAAAATCCATCTCACGTAAATCGTTCAAAGCTGCTCGGACACTCTTTTGTCTGTCTTTCGGAACATAGAAAAGCATAAATCCGGCCCCACCAGCGCCCAACAGTTTTCCTCCTGTAGCTCCGGCATTGGTTGCACGAACATAAACATCATCAATAAAAGAAGTGGAAATACCAGATGCCAGCGATTTTTTTAACATCCAGTTTTCATGAAGCAGATCCCCCATTGCATCAACGTTATTTTTCTGCAACTCTTTTTTTAATGTTTTTGCAATTTTGCACATTTGTTTTTGGATCATTGCTTTATCAAAACATGTAATATTTTGTGACTGTTCTTGTAAAATTATGGATGCTGTATGGGTGCCTCCCAAATAAAACATAAGAAGATTACTTTCTAGTTTTTGGTAGCTTTCGGGCATCATGATAATTGGTTCGACATTCACAAAACCGTCTGGCATAAACTCGTAGAACTTCAATCCACCAAATGCTGCCGCAAATTGATCCTGCTTACCGATTGGTTCTCCCAGTTTTTCAATTTCAACCGTACAAGCGTCTTTGGCAAGTTTATATTTGGATACGTATCGTCCGATATATGTGTAAAGAAGGTGAAGAAGGGCCACGGTAAAAGTACTGGAGGAACCCAGGCCTGTCCCCGCTGGTATATCGGCCATACTGGCAATTTCTACCCCTTTTAAATTAAAATCACTAAGACATTGTTTAAAAATACGATGTTCAATTTCAGAGAAGTCCTGTACTACCTCTATTTTTGAGTATTTAAGAACAATCTGTTCTTTCTCAAAATAATTATGGATATTAAGATACATATATTTTCGAATGGTAGTGCTCAATACACATCCGCCGTACTTTTTATAAAAGCTTGGCAAATCACTGCCACCGCCGCAAAAGCTAACTCGAAAAGGCGCTCTTGCAATAATCATTCGCTATTTCCCTCTTCCTTATAATTTTAATATGAAATTTTAAAATGGATGTTAGAAAAGATATATATAAACTCAAACGGATGAATGCGTATGAAAAGCATCCTCTATACAACAAATATTTGGCTACACTAAAAATCTCCCACCGGTGTGAGGAAGTTCATCACATTCGGTGGGAGAGTAAGAGCAGTTATTTTGCTGTATCCTTAGAGCTATGTAGTAGTGTTTTTTTGTACTGGACACTTTTTCCGTTTACCTGCCAGGCGTCGGTAAGTAAAGTTACTTTGCCATCGTCTGTACAGGTCCTGAAACCGTAAAAATCGGAAAAGGTCCGGTGGTTACCTACACTTTCCAGCTCTATACCAAAAGTGGTTTGGTAGAGAATCAAATCGCCTTTGACAACTCCGCTTTTTATAAAGGAGTGGTAAAGATGTTTGTCAAAGGATAGAAAATCAGGGGCTTCCTGTAAAGTTTCTGGAGAGGGTGTAAGATTGCCGTTTGTTGTCAGAGAGACGATATGATTTAATCCGTGGATCTGGAGTGGCATTCCGGCTTTATTTTGAGTGGGCAGTTCCTGAAGAAAATGAAGGAAAAGGGAAAATGTTTTTTTCATGTGGCCAGAGAAAAGGATTTCTTCATTTAATTGTGTATATTCAGCCTTCTTTTGCTTTAGATGTTGTTTCAGATCTCTGATAAGGGCATCATAGACAGATACTTGAGATTTTGAAGGAGCGTCATCCAGATGAAGAACATGTTCTCTGTGAGAAAGCGTTTTGTGATATTCATTTTCCAACTCACTGATTTCAAGATTTAATTGTTTCAGCCGTTCTATTGTAAAACTTCCTGTCTGTTCATAATGAGAAACAGTCTGAAATGCTTTTTCAAATTTCTGGTAGAATTTACATGATTTTCCATAAACACTATATTCCTGCTTTAACTGATAGAGCATTTCCATAAAACTTTGTTTCAAGGCACATTCATAGAGACATTTTGAAGGACAGTTTTTATCCAGGCCAGCTTTTTCCTCAAGAGAAAGTCGACCACGCCGTTTGCCTTTTGTTTTTTTGTACTTTCCTTTACACCGCCAGACATTGTAAGAAAAGGTATAGGTTTCCCTGTACTGGTCAGCGGCAGTCCAACGTTCGTCCGTATAATTTTTGGCATAGGAAGTATAAGCAGTACGAAAGTAATTGGTTCCACAGTTTCCGCAGACAAGGTTCTTAAATAAAGAAGGAACGGTCGAAGTTTTGGAACCATTTTTGGCGTTCGAGGATTTTTGCAACATGAACTGTACTTTATCCCAGAGAAAGCGATCGATGATTGCCGGATGGTGGTTGGTTACGTAAAATTTTTTGGCATGGCCCGTATTTTTTACTGATTTATGGGTAAGGAAGCTTTCGGTGATGTATTTTTGCATTTCGCAGTCTCCGACATATTTTTCATTTCGGAGAATAAGAAAGATAGCACTTGCATACCACTTCTTTCCATTTACCGTAGTTACTCCCATATTGTTTAATTCCCGTGCAATTGCATTTCCACTGATCCCCTGTGAAAACTGCTTAAAAATGTGTCGGACGATAGCAGCCTGCGGTTCGTTTATGATCCATTCGCCATGGGGATCTGGGCCTTTGGTGTAGCCCATCATACGGTTAGGATCAACCATGGCTTTTCCTTTTTCAAAATTTTTCTGGATTGCCCAGCGAATATTTTCTGAGATAGAGCGGCTTTCTTCCTGTGCCAAAGCAGAAAGAATCGTCAACATAAGTTCTCCTTTGCTGTCAAGGGAATCTAGATTCTCACGTTCAAAAAAGATACCCACGGGAGGAGTAAGAGATTTTAATGTTCGTATGGCAGTTAGAGCGTCGATGGTGTTACGCGCCAGTCTGGAAATAGATTTTGTAATGATATAATCAAACTTTCCCTTTTTGGCATCTGCCATCATCTGCTTAAACTGAGGCCTGTATTTGGTATTCGTGCCGGATTTCGCTTCATCTGCATAAATGCCAGCCATGCACCAACCTGGCCTGGAGTGAATGTAATCGGCGTAAAAACGTTTTTGGGTATCATAGGATTGTTGTTGACTTTCTTCATCTGTAGATACGCGGCAGTAAGCCGCTACACGCAATATGCCCTGTGCCGGAGTAGGAGAGGCTGAGGAGGCATTTTGCGTAACTGGAGGAATAATTTCTACCGTTCGTTTTTCTGTGGAATCAGATACTGTTTTTAAGTTCATTACATATACCTCTTGTGAATTTATGAACGTCTGTTCTTTGCTAAATAAGTGGCTGTCATACGATAATCTTCTATATTACTATACATTTCTACAAGGGTTTTGCTGTTGTCAAACCAATGGACTTTATAATGAAGCGGATCATAGACCGTGATAGATAGTACAAATGCTTTGACATACTCCGTGGTTAGCCCATTGAGAAACTGACTTACCCCCTTTTTTCCAGGAGGGAGAGTGGCCATCCAGAGAAGCGCTTTTTTTCTCCATTCATAGTCTTTTTCTAAAATTTTCCAGTATTGTTCCAAGCAAAGGAGACTTTCGCTCAGTTCCTTTTCCCGTTGCTCCATTGCATCCAGTGTTTTCGATGGTAGAGGGGAGTGGTCTGATTGACGACGAAGATAATGATGATCGGAAAGAGCAGCCAGAAGCTGATGTTTTTTTAACGTATAGGCTTGCTCGAAGTCATCTTTCTCCTGAACATATCTCAGGCGTTTCTGCATTTCTCCAAGAAAAGATAAAGCGGTCTGGTTAAAAAATCTATTTTCAAAAAAACCGTTTAAAACGTCAGAAGTTTCAATTTTGTCATAAATGGGGGTTTTTATGAGAGAATATCGCTCGGCAATGGCTTTTCGCAGCATGCGCATCAATTGTTCTTCGTAAATGCGTTCGGAATGGCAGATACGAAGTCCATTGTTTAATCCGCTTGTCGGACAGTACCAGATGGGATTGCTGTTGCGATTTCTGGTGAAATAATATCTTCCACAGTGAGCACAGATGAGACGCTGAGAAAAGGGGTATTTTTTATGAGTATCGGGGTTGTTTTGGCGGTAGTTCTTATTTTTGATTATAAGAAGTTGCACTTCCTGAAAGAGGCGGCGATCGATGATTGCCGGATGATGGTTTCTGACCAGATACTGTGCTCGCTCTCCTTTATTCCGCTTAACAGTATGATTGATGTGATCGGTTGTATATGTTTTTTGAAGCAAAGCGTCGCCAGAGTAGCGCTCCAGACGGAGCATTTGTCCAATCATTGGACCGGTCCACCCCAGACAAAGTCCTTTTTTCAGCTTACCTATCTTTGGGAGAGAGGAGGTATGGCGGGCAGGAGCAGGAATATGGCGGAAATTCAAATTTCTAGCAATTTGTATGTATGAGATTCCAGCAGCGGCCGCCGTAAAAATATACTGGATCACTGCCGCTTCTTCCGGAGCGGTTTCCAATTTACGATATCGATAACCTGTTTGGGAAACAGCGATTCCTTCCTTTCCCGGGACAAAACGATATCCGTAGATAGCAAAGTTTGGAGAATCTCCGGACCGGTATCGTTTCTGGATGCTCCAGACAAGGTTATCGGAGATGGAGCGGCTTTGTTCCTGGGAAATTGCACTGAGTGTCGTTACAATGAAATCGTTAAAGAAACTGGCTGTATCCAGATGTTCCTTTTCAAATAAAATGCTTACGTGATGTTCTCTTAGAATATGGAAGGCTTCCATAAAATCTTTTGTATTTCGGGCAAAACGAGAAATCGATTTTGTAATGATACGGTTGATTTTCCCTTCTTTGCAGTGACGAAGCAGTCGCTGGAAACCAAAGCGTTTATAGGTGCTGGTACCACTGAGCCCATAATCAGAATAGACACCTGCCGATATCCATGTCGGATTTTGAGAAAGTAGGGTGGTAAAATATTCTTCCTGTAATTCATAAGAATCTTCTTGTTCCCTGGAGTCTGTAGATACACGGATATAAGCAGCCACACGTGGAGGAGTGCTTATTGTATCTGCACAAAAAGTTTGTCGTACTGTTTCCATAAAAGCTTTCTCCTTTCGTAAATAAAGTGAATGAATATATGGTAGGATAATATCATACCAGAAAATAAGAGATGGAAAAATGATTGACTTTATTTCCACGATATAGGATAATGATAAAAGATTTTGCAAAAACAGTAGAAATGATATCGGAAGAGGATAAAGAAAATGAGAATCTTGTACATGAGAAATTTGCTGGTGGATATTTGGAAACGAAAAGTAGCAATAGGAATTGTCATCCTTGTCTGTATTGTCTTATCCTGTTTTACTGGATATCGAAAAGTAGAGAAACAAAAATCAGAGATTCGTTCTCCAGAGTATTTGGAGAAGTTGGCGGAATTTGAAGCGAATCTGGAAGAATTTGATAAATTAATTGCAGATATGGAAGATACGATTCCTACCGCGGAAGCTCAGGTGGAAAAACAGAAGGAATACTGTGAGAACTCTGTATATATGCAGCTGGATTCTCAGAATTTTTCCGTATATACTGCCCAGTATGCAGTTCAGACAGAAGGAAATGTATCTCATATTTTAGGTACAATGACGGCTTATATCAATGACGGAGGGCTGAAAGAGGAGCTGGTTGAAGAGGGAGGAGCCATTCCGGAAGAGTATCTTCGGGAGATTATCAGCTGTTCGACCTCAGGCAATGTTTTGACAATTACGACAATGCATTATGATGCAACGGAATCCAAAGAACTTCTTCAGGCGATATGCAATCGGGTAGAAGATTACGCAGCGCAAATCGTTCCTGCACAGGGAGAATTTCAGTTTAAGCAGTTGGAAGTGTCCGCATATAAGAAGGCGGATGCTTCAGTTATGAATGCTCAGAACTCAGCTCTTTCGGCATTGCGTTCACTGGAATCTAATCTTTCCGATTCCAGGCAGAAGTTGATTAATCAGAAAAATGCAAAAACATCTTATATGGAAAATAATAAACCGCAAGCGCCCGAGGTAGATGGTCTTTTTAAAACGCTGATAAAGCGTACAATCTATGGCTTTATTCTGGGAGCGGTCTTGTCTGTGGCAGTGTTGGTGTTGAAAGGGATCCTGGCCGGTTGTCTGAAGAGTAGAGGAGAACTTCTGGCGGCTGGATTTTCCGTGTTTGGAGAGTTTGACAGCAAAAAGGGATATCATCCGTCTCTGGAGCGCAGCGTTATGGATGTGGAGCTTCTGGCAAAACAGACGGGAAGCGGCCATGTATTTTTGAATTGTCTGTATGATGGAGAGGCCTGTAAAAAGGCGGCGGAAGAGTATACAGCGGAAATACGGAGGCATGATCTGGAGGCGGAGACTGGCTATGCAGTGAGAGAGAACGCGGGAGAAATGAAGAAGATGATGGATGCCGGTAGTTGTATTTTTGTCGTACAGATTGGTAAGACAACCTATACCCAGTTAGAAGAACAGCGGGAATTGTGCCAGCAGTTTGGTATTTCTGTGTGGGGTTGCATCTTAGTTGGCTGAGAAGATGAGAGTGGGAAAAAAGTATATTTCTGAGGGAAAAAAGTGGATACAGTACTGGACGACGCCGGAAGCAGGAGAACGCTTGTTTTTGCTTATCTGGATTGTCTTTTTGACAAGGGAAACACTGATGACTACCATGTTTTCAATGTCAGGTACTTTTTATAATGCGGTGACTCTGATAACAGTGGGAGGAATTGCAGTAAAAGTTTTCTGTTACGACTCTTACCGGATGTCTGAACTGGCAATGGTTATGGCTTTGGGAGGAGTAGCAGTGATGGTCGCGGTGCGATCCGGATACCAAGAACCCCTTTTTTGGGCGATTCTGGTGGTGGGAGCAAAAGGAGTTTCTTTCCGGAAAATTATAAAAACGTATGTTGTTGTTTCCGGGACCATCGTTGGGATTGCTTTTGTTGCTTCTCTTCTGGACGTGATTGTTAATTTACAGTATGAAGTAGTTAAAGAAGGAGTGGGTGAATATGTCCGTAATTCTTTTGGAATTATTTATCCTACAGACTTTGCCGCTCACATATTTTTTCTGATGGTGATATTTTTTTACTTAATGGGAGGAAGAGCAAAGCTTTGGCACTATATATTTTGCGTGGGAATTGCGGCGGCGGTTTATCTATTGTGCCGGACACGCCTGGATACGGGGTGTATGATGATTGCAATTATACTGTACGGGGCGGTTCATTATAGAGGCAAACATTGCCAAAGGATAAAAAAAATTTATCATCCAGACGGATGGATAAAGAGATATGGTGTTTGGAGCATGCCGGTGGCGGCGTTTTCTATCACTCTAGCGACGATACTATATAATCCTGGCAGTACCTTTTGGATAAATCTGGATAAAATTATGACCAACCGACTAAATCTGGGACAGTCTGGTCTGAACAATTATGGAATAAAATTATTTGGACAGCCGGTTCCCATGATTGGAAATGGTGGAAGCACGGTTCTTCCAGGAACTTATTTTTTTATTGATAGTTCTTATCTATTTGTATTGTTACGCTATGGCCTTTTGTTTTTGGTTCTGGTACTTGCGACTTATTTCTTATGTTGTAAAAAATACAGAGATGACAGACACTTTCTGATTATGATTGCACTGGTTTCCCTAAATTGTATGATTGCCCATCATTTAATCGAACTGGCCTATTGTCCCTTTGCGTTGGCCTTGTTTGCAAGGCGGGACAATATAAGTGAAAGCAGAAATAGTGAGCAAAAATATATTGGTTAAAAGCAGAAGCGGGGGTTGGATATGGCGAAAAAGAAAACGGTTAAGTTTAATTTTTTAATGAATGTCATATTGACAGGCTCCTCCTTTCTGTTTCCAATAATTACCTTTCCCTATATTTCCAGAGTGCTACTTCCAGAAGGCGTAGGAAGGGTGAATTTTGCCACGGCGATAGCCTCCTATTTTACAATGTTTGCCATGCTGGGAGTTCCGACTTATGGGGTGAGGGCTTGTGCAAAAGTACGGGATGACAGGCAGGAGTTAAGTCGAACGGTACAGGAGATACTGATTATCAATTTGATAGTCGGAATGGTGGCCTATGTTGTCTATTTTATAGCCATATGGAAGATACCGAGACTTCGCTCAGACTCTGTACTTTTTTATCTTATGAGTACGACGATTTTTTTTAATGTCGTAGGGGTTGACTGGATGTATAAAGGATTGGAGGAATATTCCTACATTACAGTACGCTCCCTTTTATTTAAGTTTCTTGCGTTGATTTTAATGTTCTGGTTTGTGAAAGAACAGAAAGATTATGTGATTTATGGCGCCATCAGCATTCTGGCAAGCGTAGGCTCTAATTTTCTGAACTTGCTGAATTTACGGAAGTATATCACGCTGCGTCCTGTAGGAAATTACTGTATTGTTAGACACTTAAAGCCGATTATGGTCTTTTTTTTCATGTCCGTGGCTACGACAGTTTATACAAATCTGGATACGGTAATGCTGGGATTTATGAAAACAGACGTGGATGTGGGATATTACAGCGCGGCTGTGAAAGTAAAAAATATATTGATCAGTATGGTCACGGCACTTGGGACGGTTTTGCTGCCGCGAGTGTCGTATTATATTGAACACAATATGGAAGAAGAATTTATCCGAATCAGCCGGAAGGCCTTGAATTTTGTTGTTATAACAGCCTTGCCATTGACAGTTTATTTTATTTTCTTTGCAGAAGAATCTGTTTTGCTGCTGTCGGGAGATTCCTTTACAGGGGCGATTTTGCCCATGCAGTTGATTATGCCGACAATTTTATTTGTTGGAATCACTAATATGTTAGGGATGCAGATTCTGGTGCCCCTTGATAAGGAAAATTTGGTGTTTTACTCTGTTTTAGCGGGAGCAATCGTAGATTTGATTGTCAATATACTCTGCATTCCTTCCATGGCTTCTGCAGGCGCAGCACTTGGAACTTTGATTGCAGAACTTGTGGTGTTGCTGATACAGCTTTTTATGCTTCGGGATCGGATCAGGCAGTTTATAGAGTCTTTGCAGCTCGGAAAAATTATAATGGCAGTGTTTGTTGGTAGCTTGGCATGTATCTGGGTAAAACATCTACAGCTTTCCAGTTTTTTTGCATTGTTAGTGTCGGCATTGCTTTTTTTTGGAAGCTATGGCTTGCTTCTGTTCCTTCTAAAGGAGAACTTTTTATATGAAACAGTTATGCAACTTTGGAAAACAAAAATTAAAAGGGGAGGATAAGGTGAAGGAAAGTAAAAAAAGCCCCTTATTTAGTATCATTGTTCCCATATATAAAGTGGAATCCTATCTCGTACAGTGCATAGAGAGTATTCTGCAACAGACATTTCAGGACTTTGAATTGCTTCTTATTGACGATGGATCTCCAGATAGATGTCCTGAAATCTGTGACAGTTATCAGAAAGCAGATATACGGGTAAATGTGATTCATAAAAAAAATGAGGGACTTGTGAGAGCAAGAGAAACCGGTTTACTTGCAGCAGGGGGACGGTATGTCGGATTTGTAGACGGGGATGACTGGGTGGAGCCGGATTGGCTGATGAAGGTTGCGAAGATTATCCATAGGGATTGTCCGGATATGATATCTTATAATGTATACCTGGATTTTGTGAATAAGACAAAAAAGCAGCCGGCTATGCTGACGCCAGGCTTTTATGACAAAGCTTTGCTGGAAAGGAATATATATCCGGTCATGTTATATACTCCTCAATATAAATTTTATAATTTTGGCGTATATCCTTCTATATGGAGTAAAGTAATAAAACGGGAGATCATTCTTGAAAATCGTTGTAAAAATGCAAAGATTACAATGGGGGAGGATGCCTGTTGTGTTTATGCGAGTCTGTTAGATACGAATTCTCTGTACGTGATGGAAGATTATCTTTATCATTACAGACAGAATCCGGATTCTATGACAAATGCTTATGATGAGCATCGCTTCTTAAAATATAAATATTTGCTGCAATACCTTGAAGAAAATTTAAGAGACAAAGGTTACGGCTTGAAAGAACAACTGCGGTATCATCGGGCATTTCGGACAAAACACGCAATTTTAAATGAGTCAAAGGCGGAAGGGAGCTTGTGCGCCCGTGCCATACAACTGAAAAATAAAATGGTTCAATATGGGATGGAACAGGCATTTGACGATTTAAAAATTGAGCGGATGGGGATTGCTACGAGTCTGTTTGTATATTTGGTCAGAAAAAGACGCTATCGGGCTTTGATTTGGATGTGCGACGTTTTTAACTGGATGCAGAAACGGAAATAATCCGGAGGGGTAAAATGGCGTTAATTACAATTATAATTCCGGCGTATAATGGGGAACGGACGATAGGGAAGTGTCTGGATAGCATCATCAGGCAGAGTTATAAAAAGATTGAAATCATGGTTATCAATGATGGTTCTTCGGATCATACGCAGGAAATCTGCGAAAGTTATGCCAAAAGAGACTCTAGGATTCGGGTATTGTCTCAGAAAAATCAAGGGGTTTCTGCAGCCCGGAATACAGGGATCAGACATGCGACGGGGGAATATCTGGCATTTGTAGATGCGGATGATTATATTGCTCCTGATATGATTCAGGTTCTATATCAAATGTATGCCCAAAATCAGGAACTTGGCCTTGCGATCTGCGGCTATGACGAGATAACAAATGAGGGGTGCAGGAATGTAGAAATCCGGAGTGGGAAACAGATGTCCGGAATAGAATTTTTACGGAATTTGTTTCGTATGGATTCGATAAAAGGGTTCCTCTGTAATAAATTGTTTCGGGCGGAAATTGTTAAAACGTATGAAATCTGGTTGGAAGAAACAATTTATGTGTGTGAGGATTTGCTGTTTTGTTGTCAGTATGGAATGCACATTCAGACGGCAGAATATTCGGAGCAAACTTTATATCATTATGTTCTTATGGATTCTAGTGCCACAAGAAGTGGTTTTTCACAAAAACGTTTTACTGCTCTTTTGGCATTTAGAAAGATGCAGGAAATGACCAGACGGTTGAGTGACGAAAGTTTAAATGAAAATTTGGACGCTCACTATATTATTATTTGTATTCAACTGGCAAAAAGGATATTAAAGCAATATCGTAGCTTTCGAGGGCCGGAGATGGAGCAGATTCTGGTAGTAATGAAAACTATGGATTGGAGTTTCCTTCGCTCCGATTGGAACTGGAAATATAAATTATTTTATATTCCCTTAAAAATTATCAGTTGCATAAAAAAATCGATTTAAATATATGGGAGAAAATTAATGAAATTATTGACAATTGTAATTCCCGCCTATAATGTAGAGAAATATTTGAATGATGCGATATCACCATATTTAAAATTGAATTTTGTAAAATATTTGGAGGTTTTAATTGTTAATGATGGTTCTAAAGATAGGACTTTACAATTAGCGAAGGAGTATGAAAAAAAATATCCGGATTTTATAAAAGTGATTGATAAACAGAACGGAGGGCACGGTTCTGCGATCAATGCTGGTATTGAACGGGCCACAGGAAAATATTTTAAAGTAGTGGACGGAGATGACTGGGTTGATGCAAACGTATTAGATAAACTATTGGGTTCCTTGGAAACAACAGAATCTGATATGATTGCTACTGGCTTTGTGATTATCTATGAAGATATCAAACAGAAAGAAGAAGTTCATATTTGTAATGTAGAGTATGGAAAAGAATATCAATTTTCAGATATTTGTGGAAGAATTGATTATATTCGTATGCATTCAACCATATTCCGGACAAAGATTTTACAGGATAATCATATCAGATTAGATGAACATTGTTTTTACGTAGATGTAGAACATGATTTATTTCCCTTAAAATGGATAAAAACAGTTGTATTTTTTGATGATTTATTATATCAATATCGAATTGGACGTCCTGGCCAGAGTGTTAATATAAAATCAATGATTAAAAACAGAGAAAATCATGACAGAGTCATTAAAAGAATTATAGATTTGATCAGAGATGATACCCTTCCAAAATCAGTGAAAGATTATATGGAAAAGAAATTAGAGAATATGATAAATATTCAGTATTCTATCTTATTTGCAATGAAGGCAGGGAAAAAAGAACGACAGGAATTAATGGAATATGATGAATGGTTGAAAAAAAATAACAGGGAGCTATATAATTCTATTACTCAAAAGAAAATTTTACTTATGCGTAAAATGAAATTTTGGAATTACTATTTTGTAAAATTATTATATAAGCTATCCGGAAAAAGGATAGATTATATCAAATAGCCTGTAAAAGGAGTATAGAAAATATGTCCTTATTATCGATTGTCCTGCCAGCTTATAACGAGGAAGAAAATATTGAGAAGGTCTGCGAGGTGCTGGGACGGCTTTTTTCACAAAATGGCATGGAGTATGAGCTCGTGTTCGTCAATGACGGCTCCAAGGATCGGACTTGGGAGAAGATTCGGAAAGCCGGGGAGCAGTATCCCCAGGTAACGGGAATACAATTTTCACGGAATTTTGGAAAAGAGTCGGCTATTTTTGCAGGACTTGGACAGGCCCGTGGGGATGCGGTGGCTGTCATGGACTGTGATTTGCAGCATCCGCCGGAAACATTGATTGAGATGTACCGTCTCTGGGAGAACGGCTATGAGGTAGTTGAGGCGGTGAAATCCTCCAGGGGAAAAGAAGGATTTTTGCACAAGCACAGTGCAGGAATTTTTTATCGTATGATGTCCAGGGCGACAGGGATTGATATGCAGAACGCTTCCGATTTTAAATTGTTGGATAGGAAGGTGGTAGATGCCCTGCGGGATATGCCGGAGCGAAATATGTTTTTCAGAGCCCTTTCTTCCTGGGTGGGATATAAGACCGTTACGGTCCGATTTGAAGTACAGGAGCGAAATGCTGGGGAGTCCAAATGGTCTACAGCCAGTTTGATCCGGTATGCTCTTACGAACATTGTGTCTTTTACCTCCATGCCCATGCAGCTTGTGACAATCAGCGGCTTTGTCGTGCTGATGCTAGCTCTTATTTTGGGAATACAGACCTTAGTAAAATATTTATCCGGGAGTGCAGTGGAGGGTTTTACCACTGTGATTCTTTTGTTGCTTCTGATTGGAAGCGCAATTATGATCAGTCTTGGTATTATCGGGTATTATCTGGCGAAAATATATGATGAAGTAAAACACAGACCCAAATATCTGATTTCGGAGATAATCCGTGGAAGGGAAACAGAGGAACTGTCTGGACAGAGCAGGAACTATTGATTCGGGGGAAGAGTGTAAGATGAAACTTTTGCTTACCAATACAGACAAAAAAAGAAGCTGGATATTTGGAGTTTCCGGTGTCATAGCAGCTACTCTAATCTTGGCTCTGGCCTTTGGAATACAGAAAATTTATCCATTTGGAGATCGTACACTGGTTTATCATGATATGCAGTATCAGTATACGGATTTCTTTTTATGGTTCCGAAATGTTTTGCATGGAGAGGATTCCATCGTTTATTCCTTTGCAAAGGGATTAGGAGGAAATGTGGTAGCTTTGGTTGCATATTACCTGGCATCTCCATTCAATCTGCTGGCATATTTTGCAACCGCGGAAAATATGGCAGAATTTTTAACTGTATTAATTGGAATGAAGTTGATTTTATGTCATGTTACAGCCTATATTTATCTGACAAAGAGGTTCCAAACTCCGCCTTTCTATACAATGATTCTGGCGATTGGCTATGCCTTTATGGGCTATAATGTTTTACAGTGCAGCAATGTTATGTGGTTGGATGGCGTGATCATACTTCCGATTCTTGCATGGGGAATTTATGGCTGTGTCTGGAAAGGAACCAAAGGAATTTATTTTCTTGCGCTATTTTATGGAGTTTTTTCCAATTGGTATATAGGATATATTCTCTGCCTGTTTGCCGTTCTTTACTTCCTGTTTGAATTGATTTTGAAAAATGGTCGGAACTTTTTCTGGAAAGGGCTGGATATATTTCGACAAACAGGGCGCTTTGCGGCGACGTCTGTGCTGGCGGTGATGTCTACCGGCATGTTGTTTTTGCCTCAGGCGCTTCAGATGGCGAAGGAAGGGGAGAAATTTGACTGGTCGATTTTCCGGGGAGAATTTAGCTTCCCCTTTCTTTCCGGGGCCAGAGATTTATTTTTAAACGGGGACAAGCTTACGTGGTCGGAGTCCAACCCGCCGATTTTTGTGGGAAGTTTTATGATTCTGTGGGTGGTATTGTTTCTTTTTTCAAAGAAAACAGAGTCGTGGAAACGATATCTGGCAGTTGGTTTTTTGGCGGGAGGAATGGTAGTTTTTAACTTTAAGCCTTTCAATTACTTTTTTTCTGTGTTGAAGGTTCCTTCTTCCCATACCTACCGATATGCATTTCTTTATTCCTTTTTCCTACTGGTGGTAGCGGCTCTGTGCATTCAGGAACAGGGCGAAAAACCTGGAAAGCGAGAGATGGGAAAAGCTGTCGGAATCCTCGTATTTTTGGCACTTTTTTATGACTATATTCAGCCTTATACGAGCAGAAGAGGTCTGTATATGTGCTGCTTTTTCATAGTGGCGATTGGATTTTGTCTGACGGGGATGGATGAAAAAAAGACCAGAAAACGGTTGGCTTTTGGAGCAGTGATTCTGGCCTGTACGGTGGCAGAGTTTGTCGGGAAACTGACGATGGAGTTTATGGACCACACGCAGAGCGCCTCCATGTATACGGATTATAATTCCAGTGTGCAAAAAGTGGTGAATGCCATTAAAACTTTCGATCCGGGCTGTTACCGTATGGACAAAACTTTCACCAGATTTTCCGACAGAAGCGCCTGTAATTCGGAATCTATGGCTTTTGGTTATAGTGCAGTTTCTCATTACAGTTCGACAAATAATGTGAAGCTTGCAGAAATTTTAAAAGCGATGGGCTACAGCAGCGATACGACGATTATTCCGTTTACATCTATGCTGCCGATGGATTCTCTTCTGGGGATCAAATATGTGCTGTCCAAATATCCGATTGCAGGATATGAGCTGGTGGAAAAAGACGTTGCAGAGGGGATTGATTTATACAGAAATCCATATGCGCTTTCTGCCGGTTATCCCTCTATGCTTTCAAAGCTGCCGGAGGGCCAAACAGGAGTCTTTGAATACCAGGAACAGTTTTTATCAGGAGTTTTGGGAGAGTCGGCAGGTTTCTATACGAAGGTAGATGTGGCAGAGGAAAGTACAGATTCCCTTAGCCAGACAGAATGGAAAATTCATGCAACAGAGGATGGGCCTTTATACGTTTATTTTACCAATGGGCAGCCAGGAATGCAGATTTATGTAAATGGAGAATATCTGTGTCAGAATAATTGGTACGACAATACAGTGAGATGTCTAGGAGAGTTTCAGAAAGGAGAAACCGTTATCGTTCAGGTAAGAAAGGGCAGTGGCCCATATATGAAAGATTATGGATTTTGCGGAGTAAGTCTGAATATGGAACAATTTGCCCGGACGATGGAGCACATACAGAGGAATCCATGCATTGTTCAGAAAATGGAGGGGACGACCCTTTTGGCAGAATATGAGGGAGAGGAACCTACAGAACTTATGTTCACAGTTCCCTATGAGACAGGCTGGAGAGTAAAGGTAAACGGAAAGGACGCCTCTTATGTAGAGAAAGGCGGTTTCATCGGAGTAGAAGTGCCGGCGGGAAAAAATCAAATTGAGATGGATTATGAATTGCCAGGAGGGGGCGCAGGGTTAGCTTTGACAATGATAGGGATTTTTGTCTTTGGGCTGTGGGAATTTTTAGGCAAGCGCGCTACAGGCCGGCCTTCAAAGAAAAGAATCCGGTCAAAAGTTAGTTCA
The DNA here is from genome assembly GCA_022792335.1 of Lachnospiraceae bacterium. Classification (GTDB taxonomy): domain Bacteria; phylum Bacillota; class Clostridia; order Lachnospirales; family Lachnospiraceae; genus Lientehia. The sequence goes on from JAAWAV010000059.1 coordinate 31,263, forward strand.
TAACGGCGGCCACGGAATCTGAGTGGAGTCGGTGACAGAGGAATCTGATTCAGTAGGAGAACAGAAAAACAGGCTTCACCACAGGGAGATCCGGAAGGAAACTCTATGGCGAAGCCTATTTTATATCATAAAAATTCAGACATTATCGCATGCCTGGTTCAGTTCCTCTGCAAAATATTCTGCAAAGATTTTGATCAGTTCTCTGGGATAAGGAGGCTTGTTTTCCCAACAAGGATTTCCGGTCATTTGGGATAATAGTGTACCACCACCGTTTCGTATCATAACATCCCGAATGGTCCGGAGATTTTTCTCAACAGACGCCGGATCGGTGCAGCAGGTTTGGGCGATAGGAGTATAGATTTCCCTATGGATGTTCATCAGTCGTTCAGGTTTTTCGGCGGCCATGGTTATAGCCAAAATGAAATACCGGTATCCGCGGTAATGACGGGAAATACCCACGGAGCGGAGTGTGGATTTCAAAGCTTTGTTCATAGACGATTCCTCCCTTATACATGTATTTTTTCATTTTTATCGTTCGTACTTCTTAAAATATAGAACAAAATAGAAGGAAAGTCCATGGAGAAGAGAAAAATAGACCAAAAGAGCCCTTAAAAAGACGATTGATTCTGATCAGCCCCGATCAGTTCTTCTGAAAAGTATTCGGCAAAAGCTTCGATGATTTCCCTGGGATAAGGAGGCCTTCCCGGCCAGGAACTACCGGTCATTTTGGATAACAGTGTGAGAGCGCCATTTCGTATCATGACATCCCGGATGGTCCGAAGATTTTTTTCAACAGTTGCGGAACTGGCGTGACAGGCTTCGGCAATGGGAATGTATATTTCTCTACGGATATTTTGCAGACGCCAAGGTTTTTCAGCAGCCATGGTTACAGCCAGGATGAAATACCGGTATCCGCAGTAATGAGGGGAAACGCCGACGGACTGGAGTGTGGATTGCATGGTTGGTTTCATACGTAGTTCCTCCTTTTCACATGTGTGGATTTATCTTTTGGATCTTTCTTAAAATATAGAATAAAATGAAAGAAAAGTCCATAGAGGGGCTAAAAATCGACCAAAAAAGTCATTTATATCCATTATTCGAGGTAAATAATGACAATGCGTCTATAAGAATCGTGTTTTTGTAGAGAATTTTATGATAAAATCGAAAAAAACAGGTTGGGAGAATGCGATTATGGCATATAAAATTTTAATTGCAGACGATGAGGAAGATATTCGGGCATTACTCATGGATTTTTTTTATATGCAGGGATATCGGACAGAGACCGCGAAAGATGGAAAAGAGGTTTTGGAACGGATATCTGGGCAACCGGATCTGATTCTCCTGGATATTAATATGCCGGGAATGGACGGGCTGGAGGTGTGCCGGAGGATCCGGGAATATGTGGATTGCCCGATCTTGTTTTTGACAGCCAGGGTGGAGGAGCAGGATCGGATTAACGGGTTGATGATCGGAGGCGACGATTATATTATCAAGCCCTTTTCTCTGGAGGAACTGGGAGCGCGGGTGACGGCTCATCTGCGGCGGGAGGCCAGAGCCGGGAAAAAGGAAGCCCTCCGGTTTTTGGATGAGCTGGTCATTCATTATTCCAGACGATGTGTTTACTGCAGTGGCGAGAATGTAGGTCTTACAAAGACAGAGTTTGATATTGTAGAGCTGCTCTCCATGAATCGGGGCCAGGTGTTTTCCAAGGAACGGATCTATGAGAAACTCTGGGGCTATGACAGCGACGGCGATGAAGCGATTGTGACGGAACATATCCGGAGGATTCGTCTGAAGCTTAAAAAGTATTCGGAGAATACGTATATCGAGACAGTCTGGGGGGTGGGCTACCAGTGGGTTGGCTGAAACGAAAATGGCGGGTACTCCGGGAAAGTCTGTTTCATCTTTCCTTAAAAAAAGCTTTGGCTCTTTATATAGTCTTAGGGACGGCGATTACATTGTTTGTCATCGGGATTTCCGGATCTCTTTCCCAGGATATTTTAAATAATCTTCACTGGAAATATCAGTCTCTTGCGGAGCAGAATGCTAAGGAAGAACGATCTCTAAGGCCAGGGATTTCTGGGATAGGAGATGGAGAGCCTATGTATCCTGAGCCGGAGAATGGAACAACGGATGATGAATCAGAATATTATGGGGATGCAGAATTTTTCTACGGACAGGAATATTATCTGATACCTTATGAGGGATATGTTAATATTGATGCTGAAATGGACAGCATGGACCGGGCAATTCGGAATCTAATGGATTTTTTGCAAACCTGGGGGCCCTTTTTATATATTGCAGCCGGAGTATCTGGAATCTGCATTTCGTTTTATCGGAATAAGTTAAAAGTCCCGCTTCAAATCCTGGCGGACGGTGCGGAAAAAATTGCCGCCAACGATCTGGAGTTTACTTGCGAATATCAGGCCAGGGATGAGATGGGAAGGCTCTGTGCCGGATTTGAGAAAATGAGGGGGAGCCTCAGGGAAAATCATCAGAAGATGTGGGATATGATGGAGGAGCAGAGACGGCTCAACCATGCGTTTGCCCACGATCTTCGAACCCCTCTCACAGTGCTACATGGATATATTGATTTTCTGGAGAAATATTATCCGGAAGGGAAGATAAGCAGGGAGAAGCTTATGGAGACGCTTGTCATGATGGACCGACAGGTTTTAAGACTTAGGCGCTTTGGGGATACTATGAAGAGTGTGAGTTCTCTGGAGGATAGAAAAGCAGTGAAAAAGCTGGTCACGGGGGCAGAGATTTTTGGAGCGGTAAAATCCATGTCGGAGGCCCTTGACGGAACCGGGGATATCCGGATCTGGACGGAGCAGCGCATTTTGCCAGAGCAGAAGTTCCATTTGGATGAAGAGCTTTTTCTGGAAGTGGCGGAGAATCTTCTTTCAAACGGTATGCGTTATGCGAAGGAATGGTTGCAGGTAATCCTTGTAGAAGCAGGGGGCTTTCTGGAACTTTATGTGAAAGATGACGGGCCGGGATTTTCAGATGAGGGCCTTCGTATGGCAACGAAACCTTACTACAGGGACAAAGGGGAAACGGATAAGGAGCACTTTGGGATCGGGCTTTATATCTGCCGGATGCTATGTGAGAAGCACGGAGGTGGCTTAAGCGTCCATAACAGCGTGGACGGCGGAGCGATTGTTTCAGCGGCTTTTGAGACAAAGGTGCCAGAGAAATAAATTCGTGGTAGAAGTTCGGAGCTTCTAGAGAAAAAGTAGAGATTTTACTTTTATAATAACCCTGACGGTAAAAAATGGCCGCCGGGGTTTTTCATATAGGGGAATTTGTCTCATGAAAATTTCCAAACGCGGTCGGGAAGGAATAGTGAATATGGAAATTAGAATTGAACATCTGGACAAATTTTATGGGAAAAAGCAGGCCCTAAAAGATCTAAACCTGACAATTCGGGAAGGAATGTACGGTCTTTTGGGAACCAACGGGGCAGGAAAAACGACGATGATGAAAGTGCTTACTACACTGACGAAGAAAAGTGGAGGAACGGTAAGCGTCTGTGGGATACCAGTGGAGCAGGCAGGCAAAGTACGCGCTATGGTGGGCTATCTTCCTCAGGATTTCTCCATGTATGGGGGAATGAGCGCCTACGAGGCCATGGATTATCTGGGAGTACTGTCGGGACTTACGAGAGCGGAGCGAAAAACGCGAATCCGACCGCTGCTAGAACGGGTTAATCTTCAGGAAAACGGAAAGATGAAAGTGCGGGCCATGTCCGGGGGGATGCGTAGAAGGCTTGGAATCGCCCAGGCGCTTCTTCATGATCCAAAGGTGCTGATTGTAGATGAACCTACGGCAGGGCTAGATCCAGAGGAGAGGGTACGGTTTCGCAATCTTCTCTGTGAAGTGGCCCAGAATCGGATTGTCATTTTGTCTACCCATATCGTGGGGGATGTGGAAGCGACCTGTGAGCAGATCGGAGTGCTGGATCAGGGAGAACTAATCTTTGACGGCACGGTGGAGGAGCTTCTTTCGCTGGCCGAAGGGCAGGTATACCGGGCGGAGATCTCCAAACTGGAACTGCAGAAAGTTCAGGAGAGCTATTCAGTGACCTCTATTCTGACTACAGGCGGTACGGCCCAGATCCGGTTTATTTCTGAAACGCCTCCGGCATTTGCGGCCGAGGTCTGTAAGGCGGGGGTGGAAGATGCCTACCTGTATTTGATGCATGCAGAGAGGAGAGAATTTTGATGTTTGGAACACTGTTTTTCAAGGAATGTAAGCAGACAGTAAAAAGCCTGGCTTTTTGGGCCTATGTAGCCTGTCTGATTTTATTTTTTGTAAGCCAGCTCGGTGAAACGGATTGGAGGATTATAAAACCGCAGCCGGGACATGAGGGAGAATACGGTCATACCTATTCCACAGACGAGGGGCTCATTATAACGAAAACTTTAAGACGGTTGACAGAAGACTATGCTCAAAACAGCTACACAACCTATCCGTTCGGGTTTTACAAACGAGTATTCCTGGGAGAGAAAAAGAAGGCGCAGATGGGAGAAATCCTGGCGGAACTTACGGGAAAGCCTGTAGAAGAACTGGAGCAACTGGGGTATGATTATATTAATGAAGAAAGTGACTTCTATAAAGAGGCGGCGAAGTCAGGAATTGAAATAGAAATGGCAGAGCCTCCGACTCCTGACTTCGAGGATACTTTGGCAGAAGGCGTTTCCTTTGAGCGGTTTCTGGAGCTGATGGAGGAGGTCGATGATTTGCTCGGAGGAGGTTCCATGTATGCGCCAGCCAGAGTAAAAAATGGGGTTCAGGTACCCCAGACCTATGAGGGGGCGCTGAAGGAATATCAGGATATCATTGAAAAGGACCGGTATTCCGGAGCTTTTGCGAGACTGTTTTGCGACTACATGGGACTGATGGTAGCGATTCTTCCGGTATTCCCGGCAGTAGCGAGGACCCTCAGGGATAAACGTTCCAAAGCGCTTCCGGCCCTTTATTCCAAACAGGCATCTTCGGCGTGTATCCTTCTTGCCAGATATCTGGCGCTCCTTACGGCGACGATGGTTCCGATTGTAGCCTTAGCTGGATTTGCCCAGATCCAATGTAGCGTGACAGCGGGAACCGCAGGTATTTCGGCAGATACCTTTGCTTTCTTCAAATATGTAGGAGGATGGATGTTTCCTACGGCGACTTTCACTTTGGCTATGGGACTTTTTGTCAGCGAACTGACCGGAAGCGTGGCTGCAATACTGGTGCAGGGGATTCTTTGGTTTACCAGTGTATTTCAATCCATAGATACTCTGATTGGAAATTTCGGCCTGAAATTGATTCCAAGATTTAATTCCCTTGGAAATACAGAGCTTTTTGAACGGGAACTTTCAAGTCTTATTGGAAACCGTATCTTTTATGGCATCTTAAGTTTGATCCTCATAGCATCTGCCGTCTTTGTCTATGACTGGAAACGAAAAGGGGGAGGGATTCATTTTGGAAGCTTACGCAAAAATAAGTAAAGTATATTTGAAACATCATCTTAAATTTTACATTCTGGCGGCCGTTCTTTTGTTTTGTCTGATGCCGTTTTTGATGAGTACAGAAAATTTAAGCCCCAGGGAATCAGCGAAAACACTGGAAATGTATGCGGCCCTTTTGGGGGTGGTACTGCTAGTCCCGATCTTTATGGCAGACCAGGATAAGGATATCAGGGATCTGCTGCGATCAAAACGGATATCTTTGAGCTTAGTCCACGGAATCCGGGTGATAGAAAGTCTGCTAGTTCTGGCAGCGGCAGAAATGGCCTGTATCCTGTTTTTAAAAGGCGGCGGATGTCAGTTCCCGCTATGGAGTTACTTTTTCGGCGTGCTGGCCGGCGCCCTGTTCCTGGGCGGCCTCGGGATGGCGATCTACAGTCTGACAGACAATGTAGCCGTGGGATATATGATTCCTCTGGTCTATTACGCGATCAATTTCAGCGGCGACAAATACGTCAAAAATTTTTATCTTTTCTCTATGACTCAGGGAAATTTCCTTCCGAAGTACTGGTTGGCCATGGTCGGCCTCTTATTTCTACTCTTTGGGGTTCTTTGGCGCCGCGTTCATCCCTGATTCTATAAAGAAGAAATAAGGAAGCGCGACAGTCCTTCTGAGCGCCTTGGTCGTAGTTAGCAGTCTGCTCTCCAAAGCGTTGCTTTCCGTCAGCGCGGGAGAGCTGCTGCCCTGGCCCGGTATCATTCCCTTTCTTACGATAATCCGAACAAATTTGCCGATACTTTAGCGCGTTGAATTACAACACTTTAATGTATTGACTTTCCTGATTTTTTGTAGTATGCTGTTAAGCGGCGTTAAAAAACAAAAAGAGAGGAAGTATTATATTATGAAAAAGAAAGTAGTGGCGATGATGACGGCGGCTCTTCTGGCTGTGAATCTTCTTGCGGCCTGCGGGGGCGGGGACAAGAAGGAGACAGAGAAAGCGGCAGAGACGAAGGCGACGACGCAGGCTGAGGAGACAAAAGCAGAGGAGACAAAGGGTGGTGAGACGGCGGCTCCGGAGTCCAAAGGCGAAGCTTCGGCAAACGGAGAGACCGTAAAAATCGGCGTGGTTCAGCTTACGGAACATCCGGCCTTAGATGCGGCTTATGACGGATTTGTGGAGGCCTTAAAAGAAGCAGGATATGAAGAGGGAAAGAATCTGGAACTGGATTTTAACAATGCCCAGGGGGACGTTTCCAACTGTGAGACGATTGCAAACAAACTGGTCAATGACAAAAATAAACTGATCCTTGCAATTGCAACTCCCGCTGCTCAGGCCGTGGCAGGAAAGACGACGGAAATTCCGATTCTGGCGACAGCTATTACAGATTTTGCGGCAGCAGGGCTGGTGGACAGCAACGATGCGCCGGGGACCAATGTATCCGGTTCTTCCGACATGAATCCGGTGGAGGAGCAGATTTCTTTACTGCAGGAACTTCTTCCCGATGCAAAAAAGGTCGGTATTATGTACTGCTCTTCTGAAGATAATTCCATCCTTCAGGCTAATCTTGCAAAGGAAGTCTGTGAAAAGAAGGGCCTGGAATATGAGGAGTTCACTGTATCAGATTCCAGCATGATTCAGTCGGTGGCAGAGTCTATGATTGGCAAGGTAGATGCTGTTTATATTCCCACCGACAATCTTCTGGCAGAGGCGATGGCGACTGTGACCATGATCACCAATGCAAATGGACTTCCCTGCATCGTAGGAGAAGAAAATATGGTGGCAAACGGCGGCTTGGCTACATATGGTCTTGATTACTTTGCACTGGGCAAGATGGCTGGAGCGATGGCTGTTGATATTCTGGAAAATGGAACAGATATCAGTACTATGCCTGTTCAGTATATAAACGCTAAAGACTGCAGCCTGGCAGTGAACTCAAAAGCAGCGCAGGAGCTGAACGTAAGCCTGGACGGTGTGATGGACAGAGCAAAAGATCTGGCAGAATAACGGACAAAAAGGAACGTCGGGGAGGAGAGAAACCGTATGGGGATTATATTGGCGATTCAAGGCGCTGTCAGCCAGGGGATCCTTTGGGGGATTATGGCACTTGGCATTTACCTGACTTATCGGATACTGGATGTGGCGGACCTGACCGTGGATGGAAGTTTTGCCCTTGGAGGTTGTACCTGCGCTGCACTGATTACGGTGGGGGTAAATCCCTGGCTGTCTCTTGTTGTGGCAGTTCTGGCCGGTATGCTGGCCGGTTTTATCACGGGGCTTTTGCATACGAGGTGTGAGATTCCAGCGATTCTGGCCGGAATCCTGACCCAGATCGGGCTGTATTCCATTAATTTGCGCATTATGGGACGTTCCAATACGCCGCTTTTAAAGAGTCCTACAATTTTCAAACAACTTGTGAGTCTGACAGGACTTGGGCAGAATTGGGTTTCCATGGTGGTAGGGCTCATTTTTGTGGCGGGACTGATTGCAGTTTTGTACTGGTTTTTCGGTACGGAGATCGGATCGGCCATCCGGGCAACAGGAAACAATGAAAATATGGCCCGCTCTCTGGGAATGAATACCAATCGGAATAAGGTTCTGGGACTTGCCATAAGCAATGGTCTGGTAGCGCTTTCCGGCGCGCTGGTGACACAGAGCCAGGGGTATGCTGACGTAAAGCAGGGTACAGGCGCTATTGTGATTGGCCTGGCCTCCATTATTATCGGCGAGGTGATTTTCGGAAAGAAAACCAGCTTTGGAACAAAACTGCTATCGGTGGTAATTGGTTCTGTGATTTACCGGATTATCGTAGCAGTAGTGCTCCAGCTTGGTCTGAATACGGATGATTTAAAGCTTCTGACGGCAATTTTGGTGGCGGCGGCTCTGACAGTACCAGTCTTTCTGGAGAAGAGAAGGCGGGCCGCCAGTTATAACCCCATGACAGACGGCGATGCCGGGAAGGGAGGAAAGTGACACATGTTGAAGATCAGTCATGTAAGCAAAACCTTTAATCCCGGAACCGTTACGGAAAAACAGGCCCTTAGGGATCTGAATCTGCATCTGGAGCCGGAGGATTTTGTTACCATCATCGGCGGGAACGGGGCCGGGAAATCCACGATGCTGAATATGATTGCAGGCGTGTACCCTATCGACTGTGGAACCATTTATCTGGATGGCGTAAATATATCCCGTCAGCCGGAATATAAGCGGGCATCTCTTTTAGGGCGGGTATTTCAGGATCCCATGATGGGAACTGCGGCAGGGATGCAGATTGAGGAAAATATGGCTCTGGCTCATAGAAGAGGACGCAGGCGGGGCCTTAAGTGGGGCGTCACAAAGCAGGAGAAGGAGATTTTCCATGAGGAATTAAAGCGTCTCGGTCTTGGGCTGGAGGAGCGGATGACTGCCAAGGTGGGACTTCTCTCCGGCGGCCAGAGACAGGCGCTGACCCTTCTGATGGCGACCCTTCAGAAGCCGAAACTTTTGCTCCTTGACGAGCATACGGCGGCTTTGGACCCCAGAACGGCGAAAAAGGTTTTAAGTCTGACAGAAGAGATGGTTGCGGAGGCACGACTGACAGCTCTTATGGTAACGCATAATATGAAAGACGCCTTACGTCTCGGAAACCGTCTAATCATGATGCATGAGGGACAGATTATTTACGATGTGCGGGGCGAAGAAAAGAAGAAACTCAGAGTAGAAGATTTACTCAAGAAGTTTGAGGATGCCAGCGGCGGCGAGTTCGCCAACGACCGTATGATGCTGTCCGATTAGAGAAATTATGATGTAAAAACAGAGTTTGTAGAGGAGACAGGTTGTATATCTGTCTCCTTATTTGTGACATTTATCCTTTTAATGTTCCACGGCGAATGAGCTTTGCTTTTACTGTGGGCCAGGCTTCGAGATCAGTATGAGGAAAGAATTTGGCGGCCTGCATCCGGGGGACAAAATCTTCTACCGTAGCGAACTGAAGATAATGCATGTTCGGAAGAATTTGACGAAACTGTTCCAGAAGAGTCCGATCAGCAAGAAGGGCGCAGGCTCCTTTCAGGGAGCCGTTTCCCATACAAATAAATCGTTCTCTTGGCAGATCCGGATAGAGGCCGATAGTAATGGCAGATTCCAGATTCAGATATTTGCCAAAGGAACCGGCCATATAAATATGGCTGATCTCATCAGCAGAAATTCCTGTCTCGGAAAGAAGGCAGTCTACCATGGTAGCTGCGGCAGCTTTGGTATCCATGAAGTTTAAAATATCGCTTTGAGAAAAATACCGTTCTTCTCCGTCTATCGTCTCGTTATCCTGTCCGTAAACCAGGACCAGCTCCCCATCTTTTTCTATAATTCTGTCCGATTGCCCTTCTTGCAAAATGCCCCTTAAATCCATCCAGCCGTTTAATAAAAGCTCGGCCAGCAGATCCACAATCCCGGAACCACAGATACCTTTTACCGAAGTATGCTCAATGGTTGTGAAGGTGAAACGCCCATCCTCTATGGAGACAGTGTCCACGGCTCCTGCTTCCGCCCGCATGCCATATTTGCTGATACCGCCCTCCAGAGCCGGACCGGCAGCCCCGGCTCCGGCCACGAGAAATTCTGAGTTGCCCACCGCCATTTCTCCGTTGGTACCGATATCGATGTAGAGGGAAATCTCTTTGTTTTTTACAATACCGGCCGCCAGAAGGCCGCTGACAATGTCGCCGCCCAGATAATTGGCGGCAGAGGGGATGCAATGGACCAGTCCGTCGAAGGGGAGGGAAAGCTCAGGGCCATGAATGAAACCGCCGCTATGAAAGACAGGAGCGAAAGGGGCCATAAACACAGGAAAAGCATCAATCCCCAGAAGAAAATGAACCATGGTGGTATTTCCTCCCACGACCAGAACGGGACATTTGGATACGTCGACGCCGGTCTTTTCCCGGAGACGGTCCATCAGTTCTACAAAGGTGTCTGTTGTGGCCGTCTGAAGCTCTTTTTTTTGTAAGTCGCCACTCTGGGTATAAAAAATTCTGGTGAGAATATCCGTTCCAAAGGAAATCTGTCGGTTAAAGCAACCCTCTTCCGCCAGAAGTTCTCCTGTATTCAGATTCATCAGACTCATGACCACAGTCGTACTTCCAAGATCTGCGGCCAAACCATAATGAAAATCAGTGGTATTTCCAGCTTCGATAGAGGAAATCTGCCAGTTGTTTCCCGTAAAGACGACAGATGCCGTGACACGCCAATTTTCTTTTCGAAAGGCTGGATAATCCCGTTTCAGGACATAATAGGGAAGGGACACTTCCGGAAATTCCGGGCGCAGGGCCGATAACAGCCGCTCTGCATCAGCAGTGGTATCGTTTTCGGAAGGGACGCCAAGTTCCAGATAGACTTTTTGGCTTAAAGGGCGACCTGCATGGAAAGCGGAAGAACAGACGGCGGCTGTTTCAATGGCAGATGAAGAAAATGTCATGGGAATACCTCCTGAACGGACAGAATGTTAAACAGCTACAGTGTACCATATTTACAACTTGTTTACAAAGGGAAATACTCATAAGATAGAAATCTATGTTAAAATAAGACAGACCATGTATGCAGGGGGAAAAAGAATGGAAAACCGTATTTTAATCATAGAGGATAATCAGGCTATTGCAGAACTTCTGGAGATGAATCTTTCTGTAGCCGGCTACAGGACAAAGGTCTGCCCGGATGGCGAGATAGTTTTACATCTTTTGGCTGAAGATAAAACATTTGACTTGGCCCTTGTGGACATTATGCTGCCTGGGAAAGACGGCTTTGCACTCCTTCCAGTACTGAAAGAACGGGGGATTCCAGTGGTTTTTCTGACAGCAAAAGACGACGTGATGTCCAAGGTACGGGGCTTAAAAGGCGGCGCAGAAGATTATATTGTAAAGCCATTTGACGTGTTAGAACTTCTGGTACGGGTAGAGAAAGTGCTGGATCGGACGGGACGCCTGCAAAGAACTTTGACGGTTCGGGGTGTGGAGATCTTCTTGGAGAGCAGAACAGTGAAAAGGGAGGGGAAGGAAATTCATTTGAAGCCGCTGGAATATGATCTGTTTGTACTCCTTGCCAGAAATAAGAATGTGACATTTTCTAGGGAACGGCTTTTAAAAGAAGTCTGGGGGGATCTGTATATCGGGGAGACGAGGACCGTAGACGTCCACATCGGCCAGCTCAGAAAGAAGCTGGGAGTGCCAGGACTGATTCAGACTATACCGAAAATCGGTTACCGGTTGGAGGTACGGGGATGAAATTGTATCAGAAGATCATGGCTCTTATTTTTGTAATATTGACGGGATGTGGGGTTCTTTGCGGCTGGCTTTTGGGAAACGAATATGAAAAACGGCAGTTTGCCCGCGCGGCAGACGCCAGAATACAAAGTTATGAATCTGCCCGATATACCATGGAATGGATCTGGCAGACAGAATCGGCCACAAAAGGATCCAGTGAGATTTCCCGTCTACTTGTAGAACAGTTGTTTGAGCAGAGCCTTTTTGACGGCTGCATTTGGATAAAAGATGGAACCGTGCTCTGCGATTCTTCCCTTTATGAGATTTCCTGGGATGCAGGGTGGAGGGAAGAAGGAAGATTTGAAGAGACAGACTATGTGCTGGAGCGGGAAAACGGCGAATACTGGATCGTTATCGGATCTGCGCTTCCATGGCTTGGAGGAGAGAACTATCTGTTTTGTGTACAGGATCTGACGGAAGTTCATGAGGAGACACAGGAATTTATTCGGCAATTTTCTTTGTTATGGATGTTATTTGTGACGGTGGCTTCCGTTTTGGGCGCGGTGGCGGCAAAGCTGGTACTTGGGCCGCTAGAAAGTTTGACCAGAGTGGCCGGGGAGATTAGCCGGGGAAATTATGACGTACGAGCCAAGGTAAAACGGCGGGATGAGACGGGAAAATTGGCGGAAGCCTTTAACCTTATGGCCGGGCAGGTGGAAAGCCGTATCAGAGAGCTTACGCTTGCCGGGGAAGAAAAGGAACGGCTCCTTGGAAGTCTGGCTCATGAAATGAGGACGCCTATGACTTCGATTCTGGGATATTCGGAGACGCTGCTTCATGTAAAATTGGGAGAACGGGAGAGTGCGCGTGCCCTTCAAAATATCCATGAACAGGCTAGCTATCTGCAGCGTTTATCTGCAAAACTGATGGAACTGATGGCTCTTCACCAAAACGAAGCGATTTCTATGAAAGTGCAACAGGCCGGGGAGCTTTTGGAGAAAGCACTTTTGATGGCAGAGAAACGGAGGCCGAACGGGAAATTCCGGCTAGATAGGAGAGAGGATTTTTCTGTACATGGAGACAGAGATCTTCTGATAAGCCTTTTTGTCAATCTCTTAGATAATGGGGCGAAGGCTTCTGCCTCCGGACAGGAAATTCAGGTAAGGCTCCAGGAAGGTCAGGTTATTGTCCAGGATTTTGGAAAGGGTATGACTAAGGAGGAACTGGAAAAAATCCGGGAACCTTTTTACCAAGTAGAAAACTCTGGACAGGAGGGACTCGGTCTTGGCCTTGCCATCTGCGAACAAATCGCCCGCCTCCATCATGCAGAGATTCAGTTTGAGAGTCGGGAAGGGGAAGGAACGACAGCGACCGTTTCCTTTTACAAAACGTTTACAGGGCGATGAAGATTTTCCACAGACTTTCTTTTAATATAGTAGTGTAAGAATTTATCAAGCAGGAAAGAAAGGAGCTTGGATTTATGGGAAAGAGAAGGATCGCCTTATGGATGACTGGGATTTTATTTAGTCTGATGCTTGGAATCGGCTGTGGAAAGGCTAAGGCCAATCACATTGCTGCAAAAAAAACAGAGATGCAACCTCACAAAATAGAGAAGCGAAACGAGGAAAAAGAACATTCAGAGACTACGGCGCCAAAGGGGACAGAGGAAACAGAAAAACAGAAAATTTTGAGAAAAGAGCTGGGAGTACCGGAGAGGTTTTCGACCGGAGCAGTTTTTGACGCGGTGGTGACGGTGCCGGATGCGGACTTTTTTGAGATTGTCTCAGCGGAACAGAGAAAATTTGGGGATAAGGATATCCGAACTTTGGTGGAACCAATTCTCGGGGACGGGGGGCTGTATCGTTTTGAACCAGAAAATTATGAACATCTGGTCAGGACGAAAACCCATACAGCCTTTCGCCTGGAGAATCAGTATTACCGTGGGGAAGAGGAACGGAAGAGCTTGGAAGAGGTCATGGAAGTTACGGAGAAATGCCTGCGAGAAATAGAGAAGGAAGTTCGAAAGGAAGAAATTTCTCTCATGCCAGATTCTCAGGATCTTATGAACATGGGCGATCGTCTGGAAGGATTTACAGACTGGGAACAGAGGACGGTACAAGTGGTTTTAAGAGAAAGCTCTCTGTCTGTCCGTTCATGGCCCAGACTTGTTCGGAACGAGTGTACCATTTCTGGAGAGGCAGCGAAAAAGCTGGCCGAGCAGTATATGAATCAGATGGGAATCTCAGAAGGATTCGTCCTTGATTATATGGGGCAGCAGGAATTTGACTATGAAAATATTCAGAAAGCCGGGCATGTTGTTTGCTATGTAAGGGAATTGCAGGGAGTACCAGTCGGATATCATTCTGAGTCCGGCGGAATACGTTTTGTGATAGACGATAATGGAGTCGAGGAACTTTCTTACAGGGATTATGTGGTGAAAAATGATGGAGAACCAGTTACGCTTCTTCCGTTTTCAGAGATTGAAAAGATATACGAGGAAATCTACCTCTCGCTCCAACGTGAGCCCAATGAACGGAAAGCCGTTGTCGTGGATGAAATTCGTCTGGTTTACCATTGGGTACCGGATGTTGAGGGAAGCATGACGGGACGGTTGATTCCTGCCTGGGATGCCTTTGGAACCTATCAGTTTACAGACGAAGAAGGCAATCAGAAAAGTTCCAATCAGGCGGACAGAGAGTGTCTCTTATCGGTCAATGCAGTTGATGGTACAATTCTCAGCAGCTTTTAGACATAAATGGAATCAAAAACAGAATTTTCTTAATTTTTTATTGAGTTTATAAAAATTTTATGATAGGATAATCGTGGTGTTCATAAACACAGCCGGAGCAGAGCGATTTTTCTGTTCCGGCCTGTTGCGTGTAAGAAACATGCAGGAAGAAACGGAGGAAAAAAATGGAAAAGTTTTTCAAACTGAAAGAACATGGCACCACTGTGAAAACGGAAGTGCTGGCTGGGGTTACCACGTTCTTTGCCATGGCCTACATTATTTTTGTCAATCCGACTTACCTATCTCAGGCGGGGATGGATTTCACGGCGGTCATGGTTGCCACCTGTCTCTCGGCGGCCATCGGTACGCTTTTGACGGCGCTGATTGCTAATGTGCCTTTTGCACAGGCGCCCGGTATGGGACTGAATGCATTCTTTACCTATACGCTTTGCTTCAGTATGGGTTACACCTGGCAGCAGGGCCTGACAGTCGTTCTGATTTCTGGAATCCTGTTCCTGGTCATTACAGTTTCCCCCCTGCGTAGCAAGATCATTGCGGCGATTCCGGTCTGCCTGAAGGACGCAATTTCTGTGGGTATTGGTTTGTTTATCGCATTTATCGGCCTGTTAAATTCCGGTATTGTACAGTGCTTTGGACCGACTGATGGCAGCTATACAGATATGGGAGCCATTACCGGAGGCCCCGCACTTCTTGCTCTGATTGGCCTTCTGATCACCGGAGTCCTGATTGCTCATAAGATTAAGGCAGCTATTTTTATCGGGATCATTCTCACCACCATCATCGGTATTCCTATGGGAATTACTACCATGCCGGAGAGTATGACGATGAGCAATATTGGGAATATCAGCCTGACGGCATTCCAGTTGGATTTTGGCGGTGTGATGTCTATGGGACTTTTGCCCCTGATTACCGCAGTGATCAGTTTCTTTATTGTAGACTGCTTTGATACGGTGGGAACTCTTCTTGGAACTGCAGGAAATGCAGGGATGCTTGATAAAGATGGAAATCTTCCTGGAGGAGATCGTGCGTTGATTGCCGATGCTGTGGCTACCTGTGTGGGCGCTTGTCTGGGTACTTCAACTGTTACCACATTTGTAGAATCTTCTACCGGTATCCAGGAGGGAGGACGGACAGGGCTAGCTTCTATTGTAACGGGTCTTTTGTTCCTGGTATGTGTGCTTTTAGCTCCCATTGCCGGAATCGTGCCCAGTGCGGCGACGGCTCCTGCTTTGATTATTGTGGGTGTTTATATGATGATGGGCGCGGCGAAGATCAACTGGGGTGATTTTGAGACAGCTCTTCCCTGCTTCCTAACTATCGCTATGATGCCTTTTGCCTACAGCATTTCTGATGGTATCGGTTTCGGATTTATCTCTTATGCTGTGATTAAGGTTTGCCGTGGCAAAGCCAAGGAGGTACCGGTTCTGGTATACATTCTGTCTGTGATCTTTATTGCTATGTATATTTTGGATGCTCAGATTTGACCTACAGATACGGAAGAGATATTTGCCTGAATCTGAATGTAAGAGAAGTATAGATAAGCGGGAGATATGAGAGGATGGAGGAGAATCGTCTGGAAGCTTTTGAACGAATGCTTATGGCAGTACAGAAGGAATATGCGGATATTCTGGCCAGGATGGAGCGGTTAAAGGCAGAAAAGAAAGTGAAAACCGTAACTTATCAACAACTTCTGGCTCGGAAGATGACCTATCAGAATATGCTTTCTCTCTATCAGATTTACGGATTGACAGAAGAAAACTAAAAGTACGACAAGAGAGCGTCGGACAGCTAAATTTCTGTAGCTGCCCGGCGCTTTTTCTGTTGCCATTTAAAACCTGGAAAAAAAGTAAAAAAACCATTGACACTGCATTAGAAAGATGTATAATAGAAGCTGTTTTACTGTTTAGGTATACTAAACTTTTTGTTTATCCATTCCGAACTGCACCCCGAAAGACACTTCTCCGGAGGAAAGCTTGCTTTCCGGAGGAGAAGTGTCTTTCGGGGTATAGGGCGGGACGCCCGTCAGCCACAGAGGGAAGTCGCGAAGCGACGAAGGCCTGCAAAGCAGGGCGTCTGTGGCGTGCAGTACGGAATAAAAGAAAAAGAAGAACCGGCCGTTTATAAGTGGGGACGCCCGTCAGCCACAGAAGATGAGTCGCGAAGCGACAAAGCGTAGAGAAACAGGGACGTCTGC
>JAAWAV010000007.1 GCA_022792335.1 Lachnospiraceae bacterium
GAAAGGGATAACCCTTTTAAACGGCGTTATCCCTTCTTACGTTGTATGGAATTGTGTGGTAGTTGTGTCTGCTTGCAGGATTCCGGGGGCATATCAGGACTCTTTCTTTTCGTTCACATGTTATTTTTCCAAACGTAGTAAATTGGTAGTAATTTGATGATAAATTCAGTTTGAAATCCTGCATAAATGCTTGTAAATCAAGGCTTCCTGAGATAATCCCCACATTTTTAGTATCAAAAAATTTGCGAATTGTACTGTGATGATTCGGAAATCTTTTATAGAAAAATATGGTTTAAGATATCAGGACCATTGTCTGGGAATGCAGGATTTTAAGTTTTATATTGACAGTTCGAAAGTCGGAACGATCTCTTCGATCGATCGACTGGTACATTTAAAACGGATTCATGAGGAAGAGGTAACTGTCCAGAGTCAGAAATTTCATGGAGAAGAAAGAGCGCGTCTGCATGCACAGTTTCAAAGAGAGTCTATTGAGAAAAGCGGGTTTCGATTGCAGGAAGTACACTTACAGGCCATTAATGATGTGATGACAGAAATGTCGAAAGAAAGATATTCTATGGAAGAGGCAAAAGGTTTGTATGAGGCATTTCGAGAGATTGTTATACAGGCTCGGGAAATGAAAGTTGATTACCTGAAAGAACTGGAGTATGCATGTAAGAAAATTTTAGGAGAGCGGGTTTTGCCGCGAATGGATCTTTTTGACTGATGGAAATGACAGATGATGCGGAGGGACAGAGAACATGCTAGTGTCAGTAATTATTCCTGTTTATAATACAGAACAGTATTTACCAGCCTGTTTGGACAGCGTGATCTGTCAGACATACCAGGAAATAGAGATCATTCTGGTGGATGATGGTTCCACAGACAGGAGTCTGGAGATCTGTACGGATTATGCCAAAAGGGATTCGAGGATCCTGGTGGTACAGGGAGAACATCAGGGGCTGGTGGCGGCCCGGAAGAGGGGAACCCAGAAATCGAGTGGGCAGTATTGTATGTTTGTAGACAGTGACGACTGGATTGCAGAAAATCTGGTGGAGTCTGTACTTTCCATGAGTGAAAATGGAACAATCGACTTACTGAGTTATAGTACAGTAAGTATAGAGGGCGGCAGAATTACACAATGGAGCCATACGGTTTCAGAAGGGAAATATGAAAAAGAGAGGCTGAAAACGCTTCATAAAAAGATGATGTTTGATTTTAATGCCGGATGTCCGGGGGTGATCCAGTCCCTTTGGACGAAGCTGATAAAAAGAGAACTGTTAGAAAAAAGCGTCAGAGAGGTAGAGGATGGGATTACAATGGGAGAAGATGCGGCCGTTGTCTATCAGGCGCTGCTGCTTGCCAAAACGGTTGTGATTACCAACGATAGTTTTTATTTTTATAGAATCCACGAAACGTCGATGTGTCATGCAAAGGATCCTGATATTTTTTCAAAAATCTATCGGTTTAGACAGTATATGACAAAGGTTTTTGAAGCTTATGAAGAAGAATACGGATTAAAGGAACAACTGCAGGCCTATTTGCTGCTTCTTATCAGAATAGGGTTGCGGGATATTTTTTCTGTAGAGCTGCGGGATCTATATCATATTCCTTTTGACTTAGATGTTGGAGGAAAGAAGTTAATTTTATATGGCGCAGGGGCCGTGGGAAAGTCCTATTATCGTCAACTGCGGCAACTAGAGAAAATTGAACTCGTTGCATGGATAGACAGAGGGTTGCAGAACCGCTACATCTATGATTATAAGATTCAGGCTCCCGAAGATTTGAGCCGCTTGGATTTTGATAAGATTTTAATTGCAGTAAAAAACCGGGAAATGGCCATGGAAATAAAAAGTCAGTTGGGCAAGGTGGTCCCGGAAGAAAAAATTTTATGGGGAGAACCCCGGATATATTGGTGGGAAAAAGAAATAGAGCTGTAAAAAATAGTTGAATATGGGAGAAATAGGATGAAAAAGGTTCTCATTTATGGAATTGGAAAAATAGGAAGAGGATATATAGACGATTGCCTTATGCAAGGAGTAACTGGTCTGACACTGGCGGATTCTGCCCGCCATTTATGGGGAACAGAATACAGAGGAATAAAGATAGAAAATCCGGCAGAAATTTCATGGGAAGATTACGACGTCATTGTGATTCCTGCAAATGATGAAAACCAGTTGGAAATAGCGGAACGTTTGGCAACGGAGTATGGAGTAACGGAAGAAAAGATCGTTTCCTATCGTGAAACAATTGTTTTGTCAAAAAAGGAAGTGTACAACATAGGTAAGATGGTATTTGACGATACGCTGGAAACTGGAATCATTATGACGGGAAGAGAACTGGGATCCAAATTGAAAGAGGATTCTATGAATGAACTGGAACGGTTTTACTTTAAAAAGAATCATAAATGTGTGAATAAGTGGATGCATTATTTTGAAGCTTACGACAGATTCTTTTCGAGATACCGCAAAAAGGATATTACCATATTAGAAATTGGGGTTTTTAAGGGCGGTTCTTTGCAGATGTGGAAAGAGTATTTTCAAACAGAAAATCATAAAGTTCAGGTATACGGGATTGACATTGATCCGACGTGCAAAAAACTAGAAGAAGATGGGATTGAAATTTTTATAGGCTCCCAGGAAGATCGGGAGTTTTTAAGGGAGATTAAAAAGAAAATAGGAAAGGTTGATATTTTAATTGACGATGGCGGCCATACGATGAAGCAACAGATCATTTCGTTTGAAGAATTGTTTGATCTTGTTGATGAGAATGGAATTTATCTATGTGAGGATTTACATACGTCTTATATGGAGAGCTATGGAGGCGGGTACCGAGGAGACAGCTTCATAGAGTATTCTAAAAATTTCATTGATTTTATAAACGCACAGTATTCAGAGACAGAAGAACTGGTAAGAAATCAATATTCCGATCAGATTAAATTTATTTCTTATTGCGACAGTATGGTTTTTATTGAGAAAAAGCCCAAAACGACAAAGAGTATCAGTGTATGTGTTTAAAAAGTATGTCATAAAAGTAAAAGGAGAAAAACATGAGGTCGGCATTGAAAGGCGATATTTTGAAAATGACTGAGACGCTTTCTCAGGCACATGGAGTTATCAGGGATAATATAGCATTAAAAAAGTATATGTCGGCCCAGGATATGCTTGGTCAATGTCAGGAAAGTGCAATCAGTATTGGGACAGCCATAGAACAATCCGAGGGCGAGGGTTTTATTACCGTCTCGTACCTTGAAGAATACTGCGAGGCTCTGTACCATATTCATACGGAAATCGAACAACAGAAAGAGATTAACGATAAGCAAATATACAAGTTATTGAAAAAACATATCGTGACCATTGAAAATAGTGTGAGACATGATATTCCTGTTCGGAAAGAATTGGCATTTTTACCATATAAAGCATCCATGTGGGATTCTTTGGAAAGCGTCTGGAAGGCGGCGGACGAAGATCCGGAATGTGACGCATATGTCATACCGATTCCTTATTATGATAAAAATCCGGACGGGAGCTTCAAAAGCGAACATTATGAGGGAGAGGATTTCCCGGAGTACGTTCCGATTACACATTATCAGGATTATGATTTGGCTTATCGACGTCCGGAGGCAATCTTTATTCATAATCCTTACGATCAGTATAATTATGTGACAAGTGTGCATCCGTTTTTTTATTCGGACAAATTAAAGGAGTATACGGAAAAATTAATTTACATTCCCTATTATGTATCGACGGAGATCAGTGATCCGTATAATCGGGAGATTATGAAAGACAGAGAAGGATTTGTTCTTTCTAATGGAGTTCTCAATTCTGACATGGTTGTCGTACAGTCTGCAAATACGAAAACGCTATATGTCAATATTTTGGAGGAGAATATTCCTGGAATTGCTCGCAGTTATTGGGAGCAAAAAATATGGGGACTGGGCTCGCCAAAGCTGGAGCGTATTCATAGTGTGCAGCGTGACGATACGAGACTTTCAGAGAACTGGCGTAAGATTATTTATACGGCAGACGGAATGCGCAAAAAGGTGGTACTATACAATGTCAGCGTCAGTACATTATTAAACGTGCCTGAAATTTTAAGTAAAATTAAGGATACCTTAGAGTTTTTCAAAGAAAATACGAATATAGCATTGTGGTGGAGACCTCATCCTCTATATGAATCAACACTTGCCTCTATGCGATCTGGTTTATTAGAGGAATATAGAGAAATCGTAGGCAGATATAAGAAAGAGGCCTGGGGAATTTTTGATGCAGGAGAGGATTTAGCCTGGGCAATTGCGGAAACGGACGCTTATTATGGGGATGGAAGTTCTGTGATACATTTATATAGAGAAGCGCAGAAACCGATTATGGTCCAAAATGCTTTTGTAAAAACAACAGAGGATATCAGAGCTGAGGATCTTCCGGTATGGCCGTCGGCTTTTTATGTTGACAGAGACGATATCTGGTTTGTGCACGGAAAAATGAATGTATTAATGAAATATAATACTCATGAAAAGCGCACTTACGTACTTGGAAGGATACCGAATGAAAAAATAGCCCAGAGTTCCGGATATATAGGAATATATCAATGGAAAGACAAGTTATTTCTGATTCCATCTTGGGCGAGAGAGCTTGCTGTTTTTGATATTACCGAAGAAAAATTCAAGAAAATTTCTCTTAATCATATGGAAAGATACAACGGAAAAGGATTGTTTACTAAAATATATGCCAATGGTAAACATTTATATTGTATTCCTTTTTGGTATGAATCCATTGTTAAGATTGATATGGAATGCGAAGAGATACAATATATTGAGACTACTTATACAGGACATCGATACATCAATCAGGCGGTTCGGATTGAAAATATGGTGTTTGCAGTTTATTCCTGCACAAATCAGATATTATGTCTTAATATGGACTCAGATTTGGCAGAAGTTCAAATGGTGGGAGAGCCTTCCCATGAATTTGTCGGTATTGGACGCATGGGGAATGAACTTTATGCATTTGACATGGTAAGTAAATCACTTTTTAAAATATATGGGGAACATTACAGGGAAACAAGTGAATTTTATAAAACGCCATATGATTCCGCGCTGTTATTTAATGTAGCCTCTGATTTAATGTTAATTGATCCTGTTGATGATAACGAATTACTTGTGATAAACAAAGACGGTGAAGTTGATTGCAGAATAGAAAGTGAGCAGCAGATTCATAAAAGCCCTTTATATTCCACATACTTTTGTGGGATTGACGGTGATACTTCGAATAATCAAGAATTTTTTTATGCTTCGTGGAACCTGGGAGTAATCTATCACTTTATCAATGCCAAATTGGAAAAAAGGTTTTCGATGAGATTAGAGGATAAAGAATATGAAAAACTGAAAAATATGTATTCTCATATGGAGATGTTAGAATCTGATGAAACGGAAATGTATTATTTAAAGGACTGGATAGAAGGAATCAAAGAATATGTAAATGATAACGAAAAACTCCATTCAGGATGCGGACAAAGGATACTGCAAACGGTGAAAGAAATTTTGCAATAGGAGAGGAAAAAGGATGGACGAATTGAATTGTAAAAAGGTATACAATAACGTATTTTGGTTTCTTATAGATGGATTGAGTCCTGATTTTTTACAAATTAATGAGGAGACTGAAAAAACAGGGAACTATTTTGAACAATTACTTTCAAGAGGAACCATATTTAATCACGTAATTACGACTGGCGCGAGTACTCATACATCTATGCATTCAATTTTTTCCTCTCTGCTCCCGTCCTTTAACGGGGCGACAGGATGGACCATAGAGGCGTTACGGAAATTTAATCAAGATATTTTTACAATAACAGATCTGTTCCAGATGGCAGGATATGAAACCTTTCGATACGATGACGCTGATGGAGAACGAGAGGTTCCCATGTCTGGATTTAAAAGATGGGAATCCAGTGGATATGGAGTAGGGGAATTTCTTTTCCGAACGGATTGGACGAAAACAGATGCGAGAAATCGCTTTATAGAAGAAGTAAATCGATATAAAAAGAATAAATTTGTATACCATCATATAGGATTGCTGCACGATTTGAATGGTTGTGGACTCGGTAATTTTTGGGATAGTGAAGGGTATGCCAGGAACATTAAACTGACGGCGGAAGAGTTCAAGAAATTGTATTATGAATATTTGATAGAAGAAAACGATCTTGTGATTCTTTCTTCCGATCACGGGGTAATATTGGACAAAGACTATAAGCAGGACGGAATTGAAAACGGAGAACGACATTACGAACAGTCTGCAAAAGCTTTTTTTGCTTTAATGGGAAAAGATATTGCACCTCAAATTCTGACACAACCCATATCGGCGCTGGATATTGCGCCAACTCTTTTACATATTGCTTTGGATATGTCTATGGAGGGACAAGGACGGGATCAATTTTCTTATATAAAAAATGGAAGCTATCAAAAAACTGTTTTTTACAGAGAGAAAGGTTCTTATAATGTGCCGCCGGAATTGCAAAACCCGTTGTCATCTGACGTTTATTATATCAGAGACGACAAATGGAAATATGTTTTTGGCGAAAGAGATACAAAATGTGAGTGGCTGATTGATCTTGAAAAGGATCGGGATTATGAGATTAATTTAAAAGATAAGTATCCGGAGTTGGTTCAAAAATATCGAAAAATGTTGAAAGAGAAACTTGAGGAGGGAAAACATTTTCAGTATAAATCTTTTTTGGGATTTGATAAGAGTTCTGTGAAAAAGATGTTTTCGCTCATTTTGCAGGGAGATAAAATACAGAGAGGGACCGTAGAATCACTGTTGGATTTAGCCGGCCCCTATTATGAAATAGTACTATATGACCTGAAGGAAGAATTAGAATTTGATAAAAATTGCTATAAAATCAGATTGTCAAAAGAGCGAGAACGAAGTCAGGTGGAAAAAGAATGCGATGGTGAATGGCTTGTAGTAATAAGGGGAACAGGAGAGTGGTCAGAACATTTTCTCTCAGATTTATATCGATATATTCAATGTCACAGAAATAAAAATGTAATCATTACTGGAAGAGACTATATTGCTTTTAGAAAAGAGGACAGAAATCGTTGCGATCATATAGAACTGTTTGAAAAAGATGAAGTCCGAACCGTGATACCATCTTATAAAAAAGATTCGAAAAGAAAATATATTATATTTGGCAGTGGTAACCTAGGAAAAGAAGCACTCAGTTATCTGGGAGAAGAGAATGTTTACTGTTTTGTAGACAATAAAGAAACATTAATAGGGAAGAAACTATACGGAAAAGAGATCATTTCTTTTGCGGAATTACAGAAGGTGTTTCATAACTATACAATTGTGGTTGCTACAAAACCTTTATTTGCATTTGAAATTAAAAGACAACTGGATAGCAATGGCATTTATAAATATCAGTTTTTTGAAATTATGAAAAAGGATGTACCTAATCATGAAATTAAATAAAAAGGTGATTATTTTTGGTGCGGGAAAAAATGGTGAAAAGTTGTTACAGCATTTGGGCGAGTCAAATGTGGAATTTTTTTGTGATAATTATAAATCGGGATATGTGAGCGGGATAAAGATTCTTCGTATGTCCGAGCTGAAAAATATGCTCCAGAATTTAGAATATGATATTATCTTGTCAATAGATATAGACGAGGTGAGAAAACAACTGAAAGACCTTGGGATTCCATACTGGGAGCGTGTTGGAAATACGAATAATTATTTTAACCGTAAAGAGATACGAGAAAGTTTAGACGAGGAATTATATACGCAGTATTTAAAGCTGGACGATTATGAGGGATTTTTAAGTAGAGAGGAAAACTGGTTTAGAACTTCATTTATTTCAGAAAAAAATGAGCAGTTGACTAGGGCGATGAGAGAAGAAAACCATAGACTGGTTTCTCAGATACTGTCTGAAGCTTACGACGAAACGGCAGAAGAAAAAGTTTATGAGGATGAGTATTTTGAGAACAGACCAGGAATGCGTTTGATTGCAAAACTGATAAAGCATGATTCAAAAGATGAGAGGAAAGTATGCGATTTGGCATGTGGGCATGGAAGCTTTTTAAGGGAAGTGAAAAGTGAAAGGATCAAATGCTATGGGGTAGATGTGAGCTCCAGACGCTGCGAGGCTCTGAGTAGGATGGGGATTGAATGTAGATTAGGAGTACTGGAGCACAGTGGTTATCAAGACGAGTCCTTTGATTATGTGACAATGATGGAATGTCTGGAACATGTACGGAATCCTTTTGATGCAGTGAAAGAGGCAGAGCGTATTTTGAGGAGGGGAGGGCAGCTTTTTATAACAGTACCTTACGGGACGAACTGCGATAGTTCCATGCATGTTCGTCAGTTTTATGAAAACGATTTGTATTCTGTTATAAAGAAGTACGGATATACAGATATCAAAATTATGCAATTGCCCTATTTGAATGATACATATCAGGATAATTTGATCCTGTCTGCAAAAAAGCAGAGATAACAATCAGAAGGCAGAGAGACTTAGATGGTGAATGGTGTATGACACAGAAAAATGATAAAACTGAAAAAGTGGTGTTATTTGGGAGCGGAGACATAGGGAAGGAAGCATTAGAACTAATCGGACGAAAGAATGTGGCCTTTTTTGTAGACAATGCGATTGAAGATGGAAAAATAGTGAAAAAGTGGGACGTGGATGTGTTCTCATTTTTAGAATACAAGAAGGTTTATCCTAGTTATATTACAATTATAACGGCAAATAAAAAGAACGAATGTCAGATTGCAGAGCAACTTTTGAAAAACGGAATAAAAAGATTTCTTTTCTGGGAAGAAATTGTAGCAATATTTAATGGCGATTGGTCTGACGGTACTAAAATTCAGGATGTTGCTCAAGAAAGACTGATCTGGAGAAAGCAGACGCTGCAGGTGATTAAAAGTATAGTGCCGCTAAAGCAGGATAAAGACTCTGAAGTGGAGTTTTATTTGGTGGATTCTTTTGAAATCGTTCATTTTTTGCCAATCTATGAAGCCTTAAGAAAAGAGGGAGTGAAAGCTCGTTTTGTAGCAGAACCAACGGCGATCCATTCAGCTGGCCGATGGTTTGACTATTGGGAATCGATTCATAGTTTGCAGGAAAAAGAGATTGAATATTGTACCTTAAGAAATCCGGAAGCTAACATATCCATTACTACGCAGTTTGCGGAAAATTTAAAATACTATCATGGATTCAAATGCCAAATGACCTATGGCGTGGCGATCATGAAAGAAAAGGCTTTTCAATTAAAAAAAGAGGTGGTAGAAAAATTTGATTATATTTTTGTACATGGAAATTTGCAGAAAGAACTGATAGCAAGATGGCTTCCAGGTTTCCGTATTATTGATATGTCATACCCCAGATATTTAAACGACTTTGAGAAAAATATCGATAAGAGAGAAATCTTAAATGAGCTTGGGATAAAAACAGAGAAACCGGTTGTTGTATACTATCCTACTTGGGATGAATATTCATCAATAGAGCACTATGAAAAAGAGATCAACAAATTAAGAGAAAGATTCTTCGTGATTTCCAAACCGCATCATTGTATCTGGCGTTTTAAAGAAAAAATGGAAGCATTACAAAGGTGTAGCGATTTAGTGTTAGATGGAGCATACGATTTGTATAAAATATCTCAAATTACGGACTGTGCTATTTGTGACGCGAAATCTGGAGTCGTAATGGAATTGGCTTTTTTGAATCCTGATATCCATATGCTTTTGATATATTACAATTCTGACAAAACGGATTTTTATGTAGACTTGTCAGAAGTTGCTGTCGGAGTAGAGACGCCTTCTGCACTAGGCCCTGCAATAGGGATCTTATTGAATGAAGATAAAAAAATTATTTTTAGAAAACGTCTGATCGACAGCATGTATTCGCCTGATATTCAAGCTGGGGTTGGCAGAGTTACGCAATTAATAAACAAACTTATTTATCAGAATTAATTTTGCCGAAAGGATAAAATTATGATAATTGGATATACGGCAGGAGTATTTGATTTATTTCATATAGGGCACTTGAATTTATTAAAAAATGCAAAGGGAATGTGCGACAAGTTAATTGTGGGAGTGACTACGGATGATTTGGTTCTGTATAAAGGGAAGAGAGCAATGATCCCTTTTGAAGATCGGTTGGAAATTGTACGTAGTATCAAGTATGTAGATGCTGTGGTACCACAACGGGATATGGACAAACTCACGATGTGTGAAAAACTCAAAGCAAATATTTTATTTGTTGGGGATGATTGGTATGACACATCAAAATGGAATGTTTATGAAGAGAGTTTCCAGAAAAAAAACATTCAGATCGTCTATTTTCCGTATACAAAAGGGATATCTTCAAGTAAAGTTTCGGAGGCGCTGAAAAATACCAGAGGGTGGGACGATAGTAAAGGATAAGTGATTAAACATGTGTGGAATATGCGGAATATATGGCAATGCAGACATTCGTCAGATGGACCTGAGAATACAGAAAATGTTAGATTCCATGAGTCATCGTGGACCGGATGCAAAAGGGTATAAAGTACTGAAAGAGGGAAGCATATTCGGACAACGTAGACTTTCCATAATTGATCTTGCTGTTCGGGCCAACCAGCCGATGGAAAGCCGGCAAGGAAACGTCATCACCTACAATGGCGAAATATACAACTATCTTGAGCTAAAAAAAGAGATAGCATATTCCTATAAGACTACCTCAGATACGGAAGTTCTTTTGGCAGGAATGGAATCGAAGGGGATCGATTGGACACTGAGTCAAAGTAATGGAATGTTTGCATTTGCATATTTTGATAAAAAAACAGATGCAATTTATTTGGCCAGAGATAGGATGGGAATTAAACCACTGTTTTACTATATCGATCATGAAAAAGTTATTTTTGCTTCGGAGATAAAGGCAATATTGAATAGCGGGCTGGTGGAAGCCGTATTAAATGAAGATGCCATTGACGAATACCTGGGGAATCGATATGTTCGTGCTCCCTACACTTTTTTTGTAGGGATATATCAAGTACTTCCAGGACATTATTTAAAAATAAATTCTAACTGTGAGGTTGAGGATATTCAATATTGGGAGTTGCCCTCTGAATTTAATATGGAAAGGGAATACGATGAGGCAGAAATTGCAGAGGTGTTCTGTGACCATGTACGAAAGGCGATTAAAAGGCGAATGGTCAGCGACGTTCCGGTTGGAACCTACCTCAGTGGAGGAATCGATTCAAGCCTCATTACAGCAATTGCCTCTGAGTATAGAACGCAATTGCATACTTATATCATAGGATTTCGGGAATGTAACGAATTTAAGTATGCGAAAATGGTAGCGCAGCGATATGAAACTTGTCATCACGAGATAACCATGGAGATGGAAGATTATTTTGGCATGTTGGAGGAAGTCATTCAATTTAAGGATGCGCCGCTTGGGGTGCCAAATGAAGTTCCGTTGGCAAAAATGTCAAAAGAATTAAAGAAGAATATCACAGTCGTACTATCAGGAGAAGGGGCAGACGAGCTACTGGGAGGATACGGAAGGATTTTTCGCTCTCCATTTGATTATAAGAATTTGGGGATAGATAGGGAAAAATGCTTTTACGATTATTTGATTGATTTATATGAATATATGCCAAGAAAGATAAGAGATGCCTTTTTAACAACGGATCATCCCCTGAGAGAAAGGTACGACGGTCCGCTGAAAAAAGAATTTTCTTTCCATGGAAATGAAGAGAATGTGTTTCGATTTTTCCATAAATATCATGTGAAGGGATTACTTCAACGGGTAGATACTACGACTATGCTTGCGTCTGTAGAAGCCAGAGTTCCCTTTCTGGATCATACCTTAATCGAATTTGCATATAAAGGGATTCCCTATGATTTAAAGTTAAAATGGAAGGATGGAAATTGTTTAGAGGAACTGAATGGCTTAGACGCTTCTTTTTACAGCGAGAGAAAGGATACCCCCAAATATTTGCTTAGAAAAGTGTCTTACAAATACCTTCCGAAGGAAGTGATTGAAAGGCGAAAAGTAGGGTTTCCTGTACCTCTGGATATGTGGATAGATGCTCTGATGAGAAATGTAAAAGAATTGCTAAAAGAGGCTTATTGGATAAAACGGGATAAATTGGACGAACTGATATTGTCTTGCAGAGAACAGCCAAGAGCAGGACAGTTACTTTGGATGTTCGTTAATATTGAACTTTTTAGAAAAAAATATTTTTTAAAGAGCTGGAAATATTAATCGTATGGCATGGATCTGAGAAAAGGTGGAGGTATGATAGATGAAAAAGTATCTATTATTTGGTGCTGGCGCATATGCAGAAAGAGCATTCAAACTGTTGGGAAAAGAGAATATAGAAGTGATTTTTGACAATGATCCGGCGAAGTGGGGAACAGAGATGGAAGGCATTCCCATATATAATCCGGATACCGGAAAAGAGTTTTGGGAATCCTGCCAGGTCATTGTATCCGTTTCACAGAAATATCATCGGGAGATTATTGGCCAGTTACAAAACATGGATGTCAGGAATATCAAAACAATTCAAGAGATTCAGATGGAAATCACAAAAAGGAATATAGAAAGCAGAACGGATTATATCCGGATATATGAAAGAGCGGTTGCGTGGATAAAAAAGAATACGATAGAAGGGCGGGCCATTCTCTGCAATACGGATAAACGGAAGGGATATCCGGAGGTAACAGGATATTATATTCCCACATTACTCCGATGGGGATACCGCGACATGGCTCTTTCTTATGCGAAATGGCTTTGCAGTATCCAGAAGGAAGATGGTTCCTGGTATGATACAGACAATACTGCACCATATGTATTTGACACTGCACAGATATTAAAAGGCTTAGTTGCCATAAGGGGACTTTATCCCCAAGCTGACAGTTGTATTATAAAAGGCTGCGACTGGATTCTAAATCATATACAAAAGTCAGGCAGACTGATCACACCTACGACGGAGGCATGGGGCGATGAAACAATGTGTTCAGAGCTGATCCACTTATACTGTCTGTCTCCATTGATACAGGCAGCGGACGCACTGGGCAGACCTCAGTACAGAGAAGCAGCATATAAGGTTTTAGACTATTACAAAAACAATCATTATACAGAAATTATGAATTTTGGCCTACTATCCCATTTTTATGCATATGTCATGGAGGGGCTTTTAGATATGGGAGAACGGGAAATGGTGGCAGAGGCGATGGAAAAAGTTGCCGGACTGCAAAAGAAGAGCGGCGCCGTTCCCGCATACAGGAATGTAGACTGGGTTTGCTCTACGGGGCTTTTTCAGTTTGCATTGGTATGGTTCCGCCTGGGGGATGTAGAACATGGAAATAAAGCATTTGAGTATGCCTGCAGATTACAAAATGAATCGGGCGGATGGTATGGAAGCTATCTGTCAGAAGAAAATTCCACGGAGAATAATGATTACCTCCCTTTTAGCGAGATCAGTTGGGCAGTCAAGTATTTTCTGGATGCATTGTATTATAAGAACCTTACGGAATTTAATCTGTGGTCAGATTCCTTTCTGAAAACGGTCGACAGGGAAGATGGAAGGTATAAAATCATTCGCACTGCTGTGGCGGAAAAAAGTCGTTCAGGGCAAGACAAGATTAAAGTGATGGATGTGGGGTGTGGAAAGGGAAGGTATTTAAAAAATTTACTGGCAGACGAGCCCGGCAACGCCTACTATGCGGTGGATCTTTCAGAAAAAGTTATGGAGCATATAAAAGAGGAGTCAATATGCAGGAAACAGGGGACCCTGACCTGTATCACATATCCTGAAGATTATTTTGACGTTATCTATACCTGCGAGGCTTTGGAGCATGCGATTGATATAAAAAGCGCTATAAGAGAGATGGCTCGTGTCACAAAGCCAGGGGGGAACATAGTAGTTATCGATAAGAATAAGGAAGAGCTGGGCCGCTTGGAGATTGGTGAATGGGAAGTCTGGTTCGATGCAGAAGAGCTGAAAGGTCTTATGCTGGACTACTGTTCAGAAGTGAAAGTCATAGATACGATTGATTATGAGCAGACAGAGGGAGACTCGTTATTTTTGGCATGGATCGGCACAGTTGATGCGAGGAAGTAAAAGAAAGCGTACAAAGACCGCAGGAGGATTTTTACTTCTCCCGTGTTCCTGATTCTGATTTAAAATCCGGTTCTCTAAGAAAGGATGGCAATGAAGGTAATTGTAATATTCGGCACGCGGCCCGAGGCAATTAAAATGTGCCCTCTGGTTTTACAACTGAAACAGACAGCGCAGATTGATTGCGTGGTATGCCTGACAGGACAGCACCGGGAGATGCTGCATCAGGTAATGGATGCTTTTTCTGTCTGCGCAGATTACAATTTGGACATTATGCGGGAAAATCAGACTCTGTCGTCGATTACTGTAGATATTCTGAATAAACTTGGAAAGGTGCTGGAAACAGAAAAACCAGATTTGATACTGGTACATGGAGATACCACCACGTCTTTTGCGGCGGCGCTGGCCGGGTTTTATCAGGGAATCTCTGTCGGTCATGTCGAGGCGGGACTGCGGACCTATGATATGAGTTCTCCATATCCGGAAGAGTTTAACCGGCAGGCGGTTGATTTGGTGACGAAATTGTATTTTGCCCCGACCGAACAGTCGAAATACAATCTGTTAAAAGAGGGAAAGAAAGAAGCCTGCATTTATGTAACTGGCAATACGGTGATTGACGCGCTTTCTCAGACGGTCAGGGACGATTATCAGAACGAATATCTGGACTGGAGTGAAGATTCCAGACTGGTGTTGCTGACGGCGCACAGGCGGGAAAATCTGGGAGAGCCTATGCGACAGATGTTTCGTGCAATCAGAAGAGTGATGGAAGAATACCCGGATGTAAAAGTGATTTATCCAGTACATAAGAACCCCAAAGTTCGGGAGGTAGCACAGGAGATCCTGGAAGGAACGGATCGCATCCGGCTGATTGAACCTCTGGATGTGGTGGATTTTCATAATTTTATGTCCAGAAGTTATCTGATCCTGACGGACAGCGGAGGCGTACAGGAGGAAGCTCCGTCTTTGGGAATACCGGTACTGGTGATGCGGGATACCACGGAACGGCCAGAGGGAATTGCAGCGGGAACGCTGCGTCTGGTAGGGACAAAAGAGGAGACGATTTACCAGGAAATGAAACGACTGCTCGAGGACGAAACTTTATATCAGAAGATGAGCAAGGCGGTGAATCCTTACGGCGACGGACATGCCTGTGAACGGATTATCCAGGCGATACTCAAGAGTATGGAAAGAAAGGAGGATATAGAAACGTGACAAACATATCCATCGTACTTCCAACCTATAACGGAGAGCAGTATTTAAGTCAGGCGATTGACAGCATTCTGGCACAGACCTGCACAGATTGGGAACTGATCCTGGTGGACGACTGTTCTGTGGACAGGACTTTGGAGTTGGCTGAGCAGTATGCCGCCTCAGACGAAAGGATCCGTGTGATCCACAATACAGAAAATCAAAAACTTCCCAGGTCTTTGAATATTGGATTCTCCGCTGCAAAGGGTAGATACCTCACCTGGACCTCTGATGATAACCGCTATATGCCGGAAGCATTGGCGACGATGTCGGAATATCTGGATCGCAATCCCACAGTGGCCATGGTTCAGAGCCGCATGGAGTTTATAGATGCAGAAGGGAACAGAACAGGATGTTTTGAGGCATACAGCGATGAAACGATGTATTTCCACAACTGCATGGGAGCCTGTTTCCTCTACAGAAGAGAAGCGGCGGATGCAGTCGGAGAATACGATACGGATACTTTTTGTGTGGAGGACTATGATTACTGGCTGAGAGTGTTGGAACGATTCGGGAAAGTCGCAACCACTGGACAGGTACTTTACCAATACCGGAGGCATGGAGGAAGTTTGTCGGAACAGAAAAAGAAACAGGTCAGGGAGCAGTTGACCAGACTGCGGATTCGCTATGCCGATTCCATTTTTCATGCTCTGAAAGATCGGCCGAAGGATCTGTGCTGTATGTATTACGAGATGCAAAAGTCAGAATCTATGACGACAGAAATGCTTCAGCGTTTTCAGCGCGCCCTTCCGGATCTGCAAAGAGAAGTCCCTTTGAGAAAGGACAGAAACTATATTATTTTCGGCGCAGGTATTTATGGAGAGCGGGCGAGGAGAGCGCTTGGTGAGCAGGCCGCTTTTTTCGCAGACAACGACTGGAAGAAAATAGGAACCTACAAGTTCGGACTGGAGATTCTGTCTTTTCAGGATGCGATTCAATTGACCGGCAAGTATGGTTTTTTGATTGCGATAGCAGAAGAACGGATTTATGAGATGATGATACAGTTAAGAAAAGCGGGAGTGGAAGAGTACAGCGTTTTTCAAAGACATCCTGAAACATAACGAAAGGATCAAAACAACCATGAAGATTCTCATTTTATCAGACATTCACGGGAATCAGGCGGCCTTTCGGGCAGCGCTTGATAGAGCGAAAAAATACCGGGATATAGAAGGCTGTATTCTGTTGGGAGATCTGATTGATTATGGGATGCATTCCAACGAGGTGATACAGATGGTGCGAGCGCTTCCCTACCCGATTCTTTGCAATCTGCGGGGAAATCATGAAGATGCAGTGCTCCGGGAGGAATACGGACAGTTTTCCTCAGAGCGGGGCCGGGAGAGCGCCAGGTATACCAGAAGCATTCTGAATCAGGATTCCTGGGAATATCTTCGGTGTGAGATGGAAATGGGAGGAAAGAAAGCGTTTGTGGTTGGAGGAAAAAGCTGCCTTGCAGTTCACGGAAGTTTGGAGGAGGAGTACTGGATCAGTATTCGGGCCGGGCAACCGCTTTCCGAGTACGGCGAATACGATTATGTGTTTTCCGGACACTCCCATCTGCCTCATCTGATGGAAGCGTATTACCCTTTTGAGGATGTAAAAAGGAGAAACAAAAAGAAAGCGATTTTCATCAATCCCGGATCCGTGGGACAACCGAGAAATTTAAATCCCAGGGCGCAGTTTGTGGTGCTGGATGTGGAACGGGAAGAGGCAGTGTTTGAAAAGGTGGAGTATGAGATTGAGGTCGAGCAGGCCGCCTATTATGGACAGGTAGATGATTTTTATCGCGAACGACTGAAATGGGGGATTTAAGACATGAATCTATATGTAATCAGTGGTGTTACAGGAATGACGGGAAATGAACTGGCGAGAAAACTGACGGCGTCTGGCGAAGCGGTGGTGGGCTTTGACAATTTTTTTGCTTCTTCTCTGGATACGGTGAAAGATCTTCTGGAAAAGGAAAATTTCCGCTTTTTTGAATATGACTTAAATGATGAAGAGGCGATGACCAGGATAAAGAGTCTGGTCCAGAAGGAAAAAGAAGCGTTTGAAACGGTGGTTTATATCAACTGCGCCGCCGTGGTTCATACGGAACACTTTTACCATATCAACCGTACGTTTGAGACAAACGTATTGGGGATGCGGGCGTTTCTGGAACAGGCCATTGCCGTGGGCGCGGATATTTTTATCAATTGTTCGACCTCGGAGGTCTATTCCATGGCTTCCTGGGGAGAAAACGGCGTGTCAGAGTCGGATTACCTTACCATGGCCAATGCGGAGCACAGCCAGCGGACCAGCTATGCGACCGGGAAGCTTTTAACGGAGTTTTTCATGAAAGAAGCTGTGCTGGAAAAGAAAATTCTGGGATGTTCCATCCGATTCGCCAATGTTTACAGCAGGAATGAGCGGTATCCCAAGCATATCATTCCCCACATTTTAAATCAGCTAAGGGAAACGGGCGGCGTGGAACTTCTGGAAAATTCCCGGGAAAACTGCCGGACATTTCTGCACAATGAGGACAGTTGCGCCGCTGTTTTGGCCCTGATAGAAACTAAAAGCGCTCTGGATGGTTCTGTCTACAATGTGGCGACGGACGAGGAGATTTCTATTCTGGATCTTGTGAAACTGTGCGCCAGAAAGGCCGGGATAGAAAATCCCAGGATCCAGTTCCGGGGATACCGGGAATCGGATCCGAAGCGGAGAGTGTTAAACACAGATAAAATCAGGGAGAGGACCGGCTGGAAGCCTCATATCACGTTAGAAGAGGGAATTGAACGGTGTATAAAGGAGAAAAAAGATTGAAAATACTGATTGTGACGGTGGCCGGTCTTTCCAGCCGGTTTCGTGAATCCCTTGGGAGACCCTGTCTTAAATGCCTTTACCAGGAGGGCGGGACTGAAAAATCTCTGCTGTACCGGATGCTCCATCAGGACGGAACCTTTGATTTTTATGTCATTGTGGGGGGATTTCAGTACGAAGAGCTTAAAAAGACCATTGCCAGGGATTTTCAGGAGTTTGGAGATAAAATTCTCCTTGTGAGAAATGAACATTATGCGGATTATGGATCCGGCTACAGTCTGTATCTGGGACTGAAACGGATTTTGGACATGGACCTGGAGGAAGTGATCTTTGCGGAGGGGGACTTGTATGTGGACAGAGAGAGCTTCCGAAAGATTTACGACAGCAGGGCCAATGTGATTACCTGCAACAGGGAAGCGATTCTGGCGGATCAGTCGGTGGCCTTCTATTTTGATCAGGCCGAAAGGGTCCACTATCTTTATGATACAGGTCACAGCACGCTGGAGATTCCGGAACCTTTTCTGGGAATTTTTAATTCCGGGCAGATTTGGAAATTTTCAGATGCCGATCATCTGAGACAGGCTTTTTTCCGCATCAGGGAAAAGGACTGGCAAGGGACCAATCTAGTTTTGGTACAGGAGTACTTTGGGAGTCTGGAGCGAAAGGACTATGAGATTGTGTGTCTGAATGAATGGGTGAACTGCAATACAGTGTCTGATTATCGAAAGATCGAACCACAGGAAAGAAAGACGGAGCAGAAAACGAATCGGTAGAGGCAGGGCGACGGAGCGGGAAGGCAAACAGGCCGGAAAAGACGGAGAAAGGAATGGGAAATATGAAATTATTGGATGAAAGGCTTCAGATACTGAAAGAGGAGAGCGCCGGAAGAAAAATAAAGATTATGATTCTGGGCCTTGGAAGTGTGGGGACCTATCTTCTGGATTATCTCCTGTCGTCGAAGGACGAGGGGATTGAGATTGACGTGGTGGGACGTAACGAAGAGAAGATGGCCTGCGACGTAAACATTGTGCGGGTGGCCTCCCTTATCCGGAATCAGAACAGAACGACAGTGACCGTCCGAAGCGGCGTGGATTTTGGCGACGTGGCCTCTATTGCAGCATGTATCAGGAACTGCAAACCGGATATTATCGTAAATTCCAGCCGAGCCTATTCCGGACTGAAATACGGAAGTATCTCCTGGAAAAATGTAAGAGCATACGGGATCTGGGCGCCTCTTGCCATTAAGTATACAAAGAATATCATGGAAGCATACGAACAGGCAAAGAGCAACGCCGTGGTTGTCAACACTTCTTATTCTGACGCTGTGATTCCCTGGCTAAAGTCGGCAGGAAAGGCATATCCGGATTTTGGCAGCGGGAATATCAATCATCTGATTCCCCGGATTCAGTTTGCCGTGGCGAAGCAATATGGGGTGATAGATTACTGGAACATTGACATTACCTACGCGGTCAGCCATTTTCACGATGTGGTGATCAGCAAAGAGGGGCAGACGGAGGGAATCGGCCAGTTGATTGATATCCGCTACGGCGGCAAACGGCTGGAGCCGGATTTGACCCGGATATTTGCAGCGTGCAAGATTCCTATGCCGGTAGATGCAAAACGGAATATGATGAATGCATCCAGCAATTATGAGATTATCCGGGGAATTTTGGACGCGGTCCGGGAAGGCGGGCGGACAAAGCTTCACTGTCCCGGCGTATTCGGGGAAATCGGGGGCTATCCGGTGATTGTGGACGGATCAGGAGAGGAGGTCCGGGCATTCCTTGATGAAAGCAGATTTTCTCTGGATGAGATGCGGCTGAAAAACAGAGAGTCCATTTATCTGGACGGAATTGAGCGCGTGGAGAACGGAACTCTTTTCTATACGGATGAGTTGATTGAAAAATGTAAGACTGCGTTTGGAGTTTCCCTGATGAAACAGGTTCCCTTTGAGGGCATTGAACAGGCGGCTCAGTTTCTGATTTCGGAAGTGATTGAAAAAAATATCGGGTAGGATTCCGGAAAGAAACCGGCGGGGTTCGCGCCGGGAAAAAGCGACAGCGGGAAGAAAAGAAACGGTAGGAAGAAAAACGGCGGCGGGGAGAGGAACCGACGCCGGAAGAAACATGGCGGCAGGAAAAAGAGTAAGCAGGGAGAAAAACAGAGAATTGAAAGGTGGCAGACTTTGAAAAGGGTATATACGTGTTTTTGTACGGACATGATTCATGATGGACATCTGAATATCATACGGGAAGCCAGGAAATACGGGGAACTGATCATCGGGGTCCTGAGTGATGAGGCCATGGTGCGTTTTAACCGCTTTCCCAGCGTAAGTTTTGAGGAACGGTTCCGTATGGTGCAGCAATTGGAAGGGATATCCGAAGTGGTGGTACAAAAAGAAATTATGTATGACCATGTCATCGGAGAACTGAAGCCTGACTATGTGATCCACGGGGACAACTGGAAAACCGGGGCCATGAAGGCAATCCGGGACAATGTGGAGGAGCTTCTTTCCGCTTACGGCGGCCAGATCATCGACGTGCCATATACATACAGTGAGAAGGTCAGGCACCTGGATGCAAATATGAGAGAAAAACTGAGTATGCCAGAGTACCGGAGAAAGAGGTTAAAACAGCTCATCGGACTGTGCCCCATTGTCAAGGCGCTGGAGGTTCACAGCGGTCTGACAGGGTTAATTGCAGAAAAAACGATTGTGGCTTATCAGGGGGAACTGGATCAGTTTGACGCCATGTGGATCAGTTCTCTGTGCGACTCCACAGCGAAGGGAAAGCCGGACATAGAGCTGGTGGATTCCACTTCCAGGTTCCGGACCATTGACGATGTGATGGAAGTGACTACGAAACCGGTGATTTTTGACGGTGATACGGGGGGACTGACGGAACATTTCGTTTATCTGGTGCGATCCCTTGAGCGGATGGGCGTATCAGCCGTGATTATAGAGGATAAGACAGGACTGAAAAAGAACTCTCTGTTTGGCACAGAGGTGGTTCAGACACAGGATACGGTGGAACATTTCTGTGAGAAAATTGCCGCCGGGAAGGCGACCCAGTTGACGGATGAATTTATGATCATTGCCCGGATTGAAAGCCTGATTCTGGAACAGGGTATGGAGGATGCGCTAAACCGGGCGAGGGCCTATGTGAAGGCCGGGGCAGACGGGATTATGATACACAGCAGAAAGAAAGATCCGGAGGAAATTTTCCAGTTCTGCGATCTGTTTCGCGGAGAGAATCAAGAAACTCCCCTTGTGGTGGTTCCGACCTCGTTTCATTCCGTTACGGAGGCAGAACTGGCGGAACATGGAGTCAATATTGTGATTTACGCGAATCAGCTTACCAGAAGCGCTTTTCCGGCGATGGAAGAGACGGCCAGAGATATTTTGCGGTATCACAGGGCGGAAGAGGTGGACGCCAGACTGATGCCCATTAAAAACATTATTTCTTTGATTGAGGAGCTTTGATATGGATGTCAGAAGGTTAATAGAACTTACAGGCGCAGATTTTTTTACAGGTGTTCCCGATTCCCAGTTGAAAGCTCTCTGCAATTACCTGATGGATACTTATGGAACCGATCCGAAGCATCATATCATCGGCGCAAATGAGGGAAACTGTACGGCGCTTGCAGCAGGTTATCATCTTGCGACAGGGAAAGTTCCGGTGGTATATATGCAAAACAGCGGCCAGGGGAACGCATTAAACCCGGTGGCTTCT
This sequence comes from Lachnospiraceae bacterium, assembly GCA_022792335.1. GTDB lineage: Bacteria > Bacillota > Clostridia > Lachnospirales > Lachnospiraceae > Lientehia. The sequence continues at coordinate 21,880 of JAAWAV010000007.1, forward strand.
CTTTTGAATGGGCAGGTATACGCCATTCCCTGTATCTTTATCATTGGCTGGAGAGGGGAGCCTGGGGTAAAGGATGAGCCGCAGCACCGCTATCAGGGCACGATTACCTTAAAGCTTCTGGAAGTTATGGGGATCCATGCCTTTGTTCTGGATAAGGATACGACAGACGCCGACCTGATCCGTCAGATGGAAGTCTTTAAGCGACTGCTAGAGGAGGGAGAAAGCGTGGCTTTTGTCGTCCGAAAGGGGGCGCTTAGTTACAAGTCTCTGACGAGTTACCAGAACCGGAATCAAATGACCAGGGAAGAAATTATCCGCCATGTGGTCAGCGTTTCCGGAGACGATCCTGTGATATCTACCACGGGAAAGGCCAGCCGGGAACTGTTTGAGATCAGAGAGGAAAAAGGCCAGGGGCATTCGCTGGACTTTCTGACTGTGGGTTCCATGGGGCACAGTTCCTCCATCGCCCTTGGGGTTGCTCTGCAGAAACCTTCGGTGAAGGTCTGGTGCATTGACGGGGATGGAGCGGCGTTAATGCATATGGGGGCCATGGCAGTGACGGCGCAGGCAGCGCCGGACAATCTGATTCACATTATGATAAACAACGGAGCTCATGAATCTGTAGGGGGAATGCCGACAGTGGCAGAGAAGCTGGACTGGCCAAAGATCGCAGAAGGCTGTGGGTATCAAAAAGCATACGGTGTATCAGATTACGAAGCCTTAGACCGAGTTTTACAGTCGGTGAAGGAGATGAAAGGGCCTGTTTTTATTGAAGTGAAAGCAGCCATCGGGGCAAGAGAAAATCTGGGACGTCCCTCTACTTCGCCCATAGACAATAAAAACGGATTTATGGAGTATCTGAATACCTGTCTGTAATGAAAGAAGAGACTGAAAAAACATCCGGGGTACGTCAGGCCAGAGGGGCCTGGCGTACCCCGGATGTTTTTTGGTTTTAGTTAAATCCATAAATCTTTTGCGTAATGTTATAGGCGATGACAGAGATCTTCCGTCCCAGAACTCCGGGCAGATTCATAAAAATACCAAGGAGGGTGCGGTAACGGAACTTTCTGTGGAGGGAAGGGTTTGCTTCCTTCAGGTACTGCCACAGTTCCTTCTTCCAGCGCAGATGTTGGGCTATTCCGGACTTAATCGCCATAATCGAAGAAACACTCATGATGATATTCAGATAGGAACACATATTTTTACACTGAGTATCGCTTTTAAAACGGACGCCGGATTTCAGAAGGATGTCAATCATCTGATAATTGACCCGGTACTGCTGGTCCAGCCTGGAGATCATGACGGATTCATTGACAGACTGATCTTCTCTGCCTATCAGATAACGGTAAAAATCCACGTCGATATAATAGATGGTATGGACATGGGGCATCGGCTGGAACACGAACAGGTTATCCACATAAAACGTATGTTCCGGAAGCTTCAGACCGGAGAGGCGTAGAACTTCTGTGCGGTAGATAACGGAATGCATGAGAATATAGGTGGTCGGCGGCAGCGGTTTTACATCGTCCCAGGTAAAGTAAGTGTCCGAAGGAAAGTAGTTCCGGTAATGCATGATTTTCTTATGGGAAGCTCCCTGCTTTTCATACACATAATTGGAAAGCAGCAGGTCCGGCAGACGGCGACCCGCCACGGCTTCTCTGAGAAAATTCAGAATTTTCCGATAAGCGTCCAAATCCACCCAGTCGTCGCTGTCGACCACCTTGAAAAACAGGCCGGAGGCATGTTGAAGCCCCGTATTTACGGCTCCCCCGTGTCCAGCGTTTTCCTGATGAACGACGCGGATAATATCCGGATACGTTTCCCTAAGCCGGTCGGCAATAGCGGCGGTACCGTCTTTAGAACCGTCGTTTACAATGAGAATTTCCACATCGTTTCCGCCGGGCAGAAGAGATTCGACACAGTGTTCCATATAATCCTGCGAATTGTAGCAGGGTACCACAATGGATAATAATTTCATGAAGTATACTCCTTAAATTCAATCAGAAAAACAATACTAAGGTTCAGTATACCCTTTTTTAGAAAAAGTTGCAACTATTCCTCTGAGGGTGTGAAAAAATTATAAATGTTCTTGAAAACAAGAGATGGATATCCTGCTTATAAACAGATAAGATCTTATTTCATTACAATAAAATCAGAGACAATTTAAGATTACAAAGGGGGAACCCTACAGAGTAGGATTTTTTTATTCTGCAGAAAAGAAGGGATTTTACAGGTCCGGTATTTTTAACGGAAAATTTGAAAACTGTCTTTTTAGACAGGAACTGGAATTATGCTTGTACACTCTGCGGGTCTTGTGGTATACTAAATAAGGATTATTTTGGAGATAAGAGAGGGATACTATGGAGAAGGCGAGAAGGGTGTTGTTGAAGCTTAGCGGCGAGGCGCTGGCTGGACCGGCGGGCCGGGGATTTGATGAAGAGACGGTGAAGGCGGTGGCCAGGCAGGTGGCGCCGTCGGTGAAGGACGGGATTCAGATCGGCATTGTGATCGGCGGCGGAAATTTCTGGAGAGGCCGTCAGAGCAATGCGATTGATCGGACCAAAGCGGATCAGATCGGTATGCTTGCCACTGTGATGAACTGCATTTATGTTTCGGAAATCTTCCGTTCTGAAGGAATGGAAACAGAGATTTTTACGCCCTTTGCCTGCGGGACTATGACAAAGCTTTTTTCCAAGGACGAGGCCAACCGGTGTTTCCGCGAGGGAAAGGTGGTATTTTTTGCCGGAGGGACAGGCCATCCCTACTTTTCCACTGATACGGGAATCGTGCTCAGAGCCATTGAGATGGAGGCAGACGTTATTCTTCTGGCGAAGGCAGTGGACGGCGTTTACGACAGCGATCCGAGGGTAAACCCTCAGGCGAAAAAGTACGATACGGTTTCCATCGAGGAAGTCATTGAAAAGAAACTGGCGGTAGTTGATCTGACAGCTTCTATCATGTGTATGGAACATGAGATGCCCATGGCGGTATTCGGGCTTGGAGAAAAGGACAGCATTGGAAATGCCTTGAGGGGAGAAATTACCGGGACCATGGTGACTGTGGGATAAGAGTAGCAAAAGCTACATGGCAGGAAGCAGGCCATTGCGACAGAGGGCAGACGATTGTAGACACAGAAAAAAGGGAGGATAATTGGAGATGCAAGACAGACTGAACGTATATGAAGATAAGATGGAGAAAGCAGTGAGCGTGTTGCGCAGCGATTATGCGACGATCCGTGCGGGCCGGGCCAATCCCCATGTGCTGGATCAGATTACGGTGGATTATTATGGAACGCCCAGCGGGATTCAGCAGGTGGCGAACGTATCTGTACCGGAACCCAGAATGCTGCTTATCCAGCCTTGGGAGAAGAGCCTGATCAAATCCATTGAGAAAGCGATTCTGACCTCGGATCTGGGGATCAATCCCAGCAACGATGGAAACGTGATCCGCCTGGTATTTCCGGAGATGACGGAAGAACGCAGAAAGGAACTTTCCAAGGATGTGAAGAAAAAGGGAGACAACGCGAAGGTTGCCATCCGCAATATCCGCCGGGACGCCAATGATACCATCAAAAAGCAGCAGAAGAGCGGAGAGATTTCCGAGGACGAGCAGAAGCAATATGAGGACAAGATACAGAAGATGACGGACAAGTTTATCGAAAAGGTAGACAAGGAAATCGAGCTGAAAACCAAAGAAATCATGACCGTATAGGAAAATGACAGAAAAGAAAATAAGAAAAACAGGGGGCAGGCGTGATGATAACCATCCTGTCCCCTGTAGTCTTATGGAGGTTATTATGGAAGAGGAAAAAAGCTTGAGGATACCAAGACATGTAGCCATTATTCTGGACGGGAACGGCCGATGGGCCAAGAAGCGAGGGCTGCCCCGGAATATGGGCCATGTGGAGGGATGCAAGGTGGTGGAACGGACCGTGGAGGACGCTGCTAAGCTGGGGATTGAGTATCTGACTGTTTACGGGTTTTCCACGGAGAACTGGAAACGCTCCGCCGAGGAGGTAGGAGCGCTGATGCAGCTTTTTCGTTATTATATGAAACGGCTTCTCAAGGTGGCGAAGAAAAATAATGTGCGGGTCATTATGATTGGTGAACGGAGCCGGTTTGACAGGGATATCGTTGAAGGCTTAAATCGTCTGGAGGAGGAGACCAGAGGAAATACCCGTATGACTTTTACCATTGCGGTCAATTATGGGAGCCGGGATGAGATTACTCGGGCAGTCCGCCGGATGGTAGCAGACTGTCAGGCCGGAAAACTTTCGCCGGAGGAAGTGAGCGAGGAGGTCATCGGGAGTTATCTGGATACGAAAGAACTCCCGGATCCGGATCTGCTGATTCGCACCAGCGGCGAGGAGCGGCTCTCCAATTATCTGCTCTGGCAGGTCGCTTATACGGAGTTTTATTTTACGAACGTTTTATGGCCGGATTTCAATAAAGAGGAATTGGTCAAAGCCATCGAGAAATACAATGGTAGAGAACGACGGTTTGGAGGGGTATAGGGATGTTCAAGACAAGACTTTTAAGCGGAATAGTCCTGGTGGCTGTGATCATCGGACTTTTGGTCCTGGGAGGCAGCGTGCTGGCCGTCTCTCTCTGTCTGATATCTCTCGTGGGCATGTATGAGCTTTACCGGACAGTGAAAGTGGAAAAAACGTTGCTCGGCGCCGTAGGCTATCTGGCCGGACTGGCGTATTACCTGCTTTTGTTTTTTTCCGGGAATCCGGCGGCAGATTCCATGCCGGTTTTATTTTTCGTGGCCTTTCTGATTTTGCTGATGGCCGTCTATGTATTTACCTTTCCAAAATATTTGGCGGGACAGGTGATGACCGTATTTTTCGGCCTTGTCTATGTAGCGGTTATGCTCTCCTATGTATACCGGACCAGGGCGCTGGCCGGAGGGCAGCTTCTGGTATGGCTGGTATTTTTGAGCTCCTGGGGATGCGATACCTGTGCCTATTGTGTGGGAATGTTAATTGGGAAACATAAGATGGCGCCCAGACTGAGTCCGAAAAAGTCGGTGGAGGGCGGCGTCGGAGGTATCCTGGGAGCCGGTATCCTGGGCGGAATCTTTGGCGCTGTTTTCACAGACAGTCTTTTGGGAGTTCTTGGGAGTCCGGTGCTTCACTGTGCGCTGATCTGCATGGTGGGAGCGGTTATTTCCCAGATTGGGGATCTGGCGGCCTCAGCGATCAAACGGAATTATGAGGTGAAAGACTACGGAAAACTGATTCCGGGCCATGGAGGAATCCTGGATCGGTTCGACAGCGTGATTTTTGTGGCTCCGGGAATTTATTATACCATTGTACTGTTGATGGAGGGAACGGAGAGTTTCCGAAGATTTCTGGGATAAGGATCCGTCCTGATATGTGGCGGCAGAATACAGGCGTAACGCATGGATGTTTAGAAAACGGAGAATACTGAATATGAAAAAATTAGCGGTGCTTGGATCAACCGGGTCCATTGGAACACAGACGCTTGAAGTAGTGCGGGAGAATCCAGATCTGAAAGTGACTGCCCTGTCTGCAGGAAGAAATTTGGAGCTTTTGGAAGCTCAGGCCAGGGAATTTAAACCGGAGCTTGTGAGCCTTCAGGATGAAAAGGCGGCCGAAACACTGGCAGTGCGGTTGGCAGATACGGATATCCAGGTGTTGTCCGGTATGGATGGACTTCTGGCGGCGGCTACGGAGCAGACGGCAGATATTGTTGTGACAGCGGTGGTGGGCATGATCGGTATTCGCCCGACCATTGCCGCCATTGAGGCTGGGAAGGATATCGCTCTGGCCAATAAGGAGACGCTGGTGACGGCGGGACACCTGATTATGCCTTTTGCGAAGGTGCGAGGGGTAACTATTTTTCCGGTGGACAGCGAACACAGCGCCATCTTTCAGTGTCTGAATGGCGAAACGGGAAACCAGATCTCAAAAATCCTGCTGACGGCCTCCGGCGGTCCATTCCGGGGGCAGACCAGAGAGCAGATGAAATCTGTCCGCTTGGAGGATGCGCTAAAGCATCCCAACTGGACCATGGGCCATAAGATTACCATTGACTCTTCCACCATGGTCAACAAGGGACTGGAAGTGATGGAGGCCAGATGGCTTTTCGGCGTAGGTGTGGACGACGTTCAGGTGGTGGTTCAGCCTCAGAGCGTCATTCATTCTATGGTACAGTTTGCAGACGGAGCGGTGATGGCCCAGATGGGAGTGCCGGATATGAAACTGCCGATTCAGTATGCACTTTTGTATCCCAAGCGGCGGCATATGCCCGGTGAAAGACTGGATTTCTGGAGCCTTCAGTCGATAGACTTTGAAGCGCCGGATTTTGAAAATTTCCCCGGCCTTTCTCTGGCTTACGAGGCGGGAAGGGCAGGCGGCAGCGTCCCCACAGTATTCAATGCTGCCAATGAGTGGGCGGTGGCGGCTTTCCTTCGCAGAGAAATCGGATACCTGGATATCACGGATATCATCGGAGAAGCCATGGCCCGCCATAAGAGGAAAGAGAATCCCGGGCTGGAGGATATCCTTGAGACGGAAGCGGAGACGTATTGCTCCATTTCAGGAAGAATCTGAAAGGATGGATTTGAAAAGGTAGGATTTTAGAAGAAAAGACAGGTGGTAGGGAGCATGATTTTTAGCATTTTGCTGGCAGTTTTGGTATTCAGCCTTCTGGTAGTGTCCCATGAATTTGGGCACTTCCTTCTGGCGAAGAAAAACGGAATCAGAGTTACGGAGTTTTCCGTGGGAATGGGACCGCGGGTGATAAGCGGCGTCAGGGGGGATACGAGGTATTCCCTGAAGGCGATTCCATTTGGCGGATCCTGCCAGATGGTGGGAGAGGACGACGATGACGACAGCGAACATTCCTTCAACAGCAAATCTCCTTTTGCGCGGTTTGCCGTGGTGGTCGGCGGGCCACTGTTCAATTTTCTGCTGGCATTTATCCTGTCAGTGGTGGTTCTAAGTCTGGCCGGAGTGAATGAACCGCGGGTTTACTATGTGTCTGAGGGATATGGCGCCGAGGCCGCCGGCCTGCAGGAGGGAGATCTAATCAAATCGATCGACGGCCATAAGATAACGCTCGGCCGGGATATTGAACTGTATTTTCTGAGTCATCCCATGGACGGAAGTCCCATTACCATTGAATATGAACGAGACGGAGAAATTCGGGAGACGGTTCTCGATCCCTCTTATGAAGCCTATCTGACCGGATTTTCCTACTATGCCTCCGATGACGAAGCGGTTATTACGGATCTGGTGGAGAATCTTGCCATGGCGAAGGCGGGCGCAGTGGTAGGAGATGTGATCACTTCCATTGACGGGACGCCCATTGCTTCTGGACTGGAGGTGCAAAAGTATTTCGAAACCCATCCCCTTCAAAAGGATACCCCTGTGAATTTTACGCTGGAACGGAACGGAAAGCCTCTTGAAATCGTGGTGACGCCGACTTATTATACGGCTTCGACTCTGGGCATGGAGGCCATCGCTTACCGGAATAAGGACGCGGGAGCCGTTTCTGTGTTGCGAAACAGCCTTTCTGAGGTCCGTTACTGGATGAGCTATACGCTAACCTCTTTAAAGATGCTCGTGACGGGAAGAGTTGGCGTAGAAAACCTTTCCGGGCCAGTAGGCATTGTAAACATGGTGGGGGAAGTGGTGGAACAGAGCAAGTCTGACGGCGCCCTGTATGTATTTTTGAATATCCTGAATTTCAGCATTCTTCTGAGCGTCAATCTGGGAGTTTTAAACCTTCTGCCTCTGCCTGCTCTGGACGGCGGACGGCTGGTGTTTATTCTCATCGAGCTTATCCGGGGAAAGCCGGTATCCAGGGAGAAAGAGGGCATGGTTCATACCATTGGGATTTTGCTTTTGATGGCTCTTATGGTGTTTGTCATGTTCAATGATGTACTGAAGATTTTCAGGTAAGGGAGGAACTTTTATGTCATATCGGGAGGAAACAAAGGTGATCCGGATCGGGAATCAGGTGATTGGAGGGGGAAATCCTGTCCGGATCCAGTCGATGACCAATACAAAAACGGAGGACATTGAGAGTACGGTGGCTCAAATTAAGCGGCTTGAGACGGCCGGCTGTGAGATTGTCCGCTGTACGGTGCCGACTTTGGAAGCGGCAAAAGCGCTTGGGGAGATAAAAAAGCAGATCGGGATTCCGCTGGTAGCGGACATTCATTTCGACTATAAGATGGCCATTGCCGCCATGGAGAATGGAGCAGATAAGATCCGTATCAATCCCGGCAATATCGGCAGTGAGGAGCGGGTGAAAGCTGTGGTGGAGACGGCGAAGGAGCGCCAGATTCCTATTCGGATTGGCGTCAACAGCGGTTCCCTGGAAAAACGGTTTTTGGAAAAGTATGGGAAGGTCACAGCAGAGGGCATCGTAGAAAGCGCTCTTGAGAAGATCCACCTGATCGAAGATATGGGCTATGATAACCTGGTGATCAGCATCAAATCTTCAGATGTATTGATATGCGCCAGGGCCCATGAGCTCATTGCAAAGCAGATGAATTATCCTCTTCATGTAGGAATTACGGAATCGGGAACCTTATATTCCGGAAATATCAAGTCGGCTCTGGGACTTGGAATTATCCTGTATCAGGGAATCGGCGATACTATCCGGGTATCCCTGACCGGAGATCCGGTGGAAGAGATCAAGTCGGCAAAACAGATACTCCGGGCTATGGGGCTGAGAAAGGGCGGCGTCGAAGTGATCTCCTGTCCTACCTGCGGACGGACGAAGATCGATCTAATTCATCTGGCCAACCAGGTGGAAACGATGGTGGCCGGTATGGATCACCTGGATCTGAAGGTAGCCGTTATGGGGTGCGTGGTCAATGGGCCGGGAGAGGCCAAGGAGGCGGACATCGGAATTGCCGGGGGAATCGGCGAGGGACTCCTGATAAAAAAGGGAGAGGTTGTGCGGAAGGTTCCGGAAGAGGAGCTTTTGGAAATTCTGAGGCAGGAATTGATGAATTGGAAACAATAGAATTTCGTGAGTTTCTAAAGAGATAGAAATGAAGTGGAAATGAGGTGGAAATGGCAGGGAAGAAATTATCAGAAAAAGGTCCGGTCAGTGATTTGAAAGATATACCGGGCGTAGGCGTCAGTATGGAAGCGTATCTGCAAAACATCGGGATTCACTGCGTTGCAGATCTGGTGGGCAAAGATCCGGAGGAGTTATACCATCGGGATTGCCTGGAAAAAGGTTTTAAAGAGGATCGATGCGTGTTGTATGTATTTCGCTGTGCCGTATATTATGCAGAGCATAGCCAGCCGGAACCGGAAAAATTGAACTGGTGGTATTGGAAAGATAAGGATTACCCGGAACAGTGAACGAAAAAAAGATCAAACTATCGACGGAGGAGAAAATGGGTATAAAGATAAGAACATTTCAGGACGGATCTTTTCTGGAATACGACAAGGGAAGCTTTGATTCATGGTGTGTATATTTTACAAAGGCATCCGGCGAGCGAAAGCCGCCGCGGGACATGGACTATTTTGCCCAGTTGAAGGAACTGGCGTCCCGTTATGGCGCCTCTCGGGTGTATGACGATTATGTACATATTTATGATCGAACCGGGAAGAAAATCTCTGAAGCAGTTTTTAGCGAAATTCATATCTTGGCGGAATATTATGGAAAGGATGCGCTCCAGGTGGAGGTATTGCTTTCCATTCTTTATATGACCATGATTGCGGAAGAGCAAAAAGAATATACGCGTCTTGGCAAACGGATCAAGCGTCTTGGGGTTTATCAGCTATTAATGGAAGGAAAATCAATTAGGGAATCAGCCAATTTTACAAGGGGGATGGGCTGGCGGGACATAGCGGCGCTTTGCGAAGCGCGTGGTTTTTAGACGAGACTTTGCCCGTCAGGTAGATTTTGTTTATCAGACAGACTTGATATTAGACGGGGTTTTTCGATTTTCAGTTGACAGGAAACTCCTTTGGTGGTACTATCTAGATAATATCAAAATGATATCAAAAAATATTGAGCGGGCGTTCCATGGAGGCGCAGATTGGAGGAGAAGATGAAGGTGGATTATTCAGAAGAACGGGAAATACATCCGGTAAGCGGAGGAATTGGAGTTCTGCTTGCTCTGCTTTTTTTCGGAGGAGGGCTTGCACTGATTATCTGCAGCGCACTGTTTCTGAGTGGGGCGCTCTTTGGGATTTTCCTGACAGCGGGCATTTTATTGATTCTTTTGAGCCTGATCTTTATGGGCGGACTTCGCGTGGTGGCCCCCAAAGAGGCGCTGGTGTTGGTTCTGTTCGGAAGTTATTACGGTACCATTCGGAAAGAAGGTTTTTATCTGGTAAATCCTTTCTGTATGGCGGTGAATCCCACGGCAAAGAGTACGCCGACGTCCATCTCCGGGGGAAACATTCAGTTTGGAGCTTCCATGAATAAAAGGGTTTCTTTAAAGACCATGACTTTAAATAATGAAAAACAGAAGGTCAATGACCAGCTTGGAAATCCTGTGATTGTGGGAGCCGTGGTGATCTGGCGGGTGGTGGATCCGACCAAGGCAGTATTCGCAGTCAATAATTATAAGACGTTTCTGTCCATTCAGTGCGACGCAGTGATTCGGAACGTGGCGAGACTTTACGCCTACGACGTGGGCGACGATGGCAGCAATGAAGTGGATGCCGATGAAAAGACGCTCCGCGGCAGTACCAGAGAGGTGGCTGAGCGGATGCGCCATGAGCTTCAGGAACGAGTGAACGAGGCCGGCCTTCTGGTAAGCGATGTGCAGATTACGCATCTGTCCTATGCGCCGGAGATCGCTTCGGCCATGCTCCAGAGACAGCAGGCAGTGGCTATCATCGCGGCGAGACAAAAGATCGTGGAGGGAGCCGTCGGTATGGTGGAAATGGCTCTGGAGAAATTGAAGAATAACGATGTGGTGGATCTTGACGAGGAACGAAAAGCGGCCATGGTGAGCAATCTTTTGGTGGTGCTGTGCGGAAACAAAGATGCTCAACCCATAGTCAACAGTGGAAGTATTTATTAGGAAAGAGCCGCTTACTGGCGGGATGAGGTGACGGAAATGATTCAACTTGAACATGTTTCGAAAGTTTACAGTGGTATGCACAAGGCTGTGGACGACTGCAGCTTTTGTGTAGAAGATGGAAAAATTACTGGTTTTATCGGTCCAAACGGCGCAGGAAAAACCACGACCATCAAAATGATTATGGGAATTTTGGAGGCAACGGGAGGAAAAATCTTTCTGGACGGGGAGGACATTCGGAGCAATGCCATCGAAGCCAAGAAAAAAATCGGTTTTGTCTCTGACAATCCTGACAGTTTTCTAAGGCTTAAGGGACTGGAATATCTGAATTTTATGGCAGATATCTATGATGTCCCCGGAGAAGGACGCGCGGAAAAGATCCATTCCATGGCGGAGCGGTTTGAAATGACAGATGCGCTTGGAGACAGGATTTTGAGCTATTCCCACGGAATGCGTCAGAAAATTATGGTGATGGGGGCTTTGCTTCACAACCCGTCTCTCTGGATCCTCGATGAGCCACTTACAGGACTTGACCCGAGAGCGGCTTTTGAGCTGAAAGAGATGATGAAGGAGCATGCAGCCGGCGGAAAAACCGTACTTTTTTCCACCCATGTGCTGGAGGTGGCGGAGAAGCTCTGTGACAAGGTGGTTATCATCAACCGGGGACATATCGTATACCAGGGTACGCTTGACCGGCTGAGAGAGGACTATCCGGAAGGAACCAGTCTGGAAGAAATTTTCCTGGCGGTGACAGAACATGCGTAAATATTTTCTACTGACAAGGAAGCTTTTCAAATCCGGCCTGGGCGGATTTGGAGGCTCCAACAAAAAGAAAGGCTTTCGAGTAGGCAACACGCTTCTGATAATTTTTCTGTTTGTCTGTCTGCTGCCTTTGATTGGCGTGGTTTATACCTTTGGCAGAGAAGCCTGCCTGGCGATGGCGCAGATCGGTCAGGAGGGGCTTGTCCTTTCCATGGCATTTTTTGCAAGCTCGGTGTTAAGCCTGGTACTGGGATTCCCGATGTTAATTTCTGTCTTTTATCTGACGGGGGATGTGGAGAAGCTGATGTACCTGCCGGTGAGGCCCTGGCAGATTGTGGGAGCGAAGTTTACCATTTCCCTGATATTTACTTATCTGGCTTCCTTTTACTTCCTGCTTCCTTTTCTGATCGGATATGGAGTGGCGGCCGGAGTGGGAATCAGTTTCTGGATTCTGGCAGTTTTGGCCCTGCTTTTGCTTCCGGTGATACCTCTTGTTTACTGTGGGATCATTTCTGTGATCGTTATGCGGGTGTTCAAACGGGCGAAGAATAAGGACTTTATTACAGTTATCAGCGTCATCTTGTCTTTGTGCCTGGCTGTCGGATTCAGCAGTGTGGCAAATATTAGGCTGGAAGGTGAAGCTCTTCAGGAGCTGCTGCTAAAAGGCGGAAACTCTCTGATGGGGCTGATGAACGGTATTTTCCCGGCTCTTCGGTTTTTGGAAGAGGCGGTGGCGGAGGGCAGTCTTTTGTCCCTGGCCTTGTTTCTGGCAATTACGGCTGTGGCAGTGGTGGTTTTCTTTTTGATCGCAGAGCGACTCTACTTTGCAGGAGCTATGGGGATGCGGGAGACCAAAGCCGGAAGAAAGAAGCTTTCCGAAGGAGAGAGCAGGCGGTTAAGCCGCAGAAAGAGCGCCGGGAACGCCTGCTTTCGGAAAGAGGTCCGTCTGTTGATGCGGAGTCCCGTGTATTTTATGAACTGTGTGATGATGGTGTTTTTGTGGCCGCTTATTATCCTGATCCCCCTTGTCGTTTCCATGGTTCAGAACCAGGACTTCAGTATTGGGGAAGTACTGGGGATGATTTCCATGGAAGGGGACGACAAAGCGGCGTTTATCTTATTTGTTATACTGTGTATTTCTCTGGGATCGGGGCTGTTTAATTATGTTGCCGGGACAGCGATTTCCAGGGAGGGAAAAAGTTTGTATGTCATGAAGATTATCCCCGTATCCCTGAAAGAACAGCTTTGGGCGAAGCTTTTCACGGCTGTGTTTTTCGGTGTGGCTGGGACGACTCTTTACTGTATGATAGTTCTCGTGGCAGGGGTGCTTTTTTTCGAATTGTCCGCCTGGACCATACCTTTTGCGCTTGTGGGAAGTATCTTGGCCAATATCATTCAGTGTGCCATCCAGCTTTTTGTAGATTTGTTCCATCCGAAATTGACTTGGGAGAGCGAGCAGCAGGCAGTCAAGCAGAACTTTACGCTGATTCTTGGCATGCTTTTCAATCTGGCGGTTGGGGCCGCCTTGGGTGTCCTGGCATTCTTTATGTATGGTGCGTTTTCTCTGCCGATTCCGATCTATGCAGGAGTTGTATGCCTGGTTTTGGGAGTAATCGCTTTTGTTCTCTCCAAGTTGGTTCTGGCTTATGGAGCGAAACGGATTGCAGAGTATGAATGAGATTACCTGGTAATCGGCAGATTGTATGCTGGTAAAAATTAGGAAATGGAGCGGATGCCATGGTCCCACAGAAAAATGAAAAGGATAAGGAAAAGAAACAGGTACTTCTCCGGCTGTCTCAGACGCTGTGGACGGATCTGGCGGACTGGGCCGAGGACGATTTTCGCTCCATCAACGGACAGATTGAATATCTGCTGACAGAGGCTGTACGGAAGCGAAAGAGGGGAAAACGGAGAGAGGCCGCAAGGCGGGTGGAAGAAGGACAGATGGAATAAGGAAGGACGGGGATCGCATGGGAAAATTGGGGTTTCGGATTGCAGACGGAATTGTTCATGTAGGTTTCTGGCTTTCCTGTCTGATGCTTGTCATCTTCTGGGGCCGGATTCCGGAAAGGATTGTGACTCATTTTAACGGCGCCGGAGTGGCGGACAGTTGGGGAAACAAAAGCAGCCTGCTTTTGCTTGTGTTTTTGATGGCATATATGTATGCCATGCATCTCATCTGCATACGGATGATCCGGCATCTAGGTACGAAGGATAAGATGTACGGAAAAAAGCTGGCGGCCTTTGTGACAGAAGAAGACTTTGCAGCGGGGGCTCTTATGTCCATGGCCTATCTGGCCTGGATGGACGCTTCTCTTATTTTAATGTTTGATTATATTATTGTCTGTTCGATAATCAGCCGTCCGCTGGGAAGCTGGTTTATCTGGGTACTTTTTCTTATCATAGGGGGAGAACTGATCTGGTATTTTATCTGTTACTGGAGCCGGAAACGAAAAATTCGTATCCGGATGCTTGCAGAACTTTCGGCTCGTGAGGACGAATCAGAAAGAACCCCGGATGATATGGAATGTTTTTGATGAAATTCTCTTGACTCTGCCCTTGGGGAAGATTGTATGATAGGAACAGTTCATGGATGATCTCCGGGACGCCGGGGGCAGAGGAGGAATCGAATGTTTAGTATCGGTGGTTTTTCAAAGATCTGCCAGGTCAGCGTAAAGACCTTGCGTCATTATGACAAAATCGGGCTGATGCGGCCCAAATTTACGGATCCAGGTACTGGATATCGATATTACAGTGAGGAGCAGCTTTCCGGAATGCTGTTGATTAAACGGCTGAAGCGGTACGGCTTCTCCCTGGCAGACATCGGACCTCTTCTGAAGGAAACAGACGAGCGCGTGCTCTTTTTAAAATTGAAACAGCAGAAGCTGGCGCTTGCGGAACGTCTTTCACAGACTCAGGAAGCAATCGACGAGCTGTCCCGGCATCTGCAGGATTTTGAAAGGACAGGTGATGTTATGAGCTATCAGAACAACTACGTGGTGACTCTCGAGGAGAGGGAGGCAGTTCCGATTTTGTCGGTGAGAGAGAAGATCTCTGTGGCGGATTACGGCGGACAGTATGAAAAGCTATTTAGGCGGGTGATCGAGGAAAAACTGGAGGCTGACAGCCAGACATTGGCGATTTATCATGATGAGGAATTTGATCAGGAATGCAGTGACGTGGAAATCGGGCTGGTTATGAAGCGCGCCGAACAGTCCGATCGGCTTCTGGAAGGAGGGCTTTGTGCAACCACAGTCCACCATGGCAGATATTCCGGCCTTTCCGACGGCTATGCCGCCATTGTGAAATGGATTCAGGAAAATGGTTACAGGAATGTGGGAGCTCCCTATGAATTTTATAGAAAGACTGCTTTTGACAAGATTCCAGTGGAAGAGTGGGAGACAAAAATCTATTTCCCGGTGGAAAAAGCAGAGTAAGCGTTTCAATCTCGCCAAGAGCCTTTGCATGTACCGCACATAAGCGCTCAAAAGACGAGCGCTTTGTGCTTATCAGGATGCATGCAAAATCTGAAAAATCTGCCTATCGGGCGACGTAAGAGTCTGAGTGTGGTACCTCCGGAGCGGGAGCTGCCCGGAATACCATGACGCTTCTGTCTCCGATCCGGAAATTTCGCCCGTCCAGGGGCTTTGGCTCCTGAAGGGCGGTTCCGGTATCCAGAACCATCTCCCAGGAAAAAGGCTTCGGAAGTCTGGGCAGGGTCACATCCAGAGGCTCCCAGTAAGCGTTGGAGGCAATATAGAGGATCTGCGGGATATCCGCAGATTTTTCTTTTCCGGCGAACATGACTCCCACATAGTGGTCATGGCCGGCAAACTGTTTCTGCCAGGGAGTAACGCTGTGAAAACTGGTGTCCGGGAAACCCAGTGCGCCGCCGCTTATGTTGTCGCGGAGGATCCGGTGATCTTTGCGAAGCCTGATGGCATATCGGAAGAACTGGAACATGTCGGCGCCCTTTGGATCTTTTAACTGGTTCCAGTTGAGCCAGGAGGTAATGTTATCCTGACAGTAGGCGTTGTTGTTGCCAAACTGGGTGTTGCAAAATTCATCTCCGGCCAAAAACATGGGAATGCCGCGGCTTACCATGAGCAGAGCAAAGGCGTTGCGCATCATCCGGAGGCGGAGCGCATTTACGGAGGCATCTTGAGTCTCTCCTTCCACACCGCAGTTCCAACTGTGGTTATCGTTGGAGCCGTCGGTCGAGTTCCAGCCGTTTTTTTCATTGTGCTTCTGATTGTAGGAGTAAAGGTCATACAAAGTAAAGCCGTCGTGGCAGGTGATAAAATTCACAGAAGCATTTTTCCGAAGATCCGGTTGATAAATGTCTTTGGATCCGGAAATCCGCATGGCGGCGGCCTGTGCCATGCCTCCGTCCCCCTTGATATAGCGGCGCATGTCGTCCCGGTAGATGCCGTTCCATTCGGCCCACCGGTTCCAGGAGGGGAAGGTACCCACCTGGTACATGCCGTCAGCATCCCAAGCCTCGGCGATGAGTTTTACATCTCCTAGAATCGGATCGAAAGCCAGAGCCTGTAAAAGAGGCGGTTCACTCATGGGAGAACCGTCCTCGTTGCGCCCCAAAATGGAAGCCAAATCGAAGCGGAATCCGTCCACCCGATAGGTGGTGACCCAGTAGCGCAGACAGTCTAAAATCATCTGGCGCACAATGGGATGATTACAGTTTAAAGAATTGCCACAGCCGCTGAAATTGTAATAGCTGCCGCCGGGGGTGAGCAGATAGTAGATGTTATTGTCGAAACCCTTGAAGGAGAAGAAGGGGCCGTCCTCATTTCCCTCAGCCGTATGGTTGAACACCACATCCAGATAGACTTCGATGCCATGACTGTTGAAAAGACGGATCAATTCCTTTAGTTCATTGCCCTCCCGGTTGTACTCCTTGCTGGCAGCATAGCTGGTATTGGGGGCAAAAAAGCTGACAGTGCTATAGCCCCAGTAATTATACAGCTTCTGACCATTCACCTCTCTGTAATCCTGCATTTCGTCAAATTCAAAGATGGGCATCAACTCCACGGCGTTTACGCCAAGCTCCAACAGATAAGGGAGCTTTTCCATCAGCCCGGCGAAAGTACCCTGATGCTTGACCCCGGAGGAGGGGTCCATGGTAAAGCCACGGACATGGAGCTCATAAATGATCAGATCCTCCATAGGCAGCAGGGGAGAGGGCATGTCTCCCCAGTCAAAATCGTCCTTTACGACGCGGGCCTTGTAATGCTGCTCATGGGGAGAAGTTTCACCCCACCGGCTCTGTCCGGTGACAGCCTTTGCATAAGGGTCCAAAAGACAGCGGCTCTTATCAAAAATCAGCCCCTTTTCCGGCTCGTAAGGACCGTCCACGCGGTAAGCATATTCAAATTCCTCGATATTTAATTTAAAAACGATCATGGAATATACGTTTCCGATCCGGTAATGAGGCGGGAAGGGAATCACCGCATAAGGCTCTGTGGCCTCCCGGTGGAATAAGAGCAGTTCAATGGCAGTGGCCCCATGGGAATGCACCGTGAAATTGACACCGCCAGGAATGGCAGTAGCCCCGTTGATTTCATAAAAGCCGGGGCGGATGTCGAAACCGCCTACATTATTTAAAGCGACCAGGTGAATATTATGGGGAAGCTTTAACTGTTCTACAGAAACAGGAGCTGATAGGGAGAAAGCGGGAGTCGTCCCACCGGAAGAAGGGAGTGCTTCGGAAACAGCAGTTTCCCGGTTGTTATTATACGTTATCATCGTTTAAGGTCCTTTTCTTAATCTGTCAGACAGCAGGAAACATGGAATCCTCTTTTTGATTTTTGTTACTTATGTCAGAGAAAACCAGATGTTATTTTCACATTTATTATAAATATCGACGGAAAAATCGGAATCCTTAAGCCATCCGGTTCCGGCACTTCTGCCACATTTCAGTTGAATTTTAAAGAACGATATATTATAATTGAAGAAAATATGGTGGAAACTAAAATCCGGCAGAGCCGTCGGGAAATATCCGCCTTAGGGAGGTACATGATATGGATTACCGGAACACATATGAGGAATGGCTGGCCAGTCCTTATATTGACGAAAAGACAAAGGCAGAATTAAAAGGCATCAAAGATGACGAGAATGAGATCAAAGAGCGTTTTTACACAGAGCTTTCCTTCGGGACCGCAGGGCTTCGTGGAATCATCGGTGCAGGCATCAACAGGATGAATATTTATACGGTGAGAAAAGCGACTCAGGGACTTGCGAACTATATTATAAAGGCGAACGGAGCGAAAAAGGGCGTGGCCATTGCCTTTGATTCCAGAAGGATGTCGCCGGAATTTGCCGATGAGGCGGCTTTGTGTCTGGCGGCCAATGGCATCAAGGCTTATGTATTTGAGTCTTTGCGCCCCACACCGGAGCTTTCCTATGCAGTGCGGACATTAAAATGCATTGCCGGTATCAATATCACAGCCAGCCACAATCCGCCGGAGTACAACGGCTACAAGGTATATTGGGAGGACGGCGCCCAGATTACACCGCCCCATGATACGGGGATTATGGCAGAGGTGAAGGCAGTTACCGACTTTGCCGAAATGAAAACCATGGAGAAAGAAGCGGCAAAAGCGGCGGGGCTTTATGAGACCATCGGACAGGCCATTGACGATGCTTATATTGCCGAACTTAAGACGCAGGTGAAGCACTGGGACAGCATCGAGGCAGAAGGAAAAAATCTGAAGATTGTCTACACGCCTCTCCACGGTACAGGGAATCTTCCGGCTCGCCGGGTGTTAAAAGAGCTTGGATTTGAGAACGTATATGTGGTACCGGAGCAGGAGCTTCCTGACGGCGAGTTCCCGACGGTGAGCTATCCGAACCCGGAGGCGGAGGAAGCGTTCGCCTTGGCCCTGAAACTGGCGAAGGAAAAAGACGCTGATCTGGTGCTGGCTACGGATCCGGATGCGGATCGTCTTGGCGTCTATGTGAAAGACACAAAGAGCGGAGAATACATTACCTTGACGGGAAATATGTCCGGTTGTCTGCTGGCAGATTACGAAATCGGACAGAGAAAGGAGCTTTCCGGGCTTCCGAAGGACGGCGCTCTGATTAAGACCATCGTGACCTCCAACCTGGCGGACGCCATCGCGAAGTATTACGATGTCCGGCTGATAGAGGTGCTGACCGGCTTCAAATATATTGGGCAGCAGATCTTGGGATTTGAGGAATCTGGCAAGGGAACTTATTTGTTCGGATTTGAGGAAAGTTATGGCTGCCTGATTGGAACACACGCCAGGGACAAAGACGCCATTGTGGCGACGATGGCCCTCTGCGAGGCGGCAGCTTATTATAAGACCAAAGGCATGACTTTATGGGATGCCATGATCGCCATGTACGAGCGCTACGGCTACTATAAAGACGGGGTTCAGTCCATTACCCTGGCGGGAATTGAGGGCCTGGCAAAGATTAAGGAGATTCTGGAAACTCTCCGGGCGAAGGCTCCGGACGAGGTGGCTGGTTACAAAGTGCTTCAGGCGAGAGATTATCAGAAGGACACGGTTGTGGATAAGGCGACAGGAGCCATAACGTCCACCGGACTTCCTTCTTCCAATGTATTGTATTATGATCTCAGCGACGATGCATGGCTGTGCGTAAGGCCTTCCGGGACAGAGCCGAAGGTGAAGTTCTACTACGGAGTCAAGGGAACCTCTCTGAAAGATGCGGAAGAGAAATCGGAGAAGTTTGGCAAAGAAGTACTGGAAATGATTGAAAAAATGATATAAATTTTTACAAAGACTGTGAAGATAGCCGGCGGGATGAAAACCCTCCGGCTGTTTTTCCCTGATCAGAGGGATAGACGCATGAGGAAATTTAGTTTAGAGAAAAATAATAATATCTTCTCGAAATTTTCCGTATGGTATGCTATACTGTTATAAGACCTTAATCAGGGTGGGAGCTGTGGAAATAGGACTTTGGAGATCTGCCCGGGTGGCATGAGGAATCTGCCGGAAAGAGGAAGCGATGGTAAATGCGGAACGCACGAAGCTGATGACGAAAGCGGAAATCTTCCGGGTGAAGGAAGAACGGAAGGCACTGAAGCTGAACCGGTTTTATAGAAGCGATTATATTAGTTATGAGATGATCCGATCAGCGCTTTGTTTTGTGTTCGGATATGCATTATTTGTCCTGATGTGGGTTCTGTACTATGCAGAGCCGCTTATGACGACGAAGCAGGTCAGCGAACTGGCCCAGATGGCGGTCCGGGCGGGGATAGGGCTTTTGTGTCTGTTGACATGTTTCCTTGTGGCGTCTTATTTTGTATTCCGAAGGAAGTATCGGAAGGCTAGGGCAAAGGTGAAGGAGTATCAGGCGCTCCTTAAACAAATCAACCATCTGTACGAGCAGGGAACTGTGAAGGTATGGAAGGAATCGGAGGAATACAGGAATGACAACCCTTCTGGTTCTGCGTGAGCGGATAAAAACATTCTACGCCCGTTTCGGCGGGTATATGATAAGAGTGCTTCGGTTTGTACTGGCCCTTGCTGTGTTTCTTACAATTAACAGAACGATTGGCTATATGGAGAGGATGAGCCGGGACTGGATGGCAGTAGTGGCGGCAGTGATCTGTGCCTGTTTGCCGGGAAGCTTTACGGTAGTGCTGGCGGTAGTTTTTGTTCTGATAGAGATGTATGCAGTGTCGCTGGAAGTACTTTTTGTGACGGCAGCCGTCTTTGTGCTGTTTTTTTGTCTCTATTTTGTGTTTCAGCCGGGGGACAGCCTGCTTCTTGTTTTGATGCCCCTGTTATTTCTGTGCAGGATTCCTCTGGTGATTCCTCTGATTATGGGGCTTGTGGGGACAGCCTTCAGTGTAATTCCTGTGAGTTTCGGCATTATTGTGTACTATATGTTAAAGTATGTCCGAGAGAATGTGGGAGTTTTAGCGTCTAACGGTTCTCTGTCCATGCCTGGGAGATATACTCAGATGATCAACGGGATTTTGGAAAACAGGGAAATGTGGGTAATGGCGGCCGCCTGTTGTCTGACTCTTCTGGTGGTCTATCTGATTCGACGTCTGTCTGTGAGCCATGCGTGGGAAATCGCCATTGGAGTTGGGACAGTGACCAATGTGTTGCTTTTGTTTGCAGGAGTCTTTGTGGCGGACGTGAGTTTTCCCGTAAGTTCTTTGATTGTGGAGGCCTTGGTGGCGGCTGCCTGCGGGCTGATTTTAGAGTTTTTTGTGTTTCATCTGGATTACTCCCGGACAGAGCGGGTACAGTTTGAGGATGACGATTATTATTATTATGTCAAAGCGGTACCAAAGGTAGTGGTCACTCAGCCGGAGGTGACGGTGACAAAAATCAATGCAAAAACTTCCTATAATAAGGGAGTGGAGAAGGAGCTTTTTCAGCTCCGTCAGGAATTAAGTAATACTGCGGAGCTTTTCACAGCAGGAAAAGACCTGGAGCGGACCAGGGTCTTATTTGAAAAAGAAACTGGAAAAAAGACCAATAAAATGACAGAGAACGGGGAAGGGCAGGATGGAAATCGTAACAAGAGTGTTTGAGGGAATGAAAACGTATCTGGTTCAAAGCATTCCTGATATCAGAAGTACAGACGTGATCGAGATGATGATCATCGCGGTGATTCTGTATAATGTCATGCTCTGGATTAAGAATACGAGGGCCTGGGCGCTTCTGAAAGGAATTATTGTCCTGCTGGCTTTTATTCTGATTGCCTATCTTTTCCATATGGATACAATTCTCTGGCTGGCCAATAAGACGGTCAATGTAGGAATCATTGCGCTGGTGATTATCTTCCAGCCGGAGTTAAGAAGGGCTCTGGAACAGCTTGGACAGAAGAAGATGTTGACTTTTCTGGTATCGGACAGTGGAAAAGTGGTGGAGAATCGATTTTCAAATAAAACCATGAACGAAATTATGAAAGCCACCTTTGAAATGAGCAAGGTAAAGACGGGGGCTTTGATTGTCATTGAGCGGACGACACCGCTTGCAGAATATGAGAGAACCGGGATCGAGGTGGACGGCCTGGTGACCAGCCAGCTCCTTCTGAATATCTTTGAACATAATACTCCGCTTCATGACGGAGCTGTGATTGTACGGGGAAACCGGGTAGTGGCTGCTACCTGTTATCTGCCCCTGTCTGATAATATGCAGATCAGCAAGGAGCTTGGAACCAGGCACAGAGCCGGGGTGGGAATCAGCGAAGCCAGCGACAGCATCACTGTAATTGTTTCTGAGGAAACGGGAAATGTTTCTGTGGCTTTTGAGGGCGAACTGAAACGGGAGCTGACTCCGAATACGCTGAAGGAAGAGCTTCAAAGGCTGATTTCCGAGAAAGAAAGCGCCAGGGGGCATAAGCTGAAACTTTTGAAAGGATGGCAGAAAAATGAAAAGAAAGCTGACAAATAATCTGCTTTTGAAAATCATATCCGTGATTGCTGCCATTCTTTTGTGGGGAGTTGTGATTAATATCGACAATCCGACAGATACCTTTATTGTCAACGGGATTCCTATCAAAGTGCTCAATGAGAAAACAGCCATTACGGACAACAACCTGACCTATGAACTGCCGGAAGAGAAAACGGTCAGTGTGGAGGTTACTGCAAGAAGGCAGGACAGAAGGAAGATTTCTGCTGAAGATTTTGCAGCGACGATTGATCTGAACGAGATATATGGAGCTACAGGTTCTGTAGAAATTAATATTGAAGTGATAAACAACAAGAACCTGATTCGTACCTGGACGCAGATTACCAGGAGCGTTCGGGTGGACGTGGAGTCCATGCAGACAAAGAATTTTGAGATCCACGTACTTCCGGTGGGAAATCTGGAAGAGACGTATACCTTCAGTCAGAGCAGCGTTTCTCCGGGAAATGTACGGGTGACGGCGCCGGAGTCTGTGATGTCCCGGATTGACCATGCGGGAATAGAGATTGATGTGAGCGGAGCCACAGACAGTGTTCAGGAAATCGGAAAGATAAAGCTCTATACGGATGAGGAGAGCCATGACGAACTGGATTTATCCGATCCCAGAGTGGTTCTTAATATTACGGAGGCTGAGGTAACTCTGGGAGTAGTCAAGACGAATCAGATCAGCGTAGATATCCAGGTGACAGGACAGGATGCAGTGGCCGACGGCTGTAAATATATCAATTATACCTGCGATCCTCAGACGATTCTGGTGACAGGCCCCAGATCCCAGATTGCCGATTTTGCCAAGCTGACGATTGTGGAAGACTTGACGGGAGTGAACGGCAATGTGACCAAGGTTTATGAGATTCAGGATTATCTTCCGAAGGGACTGGAAGTGGCGGACGGTCAGCCGGAAACCATAGAGGTGACGTACCAGATTGACAGACTGGAACAGAAAAGTTTTTATATCGTAAGAAATCAGATACAACTTTTGGGCGTATCGGATCAGCTGGAGTACCGGCTGGGGGAAGAGGACGGGATTACGGTTACACTGACGGGGCTTTCCGAGGATATAGAACGGATGCAGAGCAAAGACATTTCGGTGATTCTGGATGTGGAGAGCTATACGGAGCCGGGAACTTATTCTAGTGAGCCGGTGGTGGAACTTCCGGAGGAATACAGAGATTATTTTAAGGTGACTGTGGGGCATGTCCGGGTGATCGTCACAAGGCCGGAAAGTGAAGAATCTTTTTCCGAAGAGAGCTCTTTCGGGGAGAGTATTCCAGAGAGCAGCAGCGCTGGTGGGGCGACGGATGGAGAGACAGAGGACTCCGGTGAAAGAGAAACGGAACGAGAAGATTCGGGAACAGTTTCTGCCACTGTTCCCGCCGACGAGACGGAGACTTCTTTGGAGAGTTCCGGCGAAGTTGGCAGATAAAGGTGTAAGGGTACAAAAGCGAGAAAAGGAGGATATTGTCATGGTCAGCGAGAAGGTGGTAATCAAAAATCCGACCGGTCTGCATCTGCGTCCGGCGGGGGTGCTGTGTAAGGAGGCGATGAACTATGCCTCGTCCATCACGTTCCGCTTTGAAAATATTACGGCCAACGCAAAGAGCGTGCTCAGCGTACTGGGGGCCTGCATCAAGACAGGAGATGAACTGGAATTTATCTGTGACGGGCCGGATGAGAAAGAAGCCCTTGAGGCCATCATCACGATTGTGAAAAATGGCCTGGGAGAATGAAGTCGGCGGCCGCCTTTTTGGCGGCCCATGTCGCAGTCAGCGCGGCAGGTATTTTGTTGACAGAGACCGGAGAATATCTGTTTTCCGGTTTTGTTTTTATTCTGCTGGCAGTTTCTGAGTATCTGTACTATTATCGGAAAGAACGAAAGCTGCTTCAGATGGAAGCCGTATTTTCTTTGTTCTGGACTGGCGGTATGGGGATATCAGCCATGAAACTTTCCTGGCTGGCTGAGAACTGGGAGCCAGTTACCTGGTTGAGCTTTGTGTCTGTGTATCTGGCATTTATCCTCGGGTATGAGGCCATGCGCGCTTGGGAAAAGAAAAGGACTGTGCACAGGAAGGGAGCTTCAGGGTCTGAGGAGAGGTTGGAAGTTTTGGAATCTGCCGATTCCTGTGAACAGACAGCGGACCGGATTCTTCGTTGTATCTATGCGGTCTTAGTTGTGTCTGTCGCCTGCTTTCTTTTGGAGGCAGTGGTTATCAGAGAGATACCGCTGTTTTCGGACAAGCCCCATGCCTATTCTTATTTTCACCTTTCTGGGGTCCATTATTTTACGGTGAGCAGTATTTTTATACTGCCCCTGTCCGTACTTTACAGAAAGGTGAAAGGGAAGCTTTCCCGCCGGGAATGGCTTCGGCTTGGGCTTTGTTCGGCGGCGGCTTTGGCAGTACCGGTGCTCTGTGTGTCCAGGTTTCAGCTTCTTCTGGCCGTATTACTTTCTGTTTGTGTGGCTGTGACCGCCTGGCCGGGGATTCGACTTCGCTACGTGTTCCTGGTAATTGTTTTGCTGATACCAGTTTATGTGGGGCTTACAGTAGCCAGAAATCATGATGTGGCATACCTGAACAGTATTTTTGAAATGAAATACGAAGCCACTCCGATTTTTATTACACAGCCCTATATGTATGTGGCAAATAATTACGACAACTTTAACTGCCTAGTCAGGGAGCTTCCGGCGCACACCTTTGGTCTGCGACAGCTTTTTCCGGTGATTGCTCTGACAGGGCTTAAATTTCTCCGGCCGGAGCTGGTGAATTTTCCTATTTATATTACCAAAACGGAGCTGACTACAGTTACCTTGATTTACGATGCTTATTACGATTTTGGTCTGGTCGGGGTGATTTTGTTTGGTCTTATTTTAGGTATGGCCTGCAAAAAGATCGCGACAATCCAGGAGAGGGGAAACAATCCGGTAGCGCTTCTTTTTTACGCTCAGATTGCCATGTATCTGGTATTTTCGTTTTTTACTACCTGGTTTAGCAACCCCACCACTTGGTTCTGGCTGGCCATTACCGGGATGATGTATTTTTACGTGGGTCGCGTGGCTCGTTAAATGACGTAAAGCCTTTAGAAAACAGAAGATTTTGACAGAATAAAACAAGGATGTTGCATAAGAACCGTGTCCGGTTACAGAGCAACATCCTTGTCAGTCCATGGAAAACATGGCAAAAAAATCAGAAACGACCCCTTATTTTTTCTCCGCTTTTTTTAACGCGTTTCCGATGGCCTCTGTCAGAGCCATGGAGGTATACTGAGTACTTTCCTCATAAGAAAGCCCGGAAATTCCCTGGTTTTCCACAACCTGTGCGGCCAGGTTTTCCATAGAAGGAGCCATCAGAGGGTACATGGCGGCCACATCCTCCGAGAGATTGACAAACCGGACAGATTTTATGTAATCAGAATCGACGGCCACCTCTACGTCAATGGCCTGGTTATTTAAGGAAAGGGCCGAGGTATAGACACCGGGCGTATATTTGGCGGGGTCTGCACTCACCTTGGTGGTCTTGTTTTTCGGCGCAAACATAAAGACCAGAAGGATGATGAGCAGAATGCCCATAGCGACAAAAATTCCGGTATAAATCAGCTCTTTCATGCGAAGTACAACAATTTTGGTTTTGGAACTCATAGACCTTCTCCAATGTTCTTTTGTACAGAATATGAAGAAGAACTCCGGAGTATGACGGGATTTGTGAAAGATTCCAAAAGCACTTTTCTACGAAAGGAAAGATGTGCTATAATGGGGAAGAAACTGACGGTAATTGAAAGAAAGACATCAGAAAAGCGAGGAACCTAGGGGACGGAAGCTTTGGGAAAACAGCAGGAAGGGATGAGGATTTGGACGTACAGGAGTTTAAGATGCAGGATCTGGATATCAGAGAACTGAAGTTAAGACAACTTGATATTCAGGGGTTGAAAGAAAAAAGCCGACAGATGGAACTGAGCATCGAGATGGAGGAACGCGTCCGCACGTTTTCCAACATTATGATGATGTATGAGTGTGCAATCAGAGAAGTAAAGACAAAGCTGGAAGTACTGGACAGTGAGTTTTCCGTCCGTTATAACAGGAATCCGATTTCCTCCATTCGCTCCAGAATCAAAAAGCCGGCCAGTATTCATAATAAGTTGCAGAAATACGGACTGGAGATCAGTGAGGACAGCGTTTTGAACGGTCTGAACGATATTGCCGGAATCCGGGTAGTCTGCACATTTATGGAAGATATTTATATGGTGGCGTCGCTTTTGGCCAGCCAGGATGACATCACCGTGTTAAAAATTAAGGATTATATCAAAAATCCAAAACCGAACGGATACCGTAGTTACCATATGATTGTGGAGATTCCCGTATTCTTTTCCAAAGGAAAAACGCCTATGAGGGTGGAGATTCAGATCCGTACCATTGCCATGGATTTCTGGGCGAGCCTGGAACACCAGCTCCGCTACAAAAAAGACATTCAGGCGATGGAGGGGCATGAGGAAATCAGCAAGAGGCTTTTATCCTGTGCGGAGGTTATCGCAGAGACGGACAAACAGATGCAGGAGATCAAACGGATGATCGGAGAATTTAAAGACTTGTCGTAAGAATTTCAGGAACTACAGAAGAGGTTGTTTAGGAGACAGCAAAAAGGAGAAAAAACATGTCGCTTAAGTTTGTGCTGGGAGGGGCGGGTACAGGAAAATCCAGATTCCTGAACCAGAGTCTGGTGGAAGAGGCAGGGCGATATCCTGACCGGCAATTTTTTGCCATTGTTCCGGAACAGTTTACCATGGAAACCCAGAAGGAGCTGACATTTTTAAGTCCGGGCCACAGCATTCTGAATATCGATATTGTGAGCTTTGAGCGTCTGGCTTACCGGGTATTTGAGGAACTTTCCTGTATGCCGGAAACCATTCTGGACGATATGGGGAAGAGTATGCTTCTCAGAAAAGCTTGTGCCTCTGTGGAAAAAAAGCTGGAAGTTTACAGAAATCATCTGAACCGGGCCGGATTCATCGAACAGTTAAAATCCACCATGTCGGAATTTGGGCAGTACCGGATCGGAGAGGAGGAGCTTTCCAGTCTGATCAGACAGACGGAGACCCGTCCCCTTTTAAACCGAAAGATGAAGGATATGCAGCTTCTGTTCGGAGCTTTTAAGGAAGCTATGGGAGAAGGGATGATCACTGCGGAGGAGCTGCTTCCCACTCTTTGCCATGTACTGCCCCGTTCCAAAAAGGTACGGGGCAGCGTCATGATTCTGGACGGGTTTACCGGATTTACTCCGGCGCAGTATCAGGTGCTGGAGGTACTTCTTAGCTGTTGCCGCCGCCTGACGGTGGCAGTTACCATTGATGCGGACGCTGAGATATACGATGCAAAAGAGACGGGAGATTTTTTTGCTCTGAGCCGGGAAACCATTGCAACTTTATGTAAAATGGCCGGCGAGAGGAAAGTTGGCAGAGAAGAAGATGTGATTTTGCAGGAGCCGGTACGGTTTTTGGAGTCCAGGGAACTGGCGTTTCTGGCCGGACGTCTGTTTCGGGACTGCGCAGAAACTTGGGAGGAGGAGCTGGAAGAGATATCTCTTTCCGAAGAAGCGTCTCCGATGGAGGAAGTACAGGCTCTTACGGTACGGCTGACAGCGCTGGTGCGAGAAGAGGGGCTTCGCTACCGGGAAATTGCGGTGGTCTGCGGCGATATGGAGGGATATCGTCCGCTTCTGGAGCAGGCCATGAAAGAAGCGGGACTTCCGGCATTCCTGGACGATACGAGGAGTCTTTTTACCAATCCGGTGGTGGAATATATGCGGGCGGCGCTGGAGGTAATCGAAAAGGATTTTTCCTATGAAAGTATGTTCCGTTTTTTGAAATGCGGATTCCTTTCTTTTGAAGAAGATGTCCTTTTTGAAATGGAAAATTATGTACTGGCTCTTGGAATCCGTGGGCACAGACGATGGGAAGCCTCCTGGGAAATCCTTTACCGGGGCGGGGAACATGTCAACCTGGAGATTCTCAACGAAGCCAGAGAGGAGGCGGCCGCACCTCTTCTTTCTTTAAGAGAAGCTTTTCGGAAAAAAGATGCGACTGTGCGGGAAATGACAGAGGCGCTTTTTTATTTTTTGGACGGACAACAGGTGCAGGCGCGCCTGTCAGAAATGGCGGCGGTTTTTGAGAAAGAGGGGGCTTATAGTCTGGCAAAAGAGTATGAACAGGCTTATGGTCAGCTTCTTGGGCTATTCGACAGGATAACAGGGCTTCTGGGTGAGGAAGTGCTTTCTGTTAAAAATTACAGGGACGTACTGGACGCGGGATGTCGGGAGATTCGGGTAGGCGTTATCCCGGCGGCCCTGGACCGGATTCTGGTGGGGGATGTGGAACGGAGCCGTTTGAAGGATATCAAAGCCCTGTTTTTTATCGGGGTCAATGATGGAAATGTCCCCAAAAGAAAGCGACCGGGCGGATTGTTATCAGAGCTGGACAGAGAAGAGCTGGCTCCTTATGCGAGACTGACCCCTTCCGGGAGGGAAAGCAGCCTGATAGACAAATTTTATCTGTATCTGACGGTGACAAAACCGTCCCGGAGACTGTATATTTCCTATGTTTTGGCAGATGAACTGGGAGAAAAGAAAAGTCCGTCCCCCTATCTTTCTTATCTTTTGCGTCTGTTTCCGAAACTTTCCTGTAAAAAAGCGCCAGAGAAGGAGAGCCTTGTCCTGACAGAAGAACTGGCGCTCCGACTGTTTGCTGACGGCATGGAGGAGTATAGGACAGGGCAGTCCTCCGATCTGTGGGACGCGCTATATGACTGCCTTCTGGAAAGAAAAGAAAACAGGGCCCTGCTGGACCGGATCGTCGACGCCGCCTTTTTTTCTTATGGAGGAGACAGAATTTCAAAAGCAGCCGCCAGAGCGCTTTATGGAGACGTCCTTTCAGGCAGCGTAACCAGGCTGGAAACTTATGCGGCCTGCGCATATGCGCAGTTTTTAACTTATGGCCTCAGACTTGTGAAGCGGAAAGAATTTGAATTTGCTGCCCTGGATATGGGGAATGTGTTCCACAAGGCCATCGAACTGTCTTTCCGGTATGCGGCGCAGGAGGGGATTTCAGTTTCCAATCTGGATGAAGAAGGGCGAAGAGATTTGGTAAAAAAGGCCATGGAAGCGGCGGCGGAGAATCTGGGAAGTCATGTGCTAAAGGCGTCTGCCAGAAATGAGTATCTGCTCACCAGGATGGAACGGATTACGGAAAAAACTCTGTGGGCGCTGGGAGAGCAATTGCAGGCGGGAGAATTTAAGCCGGCGGCCTTTGAGCTTGCTTTTTCGCCGGGAGAAAGCGCCGCCATGAGAATTTCCCTTTCAGATGGAGGAACCATGCAGCTTAAGGGAAAAATCGACCGGGTAGATTTGTTTGAAGAGGCAGATAACGTCTATGTGAAAATTATTGATTATAAATCTGGCAGTATGGATTTTGATCTGGGAGCAGTGTATGGAGGGCTGGAGCTTCAGCTTGTAGTTTATCTGGACGCGGTGATGAGAAGGGAGCAACAGAAACATCCGGACAAGGAGATTATCCCGGCCGGCATGTTTTACTATCAGATCCAGGATCCGATTCTGGAGCGGAAGGGGAGTGGTGAAGTTTCCAGAGACGCGTTTCTGGAGGCTATGCGACCCCGCGGAGTGTTTAATGGGGAGGACCGGGTGGTTTCTCTGTTCCGAAAGGAGAAGGAGGCGGACGGAAGTTCCAAGTGGCTTCCGGCCGTTACCAAAGACGGAGAACTGGTGCGGTCCAGATCAGCGGCAATTTCCACAAAGCAGTTTGAACATTTGCGAAGCTTTGTTTATCGGCGTATGGAACAGTTTGGCTCTGCCATTGCAGAGGGAGAAATTTCTGCAAAACCTTACAGAAGAAAAGAGCGGACCGGCTGTGACTTTTGTGAGTTTGGCCCGGTGTGCGGTTTCGACCGGAAACTTTCCGGCTATGAGTATCGCCGGCTTTTGGAGAAGAAACCGGAGGAAATCTGGAAAGAACTGGAGGAAATGGACAGAAAAAGCGGGGGAGAAGTGTGACAGTGGAATGGACGAAAGAACAGAAACAGATCATCGGACTTCGGGATAGAAATCTTCTGGTATCGGCGGCGGCAGGCAGCGGAAAAACGGCGGTTTTGGTAGAACGGATTATGGCGATGATTACAGATCAGGAAAAGCCGGTGGATATCGACCGGCTTTTGGTGGTGACTTTTACCAATGCGGCGGCAGGACAGATGCGGGAACGAATTGGGAAACGTATAGCAGAGGAACTCCATTCTTCGCCGCAGGATGAGAATTTAAAACGGCAGGAGGATTTGCTTCCCCACGCGAAGATTATGACCATTGACAGTTTTTGCCTTTCTGTGGTGCGGAACTATTTCAGCTTCCTGGATCTGGATCCGGATTTTCGGATTGGAGATGAAGGAGAGCTGAAACTAATCCGAGAGGAAGTCATGGCGGAACTTTTAGAAGAAAAGTATCAGGAGGCGTCGCCGGGATTTTTGCTGTTTGTAGAGAGCTACGGAGAGGGAAAAGGCGATGGGAATCTGGGGGAAGTGATCGACCGGCTGTATCAGTTTGCATCAGCCTACCCGGATCCGGAGGGACAGCTTGCACTTTGGAAAAAGCAGCTTGGAGAGGCGACGTCAGAGGAAGGCATAGAGAGCGTTTCCTGGATGCAGGTGTTGATGGAGGAACTTCATCTGGCGGCAGGGGAACTGAAAGAACGCTGTGAGGCCGCCATAGAAGTTTGCGGAGAATCAGAAGGGCTGGCCCCTTACGGAGCCATGTTTGAGGCGGATCGGAAGATTATCTGCAGGCTTTGGAAGGCAGACAGTTATAAAGAAGCGGCGGAGCTTCTGGAAGGAATGAAAAAATCCTTTGTGACAAAGCCGAGGCTGGGAAAAAAAGTTCTGGTGGACGAGGAGATGAAGGAATTTCTCTCTGCCTTGCGGGATTCCATGAAAAAGGAACTGATTTCTTTGGCAGAGTCATTCTATCTGGGGGAAATTGGGCAGGTGTGCGCGGATATCCGGGGAGTGAGAGAGCCTCTGGAGGAGCTCATCGATTTGGCGGTGGCCTATGGCAGAGCGTTCAAAGTAGCCAAACGGGAAAAAAATATGGTGGACTTTTCTGATATTGCCCACTTTGCGCTCCAGATTCTGGCAAAGCCTGTGGAAGGCGGAGGGACCGTACCGTCGGAGACAGCCGTGGAACTGGGACGGAGCTTTCATGAAATTATGATTGACGAATATCAGGACAGCAACTGGATTCAGGAAGCCATTTTAACGAGCGTATCCAGGGAAAGGGAGGGAAGGCCCAATCTCTTTATGGTAGGGGATGTCAAACAGAGCATTTACCGGTTTCGCCAGGCCAGACCGGAACTTTTCATGGAGAAATATACTTCCTATACCAGGGAGGACAGCCTTTACCAGAAAGTAGATTTGCACAGGAATTTCCGGAGCCGTGAAACGGTGCTTGCCGCAGCCAATTTTTTCTTTGGACAGTTGATGGAACAGAAGCTGGGCGGGATCTCCTATGACGAGGAAGCGGCTCTGATTCCCGGACGAATGTTTCCGGAGGCGGCAGAACTTTCTTCTGTGGAGACGGAGGTCCTTCTTGTGGATCTGGGGAAATCCGGAGAGAAGGGGGGAGAAGGAAGCCTTCGGGAATATCAGGCAAAGGAGCTGGAGGCCAGAGCAGTGGCCGGGCGGATAAAAGAGCTGGTGGATCCGGAACGTGGATTTCAGGTGCTGGATAAAGAGACGGGAGAATATAGAAAGGCCCGTTACGGAGATATCGTCGTTCTTTTACGGACCATGAGCGGATGGGCGGAGGTTTTTACAGAAGTTTTTATGGAAGCAGGGATTCCGGCTTTTGCCCAGACGCGGACAGGGTATTTTTCAGCCAGGGAGATTCAGTGCATGTTGAATCTTTTGCGAATCATTGACAATCCCATGCAGGATATTCCACTGGCGGCAGTCCTGCATTCTCCCATGGGAGGCTTTACTTCAGAAGAACTGGCTGTTGTCACGGCGGCGGCCGGACAGGAGACTGCTCCAGTCTCTCTGAAAGGACTTTACGGTGCATTGAAAACATTTTCCATGCAGGGACAGGACGAATTTTTGCGGGAAAAAACGGAAGTCTTTCTCGCGATGCTTTCCGATTTCCGAAAACGGGCGGTTTATATGCGCCTTCATGAGCTTTTGCAGTACATTCTGGAAAAAACGGGATATGGCTGGATGCTGGCGGCCATGCCCGGAGGTAATATCCGGAAAAAAAATATGGAGATGCTAATCAGGCGGGCGGTGGATTATGAAACGACCAGTTATCAGGGCGTGTTTCAGTTTGTACGCTATATTGAAAAATTGCAGAAATACTCTGTGGATTTCGGAGAAGCAGCTCCTTCCCAGGGAGAGGAAGATACGGTACGCATTACCAGCATTCACAAAAGCAAAGGGTTGGAATATCCTATTGTCATTCTTTCCGGGGTGGGAAAATCTTTCAACCGCCAGGACAGCAATCAAAAGATTCTGTTCCATCCGGAGCTTGGAATGGCGGCAGATTTTATAGATGTAAAAAAACGGACCAGGGTGCCGACACTTCCGAAAAAAGTATTTCAGCGGCTGCTTCGTCTGGATCTTCTGGGGGAAGAGCTGCGGGTATTTTATGTGGCTCTTACCAGGGCCGAGGAAAAACTGATTCTTACAGGAGCCGATCGTTATCTGGAAACAAAGCTTGTCAAATGGAACAGCCTCCGACTGACAAAGGAAGAAAAGCTTCCGTATTATGCAGTTTCCTCTGCCGGCTCTTATCTGGACTGGATTTTGATGGCCTTAGTACGAAACAAGACTTATGAGAAGATTTTTACGGAGAGAGGGGTGACACCGCCTGTCTTTCACAGATTGTACGAACGATTCGTTCCCATTGCCATCCGTCTGGTGGGCATGGAGGAGCTTGTGCGCCAGGAGGTATGGAAGCAGGCTTCCGGACAGTTTTTACGGGAGGGGCTTTCAGGGCCTAGGGCAGAGGGACAGGAAGCGTTAAAGGAACGATTGAGGAACCGGCTTTCTTATCGCTATCCTTATACTATGGCAGTGACGACTCCCAGAAAATTCAGTGTATCTGAGCTTAAGGAGGAGACAGCTCCTGAGACTTTTTCCGGAGTGATTTCAGGAGAGGCGTCTGACGGGGTAGCGCTCTATGAGACAGGGCCTTTTGACGAGGATAGAGCAGTTCCCAACTTTTTAAAATCGGAAGAGCCTCGTTCCGGAGCGGCGAGAGGGACTGCTTATCACAGGCTGTTGGAGCTTTTGCCTTTCCAGATGAGTCCGTTGTCGGAGGAGGCCGTATTTCATGCAGTAGAAAGTCTGGAGGCGCAGGGGCTTTTGCCTAAAAATACGGATAAAAGTCTGAATTTAAGAAAGGTATACCGGTTTCTTTTATCTCCCCTTGGAAGGCGGATGGCGGGAGCAAAGATCCTGAAAAAGGAGCAGCAGTTTGTGATGAGCCTTCCGGCTGGTAGAATCCGACCAGAATACGGGGAAGGCCCGCTTGCAGAAGAAGAAATTCTGGTTCAGGGAATCATTGACGCCTGGTTCGAGGAGGACGGAGAGCTGGTGATTGTGGATTATAAGACGGATCAGGTGAATGGTCTTGACAGGGAGGAGGCGAAAGGCTTGCTTGTCGGACGTTATCAAGCACAGCTTGACTATTACCAGGCAGCGTTAGAGATGAGTACGGGGAAGCAGGTGAAAGAACGTTATCTCTATTCCTTTTCTCTGGAGGAGGCAATCCTTGTAGAACGCTGAGGCAAATTTCGTCTGTAGGAGGGACATGTATCGGAAGCGTATACAAATGATTTTCAATTTTTCGTAAATCTTCATATTCGATTCATGGTTATCCAAGATTTTTCTGATATAATATAGACAGTTAAGATGCGAAAAGGCGTTAGAAAAATACAGAAGAAACATGGGGGAGATGCCATATGATCCGCGATACGGCCAGAAAAATGCCGCAGCAGTCAATCAATCGCCAGGATAGCGTATCCAGGTTGCGGGAAAGAAAACGTATGAAGCAGAGGCGGAGGAGAAACAGAAAGATTGCTTTAGCAGTTTTTTTGGCGACTCTTTGCGGAATTTCTTTCTGGCTGGGAAGAATTACGGCGCCAAAAGTAGAAAAACAGGGAGAAAAAGGCGGCGGGAGCCAGATCGCCCGGACAAATGCGGAAGGGACAAGAACGCTGAGTGCGAAGAATGAAGAAGATTCCGGTACGGACATGACGGCTGAAGATATGATTGCGTATGTGCAGGCGCATCCAAAGGAATATCCGGAGTTTTTACAAAGTTTTTTGGAGAGCAATCGGGAGGCGGCAGATTTCGTCTATCACTATCCGGAAAACAAAGATCGAACAGGCGGGACAATTGATTTGTCTGGAGAATATACGGAAGGGGAAATTCCACTTTTCATTCAGTGGGACAAGCGGTGGGGTTATGAAACCTATGGAGACGATTTGATGGCCTTAAGCGGTTGCGGTCCAGTCTGCCTTTCCATGGTATATGTGGGACTTACCGGCGACACGACAATGAATCCAAAAGCTATGGCGGAGTTTTCATCAAAAAATGGGTACTATCTGGAAAATGTCGGTACAAGCTGGGAGCTTATGAGCTCCGGAGCGAAGCTTCTTGGCCTTTCCTGGAAGAATCCGGCCCTTCATCAGGCAGAAATATTTGCGGAGCTGGATGCAGGCCATCCGCTGATTTGCAGTATGCAGCCTGGAGACTTCACCACTACGGGACATTTTATTGTGATTTACGGGCGGAAGGGGGAGAATCTTCTGATTCACGATCCTAACAGCCCGGAAAGAAGCGCAAAGGAATGGCCTTATAATCAGGTAGAAAGTCAGATCAAGAATATTTGGTCTTATTCTAAAGCTGAGAAATCCTCTATAGTTGAAAACTACCTGTAAGTTCAGGGAGCGTTCAAGATAGGTAGTTTTCAAAAATTGACGAATAAATATTGCCCCCTCTTTCCATACTAATACAGGCTGCATCGGTTGACAGGAACCGCCTATGTAGCCTGTACCGTCGCTTGACAAGGACATACACGCCCTGAACCACGATATTTGCTTGATTTTTTGCGTTATCCTTAGTCGGTGTACGTCCGGTACACCTCCATCGTCTGCCTTGAAAATCAAGCAAATGTCAGTGGTCAGGGTTGAAAAGTCGAACAGGGATGAAATTCAGCCCCTGCAAGGCGCTTGACCGACGCGTACTGGACGTACGCGGAGTGAAAGTAACGCCGCAGGAGCTGAATTTCCCCCTTTTTCGACCGTGTGTGCTCTTGTCAAGCGACGGTTTCCGCTTGACAAAACTCCGAATTTCCAGGTATAATACACGAAGATAAGGGAGTAGTTGGCGTTTTTGGACGTAGCGGAGTCAACATACTGATACGCATGGAAATGGGGATATCTGGCTTTGCTTTAAATAATGAGACTTATCTGCACATTTTTTGTGCAGATGGGTCTTTTTTATCGTATGGGGAATTTTGCTCCCCATACGATACTGTCATTCCAGGCGTCTTTATTCCCTGAAAGGAACATATGATAAATCAGGACGAAAGAAACAAAAGGAGAGAATGATGGCAGTTTGGGAAATGTTTTTCATCGCAGTGGGGCTTTCCATGGACGCTTTTGCAGTATCCGTCTGCAAGGGGCTGGCCATGCAGGGAATGTGCTGGAAAAATGCATGGCTGGCAGGCGCGTATTTCGGAGGATTTCAGATGCTTATGCCCCTTGCGGGATACCTTCTTGGCACCGGCTTTCAGGATAAGATTATGAGCATTGATCACTGGCTTGCCTTCATCCTTCTTGGAACCATCGGCACCAATATGGTGAAAGAGTCCTTTTCCGGCGAGGCGAAAGGGGACTGTTCGTTTGATGTGAAAACAATGCTGCTCTTAGCTGTGGCGACCAGTATCGACGCTCTGGCGGTGGGCGTGACCTTTGCCTTTTTAAAAGTAGAAATTCTTCCGGCCGTGTCCCTGATCGGAGCGACCACCTTTGTGCTGTCAGCCGCAGGAGTCCGGGTGGGAAACGTCTTTGGAAGCAGATACAAAGCGAAAGCGGAACTTGCCGGAGGAGTGATCTTGATTTTTATGGGAGTTAAGATCTTGTTGGAGCATCTGGGCGTATTTTAAGGAGAAATGACGGTGAGAATAACATGGGAGTATCAAAGGCTTTCGGAAGGGATTCGTATTTTGAGGGCATGGGGAGAGGCAGAATGTTTGACAGTTCCGGAAATTCTGGAAGGACTTCCGGTGACGGAAATCGGGCCTTATGCTTTTTCGACGGCGGAGCTTCCACGCAGACTGAAAGAAAAAGAGGGAGAGCGGCGGCGCACGGTGGAGGAAGGTACAAATTTAATAGAGGAACCGGGAAACCCTGTGGCCGGGAACCGTCTTCAGGCGATACGTCTGCCGGCCTCTGTCCAGGTCATCGGCGATTATGCTTTTTACGGCTGCCTAGAATTGAAAGAGATTGCTTTTGCCGATTCGATGAAAAGGATTGGAAGCGGCGCTTTTATGGGATGCCGGAATGTGGACAGGCTGGAACTTGAAGAGAGGGGAACAGGAGAAAATACACTGTATCAGATGCTCTCTGAGCTCCGCTATACCATAGAGGTAATCATAAGAAGAAGCGAGGGCAGTACAGTCCTTATACTTCCGGAATATTATGAATCGTCCGTAGAAAATATTCCAGCCAGGATTCTGGAGCTTCATTATCAGGGGACAGGCTATCGCTACCGCCAGTGTTTCCGAAACGGAATCATTGACTACAGAGAATACGACCGTCTGTTTGGACTGGCGGAAAGTCAGGAACCGCCGGAGGTTTTGACAAGGCTGGCCTATAACCGGATCCAGTACCCGGAGGGCCTTTCAGAAGAAGCGAAAGGGACCTATCTGGAGTGGATTGGCGCGAATGTCAGGGAGGCAGGAAATTATTTTTTGAAACGGGACGATCTTCCGGCCATCCGGCTGTTGTGCGAAGCCGGAGGTTTTAACGGGACGGCAAAAGACAAAAAGAAGGAGCCTGGAACTGGAGAAGGCAAACGGGTGGTGGCCGACGGGGCTGGGGATTTCTATATGGCGTCCATGGGAGAACATATCCTTGGAGAGGCAGAACTGGAGCCGGGGGAGGGCAAAAAAAGCTCCGGAGAGGAAGAAAGCTCCAGAGCTTCGCTGGATATTCTGCTTGAAATGGCCGGTCATATGGGGCGGACGGAGATCGTAAGCTATCTGATGGATTACCGCTACAGGAAGCAGGGCGGAAGAAAGAAAAAGGTATTTGATCTATGACGGTGATGACATTCACTTTATTGACAGATATAGCGCGCAGATAGTTTAAAGAAGCGTGATAAAGTAAACGGTATATCCGAGCAGCATAATGATTCCGTGACGTCGACAAAGCCGTTGCTTTCTGAGGGAGCAAACAAGAAGCAAAAGCGCCGCTGCTCCGGCGATCAGGTTGTCAGACAGAAATGCAGTCGCATAAGGGACCGGGGTCACCAGAGCGGAGACTCCGATCACGAACAGGAGATTGAAGATATTGCTGCCTACGATGTTTCCGATGGCAATATCGGCGTTTCCTTTTCTGGCTGCAGTTACGGAAGTGAAAAGCTCCGGCAGAGAGGTTCCCAGGGCCACGATGGTCAGGCCGATAAACCGTTCGCTGATTCCAAAGAGTCGGGCCAGACAGGAGGCGGCTTCCACCGTGAGATTGCTTCCGGCGACGATCAGGAAGAGACCGACGACGGTGAGGAAAAGCAGAAACGGCCACGGCTTCTCCCCCCGGGACGGGGAAGCAGTGTCGTCCTTTCCGCTTGCCACAGACAGGGAACCTTGCGGCTTTGGAGTTTTTCTTGCCGCGAGAAAAAGATTAAGCAGGTATACGGCGAAAAGAGAGAGCTGCATGATTCCGTCGAGGAGACTGACGGTCCCGTCCAGGCCCTGAAAAAAGATCAGAGCGGTCACTAAGGTCAGAAAAGGAAGATCGCGCCGGATGGTGGATGACTCGACTGCCAGGGGCATAATCGCCGCAGAAAGTCCGAGGATAATCAGAATATTCAAAATATTGCTGCCCATGATATTTCCGACAGTGATATCCGCATTCCCTTTAGCCGCTGCCGAAATGCTGACGGCCGCTTCCGGCATACTGGTTCCCATGGCTACAATAGTAAGACCAATGACAAGCTGTGGGATTTTGAATTTTTCCGCCAGCCCGGCGGCGCCGTCTACGAACCAGTCGGCTCCTTTCACCAGAAAGATAAAACCTGCCGCCAGAAGTAATACCTGTAAACCTGTTTCCATATGAAATTCCTCCTTTACGATGGGTGTTTCCACAAATATCTGCAGAGCAAATGTTTGCCGGACAGGAATCCGATAGCCCTGTTATTTGGGATTTACGCCGGCAAAACGCAAAAAAAGCGAGGTCTTGCCGTTAAAAGATAACAGCAAAGTCTCGCTATTTCATCACAAAGCCGGATTCCGGAGGAATCGTACTGACGGCCAGGCAAACACAGAACATCTGTGCAAGCTACTCCCTTTGTTTATACTACAATATATCCGTTTTCCGGCAGACTGTCAACCGGAAATTATTCTGTGGAGGAATCAGAATCTTGACAGGGGCGGATTCTGCGGCCATAATAACAGTAGTTTATGTGTAGAGACGAAGGGAGAAACGGAAGATGAGACTGATTTTCAAACAGCGTTTTTTTTCATGGCTTGACAGCTATGATATTTATGATGAGGAAGGAAACGTTCTGTATGTGGTAAAAGGACAACTCTCCTGGGGGCATTGTCTGAAGATCTTTGATGCAGAGGGATATGAAGTCGGAACAGTCAGAGAAAAAGTCCTTACGTTTCTGCCAAAGTTTGAGATGTATCTTGGAGATGACTATGTGGGGTGTATCAGCAAAGAGCTGACGCTGTTTCGGCCCAGATACAACATTGACTGCAATGGATGGCAGATAGAGGGGAATTTTCTGGAGTGGGACTATTCTATCCTTGACGCCGACGGATTTTTGGTGGCGGAAATTTCCAAGCAGGTTTTTAACTGGACCGATACCTATGTCATTGATGTGGCCAGGCCGCAGGATACACTATGCACGCTGATGTTTGTACTGGCCGTCGACGCGGAAAAATGTTCGCAAAATGACTAAATTCTTGCAACACTGCCCCAGATAGGGCATAATAAGGACATATGAAAGAACACAAACAACCGGAGAACACGACGGGGAGGAATACCATGCTTCAGGAGTTGCGGGAAAAGATATTCGCCTTCACAGATGAAACCTATAAAACCTTCAATGAAAAGCTGGTGCCGGGGACGGGAGAGACGATCGGCGTACGGGTGCCGAGGGTGCGGGAGCTGGCCCGGGCGGTGGCGAAGGAGGATGCGGACAGTTTTTTCAGGGAAATAGAAGCGGCAGATGAAAGCGACTTCTACCAGGAAGAACGGATGCTTCAGGGGATGGTGATCGGTTATGCAAACATGTCCTTGGAGGAACGGTTCAGGCGTTTGGATGCCTGGGTTCCCAGAATCAATAGCTGGGCAGTTTGCGACTGTGGGAATAGTACCTTGAAGTTTATGAAAAAATACCCGAAAGAGAGTTTTGCCTATGCCTGCAAATATCTGGAGAGTGAAGGGGAATATGAAGTTCGCTTTGCAGTGGTGACGCTGATGGAGTACTTTCTGACGGAGACTTATATTGATCAGGTGCTGGAACTTTATCAGAAGATTGGCCATGAAGGTTATTACGTGAAAATGGCGATAGCCTGGGCTGTGTCCGTCTGTTATGTCAAGTTCCCGGAGCAGACGGGGCGGCTTTTGGAAAAAGAAAGCAGAGAAGCGGGAGGCCTTGAGGACTGGACTCAGAATAAGGCCATTCAGAAAATCCGGGAGTCCAGGAGGGTTTCTGATGAAGCTAAAGAGTATGTAGAGCGTTTCAAGCGAAAGAGATAAGAGTTCCACCGATGGAGCGGGTGGATTTTCACCGACAAAAATGCCAGAGCAAGAGGCAGAAGAAGGGAGCAGACGATCCGTGTCACAAAAATTGTCCGAACTATGGGATAGTATCGGGAAGGAAATCCTGGGAACTGCCCGCAATGAATTGTATTTGAATATGCGGTTCCTGGATTTGGCTCTGTGCAGTCTGCGCTATCAGATGGATACGGGCGCACAGGTGGCAGGTTTGGACGGTTATGTGATTTATTTTGAGCCTTACGGGCTTTCGGAGCTTTTTGACAGGGACAGAAAGTCACTTAACCGCCTGTATCTTCATATGGTGCTCCACGGTCTGTTCCGGCATCTTACCAGGAAAGGCGCAAGGAAGGAGGGACTCTGGCACCTGGCCTGCGACATTGCGACGGAAGCCATGATTGACGGCCTGGAGAAACGGAGTGTCCGAAGGGCTCTGGTCCCGGAACGGGCCGAGGTCTACCGGGAACTTTCCAAGCGGCTTTCCGTATTCACGGCAGAGGGCGTTTACCATATTCTGCACGAATGGAAGCTCACAGAAGAACAGGAAAAGCAGCTTTCAGAGCTGTTTTTGGTGGATGATCACAGCTTCTGGCCAAAGGACGAGGGGGGAGAGCGCCCTTCAGAGGCAGTTTCAGAACTTGACAAACGCTGGCAGGACATTGCCGACAGGCTGGAAACGGGGGCAGAAACCTTTGGGAGAGAGCAGGAGGAAGGGGACGGCGGACTTTTAGAACAAGTAAAACTTCAGAACCAAAGGCGGCAGGACTATCGAACGTTTCTCCGGAAGTTTTCTGTGTGGCGAGAGGAAATGCAGATTGACGAGGATTCCTTTGATTATGGTTTTTACAGCTACGGGCTTCGTCTTTATGGAAACCTGCCGCTTATTGAGCCGCAGGAATTTAAGGAGACAAAGAAGATACAGGAATTTGTGATTGCCGTTGACACGTCCATGTCCTGTTCAGGAGAACGGATACGGGCTTTTCTTACGGAAACCTGTGGGATCTTATTTCAGACAGAAAGTTTTTTCAAAAAAGTGCGGATTCACATCATTCAGTGCGACGAGAAGGTGCGGTCAGATACTGTTGTCACAGACCAAAAGGAACTTTCAGCCTTTGCGGCGGGGGTGGAGATTCAGGGGGGCGGAGGAACAGACTTCCGGCCGGTTTTTGCTTATGTGGAGGAATTAAGGAGACGGGGAGAGCTTCGCCGGTTAAAGGGGCTTTTATATTTTACGGACGGTTTGGGAATCTATCCGGTAAAACGGCCGGACTACGATGTGGCGTTCCTGTTTATGAAGGAGGATACAGATGTGTCTGTACCGGCCTGGGCGATGAAGCTGATTCTTGCAGATACGGCTTCTGTTTCAGAAGAAAAGGGACTGGACGCGAACATTCAGTTTATCAATTAAATTTTTGGGAAGGAAGAAATGATCCAGTGAATATCAAGCGGGCAAAGGAAGAGATAAAAAATACGATAGAAGCCTATCTTCTGAAGGATTCCTTTGGGGAATATGTGATCCCCGCCATCCGTCAGAGGCCGGTACTTTTGATGGGGCCTCCGGGGGTAGGGAAAACACAGATTATGGAGCAGATTGCCAGAGAGTGCCGGATTGGCCTGGTATCTTACACCATCACCCATCACACCAGGCAGAGTGCGGTAGGGCTGCCGTTCATAAAAGAAAAGGATTATGAAGGAAAGACGTACCAGGTGACGGAATACACCATGAGCGAAATCATTGCGTCTGTTTATGAGCGGATGGAGCGGACCGGGATCCGGGAGGGGATTTTGTTTATCGACGAGATCAACTGTGTGTCGGAGACGATGGCGCCCATGATGCTTCAGTTTCTGCAGTGCAAGACTTTCGGAAATCAGCAGGTGCCAAAAGGCTGGATCATTGTGGCGGCGGGGAATCCGCCGGAGTATAACAAGTCGGTGCGGGATTTTGACGTGGTGACTTTAGACAGAGTAAAACGTCTGGACGTGGAAGCCGATTATCCGGTGTGGAAGGAATATGCATACCGGGAAAAGCTTCACGGCGCGGTGATTTCCTATCTGGATATCCGGAGGAACAATTTTTACCGGGTCGAGACCACGGTGGACGGCACATGGTTTGCTACGGCAAGGGGATGGGAGGACCTGTCTCAGCTCTTGTATGTCTATGAACGGCTGGAAAAACCGGTGGACGCACAGGTGGTGGGACAGTATATTCAGTTTCCGAAGATTGCGAGAGATTTTGCTAATTATCTGGATCTTTACAAGAAATATTACCAGGATTATCAGGTGGACGAGGCGCTGGCCGGAAATCTTTCGAGCCAGGCAATCTCCAAACTGCATTTTGCGGAATTTGACGAGCGGTTCAGCGTGATGGGACTGTTTCTTTCCAGGCTGGGAGAGGAGTTTTGGAGCTGTTATCTGGAAGATGCTTTTGTGACGGAACTGTTCGGACGGCTAAAAGCGCTGAAACAGAAATGCTTTGCTGAAACGGCATCGACAGCGTCCGGGGCAGAAACGGACGGAGATATCCCTGGCAGTGTCGGCACCGTTGCCAATTTTCTTGCCGCGAATATCCGGGAAGAGCGGCTGTCGACAGAGGAACGTTTGGAGAAAGAACAGGAAGCGGGACAGCTTGACCGGCTGACGGAGCAGGTGGGACGCCGGATGCTCTCCTGGCTGGGAAAGATGGAGGGGGCTTCCGGGTTTGAAGAGATTCAGAAGGCTTTTGCGAAGGAGACGGATGCCAGACAGAGCCTTATTGATAAAACGGCACAGAAACTGGAATATGCCTTTGATTTCCTGGAGGCGGCATTTGGAGAGGGTCAGGAGCTGATCCTTTTTGCGACAGAGCTTACGGCGGGATTTTTCAGCGCCTGGTTTATCCGGGAGAATGGCTGTGATCGGTACTATAAATACAACAGAGGACTTTTGTTTGCAGAACGGCAGCAGGCTATTCATGAAAAAATCGAAGCGGCGAAGGACAAGATGACAGGGGCTGATTTGGAATCAGTTTGAATATCC
Source organism: Lachnospiraceae bacterium (assembly GCA_022792335.1). Lineage (GTDB taxonomy): Bacteria > Bacillota > Clostridia > Lachnospirales > Lachnospiraceae > Lientehia. The sequence continues at coordinate 65,169 of JAAWAV010000007.1, forward strand.
GGATGTATTTCCCTTGTGTATCTATTCTGGAGGGGGATTGCAACGGGGAGAATGTGTTTGCCGTCTGCAGCAGAAAAAGATCTGGAAATGGGGTTATGAGGAAAGGTGGAGATAGGTATGCTTTATTTAGAATGTTATTCCGGGATCAGCGGCGATATGACAGTGGCGGCTCTCCTGGATCTGGGGGCCAGCAGAGAAAAGCTTCTGGAGGGACTTTCCAGCCTGGGTTTATCCGGTTATAAGGTGAAGATTGGCCGACGGGTGAAATGTGGTGTGGAAGCCTGCAGCTTTGATGTGGAGCTCTATGGAGAAGAGGATGGCGGCAGCCATGATTATGTGGAGTCCAGTCACGCTCATGACCACATGGATGGCCACGGCCATGAGCATAGCGCCGACGCCCATAGTCATGCCCATGACCACGAGTATGGCCACAGCCATGCCCATGGAGAGGGACATGCCCATGTCCACAGGAATCTGGCAGATATCACAGAGATTATCTGCCATTCCGGCATGACGGGACGGGCGAAGGAAACGGCGCTTCGGATTTTTGGGATCGTGGCGGAGGCGGAGGCAAAGGTCCATGGAAAGAAAATTTCGGAGGTTCATTTTCATGAGGTGGGGGCGGTAGACTCCATTGTGGATATCGCGGCTGTTGCCATCTGCCTGGATGATCTGAATATTACAGAGGTGGTGATCTCGGATATCTGTGAAGGGCGTGGCCACGTCCACTGCCAGCATGGGATCCTTCCTGTTCCTGTTCCGGCGGTTATGGCGGTCGTCGAAACTTACGGGCTTTACCTGAAGCTGACGGATACACAGGGAGAAATGGTAACTCCCACAGGAGCTGCGATCGCCGCGGGGATTAGGACCAGAAAACGGGCGCCGGAATCCTTCTGCATCCGGAAAACGGGGATGGGAGCCGGGAAAAAAGAGTTTCCGAAGGCAAATATCCTGCGGGCATATCTCATTGAGGAGCGTCTGGAAAAGGGAAATGGTTCAAAATCGGAAACGGAGCAGACGGAGAACGGGCTCTGGATGATGGAAACCAACATCGACGATGCCACCGGGGAAGCGCTCGGGTATGTGATGGAGCGGCTTCTAAAGGCGGGAGCCAGAGACGTATGTTATCTTCCGGCGTTTATGAAGAAGAACCGGCCGGCCTGGCTGATGAAGGTGGTCTGCGATGAGGAAAAACGGGAAGAACTGGAAGAGATTATCTTCCGGCATACGACGACCATCGGCATACGGCGTTATCCGCTTTTCCGAACGGCATTGTCCAGACAGATTCGCTTAGTAGAAACTTCTTATGGCCCGGCCAGAGTCAAAGAGGTGCGGCGCGGGGAGCTTACTTTCTGCTATCCGGAATATGAGGACGTGGCTCGGTATGCGGATCTTTCGGGCAGATCCTTCCAGGATATCTATGAGGAGATCAAACGGCAGGCGGAGGCGTGTTAAATGTACAGCTATACAGATAAAAAAGAGAGACTTGAGGAACTGTTGCAGGATGCGGTGAAAAAGGGAGTTTGCATTGCCTTTTCCGGAGGGGTGGACAGCAGTCTCCTCCTGGCGGCGGCCTGCAGGGAACAGAGGCAGTCCGGAGGAACCGTATTCGGGGTCATGTTTGACACGTTTCTTCATACAAAAGGGGACGAAGAGACGGCCAGAAAAGTTTCCATGGAATGTGGCGCAGATTTTGCCGTACTTGCTATCAATGAACTGGACAACCCGGCCATCTTGAAGAATCCGACGGATCGGTGCTATCAGTGTAAGAAATATCTGTTTGCCAGGTTGAAGGAATTTGCTGTAGAACATGAATGTGCCGTGGTCATGGACGGTACCAATGCGGACGATCAGAATACTTACCGGCCGGGGCTTAGGGCCCTTGCTGAACTGAGAATCTTAAGTCCGCTAAAAGAAGCCGGATTTACCAAGGCGGATGTAAGACGGATGGCGGAAGAATATGGGGTTTCCACGGCCGGAAAGCCTTCCAATTCCTGCCTTGCCACCAGGCTTCCCTACGGAGAGGCGCTGGAGACAGAAGTACTCGGGCGGATCGCAAAGGGAGAACAGTATCTCTCGGAACTGGGCTTTACAACTGTGCGGATCCGGCTTCATGGGCCCGTGGCAAGGATCGAACTTTTGCCGGAGCAGTTTTCCCTTTTCTTTAATCTGAGGGAGGATATTTCCGCAAGGCTTAGAGAACTGGGATTTGTTTATATTACGCTGGATATCGAAGGATTTCGGTCCGGCAGTATGGACCTGTAGGAGAAGGCAGAGACGCTTAAAGAGACGAAAGGCCGGGCGCAGAGACGGAAGGGTTGAATGTTATGGAGATAAAGAGACTTTTGGAACATGTGAAGGCAGGGACGCTTTCTGTGGAGGAGGCGGAAATCATGCTGGGAGCGCAGGAGTATGAGGATATTGGCTGTGCCAAAATTGATTTTCACCGGAGCACACGCCGGGGATTCGGAGAAGTGATTTTCTGCCAGGGAAAGAAACTGGAACATCTGGTCCATATTTACGAAAGTTTCCGGGACAGAGGCGTGAATGTGATGGGAACCAGGGCTTCGGCGGCTCAGTATGAGGCGGTGCGGCTCGCCGTGCCGGAAGTCTGTTATGATGAGACGTCCAGAGTACTCAAATACGAGCCCAATCCGGCAGAGCAGAAAGGGTTGGTGGCAGTGTGCACCGGAGGAACTGCAGATATTCCTGTGGCGGAGGAAGCGGCCCAGACAGCGGAGTTTCATGGAAGTCAGGTGCTTCGGGTATTTGACGTGGGAGTGGCCGGGATTCACCGGCTGTTTTCCAAAATCGAAGAAATCCGGAAAGCCAACTGTATTGTGGCAGTGGCGGGGATGGAAGGCGCCCTGGGCGGGGTTATCACGGGGCTGGTGGATAAGCCGGTCATCGCTGTCCCGACCTCCGTGGGCTACGGGGCCGGACTGGAGGGGATTGCGCCGCTCCTTTGCATGCTCAATTCCTGTGCCGAGGGAATGGCGGTGGTCAATATTGACAATGGGTTTGGGGCCGGCTATATGGGGGCGCAGATCAATCGGATGGTGGTGTAAAAAAAGCGAGCGGCTGCTCAAATTCAAAAAAGGATATTTTAGATGTGGAAAGTCTGATGGGACAGAGATAGAAAGGCTTCGCGGAAAGGAAAGGGAAGATGTCAGAGGGAACAGAGTTATTGCGGGAGCAGGGAGTGGACGGCGGCCTGATCGCCGAGGTGGAAGCATTCAGAAAACAGTATCCGGTGGAAGAGGGCGAGCGGGGACGGGTTTCGCCGCCTTTGATTCCTTTTTATGGAAAGGAAATTCTGGAACAGGCCATCACAGGGCTGTTACAGGGGGAGAATCTTCTTCTTTCCGGTTCCAAGGCTACAGGAAAAAACGTACTGGCGGAAAACCTGGCCTGGATTTTCGGAAGGCCGGCTTACAATATTTCTTTTCATGTCAATACGGACAGCAGTTCTCTCATTGGAACAGATACCTTCGTGGATAATGAGGTGCGACTCAGGCAGGGGCCTGTGTATCGATGTGCAAAATACGGCGGATTTGGCGTGTTAGACGAGATCAATATGGCGAAAAACGATGCAGTCTCCGTGCTTCATGCCACCTTGGATTTCCGACGGATCATTGAGGTGCCCGGTTATGGAAAACTGGATCTTCATCCGGCGACCCGCTTTATTGCCACGATGAACTATGGCTATGCAGGAACCAGGGAATTAAATGAGGCACTGGTTTCCAGGTTTCTGGTTATCGATATGCCTCCGGTGGATGAAGAGACTCTGCTTAAGATTTTTCGGATGACTTTTCCGGACGGAAAAGAATCAGCCATGGAACAGTTTGCCGGATTGTTTCTGGATCTTCAGTTGAAGGCATTCAATGGGGAGATTACCACAAGGCCCCTGGATCTGCGGGGACTTCTGGCAGCCATAAAGACTATCCGCAGCGGTTTACGGCCTGCTCTGGCAGTGAAGATGGGAATTACCAACAAGACCTTTGATATATTTGAAAAGGAAATCATAGGAGACGTGGTGATGACCAGGATCCCGGACGACTGGACGGCAGAGGAGGTATTCGGGAGCTGAGAGCGGAATACCATCGGGTATAGTTGTGTGTCCAGAAAAGGCGGACAAGCGGAAGGGAACTTCCACCGAGTATAGTTGTATGCCCAGAAAGGGCGGACAAACGGAAGGAACCCTTTATCAGGTATATCTGTATGCCATGAAAAGACGGGCGGGATGAAGGAAATGGGATGGCGATGAAAGAATACATGGAAAATGAGAGGGAGATGGAGACTGCGAACCGGGTCCGAAATCTGATGTGGACGGTGAGCGGAGATTATTCTCTGGACGTGGCGCTGGATGTGGACTCATTTCAGAAGTCTCGGTACATTTCTTTATATGATGCCGTGAAACAGGGGGCCTTTGCCAAATATTTTGACAAGGATGCCCTGGCGCTTTACGTAGTGAAGAAGGTGTTTTTAGGAGCCGACGAGAGGAATCTGATGAATCTGGCCCAGATTTGTGTGGACGCGGCTTGCCACAGGCAGGCAGAAGCAGAACGAAGCGGAGTGGCCGCCCTTCGGAAACGGGCATTTTCAGACACCTTGGAGATCGAGTATCGACGCCTGACAGAATCATTGACGGGAATGCTAAAGCTTACAGTGATGAAGCGGGCTCTGGAGCCGTCCTACCAGACTACAAAAAAGCTTTCAGAAGCGGCAGAAAAGGTGGAGAGTCTGGAAAATGCCGGAGAGACCATGGAGTTAATCCGTGTGGTAGACGGGCTTTACAACAGCCTTTTGGATCAGACCTTTGAGGCGAAACAGGGAAATCTGGAGGAAGTCCTTTCCGTTACGTTGGAAGAGCTGGCAGAATATGGATGGAAGGATTTTCTGAAGGAGGACGCTTCAGAGGAAAGCTTTGAGGAATATATGAGGCGAGTCTCCCGGAGCATGATGCGGACCAATTCTGAGGAAGAGGAAAAAGAAAAACGGGATTCAGAAGGGGCAAAGACCCATGTGGTGCGGATTACGGAAGAAGATCTCAAAAAGGTGTATTCTTATGTGGAACTGAACTTCGGAAAATCCTATCTGGGGCGGCTGGAAGGGCGACGGCTGGATCATAAACTGTGCCGGGGAGCCCACGGAGATTGCAGCTTGTATTTTACAGAAGGAATCCTCAGGAACCCGGTGCGGAATAATTACCAGTATCAGTATGCGCTCAGACAGGCAGAACAGAACCGAAGAGGCTATGCCCAGAATCATAATCTGGCGAGAAAGAATATTTCCATTTTAACAGATGTGCTAAGACAGGCGCTTGTCCGCAGAAGCGAACGGGAGCAGGTACGGGATACTTACGGACAGGTGGTGCCAAATCTCCTTTGGAAAGTGGGCAGGACCAGAGATCGGCGACTGTTCACAAGGAACCTGAACCGAAATGCCTCGGATTTTGTGGTGGATGTACTGATTGACGCCAGCGGATCCCAGAGAGTAAGGCAGCCGAAGGTGGCCCTGCAGGGATATATTATCAGCCGGGCCTTAAGCAATGCCGGGCTTTCCCATCGGGTTATGAGTTTTTGTAGTTTTTGGGACTATACCATTCTCCATCGATTTCGGGATTATGACGAGGATCGGGCGGCAGATAAGAATATTATGGAATATACCACATCCTCCAACAACCGGGACGGCCTGGCAGTCCGGGCGGCTGTGGACGGGCTTCTTGCCAGGGAAGAGGAGAATAAGATTCTAATTGTGCTAAGCGACGGTCGTCCAAACGATATCATTGTAAACCGGCCCGGCAGCAAAAACCCCCATTCCTACGGCGGGGAATATGCGGTTATGGATACGGCCAGGGAAGTCCGTTATGCCAGAAGCATGGGGATTTCTGTCCTTGGCGTATTTGCCGGAAGAGAGACAGATCTGGCGGCAGAGAAGAAAATATTTGGAAAAGATTTTGCCTATATCCGGGACATTGCCAATTTTTCCAATGTGGTGGGAATGTATTTAAAAAGACAGATGGACAGGGAAGAACAATGAATCGAAATGACTATATTATCCGTCCGGAAAGAACGAGCGATTACCGCAAGGTAGAAAATCTGACGCGGGAAGCGTTCTGGAATGTTTATCGGCCTGGCTGTACGGAACACTATATCCTTCATACGTATCGGGGAAGAGAGGATTTTGTCAAAGAGCTGGATCTTGTGATGGAAAAGGAAGGGGAAATCATGGGCCACATCATGTACGTTCGGGCGGAGATCCGGGCGGATGATGGCAGACGTATCCCGATTATGACCTTTGGACCAATCAGCATTGCACCGGAGTACAAAAGACAGGGTTATGGTAAGGCTCTCCTTGCATATTCCATGGAGAAGGCCGCCGCCCTGGGCGTTGGCGCGCTGTGTATAGAGGGGAATCTTGATTTCTATGGAAGGTGCGGCTTTGTGGTTGCAAGCACCAGAGGAATCCATTATTATGCAGAACCGAGGACACAGGAAGTTCCCTATTTTCTGCTCAAAGAGTTACGTGAGGGCTTTTTGAACGGCGTGACAGGAATTTATCAAACCCCTGACGGTTATTTCATTGACGAACAGGCGGCTGAGAGGTTTGACAGCAGCTTTCCGCCAAAGAAAAAGCTGAAATTGCCGGGACAGCTTGTGTAAATCAGCCGTACCACAAAGACAAGCGGAGCGAGCGAAGGAGCCGCGGGAATCAACGATAAAAGAAGCTACGCGTTTCATAGGTTGTCGCCCCGGCCCTGTTTGTTTAGCTGCCAGGTAATCAAGGCGGGAAAGTTCGAAAACGCTTTCCCGCCTGTTTTGATGTTGAGAAAGAAAGCATTCCTGTAACCATAGCGGATTGAATTTTAAGACACGAAAGGATGGAGAGAAATATGAATCAGAAAGAAACATTAGAATTTCGCTTCGCAAAAGAAGAAGATACAGCTTTGGTGATGCAGTTTATTCAGGAACTGGCAGAATACGAAAAACTGTCGGATCAGGTGACAGTCACAGAGGAATCCCTTCGAAAGGAGCTATTTGAAAAAAAGGCGGCGGAGGTTTTGTTTGCTGTGGAGGATGGAAAAGAGATTGGTTTTGCCCTGTTTTTCCATAATTTTTCTACTTTTTTGGGGAAGAGCGGGCTGTATCTGGAGGATCTGTTTATCCGCCCGGAGAATCGGGGAAAGGGAATCGGCACTGAAATTTTTAAAAGGCTGGCGAAAATTGCAAAGGAACGGGGATATGGCCGGATGGAGTGGAGCTGTCTTAACTGGAACAAACCCAGCATTCAGTTCTATGGTTCCATGGGAGCGAAAGCCATGGATGAATGGACGGTGCACCGACTGACGGAGGATGGGATCGCGAAGTTGGCCGAAGCATAGAGTGTAAACGGAAGCCGCCAGGGAAGGCGCAATGCCCCTCGGCCCTCCGGCGGACACGGCGATTTTTTGGTTTTTCTACGCCGCCTTTTATCGGCTGTTTTGCTTCCACAAAATCTGGTCAGTCAAAACAGCCGAAGCTATGCTCGAAAAACCTTCAAAATCTGCCTATCGTCCGCCGGAGGGCCGAGGGGCATTGCGCCTTTCCTGGCTGTTTCCGTTTTGAGAATAAATTTTCCACATCTGACGCATACTGGGAGGGAATCCAATTATTTTAGATCCCAGGAGGTTTGCGAGATGAATTTAAGGGAAAGTGAGACGAGGAAAAATCTGCTTCGGGCGTTTGCAGGGGAGAGCCAGGCCAGGAACCGCTATACCATGGCGGCGGGGAAGGCGGCGGAGCTCAAGCTGCAGGCGATTCAGCAGATTTTTTTGTTTACGGCAGATCAGGAGAAGGAGCACGCAGAAATCTTTTATAAACATTTAAAAGAGCTAAACGGGGAGAATCTGGAGATTGACGGTACGTATCCCATCGAGGTGTACGATGATGCCAGAACACTTCTTGAAGCGGCCAGACACAACGAATATGAAGAGTATGAACATGTGTATCCGGCTTTTGCGAAAACGGCTCAGGAGGAAGGCTTCCTGGCAGTGGCGGCCAGCTTCCGCCAGATTGCAGAGATTGAGAAGATTCATGGGGACCGTTTCGGACAGATTGCAACGTTGATGGAGCGGAACGAACTGTTTCAGACGGACACAGAGGAGATCTACATGTGCTTAAACTGCGGGCACATTTATACTGGGAAAAAGGTGCCGGAAACTTGTCCTGTGTGTAAACATGACAGAGGATACTATATTCGTATCGATATGGCTCCCTTTACGAGAGGGGCGTCCATTTCTAAATAAGCGTGACGGGGTTTGCCGGAGACGAAACTGCCTGAAGAAAGCGTCAGCAAGGAATCGAAACGCGCGCGAGTGTTTGCAGAAAAGGAAAGACCAGTGAAAAAGCCGGCCGTAAAGGGACGAAGATGGTAAGAAGGGTTTGGAGAAAAACCGACGTGTCTGCGCCCTTTTGCGGCGGGACTTTTTTACGTTAGCATTCTCAGGCAGCATCCGCGTATCACTTTTATCCACGATTTTTGTTCACCACATTTTTGTTTGCTTTTTGCCCTCCGGTATTTTATAATAGGACAGAGGAATACCGAAAAGCAAAAAGCGAGTGAATCTGCGAGGGAGAAAAGAGGACTATGGAACAGGGATTTATCAGAGTCGGAGCCGCCACGCCGTCTGTGAACGTGGCGGATCCGACCCATAACAGGAACCGGATCGAAGAGCTTTGCAGAGAGGCAGCCGCCAGACAGGTCAAGGTACTGGTGTTTCCGGAACTTTGTCTCACCGGCTATACCTGCGGAGATCTGTTCCTGCAGGATACGCTGCTTGAGGGGGCGAGGCGCGAGCTTTCGGTGCTTGCGGATCATACGAAAGATTTTGATCTGCTGATTTTTGTGGGGCTCCCCTGGATGCGGGGGGGAAAACTTTATAATGTTATGGCGGCAGTCAAAGACGGTCAGATTCTGGGGCTTGTTCCCAAAACTGCGATTCCAGGCTATTCAGAATTTTATGAGACCAGACATTTTGTAAGTGGAAACAGGGCCCCTGTGATGGAGAAGGTGGAGCTTTCAGGGGGAATGACCGATTTTGTCCCCATGGGGACGAACCTTCTGTTTTCCTGTATGAATCTGGAGGGGCTGGTGATCGGGGCGGAAATCTGCGAGGACGTATGGGTGCCCAATCCGCCGGGAAACCTTCACGCACTGGCGGGAGCTACAGTTATCGTCAATTCTTCTGCCAGCGACGAGACTACGGGAAAGGACATTTACCGGAAAGAACTGATTGGGAGTCAGTCGGCCAGGCTGGTATGCGGCTATGTCTATGCAGATGCAGGCGAAGGAGAGTCCTCTACCGATCTGGTGTTTGCAGGCCACAATCTAATTTACGAAAATGGGACGCTTTTAAAGGAGGCGAAACGATTTTCTGGCGGGCTGCTTTGCGCGGATCTGGATCTGGAACGGCTTCGGAATGAAAGAAGGCGTCTGACGACTTTTGGTCCGATTGACGACACTGATTATATGAAAGTGTCTTTTACCTTGGACAAAACTCCCCTTACCCTGGAACGGTTTGTGGACGCCGCTCCCTTTGTGCCCGGAAACAAGGTCGAGCGAGACAGGCGGTGTGAGGAGATTCTTTCCATTCAGGCGATGGGCCTTAAAAAACGACTGGCCCATACCGGCTGTAAAAACGCAGTGGTGGGAATTTCCGGAGGACTGGATTCCACACTGGCGCTTTTGGTGACGGCCAGGGCCTTTGACCTTTTAGAGCTTGGACGGGAATGCATTACGGCAGTGACTATGCCCTGTTTTGGAACCACGGACAGGACTTATACCAACGCCTGCTCTCTGACAAAGATTCTGGGAGCCAGACTTCAGGAGGTGGATATCCGGGAAGCGGTGACGCTGCATTTTAAGGATATCGGTCATGATCCGAAAGACCATTCTGTGACCTATGAAAACAGCCAGGCCAGAGAACGGACCCAGGTACTGATGGACATTGCCAATGAAAGCGGCGGTCTGGTGATTGGGACCGGAGATATGTCGGAACTGGCTCTTGGCTGGGCTACTTACAATGGGGATCATATGTCCATGTACGGGGTCAATGCGTCCGTACCGAAAACTCTGGTGCGTCATTTAGTCCGCTACTATGCAGAAACCTGCGGAGACGGGGAACTTGCCAGGATTCTTTTTGACATTCTGGATACGCCGGTGAGTCCGGAACTGTTACCGCCGAAGGAAGGAGAGATCTCTCAGAAAACGGAGGATATTGTAGGACCTTATGAGCTTCATGACTTCTTTTTATACTATATTCTGCGGTTCGGCTATCGTCCGGCGAAGATTTACCGGCTGGCGAAAAAAGCTTTCGACGGAATGTATGATAAGGAAACGATTTTAAAATGGCTGGAGACCTTTTACCGAAGGTTCTTTTCTCAGCAGTTTAAGCGGTCCTGTTTGCCGGACGGGCCTAAGGTGGGAAGCGTGGCTGTCTCGCCCAGGGGGGATCTGCGGATGCCCAGTGACGCCTGTGGAAGGCTGTGGCTGGAGGAAGTACGGAATCTGGCGGCCGGGAAGGGATAAGGGCGGCCGGAGAAGGAGCGAGCATGAAGCAAACAGGAAACTGCGACTGTTGCGTCAATTACGTATATGATGAAGATTATGAATACTATGTCTGCGAGGCGGATCTGGATGAGGACGATCTGGGACGCTTTCTTTCCGGCAGTTTTCAGAACTGCCCGTATTTCAGACTGGATGACGAGTACGGGATTGTGAAAAAACAGATGTAAAAGAGACGGATAGAGGAGACTGGCAGGGAAAACGGAAAAAAGCAGACAGAGATAAGATTTAAGGCATGGGCCGCAAAGAGATACATAAGGAGGAAAAGAGATTGGGAGAGAAGATATTTGTGATGAAGCATCCGTTAATTCAGCATAAAATTTCTATGTTGCGGGATGAGCGGACAGGGACCAATGAATTTCGCAAATTAGTGGAAGAAATTGCAGTTCTGATGGGGTATGAAGCCTTCCGAGATCTTCCGCTGGAAGAGGTGGAAGTGAAAACGCCCATCGAAATCTGCAAGACGCCGATGATTTCCGGAAAGAAACTGGCGGTGGTGCCGATTCTTCGGGCAGGTCTTGGAATGGTAAACGGAATTATGACGCTGGTGCCTTCCGCCAAAGTGGGCCATATCGGTTTGTACCGGGATCCGGAAACCCATGAGCCGACAGAGTATTACTGCAAGCTGCCGGAAGAGATCGGACAGCGGCTGATCACCGTGGTGGATCCCATGCTGGCGACAGGTGGTTCTGCCGTATCTGCCATTGATTATATTAAGGAACGGGGCGGAAAACAGATTAAGTTCCTCTGTATCATTGCAGCTCCTGAAGGAGTTCGGCGGCTGAGGGAGGCGCACCCGGATGTGGAAATCTACTGTGGCCATGTGGATCGGGAACTCAATGAGCATGCCTATATCTGTCCCGGTCTGGGAGATGCGGGCGACCGGATTTTCGGTACTAAATAAAAGGGCGTTTTGTCTGTGGGTTGCCTGCGAAGAATCCAAAGATTCGGCAGGATGGAAAAGAAAAGGGAACAGCGAGAGAGGGAAAGCAGGATGTTCGGAGAATGCCACGGTCATATGTTCATGAACGGGGTCAATTATAAAAAGGCAGTAGCCTATCACAAAAACGGAGTGGATAAAGACCTTGTGCGGAACTGCCTGAGGGCTTATCAGGAGGCCGGAATTACCTTTTTTCGGGAAGGAGGAGATTATCTGGGAGTCTCCTCTTTTGCGGCTGAGATTGCCGGGGATTACGGGATCGACTATCGCTCTCCAGTGTTTGCGATTCATAAAAAAGGCCATTATGGCGGAATTGTGGGGCTTTCCTATGAAAATTTGGCAGAATTTGTTGCTCTGGTGGAGGATGCCGCGAAAAAAGGCGCGGATTTTATCAAGATTATGTTTTCCGGAATCCTGGACTTTGATGAATACGGCTCCATTACCGGAACAAGTCTGGCCCTTTCGGAAATGAAAGAGCTGGTACATATCTGCCATGAAGAAGGATTTGCAGTCATGGTCCATGTGAACGGCAGAGAAGCCGTACATGAAGCGATTGTCAGCGGCGTAGACAGCATTGAACATGGTTTTTATATGACGGAGGAGGAGCTTTTCCTTCTGGCAGAGACAGGAACCATCTGGACTCCTACAGTTTCTCCAGTGGGAAATCTGGCCGGACGGGGACTGTTTCAGGAAGAGGCAGTAGAAGCCATTACAAAAAGCCAGTTGGAAAATGTGAAAAAGGCTTTTGCTCTGGGCGTTCATGTGGCTCTCGGAAGCGATGCCGGAGCTGTCACAGTGCCCCATGTCGGGGGACTTTATGACGAATACTCCTGGCTTTTGCAGGCGTCAGACAAAGACAGGAAACGGCTGGATATGGTTTTGGGAAAGACGGAACAGATGTTAAAAGAAAAATTCCGGAGACGCTGAACAGAAACGTCTCCGGAATTTTTTAGAAACAATCAATAAATACCGTCGGCTGACAAGAATACGCACGCTCCCGGTGTCGGCGGCCGCCGACACCGGGAGCGGATGATTCTACAATAAGTTTATGAGACCAGATTAATCCGCCTGAGCATTTGCGTCCTGAATGATAAGCGGAACCTGAGACAGCATATTATCCACATCCTCAAACATACTGCTCTTGGTAGTGCCAAGACTGCTGGCCTTTTGGATATGCCCCACGACTTCCTGATACTGATCTTTAATCTGCTCAAAAAACTGGCAGACTGCCTGCAAATCAGTCTGGGAATTGTCAATCACACCTGCGATTTCCGTCTGCACGGAAGTGGCGCCCTCTGCCGCTGCCGTGATCTGCTGGAAGCCTTCGTCCGTATTCCCTACAATAGCGGCTCCCTTACCCAAGGTTTCCTGGGCCACGGTGATACTTCCACTCAACTGAGTGGAGTGGTCCTTGACCTCATGAATCCCGGTATCCACCTCATTGGCCAGAAGCTTGATCTCCCTGGCCAGATCCTTGACCTGTGCTGCGACGATAGCAAAACTTCTGCCCTCTGTGCCGGCTCTGGCGGCTTCTATGGATGCATTGACAGCCAAGATATTGGTCTGGTCTGCAATGGAGACAATCTTCCCCATACAGTCCTGAATCCCCTGGATGGATTCCTGAAGCTGCTCAAAGATGCGCTCCATGTCACCGAAAGATCCAAGTACCTGTACGGAAATATTTTTCAGATCCTCCATTTCACTTCTGGCCCCGGTTACAGTCTGGCTGACCTCGTTCTTGACCTGAGAAAACTGCTCGGCAGCATGATTAATGTTGGCGAAAGACTGACCGAACTCCTGCAACCGATCCTGAAACTGTTCCGCGCCCTTTAAAATACCTTCAAAGGAACGGCCGATCAGGCTCAGCTCCCAGAGAGAATCCACTTCTTTCTGAACCAACTCTTTCTGATAACCCTTCAGGCTGTTTACGATATGTAAAACGGGATAAAACTTCTTTTTTCTGTCCACCGGTTCCAGTTTGTGCTGTTTTTTCTTAAAAAACATGTTGCATCCTCCTTTATTCAAATACCACGCAGGTCATAGACTGGTTGACGAACCGGTTATTATAATGCTCTCCATAGCCAACCAGACCGGTGTGACTACCGAGGGCCATCATTTCCTGCAGATATTTCTGCATATAGCCCCTCTCAGAGAACAGCTTGTAACGGAACAGGCAGTTTACAGAAAATACGGCGGAACGTCTGGGGAAATCCTGGCAGATCTGACGAATGGTATCTTTGGTAATGGCTTCGTAATCTCCCAATTCCAGCAGATTTAAAACGTCCGAATCGTTGACCTGGCGGAAACAAGCCAGCGCATTGCCTTTCACTTCCTTAATGGAAATGATACAGGTGTCTTCTCCGTTGACTTTGCCGAAGGGATTTTGGAAGGTCCGGGTGAGGATTTCCTGATCCGTGACATGAAGAATGTCCTGATAAACCTGTTTGGCAGGCTTTCCATTGAGGGTTCCGAGAACATAATTGGCCCGGTCTGTATTGGAGGCGATAAAACGATAATTTCCGAGCTGGTGATAGATATTTTCTTTATAGGTTTTTACCTGGCCCTTTAGATTGCGGACCACACCGTAAGCGACTGCATCCAGATAAACGGTTCCGTTGGCGGATACTTTTCCGGCGTCTCCAGTTCCTCCTACCAGGGAAATACCCTTCGGCTTCAGGACTGTATAGAGGGTGGTAAGCACGCAGGCGTCATTTCCGGTGCAAAAATCAATACACACCGTATCGCGGCCGTTTCCGTTTACCTTTGCCACATCTTCCTGCAGACGCTCAATATATTTGGCCGGCATGGTAGATACCTGCTCCAGCACATTGGCTGAGGCGCAGATACCGTCCAAAAAGGCGATCACGCAGACGCCATGCTCAATGACCTTGGTACTGTAACCCATTCCGACACATCCGATGCTGGGAACTCCGGGGAAAAGTGTTTCCAGGGACTTTACATGTGTTTCAAATTGATTGTCGTTTGACAATAACATAATAAACTGGGGATTGCTAAGCCCGCGGACTGCCTCTTCCAACTTTCCGCCCTGACTCATACCAAAAAACTGTCTCACGCCGTTCCTCTCCTTTTAGATGGTTTTCTGCCGAAAGTATAACATAAAAAGTCGGTAATTTCCAGTACATTTGGAAAAGAGAAAAGGATCCCATCGTTTTTCGCCTTATCTTTGGGCCGGCTGTATGTCCATTCCGCTTCCATCGTCTGCATGGAAAGCGATGAAAGGTTCCCTTTGAAGGGCTTTCCCGCCTGTCTTGCGGGCATCCGCTTTCCATGTTACAATGACAGACAGAAGGGAGAAAATAAAAATGTCTGTTTATGAAATTGTATTTAGTCCTACGGGAGGCACCCAAAAAGCAGCGGATAGTTTCACGGACGCATTCTGTAAGGCGCACGTCTACCTAGATTTGACCAGGCAGGATCAGGATTTTTCCGCATACTCTTTTCAGGAAGAGGATGTCTGCATTGTGGCCGTTCCTTCTTATGGAGGGAGAGTTCCAGAGCCGGCCGTATCAAGACTTCGTCAGATGATAGGGAACAAAGCCAGAGCAATTTTGATGGTAGTATATGGAAACAGAGCTTACGAGGATACCTTTGTGGAACTACAGGATGTTCTGGAGGACGCTGGTTTTTCCTGTGTGGCGGCAGTCGCTTCTGTGGCAGAACATTCTATCATACGGCAGTTTGCCGCCGGACGGCCGGACGCCGCCGATGAAAAGGAGCTTGCTGATTTTGCGGTGAAAGTCCGCTCTAAGATAGAGTCCGGGACATCAGAGGACGCTCTTTATGTTCCCGGAAACCGGCCTTACAAAGAGTATGGCGGCGTTCCCATAAAACCGCGTTCCGGGAAAGCCTGTATTCGGTGCGGACTTTGCGCAAGGGAATGTCCTGCTGGGGCGATCCCGACCGAGGATCCCTCAAAAACGGATGAAAAAGTCTGCATTTCCTGTATGCGCTGCATTGGGATTTGCCCGAAGAAAGCTCGGAGCGTCAGCAAAACGCTTCTGGCAGCAAGCAGTATGAAGATGAAAAAAGTTTGTAGCGGGCGGAAAAGCAATGAGTTGTTTTTATAGAATCCGCTTCAGGATCTGACGAGAAGGGTGTGAAGATATGGAGGATGCAAAGGTTTATGGGATGTCCTTTGCCAAAGTTTATCCGCTTCTGGTGGCCAAGGCGGAAAGAAAAGGGCGGAGCAAGGAAGAAGTAGACAGGATTATCTGCTGGCTGACCGGTTATACTAAGGAGGAAATTGAAGATGCCGTAAAGAACACCGTTTCCTACGGGGATTTTTTCCAAAACGCACCTGCGCCAAACCCGAAGAGAAGGTATATCAAAGGAGTGGTCTGCGGCGTTCGAGTGGAGACGATGGAGGAGAATCTGATGCAGGAGATCCGGTATCTGGACAAGCTGGTGGACGAGCTGGCAAAAGGAAAGCCGATGAACAAGATTTTGCGGGAGTAGAGGAGAAAGAAACCCGGAACCAGACGGGAAAAAGAGGAAGAGTCGAAAAAGGAGAAGGGGCGGAAAAACAGGAAAAAAGACGATCCGCAAAAAGCAGGAAAGGGCGGGAAGAGCCGGAAAAGGCCGGGAGAAAGGTAAGAAATGGATAGCAAAATGTATGAGTTTGACGCTGTGATCGAGGCCGTCCCCGAAAAGGGCGGCGCCTATATCCGTTTTCCCTATGATATCAGGGAAGTGTTTGGCAAAGGCAGAGTGAAGGCAGAAGTGACCTTTGACGGCGAACCCTACCAGGGAAGTATTGTGAATATGGGAGTAAAAAATAAGGACGGGTCTGTCTGCTATATTATCGGAATCCGAAAGGAGATCCGAAGTAAAATAGGAAAGCAGCCGGGCGATACGGTGCTTGTCACGGTGAAGGCTGTGAAATAAAAGTTCCGGATGGAAAGCGGAGATAGAAAGAAATCCCCCTTTACAAATTCTGACGCCTATAGTATAATCCTTGCAGATTGGATAATAGGACAGGCTATGAAGAAGAGGAGTACGCCGAAAGGCACATGCAGAGAGGACGGTTCACCGGCTGAAAGGCCGTCCATGGATGCGTCGGCGGAAGGTAGCTTCTGAGCCGGATTTCTGAAACTTTACCGGGAAAGACGGGAAGGCGGTTTTGCAGACGCCTGGCGCGCTTTGCTGAGAGAGGAAGTAGGAGATCCCGGATTTGCCCCCGTTACAGGGCTCATTGAGGACTGCGGCGGCGGCATGAGTGTGCGGCCGTGGTTGAAATAAGGTGGTACCGCGAGACATTCGCCCTTTTTCGTCAAAAGACGGAGAAGGGCGTTTTTATCATATTAGGAAACTCCGTTTCCCATACGACAAAAGCCCTCCGGTTTATGTACGTAAATGTCCAAAAGAAAGGCGTCAGCGAAGCTGACGGGCATCCGCAAGTAGAGGAAGATAAATCTTCCTTGCTCGATGGTATGAAAAAGGGGGTTTTCCTGGGGCAGTGTGAAAGGAAGTCCGGAGCGGTACGGGGCATAGTGGAGAACGAAATATGTTTGAGAAAGGAAGAGATCATGAGCAGAGAACTGGAAAAGACGTACAACCCTCAGGCCATTGAGGATAGGCTGTACGAAAAGTGGATGGAGAAAGACTATTTTCATGCCGAGGTGGAGCAGGACAAGAAGCCTTTTACCATCGTGATGCCGCCGCCCAACATCACGGGGCAGCTCCATATGGGACATGCCCTGGATAATACGATGCAGGATATTCTGATTCGGTATAAGCGGATGCAGGGATATTCGGCGCTGTGGCAGCCGGGAACGGACCATGCGGCTATTTCTACGGAGGTAAAAGTCATTGACAAGCTCCGGAGCGAAGGGATTAACAAGGACGACCTGACCCGTGAAGAATTTCTGGAACACGTTTGGGCCTGGAAGGAAGAATACGGCGGCAGGATTGTAAGGCAGCTCAAAAAACTTGGTTCTTCGGCAGACTGGAAGCGGGAACGCTTTACCATGGATAAGGGCTGTTCTGACGCGGTTTTGGAAGTATTTATCCGCCTTTATGAAAAAGGTTATATTTACAAAGGTTCCCGCATTATCAACTGGTGTCCGGAGTGTCAGACTTCGATTTCTGACGCGGAGGTGATTCATGAAGAGCAGGCGGGCCATTTCTGGCATATCAATTACCCGGTGAAGGGAGAGCCGGGGCGATTCGTGGAGATCGCCACCACCAGACCGGAGACCATGCTGGGCGATACGGCGGTGGCCGTCCATCCTGACGACGAGCGCTATCAGGATCTGATTGGAAAAATGCTGATCTTGCCCATTGTGAACAGGGAAATTCCCGTGGTGGCCGACGAATATGTGGATAAGGAGTTCGGGACTGGCTGTGTGAAGATCACGCCCGCCCACGACCCCAACGACTTTGAGGTGGGGAAACGGCATAACCTTCCGGAAATCAATATCTTAAATGACGACGCCACCATCAATGAAAACGGCGGGAACTACCAGGGAATGGAACGTTACGCGGCGAGGAAGGCCATTGTGGAAGAATTGGATTCCCTGGGACTTCTGGTAAAAGTAGCCGACCACTCTCACAATGTAGGAACCCATGACCGGTGTAAGACTACCATTGAGCCTATGGTAAAACAGCAGTGGTTCGTAAAAATGGACGAGATGGCGAAACCGGCCATTGAAGCGTTAAAATCCGGAAGATTAAAATTCGTACCGGAGAGTTTCGGAAAGACGTATCTCCACTGGCTGGAGAATATTCGCGACTGGTGTATTTCCAGGCAAATCTGGTGGGGGCACAGGATTCCTGCTTATTACTGTGAGACATGCGGCGAGATGGTGGTTGCGAAAGAGGCGCCCGGTACTTGCCCGAAATGCGGCCATGCCCATATGGTTCAGGATGAAGATACGTTAGACACCTGGTTTTCTTCTGCTCTCTGGCCTTTTTCGACCCTTGGATGGCCTAAAAAAACACCGGAGCTGGATTATTTTTACCCCACGGACGTTCTGGTAACCGGTTATGATATTATTTTCTTCTGGGTCATCCGTATGGTATTCTCAGGCATAGAACAGACGGGGAAGGAGCCTTTCCATACGGTGCTGATCCACGGCCTGGTGCGGGATTCTCTGGGCAGAAAGATGAGCAAATCCCTTGGAAACGGCATAGATCCTCTGGAAGTGGTGGATAAGTACGGGGCCGACGCTCTGCGTATGACGCTGATCACCGGAAATGCGCCTGGAAACGACATGCGTTTCTACTGGGAGCGAGTGGAAGCCAGCCGGAATTTTGCCAACAAAGTCTGGAATGCGTCCCGGTTTATTTTAATGAACATGTCCAGAGCGTCTGTTCATCAGGCGAGTGTGGACAGCCTGACCGGGGCCGATAAATGGATTCTTTCCAAAGTCAACACTCTGACGAAGGATGTGACGGAGAATCTGGACAAATACGAGCTGGGAATCGCCCTTCAGAAGGTCTATGACTTTATCTGGGAGGAATTTTGCGACTGGTATATTGAGATGGTGAAACCCCGCCTGTATAACGACGAGGATGAGACGAAGGCTTCAGCCCTGTGGACGTTAAAGACGGTGTTGATTCAGTCTTTGAAACTGCTTCACCCTTATATGCCCTTTATTACGGAAGAAATTTTCTGTAATCTGCAGGAAGAGGAAGAATCCATCATGATTTCTTCCTGGCCGCAGTACCGGGCAGAATGGGAGTTTGCGGCGGACGAGACGGCAGTGGAGACCATCAAGGAGGCCGTACGGGCCATCCGCGGCGTCCGCACTTCCATGAATGTGCCTCCCAGTAGAAAAGCCAGCGTGTTTGTGGTTTCCGGGGACGAAGCTGTCCGGAAAATTTTTGAAAACGGAAGAGTATTCTTTGCGACGCTTGGATCAGCCGGCGAGGTGATCGTACAGGCAGACAAGACAGGAATCCCGGAGGACGCCGTTTCTGCAGTGACGGCAAAGGCCGTGGTCTATATGCCCCTGGAGGAGCTGGTGGATACGGCAAAGGAGATTGAGCGTCTGAAAAAGGAAGAGGAACGGCTGAATAAGGAACTGGCCCGTTCCAGAGGAATGCTTGGCAATGAGAAGTTCGTGAGCCGCGCGCCGGAAGAGAAAATTCAGGCGGAGCGGGAAAAACTTGAGAAGTATGAGCAGATGATGGATCAGGTAAAGGAGCGTCTGGCTCAGTTGGAGAAATAAAATTTATTGCCCTGTGGATCTGGAAGAAAGCGGAGAGATAAACGACTTTCCGGCCAGTGAAATGGGATGGGAACTGTCGCTCACCACACGGACGTGGCGGGGCGGCAGTTCTTTAAGAAGTGAGGTATCTGAGATGATAAAGGATTTGACGGAAGGAAAACCGTCGTCTGTACTGTGGCGGTTTTCCATTCCCATGTTTGTCAGTGTAATCTTCCAGCAGCTTTATAACATTGCGGACAGCGCCATCGCCGGGAAATTTGCCGGGGAGTCGGCTTTGGCGGCAGTCGGGGCCTCTTATCCCATTACCATGATTTTTATGGCCGTGGCCGTGGGGAGCAATATTGGCTGCTCTGTCGTAATTTCCCAGCTTTTCGGCGCGAAGCGGTATACGGAAATGAAAACGGCCGTTTCTACGACGCTATTTTCTTCCGGGGTTCTGGCGGTAGCGCTGATGGTACTTGGACTTTTGGGAACCAACGGGCTTCTCCGGCTTTTGAATACGCCGGAGGATGTTTTCGCCGACGGAGCCGTTTACCTTAAAATCTATATCGGAGGATTTCTGTTTCTCTTCCTGTACAATATTTGCACGGGAGTATTCACTTCCCTGGGGGATTCCAGAACGCCGCTATATTTTCTGATTGGCTCTTCCCTGAGCAATATTTTTCTGGATTACTGGTTTGTGACCTCCTTTCATATGGGGGTGGCGGGGGTAGCCTGGGCGACCTTCCTTGCCCAGGGCGCCGCCTGCATCCTAGCATTTTTTACGCTTTTGTATCGGCTGAGAAAAATCCGGACCCAGGAGAGACCGCCGGTTTTCTCCCTGTCCATGCTTAAGCGGGTCAGCCGGATTGCCATACCAAGTATTTTACAGCAGAGCTTCATTTCCGTCGGAAATATTTTTATCCAGTGGAGGGTCAATCAGTTCGGTTCCTCCGTCATCGCCGGATATTCGGCGGCTATTAAGTTAAATACCTTTACGATTACCTCTTTCACCACACTTGCCAACGGCCTTTCCGGTTTTACGGCCCAAAACGTGGGGGCCGGAAAGACGGGACGGGTAAGAGAGGGGCTTCGGTCCGGCATTTTACTGGCTTTTCTTATCGCCATTCCTTTCGCCATCGCCTTTTTCTTTTTTGGGACGACCATGATCCGTTTGTTCCTTCCGGCCGGCTCCGACGTGGGAGAGGCGCTTTTGACGGGAAGGGATTTCCTGAAGATTGTGTCTCCTTTTTACTTCGTGATATCTGTAAAACTGATGGCCGACGGCGTTTTAAGAGGAGCCGGGGCCATGAAATATTTTATGACGGCGACCTTTACGGACCTGGTGCTGCGGGTGATTCTGGCTTTCCTTTTTTCCATGGTCCCCTCCCTCGGCGCTACCGGGATCTGGCTGTCCTGGCCGGTAGGGTGGACGACGGCGACCATAGTTTCCTGTGTATTTTATCAGACGGGGAAATGGAGACACGGGAGAATATGAGTTTCGCCAGAATCCTGTATTTGGGATATTCTGTTGCGAATCGCTTTATGGCCAGGGACAATATCAGAAATTGCCCGCGTATTTGCAGAACAGTACTATAATCAGAAAGAAGCCGCCGCTTTTTGTGGTGAAGAAGTTCGGCGGCCTCAATTTTATACAGATAAGGATAGGATTATGAAAAACAGAATGGATATAAAAGAAGCAGAGGATTATCTGAACGGGATTCCGAAGTTTTCTAAAAAGACCACCATGGAAAATGAACGCAAGATTCTCGCGCTTTTGGGGCATCCGGAGCGGGGGCAGCGTTTCATCCACGTGGCAGGGACCAACGGAAAGGGATCTGTGTGCGCCTTTTTGAGCCGGATTCTCCTGGAACAGGGACACCATGTGGGAACCTTTATTTCTCCGCATCTGGTCGATATCACAGAGCGGTTTCTCATTGACGGGGAACAGGCGTCGGAGGAAGAATTTCTTGTAGCCTTTCATCAGGTTTATGATCTGTGTCAGGAAAGGGAGGGAGAGATTGTCCATCCCTCTTACTTTGAATTTCTGTTTCTGATTGGCATGCTGATTTTCAGGGAACGGCAGGTGGATGTGACTGTGCTGGAAGTGGGCCTGGGCGGGCGGCTGGACGCCACCAATGTGATCGAAGCTCCCAGGGCGTGCGTTATCGCTTCCGTCAGCCTGGATCATACGGAAATCCTGGGCGACACAGTTTCTCAGATTGCAGGAGAAAAGGCCGGGATCATCA
Source organism: Lachnospiraceae bacterium (assembly GCA_022792335.1). Classification (GTDB taxonomy): domain Bacteria; phylum Bacillota; class Clostridia; order Lachnospirales; family Lachnospiraceae; genus Lientehia. The sequence continues at coordinate 87,134 of JAAWAV010000007.1, forward strand.
AGGCAGGCTGCCCGGTGGTCTATGACGACAGTGTGCCGGAAGCATCGGCGGTAATTCAAAAGACGGCAGAGAGAAACGAGGCGTTTGCTTGTCCGGTGAATCCTTCCGATTTTGAAATTGTGGAGAGAACTGGTTCAGGTCTGACCTTTCAAATGAAGAAAGCCCCTTTTGCGGGGGAGAACTTCCAGGTGCCCTTTGTGGCGGATTACCAGGCGATGAATGCGTCTTTGGCCGTATGGGCGGCCTGGCTTTTGCGGGATCATACGCCGGCTGCATCTACCTGGACGAAGGGCGTGCGGCGCGCATTGCTTCATACTTCCTGGCCTGGAAGGATGGAACCAGTATGTCCCGGAATTTATATGGACGGCGCTCACAACGACGACGGAATCCGGGTTTTTATTGAGGCTGTCACAAAACTTTCCTGTACCGGAAAGAAATATCTGCTGTTTTCAGCGGTGATGGAGAAGGATTATGAGACGATGATTGATGAAATCTGCCGTCAGGCGGATTTTGACGGTTTTATTTTGACAAAACTGGACAGTTACCGGGCGCTGCCCCTGAAAGAGATTCTGGAAGCCTTTGAAAAACGGACGAAAAAGCCAATCTGGAGCTTTGACCATATCAGAGAGGCGTTCGCCTTTGCAAGGGAGAAAAAAGGGGAGGATGATTTGCTGTTTATCGCAGGTTCCCTTTATCTGGCGGGCAGCATCAAGGAGCTTTTGCGGGAGGAAAACCGGGATTCCCAGGCTTAAGAGGGGGCGTTTTTTTATGGACGTTCGAAGGAACTTGGGCCCTGGAGAAGAAGGATGACAGTTTTTGTCGTCCTTTTTTCATTGTAAAATATGGAAAATTGTAGTAGAATACCCTCAGTTGCTGTGGACAGGCTCCTTTTTGCTGTCCCCGGCGGAGATCTACGGGAAATTTTAAGAAATTTTATGGATGTGCGAATGGAAATTTTATGATATACTTTCGTGTATAATTGTTTGTTTTGAGAGGATGAGACAGAATGTTGAATTTTGAGGAGGAACTGGCGAAATTTAAACCCAGCCGGGATATTGACCAGGTAGAAGATACCATCGTCAATCGGGATATCACGGATGTGACAGATATTATGGTGGAATTTTTGAAGGAACAACTTGAGCAGGACGGCGGGGAGTAGGAAAGACAGAATGGAATGTTTATATTGCCATCATCCGATGGGAGAGCGAAAATACTGCCAGGTCTGCGGCCGTGACGTTTCGCTTTACAGAAAGGTAGTCAGGGCGTCCAATACCTACTATAACGTGGGACTGGAAAAGGCGAGAGTACGCGATTTAAGCGGCGCCGCCGTATATTTGAAAAAGAGCCTTGATTTATATAAAAAGAATACAGATGCGAGAAATCTCCTGGGGCTTGTGTATTATGAGCTGGGGGAAGTTGTGGACGCTCTGGCAGAATGGGTCATCAGCAAGAATCTTCAGCCGGAGGATAATATTGCTACGGAATATCTGAAGCAGCTTCAGTCCAGGCAGTCCAGACTGAATCAGATGAACCAGACACTGAGGAAGTTTAACCAGGCGCTTTACTATGCCCGTCATGACAGTCAGGATTTGGCGCTTCTTCAGGCCAAAAAAGTGATCAGTATGAGTCCGAGATTTGTCAAGGCATACCAGCTTCTTGGCCTTCTATATCTGAAGAAGGAAGAATATGCCAAGGCGGAAAAAACGCTCAAGACTGTTTTGACCATCGATGTGAACAATACGGCCGCCCTTGCTTATCTGGACGATATTCAAAGCATCGCAAAAGACAAACGGAGCGCCGCGAAAGAAAAGACCAGGCGCCAGGCCAGGATGCTTCAGGAGAAGGAAATGCTCGAGAACGCGGCGAAGGATGAAGCCATTGTTCCGACCTACCGGGAGGGAAACGGCAATTGGACCGCGATTCTTCTTCTGACGATTGGAATCATTATGGGAGTTCTAAGCTGCTATTTTCTGGTATTTCCTGTGCGGGAACGGGCGCTTCAGGCCGATTTCAATCAGAATGCGTTGTCATATAATGAAAAGATTGCCGAGCGGGATACAAATATTACCGGTCTGGAGGAACAGATTAACAGCCTGAAAGAAGAGATGAGCAATCTCAACGTTGAGCTGGCGGCCTATACTGGAGAAGGCGGTATTATTAATGAATATAACAAGCTGCTCGACGTACTGACCCTGAAAGCGGATGGAAATTATATCGGGGCCATGGACTCGATTTCGCTGGTCGACGCGTCTCTGGTGACGAACGAGAAGTTTCAGAGCGTTTACAGCGCCCTGAAAGCGGAATTTACGGACAGCGGCGTCCAGAATCTGTATATCCGGGGAAAGGGCTCCTATGATGGTCAGGACTGGGAGACGGCCAGAGTGTATTTTGCAAAATGCCTGGAGTTGCAGCCGGATTATCCGGAAGTGATTTTCTATATGGGCATCTGTCATCAGAACCTGGGAGACTGGGGGACGGCAGTCAATTATTATAATCAGTTAATTAACAATGAGACATACAGTACGACGCAGTGGGGCGCGGCGGCGAAAAACCAGCGGGGATACTGATGCGGTACAGGCAGCCGGTGATTTAATCGGCAGAGCCTGTAACAGACGGGCGTCTGTGGATTTTTCAGAGTCATGAACTGGAACCGAGGGATACATACAAAGGAGAAATTTGTGTGTATCTCTTTTTATTTCATGGGAAAGTGCGTCCTGTGAAACAAAAACGTTCTGCAGACCCATGCAAAGAAAATATGAGAAAATTTTATAAAAGTTCCGGACGGCAGAGAAAGCGGCCGGAAAAATGGATAACAGGAGGAATTATTTTATGGAAAACGGGACAAGCTATAAAGTCAGAGGTACAGTTCTTTATGCTTTTATGCCAAGAGAGGTGGATCATCACAGCAGCCTGGAAATGAAAGACGGGATTGCAAACGCAAGGGTACGCTGTCCGGTGACCAGTCTGGTGTTTGACTTTTCAAAAACGGACTTTATGGACAGTGCAGGAATTGGAATGCTGCTGGGACGGTATAAGGAGATGGCGGCCATAGGGGGAGAAGTATTTGTGAGGAATCCATCTCCAAGGGTGAAACGGATCCTGGAAATGTCTGGTATTTACCGGATTATCCGGGACTGGGACAAGAGAGACGAAGAAGGGAGCAGATAGGATGGGAGTAGGCGCGGCAGCGGAAGGAATCAGAATGAAGGAAATGGAAACAAAAGAAACTGAGACAAAGAAGGGAATCAGAGAGGACAGGATTAGAAAAATGGAAATCAAAGAGACTGGAAGGAAAGAGGCAGGAACCAAAGAAAGCGGAATCCAAGAAATCAGAAAGAAAGAGGGAGGAAAAGAGGGGAAAATCGAGGAATTTGGAACAAAAGAGAATGAATCCGGAGGAACCGGAACGAAGGGAGAGGGAACAAAGGGAATTGAGATAAAAGGAACAGGAACAGCAAAAGCTGTGGGAAAAGAGGCCGGAACGGAAGAGAGCGTATATCTGGAATTTGAAAGCCGTTCGCATAACGAACAGTTTGCCAGAGTGGTGGCGGCAGTGTTTGCCGCCAGGCTCGATCCCACGGTAGAAGAAATAGAAGATATCAAGACTGCCGTATCGGAGGCCGTGACCAACGCCATCATCCACGGATATGAGATAGAAGAAGGAATCGTACATATGAAGCTGACCATGAAAGGACAGACGCTTTCCGTGGAAGTGAGGGATGAAGGGGTCGGCATTGCCGATATTAAAAAAGCCATGGAACCTTTATATACTTCAAAACCTTCCAGAGAGCGATCCGGTATGGGTTTTTCCTTCATGGAAGCTTTTATGGATGAAGTATGGGTGGATTCGGCTCCTGGCCGGGGAACAACAGTGCGAATGGTAAAAAAACTGGAAAACAGCCCGGCACGGTGACGGAAAGCAGGAGGCGTGTATGGCAGACGAGACGATGGAGCTGCTCCAATCGGCACACGCAGGGGATAAAGAAGCAAGGGACAGGCTGGTATCGGAAAATATGGGACTTGTCTGGTGTGTGGTAAGGCGTTTTCTGGGCCGGGGACACGAGGCGGAGGATCTGTTTCAGATAGGAAGCATTGGCTTGATCAAAGCCATCGATAAATTTGACACAAGCTATGACGTACGATTTTCAACTTATGCGATACCCATGATCACTGGAGAGATTAAACGGTTTCTCCGGGATGACGGTATGATTAAAATCAGTCGTTCCTTAAAGGAAATGGCGGCCAGAGCCGGGGCGGAAAAGGAACGATTGGGGACTTTGTTAGGAAGAGATCCGACTCTGCCGGAGCTGGCAAAAGCCTTGCAGGTGGAGCCGGCGGAACTGGCGGCCGCTATGGAATCAGGGGCGGAGGTGGAATCTCTCTATAAGACCATTTACCACGGAGACGGCAACGCTATTTATCTCATTGACAAACTGGAGGACATGAAGGAAGAGGACGAGGGGGTTTTAAATAAAATGGTGGTGGCCAGGCTTTTAAAAGAATTGCCGCCCCAGGAAGCCCGTCTGATTGTCATGCGCTATTATATGGACAAAACACAGACTCAGGTGGCAAAAGAGCTTGGAATTTCCCAGGTTCAGGTATCCAGACTGGAAAAGAAAATTTTGCAGACCATGAGAAGAAAGTTGTGAGAAGACCGGTCTGCCTGACTGTATTTCCTCAAAACTGAATAAAAAAATTTACTTTTGCCATACTATACCCAAAAGGCATGGATGTTCATGGATGCCATCAGAGGAAAGGAGCGGGTCATATGTGTGGTTCGAAAGTGAGACGGTGGATTATCGGTCTGCTGCTTCTGGGAGCTGTAGTCGCAGTGGCGGCAGGCTATCTGCTATCGGAGAAACCGACAGAACGGGCGGACAAAGGAACTTTGGTTCGGGCAGTGGATAGGATGACAGGGGAGAAGGTAAGAGAAGAAATCCGGCTGGTTGGTGACTGTCTATGAGCGAGGTTTTGTATCTTAAACTGAATCAGAATACGGAAGTCCATGAGAAAGCAGTATTTTTGGGACAGCTCGGAGACATCTGGTGTCGGGATAAAGCCATTGAAAGCAAATGCAAAGCCATAAAGGTGATCAATATCCGGGCAGATAAAAAAGAGCGATACGTGATATCTGTGATGGAACTGATTACAAAGATGGAGAAACTCTGTGAGCAGGTGGAAATCAATAACATCGGCGAGACAGACTGCATCATCGATTATCAGCCGAACGTAAAACCCCATCTTGTCTGGGAATGGATAAAGGCAGCATTCGTCTGCCTTGTGTCTTTTTTCGGGGCATCTTTTGCGATTATGACTTTTAACAACGACGGAGACGTAAGCAATATTTTCCGGCAGATCTATGCTCAGGTCATGGGAACAGCGCCGACGGGACCGACGATTTTGGAACTGACTTATTCCATCGGCCTGCCCATCGGGATTCTTGTGTTTTTTAATCATTTTTCCAAAGCGGCTCTTTCCAAAGATCCCACTCCCATTGAAGTTCAGATGCGGACATATGAGACAGATGTCAATACTACGCTGATTCAGAACGCAGAAAGAGAGGAGTCGGGGATTGATGTTTCTTAATTATCTTCTGCTTGGAACCATTGGCTTTTGCGCCGGAGGGGTGATCGCGGCGGGCGTATTCGCTTTTATTGTTACCATCGGGGTGGTAGTTCGACTCATAGGAAAGACCCATACGGCGAAACATATCCGCTTGGTTGAGGACTGTATCGTAGTCGGGGGCGCTCTGGGAAACATCGCCAATCTTTATAAAATTCCGATTCCGGGAGGGATGATCGTACTATTCTTGTTAGGATTGGGGGCGGGAATTTTTGTGGGCTGTCTGATTATGTCTCTGGCAGAAACTTTAAACGCGTTGCCGGTTCTGAGCCGGAGAATCCGCCTGGCAACAGGGCTTCAGTATGTGATTTTGTCAATGGCAGCAGGAAAGGGAGTCGGCGCGTTTCTGCATTTTTTCCTGGGAGCCTGACAGAGGGGAATCCTTTCTCCCTGTAGAAAACCATGACGGGGATTTCAAGGGTATTCCATATTTCATTATATAAAGAAGAGAGGAGTCAGTTTTATGGAAGAAAAAAAGAAAGAGATACCACTTCCCGGTACAGACATGCAGCCGGAAGAATATGAGAAATATGTGAAGAAGGTTACGCCGGTTCATAGCACGCCGCTCAACATGATAAAAGCGTTTTTAACCGGAGGAGTGATCTGCACCATCGGCCAGTTTTTCATGAATACCTTTACGAACAACGGCCTGGATAAAGATGCGGCCGGCGCCTGGACGCTTCTCATTCTGATTGGAGGTACGGTTCTTTTGACCGGTATAAACCTTTTTCCCAAAATCGTCACATTCGGCGGCGCCGGGGCCCTGGTACCCATCACCGGCTTTGCCAATTCTGTGGTGGCCCCGGCCATTGAGTACAAAAAAGAGGGCCAGGTGTTCGGCATCGGCTGCAAGATCTTCACCATCGCCGGCCCGGTGATTTTGTACGGGATCTTTGCGAGCTGGATTGCCGGGATTTTGTATTATGTGCTGGACAGGATGGGAGCGTATTGGGCTTAGTTGATTCATATGAGGGGAATGAGCCAGACGGAAAATATGGTTTTGGGAAGCAGAGCAGCGGATACGGAGTTCGTTGTTCTGCTTTTTAGTTGTGTATTTCGGAGAAAAGAAAGAGGAGGTAATGATTATCGAATATCTGGAGCTTGGAGAAAAAGCGCAATTACCACTCAAGATAGAATGGATTGTTTTGCAATATGCGTTACAATGGGTTCAATCAGATTATATGGACATACGATGTAATGCAGCGAGGATTCTTATGGCGTTGTTTAGGAATCCAGAACGGGAATATTCAACAGCTTCTGGTTTGGCAGAAGTAGAAGCTCAGGGGGTTCTTCATTGCTTTTCTGGTGGGAATACTGTAAAATAAGCATACAGGAAAGGGGAAATTATGGCGAGAACAGTGGGAATCGAATGATGATGTTACCCTGATCACCCGTCCCAGTCGTTTTGGCAAGACGCTGAACATGAGCATGATAGAATGTTTTTTTTCGTAAAATACGCTGATCGGGGAGATCTGTTTGAAGAGCTTGAAATATGGGGAAATGAGAAGTTTCGGAAACTTTAGGGAAGCTGGTCGGTGCTCAGCCTGTCTTTTTCCAATGTAAAGGCGGGGGATTATTCTACCATGGGTGGACAGATATGTCAGATTTTGACGATGTTGTATTCAGAAAACTGCTTCCTGCTGGATGTAGGTATTTTAGATGAAAGAGAAATTAAATTTTTTAAAGAAATATCCATAGGAATAGATGATGTCCATGCGTTCATGGCTCTTCATCAGATGTCTCTGTATCTATCTCGTTATTATGGGAAAAAAGTGATTATCCTGTTGGACGAGTATGACACGCCTATGCAGGAGGCTTATGTGAATAGCTGCTGGGAGGAGCTTACGGTTTTTATCTGGAACTTATTCAATTCTACATTTAAGACAAATCCTTATCTGGAGCGGGCGCTTATGACAGGAATCATTAATTATCTGGCCAAAAGGAAATTAGGGACCTATTGGGCCAATACAAGTTCCAACAGTTTGGTAGGAAAACTGCTTAGAGAAGGGAATCGATATATTAAACAGAATTTTGAGAAACTTCTTTCAGGGGAGCATTTGAGCGTATCCGTTGATGAGCAGTTTGTATACGGTCAGATGAGCGAAAATGAAACTGCGATCTGGAGCCTTCTGCTTGCCGGCGGATATCTGCGGGTGTTCGGTTATCAGGAGCTTAGAGAGGAAGAATGAGGCTTCTGGTGACGCTTCGGAAAAATATGTGCTTACTTCCAACAGGGAAAGTGGTTTTGGTCGTTATGACGTCATGCTGGAACCGAGAGACTTAAAAGACGATGCAATCATTCTAGAATTTAAAGTGCAGGAGCTGGGGGAGGAAAAGTACCTTATCCATCATTCTATAGCGTATTATAAATATAAGGATTTGAACAAAAATAAGAATTTAAAATATTGGAAATATCAAAAAAATATGATAATGTATATAATATAAAAGTAAATTATAAGGAGGATAGGCCAATGGATAGACAATAAAAGTCTGAGAAAGAGTTTGAGGTGAAATTAAAATGATGGAAAGGAGAACGTGGTGTCCTTAAATCAGATATTGATAATGCGGGGGAAATACTTGTATTTCCCCTGCTGTTTTATAAAAGAGAGGAAAAACATGAAAAAGCTGAGGTATATAATATTATTTATATGTATAGGTATGATGAGCGGATGCGGAAAAAAAGAGAACGCGGATATAGTAGAAACGAATCATATAGCGGAGACGAATGAAACGACATCAGAGAATGCTTCCTTAAGTTTTGAAGCTGTCAAAGCCGAAGGCCATATTGAGAAACAACTGACAGACGGAGTACTTCTGGATGCTGAGGCGATATTTCCGAAATGTGAAATGGATGAAGTAAAATCATGTTCCATAAAAACAGGAGCCTTTAACGGAAAAGAGTTGGCGGCCAAACTATTTCCTCAGATTGGAGAAAGTGAATGGGAATATCCAGATTACAGTGCAATCGGTGCAGAATCTACGGCGCTGTATTGGGGAGATTTTTTTTTAGGGGAAACCAAAATGGAAGGGCACATCGCGATTGGAGTAAATTTAAATTTTGCGACAAAGCATTGGCTGATGTGTGAAGCGATGTTTCCGGTTCTCAGTATAAACGGCAGCATAGACGATAAGGGGAACGAATTAAATGAAGAGTTCGAGTTTGCAACAAGGGAGGAGACAGAAAGAACAGCAAAAGAATATTTAGAAAAAAATATGGGGCTTTCGGGACTTGAAATTGTTAGAACGTATTCCATGAATCATCAGCAAATGCAGGAACAGTATGAGAAACATTTATCAGATCCGGAATTACAAGAGGCAGGAAAAGAAGGCGAGTTTACTTTGACAGAATGGACGAAGGAAGAAGATTGCTATTGGCTGGTGATGGAGCAGGGGATCAATGGGATTCCTATACTGCGGCAATCCTATACAAGACAAGATGAATTAGGGCTTCCGACTGGCGGTGTTGAAATGGGATATACGTCGTTTGGATTGGAATATATAAAAATCAGTAATGTGTTTGAGATTATAGAGGAAGAATCAGTAAGATTGGCTGAATTGGCGACGGTTTTAGAGGCGTTGGAGAAAAAGTTTGAAATGAGCTTTAGTGAAAACATGATAATAGATGAAATGAAATTGATTTATTTTCCTTATCCTCGTTCAGCGGACTTTGAATATGATTTAATTCCAGCCTGGGAGTTTAGAGTTAAGCAGGAGAATTATATAGGCTATGTTTATGTAGACGCAGTTTCGGGAAAAGAAATTGTAGAATAAAGGAGCTATATGAATGGTACAGGGATGTTAAAGTCTGATTTAAACAGGTTGTTTCATGGCAAAAGACTGTATATATCAATTTTATTGGTTTTTGGAATTGCCTTTTTAGGTCTTGTACCGGAGATAAGGGCGGCGGGAGGCTCTGTTTCTGTATATTATCTAATCAATGCGAGACATGGTCTGGGCGCTTTCTTCGTTGCAATGACGACAATCGTGGCGCTTCCTTTCGGCTTAGGGTATGCGGAAGATGTAAAATACAATTATATTCATTGTCTGCATAGCCGGCAGGGACTTTATATTTATGGTACAGCGCACATATTAACTACTGCGATAGGGGGATTTTTAACAGTATTTGTCGGGTATTTATTATTTTACGGAGGGGCGTTGTTAAAATTTCCATTGTGTGATTCCCATGACATGGAAATGCTTGCGGAGTTGGTATTGGTGGGAGGCGCAAGCGTATATGAGAGATTACTTTTGTCTGAATTTCCGATAAGTTACTTGATATGCGTATGCGCGACAGAAGCGATGGGATATTCGTTTTTGGCGACCCTTACTGTGGCGGCGTCGACGAGAGTAAAAAATATATTTATCATATTAAGTGTTCCTCTTATATTTCACTATGGAAGCACGCTTTTGTGTGAAATGTTGGAATTACCTGGGGTGTTTAGGTGGTATTATGTTTTGAGCAGCGGCGGTTTTTTGGCAAACCTTAATTTGAATATATGGCGTACGATGTTGTTCGTTTTTTTATATTTTTTTAGTTTTATATGTATCGTCGGAGTGGTTTTTATTAGCGGAATGGAGAAAAAATATAAAAATGGATAGTTTCAGAAAAAGTATTAGAATATGCAGGAATAATCTTAGCCGTATGCTCAGAAACCCCAGACCATATCTTGTACTGGTATGGTTTAGCTGTATATGTGTGTTTTTGATGTTAAGAATCAGGGAGTTTTCCATACGGGTTGATGAACCGGTTTCTCCATGGATCTTTCCATTTTTAACAGAAGCGCCAGGAAATCAGTTTTTTATTATCGCAGGCGCAATTTTGTTGTTTTGCGATGCGCCCTTTTTAAATGAAAGCGCGGGATGGAATATTTTACGGTCTGGAAGAAGAAGCTGGTTTTGGGGAAACTTTCTCTATATTCTTATCATGGCATTGGCATATTCGATTGTGATCAGCGTTTTGCCAAATCTCTTTTTATTACCGCAGGTTAAGCTTACTGGCGAATGGGGGAAGGTTTTAGGAGCTCTGGCGCAGACGGGCGCCGCGTCTGAAATAGGGATACGTAATCTAAATTATAGTTTAATGGTGCAGTATACTCCTTTGCTCGCCATGTTTCTGACAGTTATGGCTGTATGGTTAAATAGTGTCTTGATAGGTATGGTATGCTTTACATTTAACCTTGTGGCAGGGAAGGGAAGCGGAATATTTGTCAGTGCGATGATCGGCCTGACTCCGATGTTGGTTAGGTGTCTGGCAAAACTATATGTAGGGTATTATACAGCGCCGCCAATGTGGATGGATATATCTGTTTATAATTGGAATGGATATGGAAAATTTCCCTCTGTATGGTATATTTATGCAGTATTGTTGGGATTGATCGTAGCATTGAGCATAGCCGGATATATCGGAATGCGGACAAAAGATTTACATATGACAGAAGAGATATAGGAGGATGGCGGAGGGATGCTATGGAACATAAAATTGTAATCAGTCACGTTACAAAGAGATTTAAGGAATACAAAGCATTAGATGATGTATCAATCAAAATGGAATCCGGGAAAACATATGGGATTGTCGGAAGAAATGGAAGCGGAAAGACCGTTTTATTTAAATGTATTTGCGGGTTCTTAAAGTTAGACGAAGGAAAAATCTGGGTAGATGGAAAACAGATCGGAAAAGATATAGAGTCGCCTTTAGACGTAGGCGTTATCATTGAAACGCCTGGTTTTTTGCCCGGATACAGCGCGTATAAAAACCTCAAATTTTTGGCGTGTATAAAAAATAAGATAAAAAAAGAAACGATATTGGAAATGATTCAGAAAGTTGGTCTTGATCCTGAGAGCAAAAAGCATGTGGGGAAATACTCTATGGGAATGAGGCAGAGGTTGGGAATCGCACAGGCTATTATGGAAGACCCTTCGTTATTGATTTTAGACGAACCGATGAATGGATTAGATAATCAAGGCGTAGAAGATATGAGAAAGCTCTTTCAGACCTTGAAAAAAGAGGGGAAAACGATAGTTTTAGCGAGCCATAATCGAGAAGACATTATCACTCTTTGCGATTGTGTAATTGAAATGGATAGGGGAAGAATTTTAAGTATAAAAACAGATCGCCTTTCTGCCGATTCCATCATACCAGAAAAAAGCTTATAAATATAGAAGAGCCCGGCTTTGCCAGGTCCTTGTCTACAGTCTGAATCGCTGAAGTCTTACGACCTCAGCGATTTTTCTATTTAGGGAGTTTTTACGGCCCTCTTTTTAGCGTACTGACCAGGCAGTGTTCTTGCTCATCTGCTGTTTTCAGGACACGCCCCTATCTTTCTGTCGGGCAGGGGAAGAGTCGGAGGATTCTTTTTTTCTGTTCTGACGGATAAAGATCTGGCCCTGTTCCAGATAAAATTCCTGTTGCTCTCTGGTCAGAGAGCGGAAGGTATGGATCAGCAGTTCTTCCTCATGGGAAATTCTGGATTTCTGAGAATGATTTAACAGAAAATCTGTGGTTACATGAAAATAATCGGCAATTCGTATCAGGGTCCCATAATCCGGTTCACGACTTCCCTGAATATAATTACCGAGGGCAGAGGGAGACAGATCCAGGGCCTCTGCGAGCTGTTTTTGGGTCATATCATGCAGAAACAACAATTCTTTTAAAATTTCACCTAGCTTCATGTCGCTCAATCCCCTTTTTACAATGATTCCCAGTACCGTCAATGGACAAAAACACCTGCAATCCAAGCTACATAACTTGTCCTTCTAATTTTAGCTGGGCATTTCATAGAATTAACGAAAAAACACAATTTGAGTTGACTAAACACAAAATGTGTTGTACGATAAACAAAACTGGCGCACATAGAAATGCGGACACTGTGCATGTAAAAAGACGGGAGTCTTTGTAGTGATAGGAATTGGAAGTAAAATCGGCCTTCTGACAGTGGCGGAGGCTACGGAACATCGAAAGGCCGGATATATCGTCTGGCGCTGCCGCTGCCAATGTGGCGGCGAGATCCTTTTAGATACCCGCTGCTTACAGAGAGGAACTGTGACAGATTGCGGTTGCAAAAGTGTTGTAGGGCCCGGGCAAAGGGATATTTCCGGAATGCGTTTTGGGAAACTTAAAGCGCTCAGACCTACGAAAGAGCGTGGCTTAGGAGGCAGTACCATATGGATCTGCAAATGTGACTGTGGCAGGGAAGTAAAAGCAGAGCTCAGTCAGTTGAGATCAGGGGGCAGGAAGAGCTGCGGCTGTCTCAGTCATCCACCCGGAAAGAATTTTATCGGGAAGCGTTTTGGGAAGCTCACGGTCATAGGATACGCCGGAAAGCGTGCAGGGATGCATCGCTGGAGATGTGTGTGCGACTGCGGCAAGGAAACTGTGGTGGGGCAGACGCTTCTTCAGAATGGGAAAACGAAGAGCTGCGGCTGTCTGCAGGCGACAGTATACAAAGAGAATCTGGGACTTAAGGACGGAACCTCCGTCAAGGCTCTGCAGGCGGCAAAAAACGGACGTCTGATTAAAAGCAATACCAGCGGCCATAATGGAGTTTATTTTGACAAAAGGCGGGGGCTTTGGGTCGCTCAGATTACCTTTAAAGGGAGAACCAGATATCTGGGGGCTTTTCAAGAATTGACAGATGCCGTAGAAGCACGGCAAAAAGGAGAAGAACTTTATGATGAGTTCCTGAGACAGCTTGACAGGGAGGAGAGCAAAAATCCTATTTCCGGGGTGGAGGGGAAATGAGTGAAAAACAAAGCCTGTATTTTGAACTGATGGGCTCGTTTTCTTATGGATATATGGAAGGCGGGAATATAAGCAAGAGAGGAACTGTGCCTAAGGCCGGGAGGATCCCCCGGTCTTTTTTACAGTATTTCCTTGTACACCACGGGAGGAGTATTTCTTCAGAGGAGCTTCTGGAAGAATTTTGGCCGGACCATGACGGCGTCTCCACCGATACTTTGCGGCGCATGTTATTTAAAATCAGAAAACTTTTAAGGACCATGTTCCCGGAACAGGAAAATCTGCTGCTCACGCTTCCGGGATGCTACGTCTGGAATCCGGATGTTCAGGTGGAGCTGGATACCGGGCAGTTTGAAATAGCCTGTCTGGAGGCAGGGAAATGCTCTGGAGAAGCGCAGGAGCGTTTGCTCTTTTCGGCTGTTTCCCTGTACAAAGGCGATTTCCTCCCAGATAATGACAGCGACTGGACTATGGGGCTCAGACAGTATTACCGGGCGCTTTATCTGGACGCATGTCGGACGCTTCTCGCGTTACTTGAGAAAAAAGAAAAATGGACGGAGATCCTGAGGATCAGCGAACAGGCATACAGGACTGATTTTGCCGTAGAGGATTTTACAGTTCGCGCTATGCAGGCGCTGATTGCAATGGGGCAACCGGAGCAGGCCATTGAAAAATATGAAGCCTTTCAGACGAAAATGCTGGAAGAGTTGGGACTGCCTCCCACAGGCCGGGTAGAACAGATGTATATACTGGCGTCAGGACTTCGCAGACGGAACACAGGAGTCCCGGATATTTTTAAATTGTTATGTGAGGAGGGTGGAGAAGAAAAGGCATTTTTCTGTACCTTTGAGATGTTTCAAAGTGTCGTGGCCCTGGAACGACGGCATTTGGCCCGTACAGAAGAGAAATCAGCTTTGACCATCGTCGGGCTGGAAGGAGGGGACGATTCCTCCACCGATATGCGGAGGCTGGAACGGATTCTTTCAGAGGGACTCAGGGCAGGAGATCCTGTTGCCAGATTGGGGACTGATTCCTATATCTTTATGCTGGCAGGCGCCGATATGGAGGGAGCCAGGCTGGTGACAAGCAGGCTTGACCGGGCATTTCACAAGACATACCGGCATTCAAAAGCTAGGCTTACCTATCATATCGCCCCGCTCGGGGCAGAACAGAAAGAAAAATAGAGATCCGTTTCAGGCTAAAAAGGAACGGATCGTTCACGGTAGTTCATTATAATAGTACCATCAGTTGACAAGAACACCTGCTCTTAAATGAATATAGAAGGAGGAGGCGCTGTGCTTTATGAGAGAATGATTCCCTGCGATAGCAGAGAAGCAGTAGTCACAGTTATATCTTATACAAACGGCATTATGACAGGGAACTTGGGGCATCCGAGGCTCTATAAAAGAGAAGAGTTCCGGAGCCTGTCGCAGATGATCCTTCTTCTGAATGGGGTATTGGATTTGGAGAGCTGTCCAAATCCCCCGTTGCCTTTACGCTATATGGAACATGACGTTAGAAAGAGCATGGGAGTGTTCCGCATCCAAGTTCTTTTTCGGGAACATAGTACCTGGCAGGGGAGGTTGATTTGGCAAGAGGAAAACAAGGAATTTGTTTTTCGTAGCGTCATGGAACTGATACAGATGCTCGACGAGATTCTGGCAATGTAACAGGAGCAAAGCGGAACGCCTGAAAACGATATTTTGACTGTAAATGGAACCAGAGGATTTTAGTTTTTGAAAGGAGGATGTCAGAGATGACGACAAAAGGGAAAAAGCGATTTTTGGCAAAGTTTTTGTCGGCTCTGCTGATCATAGGGCTGCTGTTAAACACAGCGGGCACAGCAGCCCTTGCAGAGGCGGATGAGTCGGCAGAGACAGTCAGGACGACAGAAATTGCAGAACCCGAGGCAAAAGAGCCAAAACAAGAAACCGCAGAGTTGCCGGAAGGAGCCGGGACGCAAGAGAGTGCGGAACCGTCTGAAGGGACAGAAGAAATTATGAAGCTGTCCTCGGAAACCGGAACAAAAGTAGGTTTGGAGCCGGAAGAAGAAACCGAGACGCAAGAGGTTATAAAGCCGACGGAAGCTATGACAGAAAGCGTCACGGAGCCAGCAGAGGCTATGACAGAAAGCGCTATGGAGCCAGCAGAGGCTACGACAGAAAGCGCTGCGGAGCCAACGGAGGCTACGACAGGCGCTGTGGAGCCAGAAGAGGCTGTGACAGAAAGCGCTATGGAGCCGAGGGAAGATCGCGGGACAGAATCGGTTGTAGAACCGATAGAAAACCCTGGAATAGAAGTGATTCCAGAAGAGAATCCGGCGGAAACGCTGGCTGTGGCCTCTGAAACAGAGCTAATGGAAGAAACGCCGGAGGCAGTCCGGGCATTTTTGGAAGCGGCAAAAGCGCTGCCTTCTCCCGCTCAAATCACTCCGCAAAATGCAGAAGCGATCGGCGGACAGGTAAACGCCGCCCTTGATCTGTGGGACGCTCTCGATGAGACGCTTGGCGAACGTGACGACGTGACAGAAGCTCTGGAAACTGTCTATGCAGTTTATGAGGCGGTGCTTGGGGCAGAAGAAAGTGTTGCGGAAGAAGAACCTGCACTCTATGCAACGAATGGAAACAAAATTCCTGTCGGCGTCGGGACCACAGACCAGAATGTCACAAAGACTGCTTTTATCACTTATGACGAGTGGAAAAAAGGCGGGGTTGCTGCATTGGGTGTAAGCGGGGATAATGCCGACGAAAACAGATATGGAACAGTCGTAGTGGAGCCAGATGGAAACACGGAGACTGTTGATTGCGGCAATATGACGTTTTATACCTATTACGGGATTGCCGTATCTACGAATTGGAAAGAGAACGGAGGATTACCTTGGCTCATGCAGTGCCCGAGCTGGCTGGATTGCTGGTTTAGCGCAGACGGCGGCGTTTTGTCGATACATTTCAAAGCGAAGCCGGGCGCTAAGGCGGGCCAGTCTGGAACAGTAAGGGTAAATTATGGCGCCAGTTGGGTCGTTGTGACAAATAATGGCTTTGAGGGAGAAGACAATGGCAAGGCAATTGGCGACATTTATTATAACGTGACGGTCGGCGGCGAAGGTTCGTCAGTTCCAGAAAAACCGGATGCGCCTGACAAAAATAATATAACACTTAAGTATGTGTTTGTCCAATGTCAGGATTCGACATGGGATAAGGCAAACCACAGTGCGCCTGCCAGGTTATTTTACGATGGCGAGACAACGATGGAACCTGGAGAAGTCATTGAAAACACATCCGACGATTTTGATAAAAATACTTATCCTTATCAGTGTACAGTGAAGCTCAAGGGGGACTTCTATGTAAATCTCTGGAATCGCAGTCTTGCGGGCCGCCTGGGAACCCATTATCTTCATTCCGAGCCAAAGGACATTACTTTTTACTATTCTGCTGCAGAGGGAAAATGGAAATGCCCTACCGCCAGTTTAACTCCGTTTGAGAGTTCGGACACAGGAAAGGCGTACGGATGGCTGGTCAAAATTACGAAAAAGAAACCGGTTGAGCCTGATCCAGTCTATTACTCCGTTTGTTACACCGACGGTGTAAAGGGCGAAATCGTTTTTTCGGACCAGGTAAAAATGGGGCTGGAGGTAAATGCGGAAACCCCGAAGTTTGTCATGCAGGCAGATACCGTCAAAGAGAATGGAGACGGGACTACTAC
>JAAWAV010000008.1 GCA_022792335.1 Lachnospiraceae bacterium
AAAGCTGGCAAAGATATTGGAGAAAAGAAGCCAAAGAGGATATGGATTTCTTGATACTTTAAGAACCTTTGTGAATCAACCGGTATTTATAGAAAAGTGGTGCTGGGGATAATTACCAGCACCAACTTTGTCTACAGTCTGGAACTAGATATAAAATATTTAGTTTGATGATTCATGGAAAGGTGCGTCCTATGAAACAAAAACGCTCCGCGGGGCTTATGGAGTCTGCCCCAGCGAAGCGAGGGTACTGTGGCGGAGTAGAAAATGTTGCTGTCGCAACCCTCTTCTCCTTTTTCATAAACTTAGACGTTAAAACGGAACAAAATCACATCCCCGTCTTTTACTACATAATCTTTTCCTTCCAGGCCAACCAGGCCTTTTTCCTTGGCAGCCGCGTAGCTTCCCGCATCTAAAAGATCCTGATAATTCACCACCTCAGCCCGGATAAATCCACGCTCAAAATCACTATGAATCTTTCCGGCAGCGGCAGGAGCTTTTGTTCCCTTTCGGATGGTCCACGCTCTGGTTTCCTGCTCTCCGGCAGTCAGATAGCTGATCAGCCCAAGGAGCCGATAGCTGGCACCAATGAGCTTGTCGAGACCTGATTCGGACAGGCCCAGATCTTCCAGAAACATCTTTTTTTCGTCCTCTTCCAGTTCTGCGATTTCCTGCTCAATCTGGGCACAGATTACAAATACCTCGCTGCCCTGTTCGGAAGCAAATTTCCGTACCTGAGTGACAAAGGGGTTGGAGACGCCGTCGTCAGCCAGATCGTCCTCAGAAACATTGGCGGCGAAGATCACCGGCTTTCCAGTGAGAAGGTTCAGAGAATGCAGGAAATTTTCTTCGTCCTCGTCTGCAGATGCATAAGTAATGGCCAGATTTCCATCCTCCAGCCAGGCCTTGATAGCCTTTAAAGATTCCACTTCCTTTGCCAGGGCTTTGTCATTGAAAGCTCCTCTGGCAGTCTTGGAAATCCGGCGCTCCAGAATTTCCAGGTCGGAAAAAATCAGCTCCAAATTGATGGTTTCAATGTCCCGTAGCGGATCGATGTTCCCATCCACATGGACGATGTTGTCATTTTCAAAACAGCGGACCACATGAACGATGGCGTCTACCTCCCGGATATTGGCCAGAAACTGGTTTCCGAGTCCTTCGCCTTTGGATGCTCCTTTGACCAGACCGGCAATGTCCACAAATTCAATTACAGCCGGGGTGACCTTTTTCGATGAATAGAGACTGGCCAACAGTCCCAGACGAAAATCCGGTACAGCCACCACCCCCACGTTGGGATCAATGGTACAGAACGGATAATTGGCCGATTCAGCACCAGCTTTGGTCAGAGAATTGAATAATGTGCTTTTGCCCACATTGGGCAACCCTACGATACCTAATTTCATGAAAAACCTCCCGATGATCAGAATAATAAAAAATAATAATTGGATTTGCCGTATCCGGCTTCCGAAACAAACAGATAGTCTCTGGTTTGATCAGTGAATCACGATTTTGTTAGGGGCAGTAGAAAAACGATAAATCCGGATTCCTTTTTCTTCAAAAAAGTTTTTCAAAAGATATCCGTCGTATCGGTTGCTTTCTTCCAGAAGCCAGTTTGGCGCGTCCATAAAGACTCCTTTGGGAGACAGGGCAGAATAGAATTTTAAAGTCGGTCCCCAGTTTCCATGATGACCCGCCTGCACATAATCGGCATCCAATTCCTCCTGATGCCGCTCCAGAATATAAGATTCCGATTCGCTTTCCATATCAGATAAAAACAGCATTTTCTCTTTGGAGCCCTTTAGGACAAATACCATGGAACCATTGTTGCACAGATTGGAAGTCAGCTTGTTGGTGGTATCATCCCATGCATGGAGCACTCGAAAAGTAAGACCCAGAAGGTCAAATTCGTCATTTTCAGAGACATATCGGAGATTGTCTCTGTGCGCTGTCAGACGCAGGAAGGTCTCGTACATCTCAAACTGATCGTAGCTTTCGGCAGTTTCCCGGTAACGGTCGCCATGGACTGGAACCGCATAAATGCGATCGACCGAAATCCCCTGCGGATTTGACATGATGGCGTTGAAGGCGCCGACATGATCCGGATGGGGATGAGTAATAATCCAGGCGCTCACACGATTGCCATGCTGACGGATCAGTTCTCTCACCATATCGGCATCTTTTTCATATCCTCCGTCGATGATTGCCAGATTTCCGTAATCATCCTCAATGGTATAACACATCGATTGCCCGCTTGTGGTGGAACGGTATTGTGAAATGCGCCAGTTGTTCCCCATGGATTCTTTTTTAAAACAGGTATTTTCCGTGGGGCCCGGAGCCTTTGCGCCTTTTTGAGTTAAAAGGATTTCGATGGCTTCCAAACGTTTGGAAAACCCTTCGCTTCCGGCCGGTTCGCCGTTTTTGGCCCACCCGGTCCAGCCGAAAGTTTGACAGTGAACCCGGTAATAAATGTCGTATGTGTCCGCCATGGCCCCGGTCAGACGAATTTTGATAGCTTCCAGACGTTTGGCCTTTCCAGTGGTTCCTGCTACGCCGCCTTCCGGTGTCCAGTCCTGCCAGCCGAAGGTCTGTACGTGAGTACAGTATTCCACACTTCCTTGTGTCAGAAGATGGTTTTCCAGACGGATGCGGATGCCCTCCAGTCGTTTGGCAAGCCCGGTGGTTCCGCTTTTTTGCCCATTGGAGGTTTCATCCTGCCATCCAAAGGTCTGCACATGAGTCTGATAGATGACCATCAGCTTTTCATGGTAGGTTCCCGTCACATCGCCCGGAGCCGCCTGGCCCTTTTCCACCAGTTGAATCTGTATGGCTTCCAGACGTTTGGCATACCCCATACTTCCGGCCGGTTCGCCGTTTTTGGCCCATCCGGTCCAGCCAAAACTTTGACAGTGGACTCGGTAATAGATATCATAAAGATTGTTTAGCTCTCCAGTTAAGCGAATCTGTATGGCTTCCAACCGTTTGGAAAGACCGGTGGTGCCACTTTCCCTTCCATCAGAAACCCATCCGGTCCAGCCGAAGGTCTGTACATGGGTACGATATTCTACACCTCCGGGAAGAGAGGAGGGCGCCAGCCGGATTTTAATGGATTCCAGCCGTTTGGAAAGGTTGGTAGTACCGCTTTCTTCTCCGCCAAACGCCCAGTTCTGCCAGCCAAAACTCTGTACATGAGTCGTATAGGAAATCTGAGGAAGGGTGTTTTTCTTAGATTCAATTTGTTCCAGAGAAGAATCAACCTCCATAGTTTCTGTTTCGTCAGTCTGTGCAGAAGGCTCCGTTTCCCTAACTCCCTGTGTCTCTGCAACCGTTTCAGACCCTGATTCTGCTTGAATCGCTTCCGTTTCCAGAATGGTTTCCGATCCTTTTTCTATCGGGGGGCCTTCCGATTCCGGAACCATTTCAGTTCCTTGCGTTGTCTGAACAGATTCCGTCGGCATACTAGTTCCTGTCACTTTTTCTGTCTGAGACTCTTTGGATATCATGGCAGATTCAGCCACTTCGTCAGATTTTGGATCTCTGAGCGTCGCAGAGCTTCCTGTTTCTTCTATCTGTAATGCTTCTTTTGGAGAAGCAGCTGTTCCATCTAAAGGATGAAATAGAACAGAAGCACAGAGGACAAACCCCAGCAGGAGGCTTGTCCGTTTTTGACATACTTTTTTTTTCATCGAGAATCCTCCAAACAAATACATTCAACACTTCTTACCATTATATAAGGTATTTCTCCATCTTGCAATCACCAAAATGATGGAATCTTTGTCGAAAAATGAAGGAAAATGCGGTGTAATTCATTTGCCTTTTGCCGAAAAATGACTTAGAATGACTAGTAGAAAGGAGACGGTCAAAAAATCACGAAAAAAGTCAGGGGTGCGTAAGTTGAAGAAAAAAATTGAAGAAACAAGACAAAGATTAAATGAAGCCATTGAAGAAAAAGCATCATCGGAGAAGGTTTTGGAACTGAGTCGGGAGCTTGATTTCTTAGTTGAACAGTATCTGGAACTGGCCGAAAAATAAGGTTTCAGAGTATATGGGAAACATATGTAAAAGATTTTGGAACATCATAAAAGCCAGAAAATACAGAGAAAATGCTCTGTATTTTCTGGCTTTTGCTGTCTAATACAAGAGAAAATGGCTGGAAATCCGAAAGGGTTTTTACCGGTTTCGTCATCAGAAATCCGAAAAACAATTCGCCGATCCTGTCGAAAACTTTTTGGGAAATGAGGGAAATATTACTTGCTATTTCTGGGTAAATCCCGTAGAATGGTAATAGGTGGTTAAAAAGTGGGTTCAAATGGTGTAAAGTGGTAGATTGCTGGGTGGCACAGATGACAAATCAATTTATGGGTGAATACAATCATACGATGGACGCCAAAGGGCGTCTTATTGTTCCCGCCAAATTCCGAGAGGCAGGCGGGGACAAATTTATCGTGACAAAAGGACTGGATAAGTGCCTTTTTGTATTCACACAGGAAAAATGGAGCAGTGTTGTTGCCAGTGTCAGCCAAATGCCATTAACCAGTGGAAATGCCAGAAAATTCTCCCGTTTTTTTATTGGAAGCGCTGGAGAATGTGAGGTGGACAAGCAGGGACGGATTCTGGTTCCGGGAAGTCTGCGTGCATATGCGGGGCTGGAAAAAGAGGTGGTTCTGGTGGGCGTGGGAAGCCGGGTGGAAATCTGGAACAGAGACGCCTGGGAGAATGCCAGCGATTATGACGGAATTGAGGAACTTGCTGAAGGGCTGGAAGAACTGAGATTTTAACCATACAAAATAAAGCGTCGGATGGCGATAGTGGGGTGCCAGAAGGGGATGAATTTTGAACATAAGTCCGTATTATTAAATGAAACGGTAAAATACTTGAATGTAAAGCCCGATGGCATTTATGTGGATGGTACGCTTGGCGGTGGAGGCCATGCAGAGGCAGTGTGCAGGAAACTTGGCGAAGCCGGAAGATACGTGGGGATCGATCAGGATGCGGAGGCTATTAAGGCGGCGTCAGGACGATTGGCTCCCTTTGGCGACAGGGTAACCATTGTGCGGAGTAATTACAGATGTATGGAGGCCGTAGTCAAAAGCCTGGATCTTGTGGCAGTAGACGGAATCCTTTTGGATTTGGGGGTCTCTTCCCATCAACTAGATACTCCGGAACGGGGCTTTTCCTATAAAGAGGACGCAGAGCTGGACATGCGTATGGACAGACGGCAGGAAATGACGGCGAAAGAGATTGTCAACCGTTACAGTGAATCAGAACTCTTCCATATGATTCGGGACTATGGGGAGGACAAATTTGCCCAGAACATCGCAAAACATATTGTAGCAGCCAGAAAACAGCAGGAGATACAGACGACCGGACAGCTTGTGGAGATCATAAAAGCAGCGATTCCCGCAAGAGTACGGGCGGTGGGAGGACATCCGGCGAAAAGGACCTTTCAGGCGATTCGAATTGAACTGAATCATGAACTGGAAGTGCTTGAGGATTCTCTGGACTCTTTGATTGGACTTTTGAAGCCGGGCGGCAGGCTCTGCATCATTACCTTCCATTCTCTGGAGGACCGTATTGTCAAGACAAGCTTTCGAAGAAACGAAAATCCCTGCACATGCCCTCCGGGATTTCCCATGTGCGTGTGCGGAAAGGTGAGCAGAGGAACAGTGATTACGAGGAAACCAGTTCTTCCTTCCAAGGAGGAACTTTTCGATAACAAGCGGGCGAAAAGCGCCAGGCTTCGGGTTTTTGAACGGGTATAGCGCCGTCTTTGGCGGTCCGCGCCCGGAGGAGGATGTATTATGACAGCAGGAAAGAGACAGACAAGCCGGGGGGCGGCAAAAGAGTATGAACGACGACAACATTTTTATGTGGTAGAGGGAAGTGCGGCGAGAGAACTGGCGCCCAGGGAGCTTCCTTCGCCAAAAGAACGGCCCAGAGAGGAGAAACATCCGGGAAGGAGGACAAAAGAACGGGCGCTGACGATGAGTCCTACATTTGTTATGCTTCTGGCTTTTGCATCGGCGCTGATGCTTGCAGTGTGCGTCCATTATCTGCAGGTACGGGTATCTGTGTATGCAAAAATGGGAAGTGTGGAGGTGCTGGAGGAAGAGTTAAAAACTCTTACGGATGCCAATGAGGCGGTCCTTTCCAGAATCGAGGCGGCTTCTGATATCAACAAGATTTATAAGATTGCTACGGAAGAACTGGGGATGGTATACCCGGAGGACAGCCAGATTATACGCTACGACAGGACAGAAAGCGAGTACGTACAGCAATATGAAAAAATCCCGGAAGAATAGGAATCAGAAAAGATTCAGAGAAAATGAAACAAACAATGAGAAAAAGTCCTTGAAACTTTTTCGAAAATATATGAAAAAAAAGCTGGCGCTCACCTTTTTTTTGGTGGCGCTGGTTTTGATTGGGCTGGCAGTAAGCGTGGGTTTTATCGGAAAAGAAAAAGGAGAAGAGTACGGACAGAGAGTACTGACACAACAGACCGTTTCTTCTGGTACGATTCCTTTTAAGCGCGGACAGATTACGGATCGCAATGGGACGATACTTGCCGCCAATGAGGCGGTCTACAATCTGATCCTGGATCCGTCGGTGATCGGTTCCCATGAAAATATTCTTGGGCCGACGTTGGATCTTCTGGTAGAATGTTACGGTTATGATCGAGAGGAACTGGAAAAACTGGTAAAAGATCAGCCGACCAGCCAGTATATCCGCTATGAAAAACGGATGAGCGAAGAAAAGCGGGATCAGTTTCTGACCAGAAAGGAAGAGATCAATAACAATCTGGAGATCAAAGATAAAATTGAAGGCGTCTGGTTTGAGACAGAGTATAAAAGGATTTATCCCTATTCTACACTAGCCTGTGATCTGATTGGCTTTGCTTCCAGGGACGGCGCTTCTGGAAGCTATGGGATTGAAGAATACTACAATGAGGAGCTGGCCGGAACTTCCGGCAGAACTTATCGTTATATTAATGAAGAATCAGACGCGGAACAGGTGACGCGGGACGCGATAGACGGGAATACCATTGTCTCAACCATTGATGTAAACCTGCAGTCCATTGTGGAAGCGCAGATCAAACAGTTTAATGAAGAGATTGGATCGAAGAATACGGCAGTGGTCGTGATAAATCCCAACAACGGAGAAATTTTAGCCATGGCTTCCTATCCTTATTACGATTTGAATAATCCGATGGATCTAAATATCAGCGGATATTACACCCAGGAAGAACTAGATGCCATGGATGACGAGGAAAAAAGCCAGGAGCTCGCCGAGCTTTGGGCGAATTATGTCACCCAGTCTCTCTATGAACCAGGCTCTACGGCCAAACCTTTGACCATAGCCGCCGGACTGGAGGAGGGAAAACTGTCTCCGGCCAATACCTATCTGTGCGATGGCGGCTGGGACTATGGAGAGGGGAAGCGAATCAACTGCCACAGATTAGCCGGTCATGGCACTTTGGATCTGGAAGGAGCCATTGTGGAATCTTGTAACGACGCTCTGATCCAGATTGGACAACAGATCGGTACAGAGATTTTCTGCAAATATCAGCCGGTTTTTGGGCTTGGAACCAGGACGGGGATTGACTTACCCGGCGAGGAGGACGGCATTTTAAAAAAGGAAGAGGAGATGTCGGAAATCGATCTGGTAACCAATTCCTTTGGGCAGAATTTTGACGCGACGGTGATTCAGATGGCGGCGGCTCATTGCTCTTTGATCAATGGCGGGCATTACTATAAGCCCCATGTGGTAAAGGAAATTCTCCGACCGGATGGCTCTGTGGTAGAAAGCGTTGACAAAACTCTGGTGCGGGAAACCATCAGTGAGACGACTTCAGATTTTTTAAAGACGGCTATGACGGCCATGGTGGATGAGCAGAGACCCTGGTCTACGGCCATCCCGGGCTATGAAATAGGAGGAAAAACAGGGACGGCAGAGAAACTCCCGAGAAAAGACAAAAAATATGTGGTGTCTTTCGCCAGTTTTCTGCCGGCCAGTGATCCGGAATATTTTATGATGGTGGTGATCGACGAGCCGAATGTAGAAGATCAGTCTACAGGCGGACATGCCACCAATCTGACCCGTTCGCTGTGGGAAGCTATCATCCCTTACCTGAATCTCTTTCCTACCAGAGACACGGGAGAGCAGCCTTCTCAGACAGAAACGCCGGAAGAGCCGGCAAATGGAACGCCCCCCGCGGGGGCAGAAAACCCGGCTGGAGGAGAACCTTCTGGAGAAGAGAACCAGACGGGAGTGGAGCCGCCAGGAGCAGGCAACCAGGAAGGTGGGGAAGCTCCTGCAGAAGCAGGACATCCTGAAAATGGAAATCCACCGGCCGGTGAAAATCAGGGAGTGGAAGGAAATCCTGGCGAGGGGAACCAGACGGGAGGAGAACCGGCAGAAGGAGAGGGAAGTCCGGAGGGAGAAAATCTGTCAGGGGAAGGAAATCCCGGAGAGGAACCTCCGTCAGAAAACGGCGCCTATAGCAATGGAATTTTTCAGGGGGATTTTGAATAAGCTTTACTAAAAGCCCTGGAGGGAACGGATGGTTCCCAATTATACGTATCATCGTTTGAAAATTTTAGTGATATTCGCCCTGTGTTTGGCAGGATTCGGCATTTTGGCGGGCAGACTGGGATATCTGATGTTGTTTCAGTCTGCCCATTATACGGAGCTGGCGGAGGAACTTCATGAGAGAGAGCGCTCCATCAAAGCCGCCAGAGGGAAAATTTACGATGCCAACGGAGTGGTGATTGCCGATAATCGAACTGTCTGTACGGTGTCCGTCATCCACAGTCAAATCAAAGATGTCGACGAAGTGACAAAGATGCTTTCTGAAAAACTGGAGCTTGACGAAGAGACCATTCGGAAAAAGGTGGAGAAGGTAAGCTCCAGAGAGATTATCAAGTCCAATGTGGATAAATCTGTGGGAGATGCCATCAGAGCCTGCGATTTAAGTGGAGTGAAAGTGGACGAGGATTATAAACGATATTATCCTTTTGGAAGCCTGGCTTCCAAGGTCCTTGGCTTTACAGGGGGAGACAATCAGGGAATTATCGGTCTGGAGGTTATCTACGAAGAGTATCTGAAAGGACAGGACGGAAAAATTCTCACTCAGACGGACGCCAGAGGGGTGGAAATCGACGCGGCGGCTGAGGGCAGGATGGAACCGGTGGAAGGGAACAGCCTCTATCTGAGCCTGGACGTGAATATTCAGAAATATGTGGAGCAGGAAGCCAAAAAGGTGATGGAGCAGAAAAATGCGAAACAGGTGTCCGTCATTGTGATGAATCCGAAAAACGGAGAAATCCTGGCCATGGTAAATGTTCCGGAGTTTGATTTAAATGATCCGTTTACTTTGAATACTGCGGTGAATACGGAGGGATTAAGCGAGGAAGAACTTCAGGATCTCAGGAACCAGATGTGGAGAAATTCCTGCATCAACGATACTTATGAACCAGGCTCCACTTTCAAGATTATTACGGCGGCCGCCGGTTTGGAAGAGGGTGTGGTATCTCTCACAGATTCCTTTCATTGCCCCGGTTACCGGGTGGTAGAGGACAGGAGGATTCACTGTCACAAAGTGGCGGGACACGGTTCAGAAACCTTTCTGCAAGGCGTGATGAATTCCTGTAACCCCGTCTTTATCGAGGTGGGGTTAAGACTTGGTACAGCGAATATCTATAAATATTTCAAACAGTTTGGCCTTCTTTCCCGGACAGGAATTGATTTACCGGGCGAAGCGGGAACCATTATGCACAAGGAAGATAATATGGGAGAGGTGGAACTTGCCACAGTTTCTTTTGGCCAGTCCTTTCAGATTACTCCTATTCAGCTAATTACCACGGCCAGTTCCATTATCAATGGCGGGATTCGGGTTACACCTCATTTTGCAGTGGAGACAAGGAACAGCGACGGTACGGTGATCCGGCGGCTGGACTGGAATGAGGGAGAGCGGATCTTATCAGAAGAAACCAGCGAAACCATGCGCTATGTTCTGGAACAGGTGGTGGCGGAAGGCACGGGGCACAGAGCTTATCTGGAGGGGTACCGGATTGGCGGAAAGACGGCTACTTCGGAAAAACTTCCCAGAAGCGAAAACCGTTATATCTCTTCTTTTCTGGGCTTTGCACCTGCAGACGACCCACAGGTGATTGCCCTAATCACCATCGACGAGCCGGAGGGGATTTATTACGGAGGGACCATTGCCGCTCCGGTGGTGGCAAATATTTTTGACAATATCCTTCCCTATCTTGGAATTGAACAAAAAGAGACAGATTAGAAAGAAGAATAACAGTTGATTCTTCCTGAAAAAAGTCTTATACTGTAACAGTTAAGGAAAATACAGGGGCATTTGGGGCCCCGGATGAAATACAGGAGTGTCCATATGAAATATGCAGCGATTATTTCTGTGCTGATTTCCTTTGCCATCAGCGCCGTGCTTTGTCCGATTTTGATTCCCTTCTTGCGAAAACTGAAATTTGGTCAGACGATCCGGGAGGAAGGACCCAAGGCCCATGCCAAAAAGTCGGGAACGCCGACCATGGGGGGACTTGCGATTTTAATCAGTATAGCGGTGACGAGTCTGATTTTTTTGGAGGATTATCCGAAAATCATTCCGGTACTCTTTACTACCGTAGGCTTTGGGATTGTGGGACTTCTGGATGATTTTATCAAGGTGGTATTGAAGCGCTCCGAAGGGTTAAAGCCCTGGCAGAAGCTTTTGGGTCAGCTTGTCATCGCCGGGATACTATGCTACTACCTGGTGACCTCCGATGTGGTGTCCACGGCTATGATTCTTCCTTTTACCGGAGGAAAAACTCTGGATTTGGGCTGGTTTTTTGTTCCGGCTTTCTTTGTTATTGTGCTTGGAACAGACAATGGAGTCAATCTGACAGACGGACTGGACGGACTTTGTACCAGCGTAACCATTCTGGTCGCCGTATTTTTTTCTGTAGTATCTGCAGGAGAGGGGGCTGGTATCGAACCGGTTACTGGAGCAGTGATCGGAAGTCTCCTGGGATTTCTGGTATTCAATGCATATCCGGCCAAGGTATTTATGGGGGATACCGGTTCTCTGGCCCTTGGCGGATTTGTGGTATCCAGCGCCTTTATGCTGCAGCTTCCGATTTTTATTCTGATGGTAGGCTTTATCTATTTTGCGGAAACGCTTTCCGTTATGCTGCAGGTGACCTATTTCAAAAGTACCCATGGAAAACGCCTGTTCCGTATGACTCCCATCCATCATCATTTCGAGCTTGGCGGCTGGTCTGAGACCAGAATTGTGACTGTATTTTCTGCCATAACAGCGTTACTCTGCCTGCTTGCCTATATGGCCCTATAACAGGTGGAAAGGAGAGAAACCATGAAGAGAACCATACTTGTGGCCGGAGGTGGCATCAGTGGAATCGGAGCAGCCAGAATGCTCCTTGCCACAGGAACTTCTGTGATTTTATATGATGGCAATGAAACTCTGGACACAGAGGCTTTGAGAGAAAAATTTCCGGGTCAGGAGATTGAGATTGTGCTCGGAGAATTGCCGGATACGGTGATTACGAGAATTACCGCCTGCGTCATCAGTCCGGGGATTCCTCTGAAAGTACCTTTTGTAAAACAGCTTCGAAAGGCGGGGATTCCGATATGGAGTGAGATCGAGGCAGCTTTTCGCCATGGAAAGGGACGGCTTGCCGCTATCACCGGAACCAATGGCAAAACCACTACCACGGCCCTGACGGGACAGATGCTTGAAAATTATTATGAAAGCAGTTTTGTGGTGGGAAATATTGGCACCGCTTATACGGAAGAGGCTTTGAAAATGACAGAAGCTTCTGTTACAGTGGCAGAAGTTTCCAGTTTTCAGTTAGAAACCATCGATACCTTTCATCCACAAGTCAGCGCCATTTTGAATTTGACGCCGGATCATTTGGATCGGCATGGTTCCATGGAAGAATATATCCGGGTGAAGGAACTGGTGACAAAGAATCAGGGAACGGAAGACGTCTGCGTATTAAATTATGAAGACCCTGTTTTGCGCGCTTTTGGAGAAGGACTTTCTGTAAAGGTACTTTGGTTTAGCAGCAAGCAGAGGATTCCCGGAGGAATTTATCTGGAAGGGACGTCGATTGTAAGTGAGCTTTCTGGAAAACGGGAAGTTTTGGTGGAAACAGGAGAGCTAAAGATTCTGGGCGTTCATAATTATGAAAATGCCATGGCGGCCACAGCAGTATCCTTTGCCATGGGAGTTCCCATGGAAGTGCTTCAGAAAACGTTGCGAGAATTTCAGGCTGTGGAGCATCGGATTGAGTTTGTGGTGGAAAGAGATCAGGTGGCTTACTATAATGATTCCAAGGGAACCAATCCGGACGCAGCCATTCAGGGGATTCGTGCCATGACACGCCCTACGGTGTTGATTGCCGGCGGCTATGACAAGGGATCTGCTTATGGCGAATGGCTGGAGGCCTGTCTGGGGCGTGTAAAGAGTTTGATTCTTTTGGGAGCTACGGCAGAAAAAATTGCGAAAGAAGCGGAGCCTCTCGGTTTTCCGGAGGTCCGGTTTGCCTCCTCCATGGAGGAGGCGGTAAAATGTGCAAAAGCAGCGGCAAAACCGGGAGACGCCGTGCTGCTATCTCCGGCTTGTGCAAGCTGGGGGATGTTCCGGAATTATGAGGAGCGTGGAAGAATTTTTAAGAAATTGGTCCTAGAATAAATCCATTTGAAAAGATCGAAGCAGAAGTTGGAGTGAATGCATGGCAGATCAGAGTATGGAACGCCAAAACAGGGAAAGGCAGTACGGAAAAAACCGGTATACGGAGGAAGATGGCCGGGAATACGGCCGTCCAGAAGAACGGCCTGTCAGTGGGCAGAGAAAAAAACTAGTCAGATACTTCGATTACAGTCTTTTAACCGTAATTCTTTTTTTGTGCTGCTTTGGCCTGGTTATGGTCTATAGCTGCAGCTCCTATACGGCTCAGATTAAAAGTGGAGATTCTCTGTTTTATCTGAAAAAACAGGGAGTAGCCCTTCTCATCGGGATTGTCGTTATGTTTGGAATTTCCAAGATTGATTACCATCAATACGGAAGGGTGGCAGTTCTCGGCTACATTCTGGCTGTGATTTTGATGGTACTGGTCAATTTTACGCCGCTTGGAATTGAATACAACGGTAAAAAGCGGTGGTTTGGTTTTGGGGAAACCTCTTTGTTTCAGGCGGCGGAACCTGTGAAGGTGGCTCTGATTCTTTCCATGTCAAGCCTGGTAAATAGGTTTTCCAAACAGATCGATTTGTGGAGACTTCAAATTCTTCTGGTGGTGATCCAGGCGCCTTTGATTTTTTTGGTAACAGATAACAACTTAAGCAGCGGTATTATCCTTCTAGGAATAGTATTTCTTATGATTTTTGTGGCCAGCAGGAAAAAACTCCGTTTTTTTATAGCTGTGGCTTTGGTAGCGTCTTTTGCAGTTCTTGTAACCGTATTTTCCGATCAGATCCTTGAACTTAAGATTCTGAAGGAATATCAGATGGAGCGGATTCTTGTCTGGAAAGATCCGACGGCCTATGCTCTGGATGGAGGCCATCAGGTCCTTCAGGGGCTTTATGCAATTGGATCCGGCGGCCTTTTTGGAAAAGGGCTTGGCGAGAGTATGCAGAAGTTGGGGTTTGTGCCGGAGGCGCAGAACGATATGGTGTTTTCCATTATCTGTGAGGAGCTTGGCCTTTTCGGCGCTGTCTGTGTGATTCTTCTGTTTCTATTTATGATATGGCGATTCGTGGTAATAGCCAACAATGCGCCGGATTTGTTTGGCGCGATGCTGGTCGTGGGGATTATGTCCCACATTGCGCTTCAGGTCATTTTAAATGTAGCGGTTGTAACCAATACGATTCCCAATACGGGTATCACTCTGCCCTTTATCAGTTATGGGGGTACTTCTGTCGTCTTTTTGATGATGGAGATGGGAGCGGCTCTCAGTGTATCCGCCAGCATTAAGTATGAACGCTAACGGAGGCCTTTGGTATGCGGGACAGACGAGATGAAACAGAATGGTTTTC
Source organism: Lachnospiraceae bacterium (assembly GCA_022792335.1). GTDB lineage: Bacteria > Bacillota > Clostridia > Lachnospirales > Lachnospiraceae > Lientehia. The sequence continues at coordinate 14,056 of JAAWAV010000008.1, forward strand.
AGAACCATGGAATACAGAAAAGAAGGAGAGGAGAAGAGTAAAAAAGCGTCAGCGGCGTTTCAAAACCTTCGGCATTGTGATTCTTCTTTTTCTTTTTCTGTTTCTGTTCGGATACAGTACTAGAATACAGGATGTGACGGTGATTGGAAATACCCGCTATACGGAAGAAGAGCTGATTTCCATGATTTTTCCGGAGGAAAAAGACTGGAATACCTTTTATGCCCTTTACCAGGAACAGTTCGGAAAAGCAAAAGATATCCCTTTTGTGGAGAAATATCAGGTGAAAATTACGGGACTTCATTCGGCGAAGATTACCGTTTACGAAAAAAGCGTGGCGGGCTGTCTGGAGTATATGGGTTCTTATATGTATTTTGACCGGGAAGGCATCATTGTGGAAAGTTCCAGAGAACTGGAGGAAAACGTACCACTGGTAACGGGGATCCAATTTCAGCACATTGTCATGTATGAAAAACTGGAAGTGGGAGATGCGGGAATTTTTGCAGAAATTTTAAATCTTTCTCAGCTTTTGGCCCAGTATGAATTATATCCGGAGCGAATGGCCTTTGATAAGGACAAGCAGGTGACTCTGATTATGGGAGAAATTCAGGCTTTCCTTGGGGATAGCCGTTATATGGCGGAAAAAGTAGCGGAGCTTTCAGATATGTATCCGGCACTTTCCGGGCGTTCTGGTACCGTATATTTGAATGAATACCGGCCAGACGTAAAAAATCCTTCTTATCCCTTTGTGCCGAATGGAGAGGGTGTCCCATAAAAATTAGTGGATTTTTGTGAAAGTAACGGTTGATTAATTTGGAAAAATGGCTTATGCTATATAAGTGGTAGTACCAGCTCGGAAGGCGTCTGTTTTTGGAGTGACAGATTGAGGGAGGATAATGCGTTGTTAGAGATCAGGATTAATGAGTCTGAGAGCTCAGCGAAGATTATTGTCATCGGCGTAGGCGGCGCTGGCAATAACGCTGTGAATCGAATGATTGATGAAAATATTTGTGGTGTGGAATTTATTGGTGTCAATACGGATAAACAGGCTCTTCAGCTTTGCAAGGCCCCTACAGCGATCCAAATTGGAGAGAAGCTGACCAAAGGTCTGGGTGCGGGCGCCAAGCCGGAAGTGGGACAGAAGGCGGCTGAAGAAAGCGCCGAAGATATTGCGGCGGCCATCAAGGGAGCGGACATGGTGTTTGTTACCTGTGGTATGGGCGGCGGCACTGGTACAGGAGCGGCTCCTGTGGTAGCCGGCCTTGCCAAAGAAATGGGGATTCTGACGGTAGGCGTGGTGACAAAACCCTTTAAGTTCGAAGGCCGTGCCCGTATGACCAATGCGATGAACGGAATTGAACATTTAAAAGCGAACGTGGATACTTTGATTGTGATTCCCAATGACCGTCTGCTTGAGATTGTGGACAGAAGAACCACCATGCCGGAGGCGCTGCGTCGGGCGGACGAAGTCCTTCAGCAGGCTGTTCAGGGTATCACTGATTTGATCAATGTACCTGCACTAATCAATCTGGATTTTGCAGATATTCAGACAGTTATGATAGATAAGGGAATTGCCCATATCGGCATCGGTCATGCCAAGGGAGACGACAAGGCGATTGAAGCTGTCAAAGAGGCAGTGTCCAGCCCGCTTTTGGAGACGACCATTGAGGGTGCTTCTCATGTGATCATTAATATTTCCGGTGACATTGGGCTGATGGAGGCCAATGAGGCGGCGAGCTATGTCCAGGATCTGGCCGGTGACAACGCAAACATTATTTTTGGAGCCATGTACGATGATACGGCGCAGGATGAGGCTAGTATTACGGTGATCGCCACCGGTCTGGAGCCTTTTGAGGGCGCTGGTACGCCGCTTAGTTCTGCATCTTCCAGTTACAGTACATATAAGTCGGCGGCGAAAACGGCTTCTCCGTATATGTCTCAGACGCAGACAGGGAAACAGGCCGGAGCTTCAGCGGCGGCCACGAGACCAGTTCCACCCCGTCCTGTGATGCCGAACTTTAACAGTGCGTCCAGTACCATGAGTACAGGTACGACCGGTGGATCTTCCGGTTACCGAGTGCCAGAGAGCAAAGGAAATATTACGATTCCGGATTTTCTTCAAAAGCCAAGACGATGATGAGTGATATAAGATAAAATTTAAGAAATAGTAGGAGGACTTCGGGTCCTCCTTTTTTTATTTTATAGGAAAGTACCGTCGCTTGACAAAAGCACACACGGTCGAAAAAGGGGAAATTCAGCTCCTGCGGCGTTACTTTCACTCCGCGTACGTCCAGTACGCGTCGGTCAAGTGCCTTGCAGGGGCTGGTCCAGAGAAGCGAGGGTACTACGGTGGTAAGGAATCATCTGTCCGCAAAAAAAGTCGATGAAATATACCGTTTCCCTCTGTGGTTTTGACAGATTCTGCAAAAGGAATCCTCTATAATAGGGTTTGTGAAAATGAATTTATACATAGACGTACTGTTTGCAGTAAACGTCTGGATGAATGTGGGACTATTGGTACTGACTGGAAACTGTCTGAAATACAGACAGAAGGCGCTTCGGATTTTTCTTGGAGCTTCCGTGGGAGGAGTGTCGGCTTGCCTTCTGGCAGTGTGTTCTGGCTTTTCAAGATGGACAGAACTTCTGTTTACGTATTTTTTTGTGGGACCGGCCATGTGTCTGGCTGCTTTTGGAAAAAAAGGGGTTTTGGCTCTTTGCCGGCAAGTCTTGACTTTGACAGTCGTCTCCATATTTACCGGAGGTTTTCTGAATCAACTGTATTTTCATACGGGAGTCGGATACGTGATGCGGGAGCTCCTGACAGGAAAAAGTGCGCAGGGAGGAAGTCTGCCGGTGCTCTTTTTGCTGGCGGCCGTTTCTTTTTTGGCGGGAAAGGAGCTGATCCGCTTTTCTGATGCCATAAAAAGGGACAGGGCAGTTCTTTTTTCTTTGGCGCTCTGGCGTGGGGAGAGACGGATTGAGGTAACGGCTCTTTTGGATACGGGAAACCGTCTTTATGAGCCGCTTACCGGAAAACCAGTTTCCATTGGAGAAAAGAAAACATTCCTTGCATTGTTTCCAGAAGAGGAGGAAACGGAAGGAATCTTCGTGATTCCCTATCATTCTATCGGAGGAAGCGGCATCCTTTCCGGCAGACGGGTGGATAAGATGGCGCTTCTTAGAGAAAAGGGAGGGGAGGTTCCATTCCCCGGGGACTCTTTCCTGATAGCCTTAAAGGAGGGGCCACTATCCGGAGACGGAAGCTATCAGTTGATTCTGCACAGCGATTTTGTCGAACATACGGCGTCTTTAGAAATGAGGAGGAAAAGACATGGTCATCAGAGTAGCAGTTCCCAGCAGGTTTCAGTTAAAAATCATCTCCAGTATGAAGGGGTTTCTGTTTTCAAAGAAAAACGAGATCCATTATATCGGGGGGAGCGATGTGCTTCCGGCGCCGCTTTCACCGGAAACGGAGGCAGTGATGATTTCCAGGCTGGGGACAACGGAGGAGAAAGAGGCAAAGGCTGCTCTGATTGAGCATAATCTGAGATTGGTCGTTTACATAGCCAAGAAATTTGACAATACTGGAGTCGGAGTCGAAGATCTAATTTCCATTGGTACTATCGGTCTGATCAAAGCCATTAATACCTTTAACAGTGGAAAAAATATCAAACTGGCTACTTATGCATCCAGATGCATTGAAAATGAAATTCTGATGTATCTGAGAAGAAACAGCAAAACCAGGTTGGAAATTTCCATCGATGAACCACTCAATGTGGACTGGGATGGAAATGAACTTCTACTTTCCGATATTCTGGGAACGGATGAAGATGTAATTTCCAAAGAGATTGAAGACGAGGTGGAAAAATCCCTGTTAAAACTGGCCATTGAAAAACTGGGAGAGCGGGAGAGGAAGATCGTCTGTCTCAGATTTGGCCTTGACAGAGAGGATGGCAATGAAATGACTCAGAAAGAGGTGGCGGATCTTCTGGGAATTTCTCAGTCTTACATATCCAGACTGGAGAAGAAGATCATCCATCAGCTAAAAAAAGAAATTGTACGTTTTGAATAAATATGCTATACTGTGAAGGATATATTGGAAAAACCAGGAGGAAACGGTTTACTATGAAGATATCCGGCAGATATAAGCGGACAATGGCGGTACTGACGGTAGTATGTTATATGGCGTTGGGACTGACTGGATGCGGTTCAGGTGAAAAGGGAAATTCCGGAGGGACGGAAGCCTATCAAGAGTATGTAATCGGTATCATGGATGCCAATTATCTGGGGCAGTACGAGAAATATATGGAAATTACCGGATCTGCTCAGGCAGAGGCTGAGCGGATTTATGAGGCCAATATCCAGAACTTTGCATTGGAAATGGAAGAGGCCCTGTCTGTAAAAACAGATGTGGTAAGTAAAAATGTGACGGAACAGTTTATGGAGGTGGCCAGAAAAATTTATGGCCAGGTGAAGTATCAGGCGGTGGATGTGGTGAGAAACGGAGATACCTATACCGTTTCTCTGGAAATTGAACCGATTGATTTTCGTGAAACAGTCCGGGAGCCTTTTCAGAAGGCGGTAGATACTTTTAACGAACAGGCGAAAAGCGGAGCTTTCGACGGAAAGACGGATGAGGAGTACGAAGAAGCTTACGGAAAAGCAGTAGCGGCTGGACTGGTGCTCTATGACGGAGAGATATCTTATGGAAATAAGATAACAGTTGACGTTGTATTGGACTATGACAAAGAAAATTATGTTTATTTCATCAGTGACGAACAGATGGAGGCGCTGGACGATGATGTGGTGAGCATCACCCATTAAGGATAAAATTTTCCTTTTTTTTACGGAAAACTCCCCGTATAAATCCATTTAAATCCGTGCATCATTTTAGATAGAATGATGAAGCGGAGGTAAGAGTATGGCGGTATACAAGGTGGAAATTTGCGGGGTAAACACGTCCAAGCTCCCCCTTCTCACTGCGGAGGAAAAAGAGACGCTCTGGGAGAAGATCAAGGCGGGGGACCGGGAAGCCAGAGAGCGTTATATCAAAGGGAATCTTCGTTTGGTCTTAAGTGTCATCCAGAGATTTTCTGGAAACAATGAAAATAATGACGATTTGTTTCAGATAGGCTGTATTGGTCTGATGAAAGCCGTTGATAATTTCAACCCGGATATGATGGTGAAGTTTTCTACCTATGCTGTGCCGATGATTGTCGGAGAAGTTCGCCGCTATCTCAGAGATTCCGGAAGCCCCATCCGGGTCAGTCGTTCTCTTCGGGATACGGCTTATAAGGCTATCTATGCCAAAGAATCGTTGATGAAGAAAACTTCTAGGGAACCGACTATTATGGAGATTGCCGAGGAAGTGGGGATGACTAGGGAGGAGATTGTCTATGCCCTGGATGCTATACAGAGTCCGGTAAGTCTCTATGAACCCATCTATACAGACGGTGGAGATACGTTGTATGTGATGGATCAGATTAGCGATAAGAAAAACAAAGAGGAGCGCTGGGTGGAAGAGATTTCTCTGAATGAGGCCCTTGCAAGGTTGCCAGAACGGGAGCGTCATATCATTCGGCTTCGGTTCTATGAGGGAAAGACCCAGATGGAAGTGGCGAAAGAGATTGCGATTTCCCAGGCCCAGGTGAGCCGTCTGGAGAAAAATGCCCTGCGAAGCATGAGAAATTATCTGAGTTCCTAAAATATTGTTGTTTAAGAAGCTGGCCCTTCTGATGGAGTCTTGCCGAATGTTTGGCGGATTTCATCGAGACAGGAGTCCAGCTTTTCTGATGTTTCTTCTACATCGACGTTTTCCTGTTCTGGCTCCAAAAGGGTTTGACCTCCTATCCTGTGGGTACTATAATAAAGAGAAAGAAGTGGCCCGGCAGGGAGAATGGCGGGACAATCCAAGAATTAATGCGGAGGAAAAACAGTGAAGACTTGGTATCGGCGTGGTCTTGCAGCCTTATGTCTGTGTATAGCCGGGAGTGTGATCACTCTGATGGGTTATTTTTATTTTCAATACGTTTCCAGGCAGGTTTATGAAGAGAGTACCAGCCATCTGACAGAAATTTATGGACAGGTAAATCATACGTTTGCCGGTTTTTTGGAGAAAAACTGGGGGAACTTAAGCGACTGGGTTCATCATCTTCAGATTGAAGATGAGGCGGGCGTAGTTACTTACCTGGAAGGGCGTCAGGAATCCTGGAAGTTTTCTGAATTTTATTTTCTGTCGGAGGGGGGGAATTACATAACGGTGGACGGGAGCAGGGGACAGCTTGCACTGGAGGGCGACAGAGACCGTCTGTTCCATGAGGGAGAAAGGATTATGACAAATGAGATTTTGACTTCCGGGACAGGAGTCACCATATTTGCCATACCGGTTCCTAAAGGGACTTACCGGGACTTTACCTATACGGCAATTGCCATTAGCTTTACCAACGCCGATATGCTTCATTCTCTGGATGTGGCGGCGTTTTCCGGAAAGTCCAGATGCTTTGTGGTCCATACGGATGGAGAGATCCTGCTTTCTCCTCAGACGGCTGACCATATATCCGGAAATTATCTTTCTCACTTAAAGGAGGATTCGGACCTGAAGGAGGAGGAAGTCAGGAAGATCCAGGAGGATTGGAAAAATGGTGCTTCCGGAGTGCTCCGCTGTCGGTTGGACGGCAGGGTCTATTATGTTTCCTATCAGCCGGTGGGATACGAGGACTGCGTGCTGCTAGGCGTAGTGCCGGAATCGGTGGTTAGCTCCAGCCTTCTTAAGATCCAGAGGGCTACGGCAGATGTAATGTTCAAAATCTTTCTTGTGGTGAGCGCCGTTTTGCTTGTCTGGCTGGTTTACCGTGTCAGACAGCAGGTTCGAAAAAGTACGTTGGAGCTTAAATATCGGGAGTTGATGTTCGATACGCTTTCCATAAGCGTGGACGACATTTTTTTGATGCTGGATAAGGAGACCTGGAAAGTAAACTATATCAGTCCAAATGTGGAGCGTTTGTTGGGTATCCCATTGAAAGCTGCCAGAAAAAATGCGCGCCTGCTTGGAGAAAGCGTCGTAAATGCCTATGGTTTTATTTCTAAAGAAGAATTTGCCGCAATCCCTGTGGGAGAGAGCCGGCACTGGGAACGGGAACATATGCATCAGGGGACGGGAGAACGACGCTGGTACTGGGAAGCGGTCTATCATGAAAATATTCAGGGTATGGAAAAGTTTGTGATTGTCATGTCAGATCGTACCAGAGAGCAGAAGTTAAACAGGAATCTGCAGGAGGCTTTGGATGCTGCCAGAAGCGCCAACGAAGCCAAAAGCCATTTTCTTTCCAATATGTCCCATGATATTCGCACTCCTTTAAATGCTATCATCGGCTTTTCTGTACTTTTAGAAAAGGACGCGGACAACGGAGTAAAGGTACGCGAATATACCAGAAAGATTGCAACTTCCAGTAAACACCTTCTGAGCCTGATCAATGATGTGCTAGATATGAGTAAAATCGAGAGCGGGAAAACGTCTCTGAATGTGACCGTTTTCTCCCTGTCGGAACTTTTGGAGGGGCTACAGTCTATTTTGCTGCCACAGGCCAGAGCAAAACGCCAGATTTTAGAGTTTAAAGTGGAGGGCAATCCTGAAGAGTATCTTCTTGGCGATAAGCTGCGGATCAACCAGATCTTAATCAATCTCCTGTCCAATGCCATTAAATATACGCCAGAGGATGGGCGGGTTGTATTTACGGTACAGAAAATGCAGGCGCCTTCCCTCCAGTATACGCATCTACATTTTGTCGTGGAAGATAACGGGATCGGCATGAGCCAAGAATTTCTGGAGACCATGTTTGATCCTTTTGCAAGGGAATTAAACGAAACCACAAGCAACATTGAGGGGACAGGACTTGGTATGGCGATTACCAAGAACCTGGTGGAATTAATGGGAGGAGTGATTCAGGTATCCAGTGAACTTGGAAAGGGAAGTAGCTTTACAGTTGAATTGACCTTCGCGCTTCCGGAAGAGATAGAGGGCAATCGATTCCTGCATCCGGAGCTTTCCGGGAGGAAAGAGGAACCTGGTGAGACAGAGGAGAACCCGCTGGAGGGATTATATATTCTGGTGGCGGAGGACAATGATCTGAATGCTGAAATTTTGATGGAGATGCTGTCCATGGAGGGGGCACGCTGTGAGCTGGCGGTCAACGGGAGAGAGGCTCTGGATCTGTTTCTTCGTTCAGAATCAGATGATTATGATATGATTCTGATGGATGTCCAGATGCCTCTGATGAATGGCTATGAAACCACAAGGCAAATTCGCTCCTGTAATCATCCAAGAGCAAAAACCATTCCCATTGTAGCTATGACAGCAAATGCCTTTGCGGACGATGTACGAAAGGCGCTGGACTGTGGTATGGACGGACATCTGGCAAAGCCGGTCGATATGGAGGCAGTTCGTAGCCTTCTTGGGCGGCTGAGAAAAAAAGCAGAGGAGAGTCAGATATAAAAAGAGCCGGCCTTCTTGGGGGCTTCCATTAAAATGCAGCGGAGCGGGCCTTGCTTTCTGGGAAAAAATCATGTAAAATACGAATATGATTTTAGTGCTAGAAATTTCCTGAATCATATGGGAATGCTCCATGGAGGAATCAGAATGAGACAAAAAAGAAGACTCCTTGGTCTGTTGCTTGTTATTTGTCTTGCGATAGGGCTTACGCCGACTACGGCTTTTGCAGTAAGAAGGACTTCAAGAAGTTCGCGGACTTCTTCTGCCAGTAGCACATCGGTGGACGGTGCGATCCAGCTTGTGAACACCGGGAATCCGAACGGCGGTATCAGAGGCTATGATGAGAAAGATGGGCAAGGATATCATAATATCTATTACGGGGAATGGCAGAATCAGTTTGATGCGAAAAAGGAACCTTTAAAGTGGCGAGTACTGGATACGGAGGGGAACAACGGAAACACCGACTGCCTCTTTGTACTGTCGGAGATATTGCTTGGAACAGGGAATGACGGCGGACTGTCCTTTGATGATACCCGGATTCCAAACAGCAACCAGTGGCAGGGAAGTGACGCTCAGAATTGGTGCAAGGATTTTGCGGGAGAAAGCGGAGCAGATACAAAGGTTGACGATGCCTTTCGCCCGGAAGAATTATCTGCTATTTTAAATACGACGAAAGACGATACGGTCTATACGAGCATAGATTCCCAGGCCTACGCGGCTTCTAGCGGAATTTTAAACGGGGATCGGGTGTTTTTCCTGTCTGCGCAGGAAGCAGAAAACAAACGTTACGGATTTATAGATGCCGAGGCAGGAGCCGGACTCTATGGTACGGAGAAAAAGCAGTGGTGGCTTCGTTCCGCATGCGAACCGCCTTCCCTACAGGCGGGGGTCTTTGATCCTGGCGGGAGTCAGATGACTCATGGGAATGTGGTATCTGCCGTTTTGCCAGCCCGGCCTGCATTTAATTTGAAGATGGAAGATGTCCTTTTCACTTCCGCGGCGGATGGAAAAAGCAGCGGAACTGTGGGAGAAAATGCTTTGAAAAAAGTTTCTACGGATACTCCGTCGGAGTGGAAACTGACTTTAAAAGATCGCAATCGAAATGGTTTTTCTGCCGCGCCTGTTTCTAAAAGCGGAACAGATGTAAAGGCAGGAGAATCCATGAAGTTTACTTATTCCGGTGCAAAAACAGAAGCAGGGCTGGGGACAGGATCAGGACCGGATCGGGAATATGTTTCTGTCATGCTTGTGGAGAAAGACAGCCAGAAGGTTCTGTATTATGGCCGGATCGTAAATTGTCAGGATGCTGTCAGTGAGAATGGCACCATAGATGTAAAGATTCCTGCAGATATCAAAGAGGGAGATTATACTCTTATGCTGTTCAGCGAGCAGTATAACGGTGAGAAGCGGACGGACTATGCCAGCAATCTGGTTCCAGTTGATATTACAGTATTGGATACGACTGCGCCGAAACTGACAGAAAAGGGAGCCAGACGTGAGAGCGTCACAAAGGGCTTTGTAAAATTTGTCAGTGATGAAGCTGGGGAATATTATTATGAGATCGTGGAAGCAGGAAGCGCTTCTCCACAGATAAATACCTCAGGAGCAGGGGAGCCCTGTGATACAACGGAGCAGACGATTACATTTGATCATTTATCAGAAGGGGCCAAAGATGTTTATCTTGTAGTGAAGGATGCTGCAGGAAATGTGAGCGCTCCTCTGAAGATAGAGCTTCCTGCCGGAACTGCCCCGGTTTATTCGATATCAGCCAGTCCAGAGTCTCTGGATTTTGGCAGAGTGATGGAGGGATATACACAGCCGACAGCGCGGACTGTGGCCATTGAAAATACAGGAGACCAGAAAATTACGCTGGCAGCGTCAGTTTCAGCAAAAGCAGACAGTAATTTCGCAATTGGGCCGCTTTCTGAAGCGTCTCTCGCACCAGGAGCTACGGCTACGTTTACCGTTCGTCCAAAAGCGGATCTTCCTGTAGGAAAGTATGAGGAAACAATCACCCTTTCCATTTCTGGACGAAAGGAAACGGCGGATGTTTCCGTAAGTTTTGAGGTGAACGAGGATACGCCTGGAAAGTATACCATTACTGCGACGGCGGGAGAAGGCGGAAGTATCACCCCCGGGAGCGCGACTGTGGATGAGGGAGGGAGTACGACTTTTGCCATCAGCCCCCAAAGTGGTTATGAGATCGATACGGTGATGGTAGACGGTACGGAGGATGTGACTTCAAGGCTCTCGGAGCAGAAGGAATATACATTTACGGATGTTCGGAAAGACCATACCATAGAGGTGACTTTTAAAGCCATAGAAGAAAAACCTGCGCCGTCGACCTATAAGGTCCAGGTCAGCGCAAGCCCGGAGGCAGGCGGTGTTGTCACAGGCGGAGGGGACTATCCGGACGGGAGTAAAGTACTTGTTACAGCCACTGCAAATAACGGTTATCGATTTGTGCGGTGGACAGAGCGCGACAGTGAACTCAGTACAAGCGCCAGCTATGAGTTTCCGATTGCTTCGGATCGGAACTTAGTGGCTGTTTTTGAAGCGGAAGCGCCGACACCGGCCGTTCATCATGTAACGGTTGACAGCAGTTACGCCACACAGCCAGGAACTGGCGATTATTCTGTAGGGGCGACCGTTACCATTCAGGCCGGTACCAGAGAAAATTATCGATTTGACGGGTGGCTTACCAATGATGAGATTACATTTGCGGATGTGAAAAACGCAACCACGACCTTTGTCATGCCAAACAAGGATGTGACAGTGGCGGCAAAATGGATGTATGTCAGTCCTTCCGGAACTACCGGCGGAACTAACAATGGTACGAATACTGGGAGCCATACAACAACAGGAACCGGATCCGGTGGAAATAGTACGGGCTCTGACGGAAAAGGAGGAGTTTATACTGGGGATGACACGCCTGCTGCCTTGTGGATATCCGTACTTTGTACCTCTTTGGGGATTCTGATCGTTGTGAGTGTTCTTGAATGGCGAAGCAGAAGGCTGTATTCAGAATCTGAGAAACTGTGGAATGGACTGACTGAAAAGGAATTTGGCTATCAGAAGAGGAAATCCAACATTCGGTAGTAGCGACTTTTCCTATTTTTTCATCCGGAAAGTGCATGGATGATGGAAACCGTCCCGACTTTTTTTTGCACACCAGGGCGTCTGTGCGCAAAGAAAGTTGAGACGGTTTTATGTGGTAGAACCCATGGGAGGAAATTTATTTATGGGAAAAACGCTTTATATTGCAGAAAAACCAAGCGTTGCCAGGGAGTTTGCAAAAGCTTTAAATATGGGGGGCAGGCGGGGAGAAGGTTATCTGGAATCAGAAGAAATCATTGTGACTTGGTGCGTGGGGCACCTGGTGACCATGAGTTACCCGGAAGTGTATGATATCAGATACAAAAGGTGGAGCCTGGAAACGCTCCCCTTTCTTCCGGATACTTTTAAGTATGAAGTGATTGGAAGTGTGAAGAAACAGTTTCAGATTGTAAAGGGGCTGCTTACCAGGTCGGATGTGGATACGATTTATGTGTGTACGGATTCCGGACGAGAAGGAGAATACATTTACCGCCTGGTGGAACAGATGGCGGGCGTCCACGGAAAACGGAGACTCCGGGTATGGATTGATTCCCAGACAGAAGAGGAAATCCGGAAAGGAATCCGGGAGGCAAAGGATCTAAGCGCCTATGATCATCTGGCTGAATCAGCGTATCTGCGGGCGAAAGAAGATTATCTGATGGGAATTAATTTTTCCAGAGTTCTGACGCTGAAATATGGAAATGTGATCTCCGGTTGCATGAGCGCAAAACGGACGGTGGTCAGCGTGGGGCGGGTAATGACCTGTGTACTGGGGATGGTAGTTCGGAGGGAAAGAGAAATCCGGGATTTTGTAAAAACTCCTTTTTACCGGGTCCTCGCGTCTGTTTCCTGCGAAGAAAAAGTTTTTGACGCGGAGTGGCGGGCAGTGGAGGGAAGTCGTTATTATGGGACGCCCTATCTGTATAAAGACAATGGATTTCTCACAAAAGAACGGGCTGAGGAGCTGGTTTCTTATCTGAAAGAAGAGCAGCCGGTAACAGCGGAAGTGACTGGTCTGGAGAGAAAAAGAGAAAAGAAAAATCCTCCCTTACTGTTTAATCTGGCCGAACTTCAAAATACCTGTTCCAGACAGTTTAAGTTAAGTCCGGATGAGACTCTTAAAGTGGTACAGGAACTTTATGAAAAAAAGCTGGTGACTTATCCTAGGACGGACGCCAGGGTTCTCTCCACAGCAGTGGCAAAGGAAATCCATAAAAATATCCAGGGGTTAAAATCGATTCCTGGCGTATCAGGTTTCGCGGTTCAAATTTTGGAACAGGGGAGTTATCGGGGAATTGCGAAAACCAGATATGTCAACGACAAACAGATTACAGATCATTATGCCATTATTCCGACTGGGCAGGGAATAGGGGCTTTAAAGAGCCTTACAGAGATATCCATAAAGGTCTATGAGGCCATTGTAAGGCGCTTTCTGAGTATCTTTTATCCTCCTGCGGTTTATCAGAAATGGAACCTGGAGCTTTCTGTTCGGAAGGAGAAGTTTTTTGCAGGTTTCCGTGTGCTTCTGGAGGAGGGTTATCTGGTAGTAACTGGGTATGAAAAGAATAGACAGAAAGAAAAGACCGAAAAAAGTGGAGAAGAAGAGGCCGATGTGAACGATCCAGAATTTTTAGAAATTCTGAAACGGCTTAAAAAGGGGCAAAAACTTCCTGTGAAAGAAATCTCTATTAAAGAAGGGGAAACTTCCGCGCCAAAACGATATACTTCCGGCACCATGATTCTTGCCATGGAGAATGCAGGGCAGCTTATTGAGGATGAGGAACTGAGAGCTCAGATAAAGGGAAGTGGAATCGGTACCAGTGCCACCAGGGCGGAAATATTAAAAAAGTTGGTAAACAATGATTATCTGGCGCTGAATAAGAAAACACAGACAATTACGCCGACCCTTCTGGGAGAACTGATTCACGATACAGTATATATGTCCATCCGGCCTTTGCTGAATCCGGAACTTACGGCAAGCTGGGAGAAGGGACTGGCCTATGTGGCAGAAGGAACCATTACTGGCGAGGAGTACATGAAAAAGCTGGAAGATTTTGTGAGCAGAAGGACGAATTATGTGATGCAGTTGAATAACAGCGCGCATATCAGGGGCTGCTATGGCCAGGTGGAAGGATATTATAAAAAGAAAAAGACAGAAAGAAAGAGCAGATAACATGTGGAATACCTGTGTGAAAATCTACAGAAAATATGAGGAAATCATCAATTATCTTATTGCCGGAGTACTGACAACACTGGTCAGTCTTGCCGCTTATTATGGCTGTGTGCTGACCGTTCTGGATCCTTTGGACGGAGTTCAGTTGCAGGCGGCCAATGTGATTTCCTGGATATTGGCCGTGGCTTTTGCCTACGGAATCAACAGAGGATTTGTGTTTAAAAGTAAAAGTAAAAACCGTCTTTCAGAAGCTCTTCGCTTTGTGGGTTCCCGCGTGACTACTCTTTTTATGGATATGGCTGTCATGTATGTGTTTGTAACTCTGCTTAAGGGGAACGATAAAATTGGAAAGCTGTTCAGCCAGGTGGTGGTGATGGCGGGCAATTATCTACTCAGTAAGTTATTTGTGTTCCGAAAAAGAAAGGACGGGGAATGATGGATTACCGGAAATTTATAGAAGAGAAACGAAAACTTTCTCCGGATGCATCTTTGAGAGAGCGGCAGGAAAACATGAAACAGGGGCTTGAACTGGTTTTAAAAAGTGAGGGGGAACAAAAACCACGGATTCACGATATGATGAAAAAGACACTGATAGCCTGCAGTGAGGAAGAAGCCTTTGTGACCTTGGCTTATGAACTGGAGGAATGGGAATTAAATCCCAACGGTGTGATGCATGGGGGGCTTATCGGAACGGCCATCGATACGGCCTGCGGTATGGTGGTCCGCTATTTCAGCGAAAACCTTCAGGCTTCAACGGTCTCTTTGAATGTAGATTATCTGCGACCAGTTTTTATGGGAGATCGGCTGGTTGTGACAGCGAAACTGGTGCGCCTGGGAGGACATGTGGCAAACCTCACGGCGCAGGCTAAGAGAGAATCGGATCAAAAGATGGCGGCGCTGGCTTCCGCCGTCTTTTATCTTCCCAAGCAGACTGGATTCGACTAAATCAGACACTTATAAAGTATTTTACAAATTGCATTTCTATGGTATGATAGAAGTCATACTGGAGATAGTGAAAATGGCTATTTCTATCCTATAATACAGAAGCAGGAGGCTTTTATGGAAAACGAAACAAAACACTTTATCGAGCAGATTATTGATAAGGATTTGGCGGAGGGCGTATACGATCATGTACAGACGAGGTTTCCTCCGGAGCCAAACGGCTATCTGCATATCGGACATGCCAAGTCCATTCTTTTGAATTACGGGCTGGCGAAAAAGTATCAGGGCAGATTTAACTTGCGCTTTGACGATACCAATCCGACGAAAGAGAAAAGCGAATTTGTAGATTCCATAAAGGAAGATGTGGCCTGGCTGGGAGCAGACTGGGAGGACCGGTTATTTTTTGCGTCAGATTATTTTGAGACCATGTATGAATGCGCGGTTTTTCTGATTCGGAAAGGAAAAGCCTTTGTTTGTGATCTGACGGCAGAGCAGATTCGGGAATATCGTGGGACATTGACAGAGCCGGGAAAAAACAGTCCTTATCGGGACAGAAGCATTGAGGAAAATCTGGAACTGTTTGAAAACATGAAAAAGGGTCTTTATCAGGACGGGGAAAAAGTTCTGAGGGCCAAAATTGATATGGCTTCGCCGAATATCAATATGAGAGATCCGGTTATTTACCGAGTAGCTCATATGAGCCATCACAATACAGGGGATGCCTGGTGCATTTATCCGATGTACGATTTTGCCCATCCCATCGAGGATGCAGTGGAGCATGTCACCCATTCCATCTGTACTCTGGAATTTGAGGATCACAGGCCGCTTTACAACTGGGTGGTACAGGAGTGTGAGTTTGATCATCCGCCCAAACAGATCGAGTTTGCAAAACTGTATCTGAAACATGTGGTGACCGGCAAACGATACATCAAAAAACTGGTGGAGGACGGGACAGTGGACGGCTGGGACGACCCCAGGCTGGTGTCCATCAGCGGTCTTAGGCGGAGAGGATACACGCCGGAGTCCATCCAGAAATTCGTAGAGTTGGCGGGAGTTTCCAAAAGCAACAGTACCTGTGAGATGCCCATGCTGGAATATTGTATCCGGGAAGATCTGAAACTGAAGGAGCCCCGCATGATGGCGGTGCTTCATCCGCTGAAACTGATCATTGATAATTATCCGGACGATCAGGTAGAATATATGGAAGTGCAGAACAATCAGGAGAATCCGGAGTTGGGGGTCCGCGAGGTACCTTTCTGTAAAGAACTTTATATTGAACGGGAAGATTTCATGGAGGTCCCCGTGAAAAAATATTTCCGTCTTTATCCTGGCAATGAGGTGCGGCTGATGAACGGATATTTTGTCACCTGTACGGAAGTGGTCAAAGATGAGGAAGGAAATGTGGTGGAGGTTCACTGTACTTACGATCCGGAGACCAGAAGTGGAAACGGATTTACAGGAAGAAAGGTCAAGGGAACTATCCACTGGGTGTCGGCCCGTCATGCAGTGAAAGCAGAAGTTCGCCTCTATGAAAATATTGTGGACGAAGAAAAAGGCGTTTACAATGAAGAGGACGGAAGTCTGAATCTGAATCCAAATTCTCTGGTGATATTAAAGGACTGCCGTCTGGAGCCAGGTCTTGCAGGCGCAAAGGCGCCAGAACGTTTCCAGTTTGTACGGAACGGATATTTCTGTGTGGATAGTAAGGATTCCAGACCGGAGAGCTTGGTATTTAATCGGATCGTGTCCTTGAAGAGTTCCTTTAAGATTGAAGTAAAATAGTAACTGGAAAGGAGTGGACGGAACGATGGAAACAATCAAAGAAAGATTGAAAGGAATGGCTGACAGCATGAAGAGTCGTACCTTTGGGGAACTGCTGGAGAAGGATGCAGAATACCAGAAGGTATGCGCCGAGGCCAGAAAAGCTCTGGAGGCATACAATGCGCTGCGGCTGTCTGAAGAAGAGGAGGAAGTCATCGGCGTACTGATTGCCAGAAGAGATGAGGCGGAGACGGAACGGGTGGACAATGCATATCTGGCCGGAATTTTGGACGGTTATGAGATTATGAAATCGCTTGGTCTGATAGAGGACTAATACAAAAAGACAGGAATTTTTTAGAGCCATGGTACGGGAAGGTGCCATGGCTCCCTCCATGAAAGAAGAAAACATGCGTGAACTAACCATTCCATTTCATGAGACGGCTCCTCTGTATGAGCAGATCTATGAATATATAAAAGCACAGATCCTGGAAGAAAAGCTTTTGGCGGGGACGAGACTTCCTTCTACCAGAAAGCTGGCGGAACATTTGGGGGTCAGCAGAAGCACCACCCAGCTTGCCTATGATCAGCTTGTGGCAGAGGGATATTTGCAATCGGAACCTTGTCGGGGGTATTTTGTTTCAAAACTGGAAACCTTGTTTCATATGGAAACAAAATCTGGACAGATACAGAAACAGAAAATAGAAAAAAAGGAACCCTGGTTGGTGGATTTTTCTCCCAGAGGGATTGATTTGGAGCGTTTTCCTTATGCTCTTTGGAGAAGGCTTTCCAGAGAGAGCTTGAACGACGACAACAGGGAACTTTTTTCAACAGGAGAACATAAGGGAGACGAGTGCCTTCGACAGGCAGTTTGTACCTATCTCTATGGCGCAAGAGGTGTTTTCTGCAGGCCGGAACAGCTTATCATAGGAGCAGGAAATGAATATCTTCTGATGCTTTTGCACCAGCTTTTAGGGAATCAAATCATCGCCATGGAAACACCGACTTACAGACAGGCATTTCTGACATTTAAGAGACTGGGAAATCAGGTGATTCCGGTGGAGATGGACGAAAATGGAATGAAAGCGGAAGCACTGGCCCATTCTGGCGCCGGAATGGCGTATGTTATGCCGTCTCATCAGTTTCCCATGGGAATTGTTATGCCCATCCGGCGCCGGATGGAGCTTCTGGCTTGGGCGGCAGAAGCGGAGGGGCGGTATCTGATTGAAGATGATTATGACAGCGAATTTCGCTATAAGGGGAAACCGATTCCCTCTCTGCAAAGCGCCGATGTCAAGGGGCGCGTGATCTATCTTGGTACTTTTTCCAGAGCAGTGGCTCCGGCAATTCGTGTCAGTTATATGATGCTTCCAGAATCGCTTCTGGCCCGATATGAAAAGAATTGCAGTTTTTATGCTTCCACAGTTTCCAGAATTGATCAGAGAATCCTGGCCCGCTTTATAGACGAAGGACACTATGAACGGCATTTAAACAGGATGAGAGGGGTTTATAAAGCCAAGCATGACGCATTACTTGCCGCACTTTCCCCTCTTTCCGGAAAATATGTTATCTGTGGAGCATATGCTGGAATCCACATTCTTCTGGAAAGCAGACAGGGACAGAGGGAGCAGGATATGGTCCAGGCGGCAGAAGCGGCCGGAATACGCGTATATGGGCTTTCTGAATTTGCGATTGAAAAAGAGGAGACAGACAGAGCAGAGAAAAAAACAGAGACGGAAGAGAACAAAGAAGAAGAGAAAACGAAGATGCGGTCTGGGACGATCCTTTTGGGGTATGCAAATCTGAAGAGGGAAGAAATCGAACAGGGGGCCAGACTCCTTGTGGCCGCCCTGCTCGCATAGCTCATCCATTTTTTATTTTCCGGTTATTTTTTTTCGGATTCTGCCTCCTTGCGCGCTTCCTCATATCTGGCTTCCGTTTCTGCAACGGCCTGCTCCAGTTTTGCAGCGATTTCTTCAGCAGAAGAGGCAGCTTCTTCCGAAACAACTTCCTCAGGGGCGGTTTCCTCTTCGGAAGCGTCCTGCTCTTCAGAATCTGTTTGCGCAGCTTCCTCACCATGAGAAAGTGAGACATAATTTCTGTCGGACGCATCCTCCTCAAAAGGGTCCTCTTCGTCCTCAAAATCGTTTTCGGGACACTCCCCTTTGCAGTTTTTCTTAAGCTTTGTAACCAGGACGGCGGCAGCGCCCACGACGGCTGTCACAGCCAGAAGCTTTTTCAAAAGTCTTTTTCCTTTACACATGCCAAAACTCCTTTCTCTACAGAATTACATGCTACTATTGTAATCCTTTTTGAGGAATATGAAAAGGGATAATTGAACAAATTTGAAAAAATATAGAAAAAACAAATAATAATGAGAAAAGCGGGGAAAATAAGAGATAAGATAGAGAAACAGGGAAAAACAGAGGGTAGAACGACGTTGCATTTTGAATTTAAATTATATAATATAGTAACAGTCAGTTAGCACTCGTTTAGAGTGAGTGCTAATAATTAAACAGGAGGAATAGAAATGAAATTAGTACCTTTAGGCGACAGAGTCGTATTAAAACAGGTTGAAGCAGAAGAAACCACAAAATCTGGGATTGTTCTTCCCGGTACGGCAAAGGAAAAACCTCAGCAGGCGGAAGTGGTGGCTGTAGGTCCTGGTACAGAGGAAGTAAAGATGGAAGTGTCTGTGGGGGATGCTGTGATTTATTCCAAATATGCAGGCACAGAAGTGAAGCTGGAGGACGAAGAGTTTATTGTTGTAAAACAGAGTGACATTCTGGCAATCGTAAAATAAGAATATTACAGAATAAAGGAGATTAAAAAGCTATGGCGAAGGAAATTAAGTTTGGCGCTGATGCAAGAGCAGCACTGGAAGCCGGCGTAAACAAACTGGCGGATACGGTAAGAGTAACTCTCGGACCGAAGGGAAGAAATGTGGTTTTAGATAAATCATTCGGAACACCTCTGATTACCAATGACGGTGTGACGATCGCAAAGGAAATTGAGCTGGAGGATGCATTTGAGAATATGGGAGCCCAGCTTATCAAGGAAGTGGCTTCCAAAACCAATGACGTAGCCGGTGATGGAACGACGACGGCGACTGTATTGGCTCAGGCCATGGTACATGAAGGGGTGAAGAATCTGGCTGCTGGAGCCAACCCCATTATTCTGAGAAAGGGTATGAAGAAGGCTACAGATGCAGCAGTAGACGCTATTGCCGCCATGAGCGAACCGATTACCGGAAAGAATCAGATTGCCAGAGTTGCGGCGATCTCCGCCAGCGACGATGAGGTGGGCGAGATGGTCGCGGACGCTATGGAAAAGGTTTCCAAAGATGGCGTGATCACCATTGAAGAGTCCAAAACCATGAAAACAGAGCTGGATTTGGTAGAAGGTATGCAGTTTGACAGAGGCTATATCTCTGCTTATATGTGTACCGATATGGAAAAAATGTGCGCAGAGCTTGACAATCCTTATGTGCTGATCACAGATAAGAAGATCAGCAATATCCAGGAAATCCTTCCTCTTCTGGAGCAGATTGTTCAAAGCGGCGCAAAGCTTCTGATTATTGCAGAGGATATCGAGGGCGAAGCTCTGACTACTCTGATTGTCAACAAGCTTCGTGGAACCTTCAGCGTAGTAGGGGTGAAGGCTCCCGGTTATGGCGATAGAAGAAAAGAAATGCTCAAGGATATTGCGATTCTGACTGGTGGTACGGTGATTTCTGATGAAGTCGGCCTTGATCTGAAAGAAGCAACCATGGATCAGCTTGGCCGTGCGAAATCCGTCAAGGTACAGAAGGAAAACACCATCATCGTGGACGGAGAGGGCTCTACAGAGGATATTCAGGCAAGAATCGGTCAGATTAAGGCTCAGATTGAGGAAACGACTTCTGATTTTGACAGAGAGAAGCTTCAGGAGCGTCTGGCCAAGTTGTCTGGTGGTGTAGCAGTGATTCGTGTGGGCGCTGCCACAGAGACAGAGATGAAGGAAGCAAAACTTCGTATGGAGGATGCTCTGGCAGCTACCAAGGCAGCCGTGGAAGAAGGTATCATCGCAGGCGGTGGTGCGGCTTATATTCACGCAGCAAAGAAAATTGAGGGAATGTTAAATGATATGGAAGGAGACGAAAAGACTGGTGCGAAGATCGTACTGAAGGCTCTGGAATCTCCGCTGTTCCGTATCGCTGTCAACGCCGGTATGGATGGATCTGTCATCGTGAACAAGGTGAAGGAATCTGAGGTTGGACATGGCTTCGATGCATATAAAGAAGAATATGTAGAGATGATCCCTGCCGGAATTGTGGATCCTGCGAAGGTAACCAGAAGCGCGTTGCAGAATGCCACCAGTGTAGCAGCAACTCTTCTTACTACAGAGTCTGTTGTTGCCAATATTAAGGAAGATGTACCGGCTATGCCTGCAGGCAACCCCGGGATGGGAATGATGTAATCTGCCGTCAGGCAGAAAGAAATAAGACCGCGCAGCCAGATGGGCTTTCTCATCAGAGGCTGCGTGGTTTTGTTCGTCTTGTCTCCATGGTTTTTCTGAAATGAGAAAAAAGTGAGGCGTCTCATATGAAATTTTTATTTGCATCAGATTCTTTTAAAGGAACACTTTCGTCAGAAACCATCCACCGTTTCCTCTCCGAGGCAGCGTCAGAAATTTTTCCGGGCTGCAAATGTCAGGGAGTTCTGATGGCAGATGGAGGAGAAGGGACTCTGGAAGCTGTGTTAAGCGCCACCGGAGGCCGTTTTCAAAAAAAGGAAGTCACAGGCCCGCTATTTGAAAAAATTGAGGCGTCTTACGGAATGCTGCCAGGGGGAGAAGCTGTGATTGAGATGGCCAGAGCTTCCGGGTTGCCTCTTGTACCCTTAGAACGTCGTAATCCTCTTTTTACTACCAGCTATGGAACTGGTGAACTGATTTTAGACGCCTTAGAGCGGGGATGCAGAAAGATTTCCGTGGCGATTGGCGGGAGTGCCACCAATGACGGCGGGATGGGAGCCATGATAGCTCTGGGCATACAGTTTCTGGATAGAAATGGGAGGAAACTTTCGGGCCGCGGACAGGATATGGGGCAGGTGTACAAAATTGATGTATCTGGGATTCATCCGAAGGTGAAAGAAACGGATTTTACTGTGATGTGCGACGTACAGAATCCTCTCTTGGGGCCTAATGGAGCTACTTATACTTTCGGAAGGCAGAAAGGGGCTGACGAGAGGACGCTGATGGAACTGGAAAGGGGAATGGAACACCTGTCTGGTCTCATAAAAGAGACAATTGGACAGGATATCTTAGGACTGCCGGGAGCTGGAGCTGCAGGCGGATTAGGAGGCGCTTTAATGGCATTTCTTTCCGCCAAGAAGAAATCAGGAATTGACACTGTACTGGATCTGATTGGTTTTGACGAGCTTTTAAAGGATGTATCTTTGGTAGTGACTGGAGAAGGGACCATGGACTGGCAGTCTGCATTCGGAAAGGTTCCCTGCGGGGTTGGTCTACGCTGCAAACAGGCTGGAATTCCGGCTGTGGCTGTTGTGGGCGGAATGGGAGAGGGGGCAGAAGAGCTTTACCAATATGGAATTGACAGTGCGATTTCCACAGTAAATCGTCCAATGCCTTTGGAAGTAGCTCTGGCTGATGCGGAAGCGTTATACAAAGACGCGGCAAGGCGGTTGTTCCGGTTTATCCGGACAGGATTTCTTTTGACAGATTAACAGAAAAAACATTTGACAACGCTGAAAATTCCTGTTATATTTATAAAGTATGCCGCACAACGAGGTAGATAAGCGTTATCTTTTGGATAGACACCGTAGTTGGCGAGTAATGATAAATAGGAGGTGCCGTATGTACGCGATTATTGCAACAGGCGGAAAGCAGTACAAGGTTGCTGAGGGCGATATCATCAAGGTGGAAAAGCTTGGCGTAGCGGCTGGCGAGTCTTATACGTTTGATCAGGTTTTGGCCGTAGGCGGAGAAGAGCTGACCGTGGGCTGCCCGACCGTAGCAGGTGCAAGCGTTTCTGCTACTGTAGTAGAAGAGGGCAGAGGCAAAAAGGTTATCGTTTACAAGTATAAGAGAAAGACCGGATATCACAAGAAAAACGGTCACAGACAGGCTTATACCCAGTTAAAGATTGAAAAAATCAATGCTTAAAGGATTGAGAGAAGCTTTTACTGGCTTTGTAGAATGCGAAATCCGCTTTTGAAAAAGAAAACGATGATTACGGTAAAAGTATTTGTAGACTCCGAAGGAGAATATCGGGGAGTTCGGGTATCCGGCCATGCGGGATTTCGCCAGGCCGGTGAGGATATCGTATGTGCGGCTGTATCTGTATTGACACAGAATACGGTCAATGCGATTGAAGCATTTACGGAGGACAGATTTCTCTGTTCTGTGGAAGATGGGGATCTGGATTTCTCTTTTACCGGAGAAGTCAGCAAAGAGTCGAAGTTATTATTGAATACTCTGATGTTGGGGTTTGAGAGCATCAGAGACAGTTATCAGGAAGAACAGAAAAAATATCCGTATATTCGGATTATAACTGAGGAGGTGTAAGCCATGTTGAAGATGAATCTTCAGTTGTTCGCTCACAAAAAAGGAGTAGGTTCTACCAAGAATGGTAGAGATTCTGAGGCGAAGAGACTTGGAGCCAAGAGAGCAGACGGACAGTTTGTGCTGGCCGGAAACATCCTTTACAGACAGCGCGGTACCAAGATCCATCCTGGAGTCAATGTAGGCCGTGGCGGAGATGATACGTTGTTTGCATTGGTAGATGGTGTAGTACGTTTCGAGAGAAAGGGCAGGGACAAGAAGCAGGTTTCTGTATATCCTAAGGTAGTAAACGAATAAGCCATGTTTTACAGAAGCCGGCGCTCCATGCGTCGGCTTTTTTACCATCAAAGTACGGTGGCAATAGAAAGGAAAACGGCAGGATGTTTGCGGACAGTGCAAAAATTTTTATTAAATCTGGAAAAGGCGGCGATGGTCATGTCAGCTTCCGAAGGGAACTGTATGTGCCAAACGGCGGTCCGGACGGCGGCGATGGAGGCCGTGGCGGCGACATTATTTTTGAAGTGGACAAAGGATTAAATACGCTGACAGATTTTCGTCATGTGAGAAAGTATGTGGCGACGAATGGAAAAGAGGGTGGAAAAAGACGCTGTCACGGAAAAGATGGAGAGGATCTGGTGCTCAAGGTGCCAGAAGGGACGGTGATCAAAGACTTTGAAACGGGAAAGGTCATCGCTGATATGTCCGGAGATCATATGAGGGAAACGATCCTGAAGGGAGGTCGCGGCGGAAACGGCAATATGCATTATGCGACTGCCACGATGCAGGTACCTAAGTATGCGCAGCCTGGGCAGGACGGATTGGAGCTCTGGGTACTGTTAGAGCTGAAGGTGATCGCTGATGTGGGGCTTGTGGGATTTCCGAATGTGGGAAAGTCGACCCTGCTTTCTAGGGTCAGCAATGCAAAGCCAAGAATTGCAAATTATCATTTTACAACGCTCAATCCCCATTTAGGCGTTGTTGATTTGCATGATCATGAGAGTTTTGTCATGGCAGATATTCCTGGACTGATTGAAGGCGCTTCTGAGGGAGTCGGACTGGGACATGCCTTTTTGAAGCATATTGAGCGGACGAAGGTGTTGGTCCATGTGGTAGATGCCGCTTCTACGGAGGGGCGCGATCCGGTGGAAGATATTCATGCCATCAATGAAGAGCTGAAAAAATATAACCCAGATTTGCTTTTAAGACCTCAAGTGATTGCTGCGAACAAGATGGATGCTGTTTCACCAGACGGTGAAAACCCAGTTCAGAAAATCCGAAATGTATTTGAAGAAAAGGGGATTCCAGTATTTGCCATCTCTGCCGTCAGTGGGCAGGGGCTAAAAGAGTTGCTGTATCATGTATCTGGGCTTTTAAAGGAGCTGGATGCAGAACCTGTGATTTTTGAGCAGGAATTAAATCCGGAAGATCTGATTGTGGAAATGCCGCTTCCTTATACAGTGGAAAAACTGGAGGAAGGTATCTATAGTGTGGAAGGTCCGAGAATTGAGAAAATGTTAGGATATACCAATCTCGACTCAGAAAAGGGATTTGAGTTTTTTCAAAATTTCCTGAAGAAAAACGGGATCCTGGACGATCTGGAAAAAGCAGGGATCGAAGAGGGGGATACGGTGAAGATATACGGCCTGGAATTTGATTATTATAAATAGAAAACCGGAGGAATCATGAACAGCAGACAGAGAGCATATTTAAAAAGCCTGGCGATGACTATGGAACCTGTTTTACAGATAGGAAAATCCAGTCTGACTCCAGAGATTGCAGGGGCGGTAAACGAAGCCCTGGAGGCCAGGGAACTGATAAAAATCCATGTATTAAAGAACTGTATGGACGATGCCCGTAGTATCGGAGAGGTTCTTGCAGAGAGGACCCATTCCCAGGTTGTTCAGGTTATCGGAAAGAAGATTGTTTTATATCGGGAGTCCAAAACAAAAAAGAAACTTATGCTTCCGAAATAGGAGGAAGATGGGATGCAGGAAGAAAAAATCGGTATTATGGGCGGAACTTTTGACCCGATCCATCTGGCACATCTGATGTTAGCGGAACAGGCCCGGATTCAGTTTGATCTGAATCAGGTATTTTTCATGCCGTCCTCTCAGCCTCCGCACAAAGATAATCGTCGCATTTCTCCTGCACAATGCCGGAAAGAGATGGTTTTACGGGCGATCAAAGATAATCCGGACTTTTCCTATTCTGATTTGGAACTTTGCCGCACAGGCGTTACCTATACAAGTGACACGCTAGAAGAACTTCATAAGAGATATCCCAACACAAAATTTTATTTTATTATGGGAGCGGATTCTCTGTTTGCTGTGGATGCCTGGCACCAGCCGGAACAGATTTTTCGCATGACAACCGTATTGGCAGGAAACCGTCTGGGGGTTCCGGAGGAAAAACTTCAAAGACAGGTGGAGAATTTAAAAGAACGCTTTGGAGGAAAAATTTACCTGGTAGATATGCCAGATGTGGCTATTTCTTCCAGCGAAATACGAGAACGGTATGCAAACGGCCGCTCCATTCGGTATTATGTACCGCAAGAAGTATATGAATATATCGAAGAATGTTCTCTGTATCGGCGAGGGATATCAGAAACAGGAAATGTTTCAAAAACAGAGAATGTTTTTACAGAAAAAGAAATGTCTGCGGGGGGAGAAAATGTGAAACCAGATCGTATGGTAATCAAAGAAAAACTTCGCCATAAATTGGGAATCGGACGTTTTGAACATACGATAGGAGTTGCCTATACGGCGGCCTGCCTTGCCATGCGTTACGGTTGTAATGCGGAGGATGCAGAGTTGGCCGGGCTGCTTCATGACTGTGCAAAACAATATGACAATGAAACACTGATGAGTAAATGCTTAAAATATGGGATTCCAGTTTCTGAAGCAGAACGAAAAAATCCATCCTTACTTCATGCAAAACTGGGAGCATATCTGGCAAAACGAAAATATGACGTAAATGATACCAGTATTCTGGATGCCATCCGTTATCATACAACTGGACGTCCGGCGATGACGCTGATGGAGAAGATCATTTATGTGGCAGATTATGTTGAGCCAAGGCGTTTCAAAGCGCCAAATTTGGAGAAAATCAGAAGGCTTGCTTTCCTCGATCTGGACCGGACCGTCTGTGAGATTATGAGCGATACCTTGGAGTATCTGAAAAAGATGCCGGAAAATATTGATAAAACCACATTGGAAGCTTGCGTCTATTATCAGAAATTAAAAAAGGAGGAACGAGACAGTATATGAACCAGTCAAAGAAAATGGCAGCGATTGCCTGCAAGGCTTTGGAAGAAAAGAAGGGACAGGAAGTAACGGCAATCGATATATCCGGAGTATCCTGCCTGGCGGATTATTTCATTATCGCCAATGGAGAAAACAGCAATCAGGTACAGGCAATGATTGACAATGTTGAAGAAGAGATGGAGAAAGCCGGATATCATTTGACTCAGAGGGAGGGGTATCAGTCGGCCCGCTGGGTATTGCTTGATTATAAAGACATCGTCGTTCATGTATTTTCCAAAGAGGACCGCCGATTCTATGATTTGGAGAGAATCTGGAGAGATGGAACCTTTGTAGATATCAAAGAGCTGGAGGCATAAAACCCTTCAGCTTTTCTGATCAGCCGTTTTTGAATGTTCAAGACAGAACTGACAGTCCCATCCTCTCAGATCAAAGATTATATTGAAGGTTCCGCCCTGTTTCCAGTTCAAGGAAACTTATCCCATAATACGGAAGAGACCAATGACTTTTCCAAGAATTTTCACTTCTTTTACAATGATCGGATCCATAAAATCGTTTTCCGGCTGGAGGCGATAATAGCCGTCCTCTTTGAAAAACCGTTTTACTGTCGCAGAATCTTCTACCAGCGCCACAACGATGTCTCCGTTGGAAGCAGTAGAAGCAACGGAACAGAGAACCTGATCGCCGTCAAGGATGCCGATGTTTATCATACTTTCCCCTTTAACATGGAGCATATAAGTTTCAGTATTCGGTAACAGTTCTGCCGGAAAAGGGAAATAGCTCTCAATATTTTCCGTAGCGAGAATGGGCTGCCCGGCAGCAATGGTACCCAGAACAGGAACCTGTACCATCTCTCTTCTTGTAAGTCCGAAAACATCATCTACAATTTCTATCGCTCTTGGTTTGGTCGGATCACGACGGATATAACCGTTTTTTTCCAAAGTTTCCAGATGAGAATGTACGGAGGAGGTCGACTTTAAATGGACAGTTTCACAGATTTCACGCACAGTAGGGGGATATCCCTTTTTCAGAATTTCTTTTTTTATAAACTCAAGAATTTCTGTCTGTTTTGCAGTTATCTTTCTGGGCATAGGTGTTCTCCTTCCTGTTTTCTGACACTATAGTAACATATGTTCGATTAATATGCAAGAAAAAATCCAAACATTTGTTTGAAAAAAATCTGGATTCCCCTTGACAAACATTTGTTCTCATTATAAAATGTCGATAATTGAAAGAGAACAGATGTTCACAAACGTTTGTTTGTAAACTGGAGCGATAAGGGGGAGAACGGTATGAAAAGCAGAAAGAAAACAGGCTTGAAAAAGAAAAAAGAAATCATTATTTTGAGTATGGTTTTACTTCTTTCTATCTGTCTTTTTGGAGCAATTGCTCGTGCAAAAAATACAAAGGAAGAACCTTTTTTGCATAAGTACTATACGTCTGTACAAATTCATCCGGGAGATACTCTCTGGGATATTGCCACTCAATACTGTCATAATTCTGCACAAATCAAAGATTATATGCAGGAGTTGAGACGAATCAACCATTTAAGTGGAGATAAAATTCATGCGGGAAGGTATTTGACAGTCGTGTATTACTCAGAAGAATATAAATAAGAGAAATTAAATAAGAGAAATGGGGCAGCCGGTTTTAGTAATGCAGTCTGTTTCAGAATATGGAAAGAAAAGGGATAAGACTGGACAGACGATGGCATTTATGCTATTCTGAGGATGTCATTGATTGATAGGGCTCTATGCGTTCCGGATCCGTCATGTGGTCAGGAGAATGTATAGATGTCTTTGGCAGTCAAACATATAGGGATGCGTATACAGATACTGTTAGGGAAGAAAAACAGTATGGGATCCGTGGAATACATCAGGAGGGGATTTATGAAAAAGAGAAGCAGAAGATTGCTTTCCTGCTGCATGGTACTGGTATCGGCGATTGGTCTGTCTGCATGGCAGCGGACCGTATATGCTGCAGAAGAGGTAAAACCGGCCTCCGTAATATACCGTACTCACGTTCAGACTTATGGATGGCAGGACTGGAGAGCTGACGGAATGTCGGCGGGAACGTCTAATGAGTCGAAACGTCTGGAAGCCATTGAGATTCGTCTGGAATCTTCTTATTCCGGGAGTGTTGCATATCGTACTCATGTCCAGACTTACGGATGGCAGGACTGGAGAGCTGACGGAGTGCCGGCGGGAACATCCAACGAGTCGAAACGTCTGGAGGCCATTGAAATAAACTTGACTGGTGAAATTTCCGAATACTATGATATTGAGTATCGTACCCATGTTCAGACCTATGGGTGGATGGATTGGAAATCAAACGGAGAATTATCTGGAACGGTTGGAGAATCCAAACGTTTGGAGGCCATTGAGATCCGTTTGGTTCCGAAAGACGGGCAGGAAGATGAGGATACGTCCTATGTTCAACCAGATAACGTTGGCTATTCCGTACATGTTCAGAGCTATGGATGGCAGGAAGAAGTCGAAGGCGGAGAAGCGGCAGGAACGGTAGGGGAGTCAAAACGCTTGGAAGCCATTCAGATTGCCCTGAAAAAATCCGGGGGAGTGTCAGGGGGGATTGAGTATCGTACTCATGTCCAGTCTTATGGATGGATGAATTGGGTAGAAGAGGGAGGAATCAGCGGAACCAGCAATGAATCAAAACGTCTGGAAGCCATTCAAATCAGACTGACTGGCAAGATGGCGGAAGTCTATGACATCTATTACCGGGTTCATGCGCAAAGTTATGGCTGGTTGGGTTGGGCCAGGAACGGTCAGCCGGCTGGAACAGCCGGTTATTCCAAACGTCTGGAAGCGATTGAGATTGTTCTGAGAAAAAAGGGAGAGGCGGCTCCAGGAGCGGTTTCTGATTATTACCGTTTTCGGGCAGTTGATAATCTGATGGAAACAGTCTCAGAGGTAAGGGGAGCTTCGCAGGTCATAACCGTAGTCGGAGACGGTACGCCGACTGGGGCAAAACTGAGCCTTTGGATCAAAAATGGAGATAGTTGGCAGAAACAGCTTGATACAGCGGCTGTAATTGGACGAAACGGGTTCTCAGACCATACTTTTGAGGGAGATAAAACAACCCCGACTGGAATCTATGAGCTTGGCGTTGCTTTCGGAAATAAAGCAAATCCTGGAACAGCTCTGCGATGGTTCGATGTAAACCCCTATCATTATTGGATTGATGATTTAAACAGTGTTTATTACAATCAGTTGATTGACAGCCGGGAAATTCCGGGAGGCTGGAGTTCCGGCGAACATTTATCGCGGTACATTCCTGATTACAATTATTCCGTAAATATTGAAGTGAATCCTCAGTGTAGGAAAGATTCTACTTCGGCGATTTTTCTTCACTGTCTGGGAAGAGGCCCTTACCCTTACACCTCAGGTTGTGTGGCGATTGGGGAGGAACAGATGCGAACCGTCTTGCAGCTTTTGAATCCTGGGGCCCGTATCCTGATTGTACAAAATATAGAAGATCTTTTAAACTATGTAGACAATTGACTTTATGATGCGCTGGATTGACAAGAACATGCATGGCCCAAAGCGTGTATGCTCTTGTCAATCGATGCGACAATCTACGAATGTCAGATTCTTCCTGGTTTTTCTCTCAGACGGACTGCATTTCTTGCACTTCGGCGTCTTTCATCCTCGATGGCGGCATAATGTTTTTTCGTGGTGTTGACATCGGAGTGTCCTAGGACATCCGCTACCAGATAGATGTCTCCTGTTTCCCGGTATAGATTGGTGCCATAAGTACTACGGAGCTTATGAGGCGTGATTTTTTTTAAGGGTGTCACGATTTTGGCATATTTTTTCACGAGATTTTCTACCGTTTTTACACCGATCCGTTTTAACTGGAGGGAAAGAAAGAAAGCCTGCTCATGTCCTTCGACAGGAATAAGATGTTTTCTCTCTTCCAGATAGTCAAAAAGTGCAAAATGAACTTCTTCTCCGAAGTAAACCACCACTTCTTTTCCACCTTTTCTGTGAATGCGAATCCCATCATTTTTAAAGTCTACATCGTTGAGATCCAGGCCGACGCATTCGGAAACTCGGATTCCGGTGCCAAGCAGAAGCGTTAAAAGCGCAGTATCACGGATTTTTGTTTTCTCGTGAAAAGTTCGCTGCTTTTTAGTCAATCCCTCTCCATTTTCCACACTGTCGAGGAGCATTGCCACTTCGTCGATATCTAGCCGGATAATATCTTTAGAATGAAGCTTTGGAAGAGATACCAGGGCGGCGGGATTATTCTCAAGCATTTCCTTCTTGTAAAAATAATTGTAGAAGGTTTTTAAAGAGGAAAGTTTTCTTGTGATTCCCCGCTCCCGATTGATATGTTCAGAAACTTCATTGCTGGAATAATATTTCAGATATTCCATATATTCTTCCAGATCCAAGGGCTTGACCAGATCCAGATCCGAGAGTGTAATCTCTTTGATTTCTTTTCCTCTGTAACAGGGATTTTCTTTGATCAGAAAGTCGAAAAAGACTTTTAAATCATAGGCGTAAGCGATCCTTGTGCGGGAAGAGGTAGTCTGTTCAATTCCACGAAAGAAGGTCACACAAAAAGGAGGAAGAGAAGAGAGCAGATCCCTTAGTTTTTTTGTGTTCTGAATATCTACCTGTTCATGATAAGGTCTTTGTTCCATGGCAAACTCCTTTGTCTAATTTCTGGGGCCAGCCGGCGATATTTCCATTGAGAACTGCTGTAAACATCCGCTCCTTTGCACCAGGGTGCTCTATATTCAACTGGCGTACCAGATCTTTTGCATATTCTCGCTTTGTCTGTCCGTCAGCCGGACAGGGATTTTTACAGACGGGAAGATGATATTGATTTTTAAAACCGATAATATCTGCCTCCGGGATATATAAAAGAGGACGAATGACGGTCAAATCCATTCTGTCCAGATAGGTATAGGGAGAGAAAGAATGAAAACGACCCTCAAAAATCAACGACATGAGCATGGTTTCTATGATATCATCTTTATGATGAGCATAAGCAACCTTATTGCAGCCAAGCGCCTTGGCCTGCTCGTTAAAGGCGCCTTTTCTCATTTTTGCACAGAGGGAACAGGGGTTTTCTTCCCGGCGCTCTTTAAAAACGATGTTTCCAATCTCCGTTGGAACAATCGTATAGGGAACCTCCAGTTCGTCACAGATTGCTTGGATAGGAGTCAAATCCATTTCTTGGAAAACAGCTACAGAGATAGCTTCTATGGTAAAAGGGTTCGGATAAAAACGTTTCAATCCATTTAAGGCATAAAGCAGTGCGAGACTGTCTTTGCCGCCGGAAATACCAACGGCAATTTTATCCCCCGGGGCAATCATCTGGTAGTCGTCAACAGCACGTCTGGTATAGCTGAGGAGCTTCTGAAGGTTCATGTTTGTCATTTCCTTTGCTGAAATTTGGATAAAACAGTCGGATAGATCTTCTTAGAAAAACTTTTTTCATTATAACAAAAAAAAGAAAAAAAAGGAAGGCAGATGGAAGGCAATGGGGAAAATACACAAAATATTTCTGAAATATTAGGCGGAATTGTACATTGTATTACACATTAGAATATGATATTCTGTAATAAATAAAAAAGTTCTTTATTATAGAATATCATGGGGAAGTATCATGTCGGAAATAAAAGTAAAAAGTCTGCAAAAAGCTTTAGAGATACTGAATTGCTTTATTGAAGAGCCAATGTTAGGAGTGACGGAGTTAAGCGAAAAATTTGGATTTTACAAAAGTAATGTACATAATATTTTGACAACATTTAAAGCTCTCGGGTATCTGGAACAGGATGAGATATCTGGAAAGTATAAACTGGGAATCCAGGCCTTTAAACTGGGATACGCCTTAAAAGATACTTTTTCGATTATTAAAATCTGTTTGCCTTTTATGCAGGAGCTGGCCAATCAGGCAGATCAGCGGGTTTATCTGGCAATTCCCTATGGGCGGGAGATTTACTATCTGGAAGCGACCTATCCCATTGAAACAGTAACTCTGATGCGTTCTGTATTTGGAATGAAGGCCGATTATCATTGTACTGGTCTGGGAAAGGCGATGCTGGCCTTTATGCCATCAGATTTTATCGAGGAAATTATCGATATGGGGCTGCACAGATATACAGAAAATACCATTACTGATCCGGAGTGTCTGAGAAAAGAGATGCTTGTGACCAGACAACGAGGATACGCGATAGATAATATGGAACATGAATTTGGAGTCAAGTGTGTCTCTCTTCCGATTTTGGGAGCTGACGGGAGAGTTTCAGCCGCACTCAGTATCAGCGGTTCTTTCCGTGATTTTTCAGAGGAACACATCAAAAAGTATGCACTGATTTTAAAAGACGCCATTATGAAAATTGAAAAACGTTTGTGATATCGATACAGAAACTCTGTGGTTGTGCCTGATTTTCTTGTTTTTCAAGAGTCAGGCGCTTGCCAGAGTGGAAAATTTTTCTTTTTTTTACAATATATAGAGAACGGAGTTCATTATTACAGAACGATGGATACTGAACATAAAAACTCGAAATGCGCGCAAAGAGTTTTTCATGTTTTGTATAAATAATAAACATTAAAGGAGGAAACAGTTATGTGGAAGAAGTATTTGAAACAGTTGGTGGCAGCTTCTATGGCGGCGCTGCTTGTATGTTCTCTGGCTGCTTGTGGAGGCGATTCTTCAGAAAAGAAGGAAACGAGCGGGGGGAATGAAGTCAAAGAAAGTGTTACTTCGGAAGAAAAGGATGTCGAGAAAGAAACAAAAGCAAAAGATGACTCCAAGGAAACCTATAAGATTGGGCTTAGTAATGCCTATATGGGAAATGACTGGAGACAGATTATGTGTTCTGTGGCAGAATGGACAGCAGCACAGGAACCTTATGCAGGAAGTATCGAGTTTGATATCGTGCAGTCAGATAATACGCCGGAGGCCCAGATTGCTTCTATTCAGACGATGATCGACGGAGGATATGACGCGATTCTTATTGATCCTTCTTCTACGACAGCTCTGGATTCTGTCATTTCTGAGGCCATCGACGCTGGAATTGTAGTGGTTGTATTTGATCAGAGTGTCGAATCAGATGAACCTTATAAAATCCAGACAGACTGCGAAAAACGGGCACAGATCGGGGCAGAATATATTGTAGAAATGCTTGGGGGAAAAGGAAAAGCTTCTGGCAATGTGATCATGGACCTGGGACTTTCTGGAGCATCCATGGCAGAACAGGAGTATCAGGTGGCAAAGGAAATCCTGGAAGCAGAAGCAGGTATTCATATCGTAGCTACCTATGAAAGCAGTTACGAGCAGGGCTCAACCTATACAGGAGTATCTTCAGCGCTGACAGCGGCAGACACCATTGACGCTGTATGGACTCAGGGGCCGATGACAGGCGTGGTACAGGCATTTGAGGAGGCTCAGAAAGAAGTTCCCATTATTGTAGGCGGCGGTTATGGAGTTTACAACGGTGATGCTCTTACCATGTTAGACGGTGGCCATGAAGGCCTGGTATGGTTGTCTGGTATGCCTGGAATGTCTGCGCTGGCCATTGAAACGGCATATAAAGTTCTGACTGGCGACGACGCCGATGTGGTGAAAGACAATACCATCAATGACCTGTATCTGGCTTCCAATAATACGGAGATCACAGAAATGGAGGGAGTCAAGATCAATAAACTGGAGGAAGGAGTAAACTGCTGGAAAGATCAGGACGCTTCCTTCGGATGGCCCGTGGTACCGACGGATTTTGCTCTTCAGCCGGAGATTGCGGATATTTTTAAATAAACAGACAGACGAATCCAGTAGCAAAATCTTTCAGACCCCTGCAGTTTTTGCAGGGGTCAAAATCCACACGCTACATCTGAAAGACATTTGAGAGAATGAGGGAAAACGTCGCGGGCAGGAAGAGCAAAATAGAAAGGAAACGAAAAAGAGCTTATGGCAGATTTAGAAATAAAAGGATTATCGAAAGCATTCGGCGGTGTAAAAGCTCTGCAAAACGTCAATTTTCAGGCTGCAAAAGGGGAGGTTCATGCGCTTTTGGGTGAGAATGGTGCAGGAAAAAGTACCTTAATCAAATGCCTTGGCGCTTGCCAGAGCTATGACAGTGGAGAGATTTATTTAAATGGAAAAAAGCTTGTTGTTTCCCATCCCAGACAGGCTATGGAAGCGGGAATTGGAATTATCTTTCAGGAACTCAGTCTGATCCCGAATCTCAGTGTTGCAGATAATCTGTTTTTGGGAATGAAGCTTGGAAATAAAACTTCAGTCACAAGAAAAAAAATTGCCTGTCAAAAGGCAAGACAGATTTTTGAAGAATTTCAGGTGGAGGGAATTGAACCAGAACAAAAGGTGGAATCCCTGTCTCTTTCTGAAAAACAGACCATTGAGATTGTAAAAGTTTTAAGCCGGAACACGGAGGTGATTGTCTTTGACGAGGCGACATCGGCGCTTACGGCAAATCGTGTCGAATGGTTGTTTGGGTTGGTGGAAAGACTTCGGGAGCAGAAAAAGATCATTATTTTTATCTCTCACCGGATGGGAGAAATTCGAAGGTTCTGCAATGTGG
Source organism: Lachnospiraceae bacterium (assembly GCA_022792335.1). Taxonomy (GTDB): domain Bacteria; phylum Bacillota; class Clostridia; order Lachnospirales; family Lachnospiraceae; genus Lientehia. The sequence goes on from JAAWAV010000008.1 coordinate 48,909, forward strand.
TTACTGTCTTTCGAAACGGACAGAATGTGGGGACCAAACCGCTGGAAGAGGTGGAGAACGACGAACTGGTACAGATGATGTTAGGAAGAAAAATCGCCGGATATTATCCGGAAAAAGTAAACACCTGCCGGGAAGAGATAGCCCTGGAGACGAAGGATCTGTTTTTTGAACATTATTTGGACCAGATAAATATAAAGCTTAAATTTGGTGAAGTTGTCGGGATTGGCGGACTTGCCGGACAGGGGCAGAACGCGCTTCTTTTGGCATTGTCTGGAGCTGTCAGGGTACAAAAAGGAGAAATTTTCCTGGGTGGAAAACCGGTATCCATGAAAAATCCGAAACAGGCTATGGCTCAGGGGGTTTCTCTGGTGCCGGAGGAGAGGGCAACAGAAGGACTGGTACTGGAGCTTTCCATCGCGGACAATCTGTTGCTTCCTGTGGTATCTCATATTACCAGATGGGGGCTGATAAATAGAAAGAAAGAGCAGGAGCTTCTGGAGCATGCAGTAGACAGCCTTTCAATCAAAGTAGGAGATATAGAAAATCCAGTGAATAGTTTGAGCGGAGGCAATCAGCAGAAAGTCGTCCTTGCAAAGCTGATGATGACCCATCCTAAGGTTCTCCTGCTCTATGACTTTACGCGTGGAGTTGACGTGGGAACCAAAAATACCATGTTTACGCTTTTGAGAAAACTGGCGGCAGACGGAAACTGTATCTTGTTTTACTCTACAGACATGGAGGAATTGGTCAATGTTTGCGATCGGGTTCTGGTCATGGATCAAGGGGCTGTGAAGGCAGATCTTTCTGGAGAGCTCCTGACAGAAGAAAATATCCTGAAAGCTTCTATAGGCGACGGCGTAGCGTAAAGGGAGGAAAGAAATGGGAAGTCAAAAAAACAAATTGTTTGTTTATTTTTCCAATCTCAATGTATGGATTCCGTATATTATCCTGGCAGTTATCCTGCTGATTATGAATCTATACCAGCCGGGAGTCATCAATTTTAACTGGCTGAACCGTCAGGCAGATTCCTGGGTCACTCTGGCTCTGGTCGGGATCGGTCAGACATTGGTGTTTATGATTGGCGGTACGGATTTGTCCGTCGGAGGGGTAATCTCATTTACCAATTGTCTTGCCGCTGTCTATATGCCAAAATCCGTTCCGGGGATTCTTGTTTTTTCCTTGGGAATCCTTCTGATTGGCGTTTTAGCAGGAACTTTGAACGGATTCATCATTGTAAAGTTTCGCCTACAGCCCTTTATTGCGACACTGACCACCTGGGCAATCTGGAGCGGAAGCGCGCTTTGTATTCTTTCTGTAGATGGAGGGAAAGTTCCTTCCATGTTTACGAAAGCGTTACTTTATAAATTTGGAAATGTAAAGGTATCTCTACTTATTTTAATCACGATGGTGGTCGTCGGCATTTTCTTTAAGGCCTCCAGACTGGGAATCGCTATGATTTCTGTGGGTAGTAATGAAAAGGGAGCTTATTTTGGTGGAATTTCTGTGACACGGACGAAAATTTTGGTTTATATGATATCCGGCCTATTGGCGGCGGCTTCCGGATTGTTCCGAACGGCGCAGGTGGCTTCCGGATCTCCCACAGCGGGAGACAGTTTTATTTTGCTGTCCTGTGCTTCGGCAGTCATCGGAGGCTGTAGTATTTCGACCGGTTATTATAGCTTTGCAGGAGCAATTATCGGAGCAGTGATTATGCGTCTCATTACCAGTCTGATGGTAGCTACGGGAGTTTCTTCCTATATGACTTCACTGCTTCAGGGCGTAATTTTGATCCTGTCTGTTTGTCTGAGCTCTTTTACGGCCATATTCCATAACCGGAAAAAGATGGAGGTGGATGTATAATGAAAAAATGGAAAGCGGTGCTCAAGAATCATTCAGACGTTCTTGGTAACTACCTAATAGCAGTCCTGCTTGTGGCAGGGATCAGTATCTTCTACCGGGGCTTTGGAAGTTTAAGCCATATCAGTGTCCTGCTCTCAGATCTGGCAATCCTGGGTTTTCTGGTCATCGGTCAGACATTTCCGGTGCTGACTGGCGGGATTGACATGTCAGTACCTTATATGATGAATGCTGCAGCGGTGGTCTTAAACTATGGAATCAATACCAAAAACTGGAACCTTCCGACAGCCTTTCTTATTGTGGCGGCTATGACCCTCCTGGCGGGAGCTATCAGTGGGTTCGGTATCGCCTATCTGAAAGTGCATCCCATGATCATGACTTATGGTATGAATTCCATCATGATGGGGGCTTTGCTCTCCTGGACAAAAGGAACGGCGGGAGGATTTACTCCCCGGGGGTTGACAGTATTTTCAAAAGCAAAACTCGGATTTCTTCCTGTAGTGACCCTATTTTTTGCGGCAGGTGTCTTAATTCTTATGCTGGTTTTGAAACGAAGCGCCTATGGCAAACGATTATATGCAGTAGGAAACTGCAAACGGGCGGCTTATTTTTCCGGAGTGAATGTAAAAGCTGTCACGATGATTGCATATATGATAAGCGCTGTCTGTGCGGCAATCGGAGGGCTGATTATGAGTGGCCGGGTAGGGCAGTCTTATCTTGGGATGGGAGATTCCTATATGTTTATCACTCTGGCGGCAGTGGCCATTGGTGGAATTTCCATGAATGGTGGAAGAGGCCATGTGGTGGGATCGGCCAGCGGGGCGCTGCTTATCACCATTGTCCTCAGTATGCTCACAGTACTGAAAGCGTCTCTTGGTGTACAGCAGCTCCTTTATGGAGTCGTACTCTTATGCGCCATTGTTTTGGAAGCAAATAAAATGCATTTTCGAGGAAGGAGAAAACAAAAATCATGATCATTGATGCGCACTGCCATATTGGAACAGATGTTACCTTCGATCAGCAAACCACAGAAGAAGAGCTTTGGGCTAATTTTGAAAAATATGGGGTGGATGGAGGGATTGTTCAACCCTATCTGCCAAGACCTTATCCTGAAGAATTTAAGAAAATCCACGATAGGATCTACCAGATGTCCAAAGCTCATCCGGGAAGAATTTTCGGGATGTCCTCGGTAAACCCGCATTTTTATCCGGAGGATTATGACAGAGAGACGATCCGCTGTGTGAAGGAACTTGGTTTTGTCGGAATCAAAATCACACCGCCGGGCCATGCCATTTCCCCCTGCTCAAAAGATGGTTTTCATGTGTTTGAACTGGCCAGAGAACTGAAGGTACCAGTTATGGTACACACAGGCATGGGAGTTCCCTTTGCCGATCCGATTCAGGTTGAACCATGTGCAGAAAATTTTCCTGATGTGACCATTGTGATTGCACATGCTGGGGCAAATTTCTATACACATCAGGCGATCAGCGTTGCCAGACGACATGAAAACGTTTTTATCGAGCCGAGCGGCGCTGGAATTGAGTCGACTTATGATATTTTAAAGACACTTGGCCCCTCCAGAGTCATGTTTTCTTCTGATGTTATCCTGCAGATGGCGCCGGAGAAAGAAAAATATCTGGATTTATACAGACGGGGAGTTTTGACAGAAGAAGGGCTGGAACAGGTGATGTACAAAACGGTACAGACCGTATTTCAGTTGAAACTTTAGAGTGTTTAGAGTGAGGTAGTGTGAGGAGGAAAAGAAGGATGAAAAAGATACTGGCGGCGCTTCCCAATTATTCTCTGTATTGTCAGGAAGCAAAAGAATATTTGATTCGTTCTGGATGTAGCGTGATTGAAAATGAAACAGGAGGTCCTTTGGACTTTGAACAGTTAAAAGAGCTGGCGGTGGATGTGGACGGAGTGATTGCAGGCGTGGATGTGTGGGATGAGAGAATGCTGTCTCATGCTCCAAAGGTAAAGGCAATCGCCCGGTTTGGCGTGGGAGTGGACAATATTGATCTGGAAGCGGCAAAAAAACGTGGAGTTGTGGTCAGCAACTGTCCCGGTGTGAATACGGAATCAGTAGCGGAACATGCGCTGATGCTGATTTTGAGTATTATGCGTGAATTTCCCAGGCTGAACCAGCATGCGAGGGAGGGAAAATGGACCAGAGTTATGGTGAAGGAGCTTCGCGGAAAGCAGGTGGGTCTTGTGGGCTTCGGAGCTGTAGCCAGAAATCTGGCAGAGAAACTTCAGGCTTTTGGCTGCCACATATGTGCTTATGACAAATATCCAAACCTGGAAGAGGCAGCGAGACTTCAGGTGGAACTGTGTGCCCTTGAGGAAATCTGGAGCAAGAGCGACGTAATTTCCATTCATGTTCCGGCGCTTCCGGATACTTACCATATATTAGGGAAAGAGGCCCTTGCTCGTTGCAAAGACGGCGTTTATATTGTCAACACATCCAGAGGGACGACGGCGGATGAAAAGGCAGTTTATGAAGGGCTTGAAAGTGGAAAAATTGCAGGATATGGCTCGGATGTCTTTGAGTTTGAGCCGGTGACCAAAGATTATCCTCTGTTCCGATTTGAAAATTATATCTGTACCCCTCATACGGCTGCAGAATCCTATGAGAACTACAGAAATACAGGAATGATGACGGCACAAGCGCTACTGGATGTATTGGAAGGGAAAGAGCCCAAAAACAGACTGGTATAATAACGCTCAATGCCATCTCATTATGGAAGGAGAACTTTTAAGATGAAGAAATTACACGGAGTAACCGTACCCTTGGTAACGCCTTTTGACAAAGAAGGGCGGCTGGATGAGGACAGCTTGAAACGTCTGACGGAATATTTGATCGAAAAAGGGATTCAATGTCTGTATCCGGCTGGAACTACAGGAGAAATGATGTATCTGACAGTGGAAGAGCGGAAGCGGATCGCTGAGATTGTTGTAAAAACATCTGGTGGAAGAGCGGTAGTATATGTACAGACTGGAGCCTGGAATCTGGAGGATACCATTACCCTGTCCAGACATGCCGCCCAAATCGGAGCTGATGGGATCGGTGTTGTGACTCCTGTTTTCTTTAAACTGACAGAAGAAGAGCTGCTTGGGTTTTATAAACTGGTTTCTGAAAGTGTTCCAAAGGATCTGCCGATTTATCTCTATGGGATTCCTCAGTGTGCAGTCAATGACATCACGCCGACGCTGGCGGAAAAAATCGCAAAGGAATGTCCCAATGTGATTGGAATCAAATATAGTTACAACGATATGTCCCGGATTCAGAAATTTATGACTCTGAAAGACGGAACTTTTTCCGTCCTGTGTGGACCGGACGATTTGTTTGCAGTTACCTGTCTGGCAGGCGGAGACGGAACTGTGTCTGGAAACGCAAATGTAATTCCGGAGCATTATGAGGCAATCTGGAAAGCGCTTCAGGAGAAAAAGCCTGAGGAGGCAAAACGGTTACAACAAAGGACCAATGTCTTAAACGAGGTATTGAGCTGTTCCCAGAATATCGCGCGGTATAAGGCAGCTCTGAAAAATCGGGGAATTATTTCCGGAGACGGAATGCGGGCCCCGCTTCAGCCACTGGCGGCAGACGCCAGAGAAAAAATGCTTGCAATGCTTGAAAAGCTAAATTATACGACCGTTCCAAACAAATGATACCTAAAAAGAACTTCGAAAGATATTTTTTAAAACATATCTAAATGGATTTAAAACATACTTAAAATAAAATACCTATATAAAGATTTTGAAATATGTTTAGAATAAAAACAAATATTATTCGAATATGTTTAAGGCTATGATTTCTGTTACGCTTTGTGATGTATTGGTGTTTTTGTTTCTGAACCACAGGTCCGATTTCCATTGGACCTGTGGAATTTCTTTGTGTTCTATATGTTCTATGAAAGTTAGTTATAAAAAGGAGGACTAGAAGTAAACCAGCTTTACAGTATAGCTTTTATGGTAGGGTAGAAAAACAGGAAAATATTAGGATATTATTAGGATATGAGCTTTTTGGTGCTTCTCGGTATTAACTATTCGTTAAAGCTGTGTTTCGCGAATAGTTAGAACACAAACCCAAACACTGCTATTCACCTTACTTGACGCAGAAAGCGGAAAATGATATAGTTATGAAGAATTGCGTGTAAAGGAGGACGCAGTAAAAAAACTGAATAAAAGAAAAAGCGCCAGTCCCTCTTATCGGTTGAGGGTGACGAGGAGAAGAGAAAATCGAGGATTCGGCGGATGCTCTTCCATGCCCCTGTGCATGTCTGTATTGGCAAATATGTCGGAGACGGCAAAACAAATTCAATACAATCAGGGAATATAAATTGGAATGTTACATAGTATTTGGAATATAAGGAGATTTTTATGTGTGGAATTATCGGATATACGGGGCGTTTGGATGCCCTGAATGTTTTGTTGCGCGGACTTGAGCAGTTGGAATATCGTGGTTATGACAGTGCAGGTATCGCGCTTCTCTCAGGCAAAGGCGACGACCGGTTGCTGATCAAAAAGGCCGGGCCGGTTGCCGCATTGAAGGAGACTTGTGAGAACCTGAAGGTAGAATCTCACTGTGGAATCGGTCACACCAGGTGGGCGACGCATGGAGGCGTCAACGATACCAACGCACACCCTCATATTGCAGGGAAGGTAACTTTAATTCACAATGGAATTATTGAAAACTACCACAATCTGATTGAGAAATTTGGTTTCCGGGATCTTCTCGTATCGGAGACAGATACGGAGGTGGCTGCCAGACTTTTAAACTACTATTATAGTGGGGACCCCTATGAAGCCATCCGCAGAACCATTCGGGAAATTACAGGATCCTATGCCTTCTGTATTATGTTTGAAGATATTCATGATAAAATTTTCTGTGTCCGAAATGTGAGCCCTATGGTGGCGGCACATATGGAGGACGGTTCTTTTGTAGCCTCTGATGTGACGGCGGTGATTCCCTATACCAACCGTTATTTTGTGATTCCGGAATATCAGATTGTCACACTTGGCCAGGACGGTATTTCCGTCCAGGATTTTGAGGGAAATCCTGTGAGCCCGGAAATGCTGGAGGTCAACTGGAATATTGAAGCTGCTCAGAAAAACGGCTTTCCTCATTTTATGTTAAAGGAAATCCATGAGCAGCCGGAAGCGCTGAGAAATACCATAACGCCCAGGCTGGAAAACGGCCTTCCCGATTTTTCGGAGGATGGAATTTTAGATGAAGTTCTTTCAGGCTGTGATAAAATCGCCATTGTGGCCTGCGGCACTGCCATGTATGCGGGAATGGTGGGGAAGGCTCTGATTGAGCCGATTATCAAGATACCGGTATCTGTGAATATTGCTTCAGAATTTCGTTACGAAAGTCCGCTGGTGGATGAAAAAACGCTCGTACTTGTTATTTCCCAGTCCGGGGAAACCATTGATACTCTGGCTGCTCTCCGGCTCTCCAAGGAATGTGGCGCGAAGGTGCTTTCCATTGTGAATGTCAAAGGCTCCACCATTGCACGCGAAAGCGACTATGTATTTTATACGCATGCGGGGCCGGAAATTGCGGTGGCGAGCACAAAGGCTTATATGGTTCAGCTTGCCAGCCTCTATCTCATCGGTTGTCGCATGTCCATGGCGCGTGGAAAATTTACAGAGGCCGAAGCCCGCACGTTTATTTCCAGACTGACAGATTCTATTTCTGCCGTACAGAAAATTTTAGAGAATAAAAAACGAATCAAAGAAGCCGCCAGTTTGGTAGCCAAAGCCCAGGATGCTTTTTTTGTGGGCAGGGGGTTAGATTATGCCTTCTCTCTGGAAGGTTCGCTGAAACTAAAAGAAATTTCTTATATTCATGCGGAGGCCTATGCTGCCGGAGAACTGAAGCATGGAACCATTGCGCTTATTGAGAAAGATACTCCGGTGATTGCCGTAGCGACTCAGGACCATATTTATGGAAAGACAATTTCCAATATCCGGGAGGTCCGGGCGAGGGGCGCTTTTGTCATTCTAATTACAAAAACAGGGGCAGAGATTCCGGAGGATATCTGTGACATTCATTTTGCAGTACCAGTTTCCCATGACCAGTTTTCCGTATTCCCTGTGGCTGTGATCTTGCAGCTTCTGGCTTACTATACTTCTGATATGAAGGGGCTTAATGTGGATAAGCCGCGGAATCTGGCAAAGTCCGTTACAGTAGAATAAGAAATAAAGAGATAGGAAGCACTTTCCTGTGAAACAAAAAATAAGACCCAGAACCAGTTTTTAGGTTCCAGGTCTTATTTTATTTCTACTTATGATATCGTATGATTTCAAAATCATTCACAAAAACTTTTGTATAATCCTCTGTTCCGAAGGATTCCGGCAAGTTCCTCCAAAATCTCCTCTTCCGTTTATTATCTTAGATTTATTGTTATGATTTTTGGTTCATAGCGGCTTTTTTTACTTCTGCAACATTCAGTATCACATCCACCGCCCCGTCGAACCCTACGGCGCTTCGGTTGATGCACAGATCATAACTCTTTGCACTGCCCCACTTTTTATTGGCGTAATAATTATAATAGGAAGCGCGCTTCTTATCTGTCTTGGTAATAAAGTCTTTGATTTTTGAAGGTTCAATATGATAATGTTCTTTTAAGTAATCCACCTTGTCCTCATAGGAAGCCGTGGTGAATACAGAAAGCATATTCGGATAATCCGCCAGAGCATAATCTGCACAACGGCCGACAATCACACAGGATTCCCGTTCTGCCAGTTTTTTGATCGTATCAAACTGGGCAAGAAATACCTTCTGATTCAGGGGCATATCCAGAAAACCGGAAGGATTGTAGCTCATGGAATAAGTATCCATAACCAGAGAATATAAAAAACTGTTTGTGGGTTTTTCATCGTGATGCTCAAAAATTTCTTCACAAAGTCCGCTGTTTTTAGCGGAAAGAGTAAGCAGTTCTTTGTCGTAACATTTGACTCCGAGCCGTTTTGCCAGTTTCTGGCCGATGAATCTTCCGCCGCTTCCGCACTCTCTTCCGATTGTTATAACCAGATTTCCGTTCATAGAAATTCAGCTCCTCTCTTTTTTGACTCTTCCAGATAAAAATATTATACTATAGGAACGAGGAAAAGTATACCCTTTGGAATTTAATTCTTATCTTTTTGCTATATATGCAGTCTTATCAATGATTTTTCAAAATATTCTGGCAACGGAGCTTCAAATTCCAGATATTTTCCAGTTCGCGGATGACGAAATCCAAGTACTTTTGCATGGAGCGTCTGTCCTTCCAGAGGAAAAGGCAGTTTTGAAGGACCGTATACGGTATCGCCCAGAAGAGGATGCCGGATGGAAGCCATATGGACACGAATCTGATGAGTACGGCCAGTTTCCAGACGACATTCCACATAAGTGAAATTCTTTAAAGGCGCCAGCGGGTGATAATGGGTCACAGCCGGCTTGCCGTTTTTATGATTTACCGCCATCTTCATACGATCATTTGGATTTCGCCCGATGGGAGTATTGACCGTTCCATCCTCAGAAAGCATTCCGTGGACAATGGCGTGATATCGCCTGGTAATCGAATGGATACTTAGTTGTTCAGCAATGGAGGCATGAGCGGAATCATTCTTACAGACAAGAAGAAGGCCCGTGGTATCCCGGTCAATCCTGTGAACAATCCCGGGCCGTAGTATTCCGTTGATACCGGAAAGATTTCCGCGACAATGATAAAGAAGTCCGTTGACCAGCGTATGATTTTCATGACCGGCGGCTGGATGAACCACAAGTCCTTTCGGTTTGTTGACGACCAGGACATCCTCATCCTCATAGAAAATATCCAGGTCCATCTGTTCTGCTTCCACAGAAAGTTCTTTTGGTTCCGGGACGGACACAGTGATATGGTTTCCCTTCTGAAGCCTGTAATTACTTTTTACAGGCCTCTGTTCTACAAGAACACAGTTTTCTTCGATCAGACGCTGTAAATAGCTTCTGGAAGGCAATCCCGGCTGCTCAGACAGATATTTGTCCAGCCTTTGTCCGGCAGCTTCCTCAGGGACCAGGTAGGAAAAGACGGTCATATTTAGGAGTCCTCCTTGCGCCCGGCTTCTTTCCTGTTCTTTTTCAGAAAAGAAGGAACAAAGACGGTCAGTTCTTCATCTTTATAATAAAAAAGAAAGAGCAGAACAAAGGCAATCCCGGCCACGACCACATAACAGTCGGCCACATTGAAAATCGGAAAATGAATCAGACAGAAAGAAAAAAAGTCCACCACATATCCTTGAACCAGCCTGTCAATCAGATTTCCAACTGCTCCGGCGGCTAACACAGAAAGGACGATACGGAAAAAACGATATCGTCCAGTCAAGGGCGCTTTTAACAGAGCATATACAATAAGGCTCAGAATGAGGAGGGTCCCGGCCAGGAACATCCATCTTCCCCCGGCAAAAAGCCCCCAGGCCATACCAGTATTTTCCAGATAAGACAATTCAAAAACCCCTTCTATGAAAGGGAAATCGGCTTGTCCTTTTAGATGAATTACAGCCAGTTTCTTGGTCCACTGGTCAAAAAGCACCAGAAAAAGAGAAACAGCAAAGTATCCGGCGAGTACGAAAGTTTTCTTTTTTTTCTGTGTCTGTATTTCCATCATCTTCTCACTTTCTCTCTCCTGACAGATAGCCAAGAGCGTCGGCCATCTCCTGTTTTGTCACCGTGTTATCGATATAGGCCTCTCCGATCTGCTTTAAAAGGATGAATTTGATTATGCCAGAATCCATTTTCTTGTCATGGCCTGTCGCTTCCAGAATGCGCTCAGGAAAAAGATTGGAAATCCTTGTGGGAAGGCCAAAACAGGAAAACAACGCTTCCACAGAATGAAGCTCTTCTATGGAAAACATTCCCCGCTTTACAGAAATCCAGGCAGCCGCCACACATCCTACAGCCACACAGGCTCCGTGACTCATGGTGAAATTCTGCTCCTTTTCGATGGCGTGACCGAGGGTATGACCAAAATTCAAAAGGGCCCGGAGCCCTTTCTCCGTGGGGTCCTCTTCCACTACGGAGCGTTTGATGAGGCAGCTTCCTTTTACAACTTCTATCAGGGCCGCTTTGTCTCGGAGAGAGACTGCTTTGTGGTTTCTGGAAAGCCACTGGTAGTAGGCAGCCGAACGGATACAGCCATGTTTGACGACCTCTCCCATCCCGGAGGAAAATTGTATTTCCGGGAGGCTTTGCAGAACGGATACATTGATGTAAACCAGGGAGGGCATATAAAAAGCTCCCACCATGTTTTTGTAAGCATCAAAATCAACGCCGGTTTTTCCACCGATGCTGGAGTCCACCTGAGAAAGCAACGTGGTCGGTATCTGTACAAACCGGATACCGCGCAGGTAGGTGGAGGCCGTAAAACCAGTCAGATCGCCCACGACGCCTCCGCCCAGGGCAAGCAACACATCATTACGGTCAAAAGAATGCCGAATCAAAAACTCATAGAGAGTTTTTACAGTATCCAGAGTTTTATGCTCCTCCCCTGCCGGAAATACAAAAGAGACTACTTGTTTCGCAGTTTCCGGGAGGAACTCTTCTATTTGGGACAAATAAAGTTTAGCCACATTGCTGTCTGTGACGATACAAACTCTCCGGCCGGCCAGGGCAAGCGGAGCCGTTGCTTCGGGAAAAGATTCAAAGGAATCCGTCAGCCAGATGGGATAAACAGGAACCTTATCCCTGTGAACCATAATTGTTTCAGTCGACATGATATGCTGCTCCTAACGATAGATTCTAATCTTTATCATAAGGCGTCCCTTTTTCGTAGAAGAAAGGACGCCGTCAAAAATAAATTTTCCAAAACCACGCACAGAAATAATATCTCCCTCCTTCGGCTCTGCCGAATGGGAAAGACAAAGCTTTCCATTTACAAAGACCCGTTCGCTCTCGAGAATGGAAACTGCAGATGAACGGGAATTTTTTGTAAAAAGAGCGATCAAAGAATCCATGCGCAAAGAGGCCAGAGAACCTGTCTGCTCTGCAAAAGAAAGCTGACCTTCCAGTTCAGAAAAATCTGCCAGGGCACAAAGAACGGGATTTCGCTTGACGAAGGTTAAATGTTCCGTCAAGAAGTCTGCCAGACCTCTTGAGCAAAGCACATAGGCATATCCGTCTCCTACAAGAAAATCGCCGATTTTTCCACGCTCAATCCCCAGATTCAAAACAGCTCCCAGATAATCTCTATGACTGCAAGCGACTGTAAATTTTCCGGCGGCAGAGCGAATACAGAGAGGACGTATGGGAAGTTCCTCTCTGGAAGGCCGTTCGTTTCCATAAGCAGGAAGAAAGCAAACAATCTTCCGCTCTGCCCCTTCATAACCGCCGTCCATTGCTGTGCGAATATGAGAAAACTCTGAGAGGTTCGACAAAAAGACCGTTTGCTCGTTTAAATTCAGAAAATCCGTATAGACCGGGATGTTCCGGCTGTAACAAAGTTTGGCCAAATCATGTAGATGGTTGAGAAATAACTGTTCTTCCCTGTTCATCGTATCAGTCTCTCCGGCAGTTGTTAATATCCGGCGGAGGAATTGCCACTCCCCATCAAATCCTCAAAATCACCGGAAAGCTCCACAGACTGGGGCGTTGCAATAAAAATAAAATTGGAAATTTTTTGCAGATTTCCATTCATAGAATAACAGGCGCCGGAAGTGAAATCAATGATCTTCTGAGCAATTTCCGTGGGGATTCCTTCCATATTAATAACAACGGCACGGCCGCTCATCAGAGTATCTACAATCTCACGGGCGTCTCCAATACTGTTGGGCTTGACCATACAGACTTCCATGCCGCCTCTGGTGGCAGCGCGGAGGGGAACTACATTTGCTGCAGTTCGGGGCCTCATCTTCGGTACAGGCTCAGGGTCATCCGGAACGGCTGCTTTTTTATCTCTGCGGAAAAATCCTTTCTGGGGTTGATTATCGTAATCGTCATCCTCGTCGTACATATAATCATCATCGTAATCGTAATCGTCGTCATCGTTCAATTTCATGGAGTCCAGAAATTTGTCAATAAACTTGCTCATGAAAAAAAACCGCCTTTCCTGTTTATACTCATTATCATTATCAATGTTTTTGGGAATGATGTCAACCAATAATCTGAATTTTTTCAAAAATCACCGGAGAAGTTCTCCTTCCGTAAGGTTTGAGCCATGCAACGCAATATGATCATAGGTACGGATGCTGTAATAGACATTTTTTTCTGCAATGCAGTATTCTTCGTTTTGATCAATAACATTTACATAGCGGAAGGAGGCATAACCACGGTTGACATTATAAACGCCAGTCAGAGATTCCTGTTCCGCTACCCGAAATCGGTCATTGGAATCTGGAAGGATAATCATATCTCCCTGAGAGAAACTTGATGTGGAGACGTAACAAAACTCTGGAACGGGCTCCTGACTCTCCTGCTCTGTTTCATCTATTCCCTCTGCTTTTCGCCTTTCCTTTTCTTCTTTGGCATTATCTGTAATCCTAAGGATATCGGCTTCCACAAATTCTGTGGAAACGGAACCATCCTCCCCATATACTTCTTTATAAAAACCCTCCGACAGACTGTTTCCGCCTGTAGTCAGGTATTCCATGGGGATTACATAAGCATCCTGACTGGTCAGTGAGGTTTTGGGAAGCTTTAATCCTCTTGCCTGCGAGGTTTTTAGTTCCACTTCCACAAACCGTTCTCCGGCAAACTGAATCATATACTGATGTAGAGTTAAAAGGCCATAAGAGGCGCCGTCCGCTCCACGGACAATGGAAAAATCCGCGTTCGCTTCCAGATTCTTTTCTGTAAAACGGACAGACAGAGAAGAACGATTGCCGTAAATAGCCAAGTCCTCTTCCGACAAAGGAATTGCCACAGACCAGGTATCTTCTGTGATCAGACGGTAGACAGGGCTTCCGGCACTTACCAGCATTCCTCCAGTATAAGAGGTTTTTTCGTAGCCGTCCCGGGAAAAGGTATCGGCAGAAAGCTGACTGGGAACCAGTCCCTCCATACCGTCTGAAGAATAGAATACAATTCCACTGGAATCAGCCGTACATTTCTGGAAAGAAATAGAAACACCGGCCTGCTCTTGCTCGGAAAGTTTTTTCAGGGCATTGACGTTCATATCCTTCATAAGCGTGGAGGAAAGAGTCGTACCAGCGTCATAGACTTCAAAAAAACGATTATCGGAATAGGAAGTGCTGAAATCGGAAAGCAACGCTTTCAGTTCCTTTAAATTTTCTTCAGAAAGCCGGCTTTCATTGCCAGAAGAATGATTTAAATATTCTGTCATGGATCCGTTTTCGTCCACGGTGTAAATTAAGTCTCCCACAGCCGCTTTTTCTCTCTCCCGTAGATAATAGTTGACATAACCGGCAGAATTGGAAGAAACAAGAGTTTCGCTTCGTAAAATGACGCCGGTATAATAGGAGGTGCTGGCGATATCCCCTTCCAGGACCTCATACATTTTGATTTTGGGCGTCGTTATGTAACGGATTACCATAATAGTCAGATATAAAAAAATGACGGAAAAAATAGCAATCCCAATATTCATGGTTTTTGTTTTTTTATATCGAATGATGTTTGTTCTTTTTTTGGCCACGGAACCTGCTCCCTTAATCTGGAAAATCTTTCCATAATAATCTGGAAAAAGGAGAATACACTAAACATAAGAAGGAGGGAAACAACTATGAATTCAAAACCACTGGATTATACAGCGCTTGCTCTGGTCATCATCGGTGCAGTCAACTGGGCTCTGATTGGATTTTTCCGGTTTAATCTGGTTACGTTTCTTCTGGGCGATATGACATTGCTTTCCCGCATTGTATACGGAGTCGTGGGGATCTGCGGTCTGTATCTTTTAAGCATGTTCGGCCGTGTGGGAAACAGCAGGGAAGGCTAATTTGCTTTTGTCGGATTTGCAAAACAGAATAGACGAAAAAAAGTGCGGGACGTGGTTTCACGTCCCGAACCATATTTTATCCATAATTATGTAAATAATATTCATGATTATAAGGAAACAATTACCTTAGACTGTGCATGTTCCGGCAAATCCTGTGCATCCAGGGAAATACTCAAAATGAGGGTAACTCCGTACTGCTGACCAAGCTGCTCAAGTTCAATCAATTCAGAAGAAATGTCCTTTCCTTCCAGATGTGCCAGCTTCAAAAAGCTGTCTAAAAACAGATATTCCAAATCGTAGTCCTGAGAAATAATCCCACACAAAAATCCAATAAACGCATTATAAGAACGAATCGGATAATCACAAACATTGATAAGGCGAACCTGGTTGTCAAGCGCGTGCATATGTTTTGTATTTTTATCGAGATATACGATAGATCCTTTACATTCCTTCACTGCCAGATTGGCCTTTTCAAGCAGAAACTTTGTCTTTCCCTTCCCCATCTTTCCTGCTATGATTTGCACCATAATGCACTCCTCCTTTAGTCACTGGTTATAGTTTTGTAAGCCGTATTCTAATTATAGTATAAATTACCGGAAAGTACAATCCTTATTTCTGAATTTTTGAAAGTAAAGCGGTCATATTCCCATAGAGAGCGTCCCTTCCGTCTGCTTTTAAGACAACAGATACATATTGTTCGTCCTGAGAGTCAGAAGAAGCCAGAGAAAGACAATAACCGGCCTCTGGAGTCGTTCCGGTCTTTCCGCCAATGGGAGTTACACCGGAGGGGGCTTCTGCCTGTCCATTGAAATACCAAATGCCGCGCACCCAGGTCTTTGTCACTGGAGTTCCCTGGTTTTCATACTGTGCCGTATAGTCCGGAACACCGACGACCTCCAGAAATTTGTCATAGTCCAGAAGCTCATTATAAACCAGATAGATGTCATAGGCCGTAGTGTAATGGGAGGGATCCGTAAGACCATGGGCATTGGTAAAATGACTCCCTGTGGCGCCGATGGCCTGCGCTTCTTCATTCATAAGCGCGACAAATGCTTCTTCTCCTCCAGCTACCAGCCAGGCAATAGCATTGGCAGCATCGTTTCCGGATGGAAGCATAAGTCCGTAAAGAAGCTGTTCCAGACTCAACGTATCCCCAGGCTTTAACCCCGCCACGGAGGACTCCGGATCCAGGTTGGCAAGCATCTCTTCCGTCACCGTAACTTTCGCAGACAGATCCCCATGTTTTAAAGCCGTGAGAAAGGTCATACATTTGGTAATACTTGCCGGATATAGCGTCTCATAGGCATTGTGGCTGTATACAACCTCACCGGTGGTACGGTTAAATATAATCCCAGCCTTGGCAGTGATTTGCCCATCCGGTTCCGATTCTTCCGCCACACAAAGTCCGTCTCCAAAGAGCGCAGGGCGTTCTTTTATTGCCTGCTCCTCAAGAGTTTTTAACTGGACCTGGCTTTCATAGGGAGCTGGAACAGGAATCTCGCGGGTGACTTCCTCTTCTCCAAAGGGATTTGCAAGGAAAAAACACGCGGTTCCCACACCAAGAGCGGCAATTGCAAGGGTTGCCAAAAACGCTCGGAGAAACATTCTCGACCGTTTTACCTGTTTCGCTGTTTTTTTTCTAGGCATGACTTCAAACTCCTGTACTTGTTTCAAACGTTTCTATTTGAATGCCTCTCTCCACTCCATATCTCCGCGCTCCAGAGCTTTCACTAAGAGTTCGGCAGAAGCCAGGTTCGTGGCCAGAGGAATGTTGTGCATATCACAAAGACGGCTGACATTGAATACGTCCGGTTCATGTGATTTTGGATGAAGTGGATCGCGCAGGAAAATCATCAGATCAATCTGATTGCTTTCAATCTGTGCAGCGAGCTGTTGTTCTCCGCCCAGATGTCCGGCTAAAAATTTGTGTACCGTCAGATTCGTGACTTCTTCGATCAGACGTCCCGTGGTTCCTGTCGCATATAACTCATGACGACATAAAATTCCACGGTAGGCGATGGTAAAATTCTGCATCAACTTTTTCTTTGCATCATGGGCGATAAATCCCACATTCATACTTAGAACCCTCCTCTGTTATTTTCATAGTTTCGTTGAAGCCCCACATTCAATACTAACCCCATTCCAATAAAGATACTGAGAAGCGAACTCAGTCCCGCGCTTATGAAAGGAAGCGGAAGTCCTGTATTGGGCAAAAGTCCGGTTGCAACGCCAATATTTACAAAAGACTGAAAGGCGATCAGAGCGGCGATGCCGCTGCAGATCAGGCGTCCCGACAAATCTCTGGCCCGTACCGCCATATAAATACATTCTGCTACCAAAATCAGGAGAAGCGCAATAATAATCACACTTCCGATAAAACCAAGCTCCTCGCCAATGACGGCAAAAATGAAGTCACAGTCCTCTTCTGAAAGAAAATTTCCGTTTTTCACAGAAGCCAGAGTCGTATTGGCAATTCCCTTCCCATGAAGCTGTCCTGATCCAATCGCCATAATGGAATTCATCTGCTGCTGCGTATTGTCTACCGGATATTTGGCAGGATCGATCCAGGACATAATTCGGTTGACCTGATAAGGTTCCAGAAGCTCCTGTCCCTCCTGTTGAATGGCATAAATAAACCATGCCCCAAAAGGAACCAGAAGGGCCAGGGCGCCTCCAATCCATTTATAGCTGATCTTCGCCACATAGAGCATGACCAGGAATATGACCACCACCACCAGGGTGGTAGATAAATTTGGCTGATCGAAAATCAAATAAGCTGGAATCGCAAAGAGTATCAGAGAACTTACAACAATCCGTATGGTACTGATGGTTTCCCGGTGCTTATAGAAAAACATGGCAAAGAAGCAGATCAGCATGATCTTGGAAAATTCTGAGGGCTGAATCTGTCCGATAACCGGAAGGGTCAACCAGCGCTGCGCTCCCACGCCACTGACACTTCCCATAAATTTGGTGGCCAAGAGCATAGCAATGTTGACGGCATAAATCGGCCAGTAAAGCAGCAGAATCCAGTGATAATCCATGAGGGAAACAAAAAACATACAGAAAAGTCCCACTGCTACGCCGAAGATCTGCTTGTAATAACTGCTGGTACCTGTTCCGATGGTGGCACTCTTTACGAACAGAATCCCCACGACGGAGAGAGCCAGGATGAACAGAATCAGTCTGATGTTGTAATACCGGAAATGATACTCTTTGAATTTGAACATAGTCTATCCTTTATCTGTTAGGATTCCCATTTTTCATATCTCTAATTGGAATATTTGCAAAAAGTGCAGGAACACAGCCATGTCCCCCCTCCGACTGGGTCTGGGTAATCTGAATATCCAGCGCCTCTGTGTCCACGTCCATATATTTGGAAATCACTTTGATAATATCGTTTTTAATTGCTTCCATAATTTCAGGAGAACAGTTGGCCCGGTCTGAAACCAGAAGAAGCTTTAACCGGTCCTTCGCCACGTTCCCTGACTTGTTCTTAGAAAAAAAGTCAAATAGTCCCATGACGTCCCTCCTATTTCTTTTTCAAAGCCCCGGCCAGTCTGGAAAAAAAGCCGCTTTTCACGTTCAGATCCAGCATGGGCACATCCTCTCCCGTCACCCGCCTTGCAATATTCATATAAGCCTGTCCGGCCAGACAATCGGAACCGGTCAGAGGTTCCCCCTGATTGCTGGAAATAACGATGTTTTCATCGTCTGGAACTGCGCCGATTAAACGCACAGCCAGAATATCGATGACATCCTCGATGGACATCATATCTCCGCGTTTTACCATATCCATACGGATCCGATTGACAATCAGATCAATACAGCGGATATCGTTGGATTCCAGAAGGCCAATGATCCGATCGGCATCGCGAATGGCAGAAACTTCCGGGGTTGTGACTACAATGGCCCGGTCTGCCCCTGCAATGGCATTTTTGAATCCCTGTTCAATCCCAGCCGGACAATCCAAGAGTATGTAATCAAAATCCTCCCCAAGGGAACCTATCAGCTTTTTCATCTGTTCTGGAGAAACGCTGGACTTGTCTCTGGTTTGGGCTGATGGCAGAAGCTGAAGGCTTGGATAACGTTTGTCTTTAATGAGAGCCTGACTCAGGCGGCAGCTTCCCTCAATGACGTCTACCAGATTGTAGACAATGCGGTTTTCCAACCCCATGACCACATCCAGATTCCGAAGGCCGATGTCCGTATCAATCAATACCACCTTTTTGTTTAACATGGCGAGGCCTGTTCCTAAATTAGCGGAAGTAGTCGTTTTTCCGACCCCGCCTTTTCCGGATGTAATGACAATCACTTCACTCATCTTTTCTTCCTCCACATTCAAATTCCGGTTTTACGAGAAGCTTACCTCGTCGATGACCCTCTTGCAGAGAGGCTCAATATGGATATTTCCCAGATCCAGATACGCAATTTGCGCACCATCGGAGAATTTTTTTCTGCCTCCCAGACGGGTAGTCACTTCTCCGATGCGAATTTGAATGGGTTCCATCTCCAGGGCCACGACAATGGCATGCCTTTTTCCGCCCAGTCCGGCAATCGCCGTTCCGCGCAGAGTGCCAAGCACAATGATATTTCCTTTGGCAACAACTCGGGCGCCGGGGTTCACATCTCCAAGTATGATGATGCTTCCCTCTGCTTCCAGCACCTGTCCGGAACGGAGCGTTCCTCTGTAGAACTGTCCGTTTCCGAAGGGCTGTCCGTTTGTTTCCTCCCCGGCCTTTTCCTCCAGAATTTTTTTGAAAAAGGCTTCCCGTGCTTTGTCTGTGTCGATGACACAGGAGATTTCAATCTCTGAATTTTCACAGATGGTATTTACAATTGCATTGATTTCCTCCGTTGTGAGTATACGTCCTTCAAAGGAAATGGCCATTTTCGCGCCACGAAAAAATCTGGCGGATTCTTGAAACTTTTCCCGGATCTCCAAAAGCAGTTCCTCCATAGGAAGATTGGGATCCAGAAAAACAGAAAGACCGTAATTGTTTCCTTTGATGATGACTGTCTGCCGCATGATTTCACCTCACAGGTTTAATCGGATACATGATTCAAATCTGCATCTGCCGCATGATTATTTTCCAGGATAGAATCCAGGGTAATATAACCGAAGCAATAGCTTAAAATCTGTTCCGACAAAGCTCCTGAATAACTGGAGCCATAGCCGTTTGGAATCGCCACAGAAAGAGCGATTTTAGGGGATTCCGACGGCGCATATGCGATAAAGGTTGCGTGGTTTGCCCGTCCTTTGGACTGCTCTGCTGTACCAGACTTGGCAGAAAAACCGACTTCATTTAAAATCCGGGAATCCTTGAAATTCCGGGCAAAAGTCCCGTTGGGACCGACAACCTCCTGCATTCCGGCTTGAATGACATCCCAGGTAGACTGGGCTAAATCAACATGATGTTCAATGTTTGGCGCATATTCCCGCACCAACTCTCCGTCACTTTTCTGAATTTTAGAAACCAGACTGTATTTATAAAGGTTTCCCTTGCTGGCCAACGTGGTCACATATCTGGAAAGGTGGACAGCGGCATAAGTATGAGTTCCCTGTCCGATACAGGAAGGAATCGGGTTCTGATCCGTAATATGAGGAGAACTTTCTGCAATCTCAATTCCAGATTTTTCTCCAAGGCCAAACATAGAGGCATATTTCTGAATGGTTGCGATACCCTGATTCCCGCTGTAATCTCCGCCGGACTGGGAAATTAGCCATCCGATTTCACAGAAATAGTAGTTGCAGGACTGAGCGATGGCGTGAATCACGTCCAGATTTCCATGTCCTGACGTATTCCAACATCGCAGATGAAGTCCCTGACGCTCAAAAGTTCCCGTATCGTCAATGATTGTATCTTTGGAAACCACGCCCTCTTCCAGTCCGATGACGGAAGTCAGTACTTTGAAAATCGAACCGGGGGCGGTTTCTACCTGAGTAGCCCTGTTTAAAAAAGGCTGACTCAAATCATTGTAGAGACTCCAGTAGTAATCCGCGTCTATGGATCCGGAAAACCGGTTGATATCGTAGCCGGGATAAGTAACCAGGGCCAGCACCTCGCCGGTGTTCGGATCTGTGAGCACACAGGAAGCTGAACAGGGATCCAGGGCAAGCTGCGCCGGCGTCAGTTCCATGTTGGAGATTTTTTCTTTCAGAAAATTATAGGCGGTTTCTTCATTTCCGGAAGTCAAAGAGGCGATAGAAGTCTCATCCCGAACCAGAACGCCCTGCTCAAACAGGCAAAGGCAAAGCTCTCTTCCCGTTACAACATTGTCATAAATCAGATATTTATAAATCAACTTCTGGAAACCGGTATCGGCATCCATGGCCGCCATCAAAGTGTCAATCAGAACACGGAAAGTATCGTCGGTACTGGCGTATTTGGTGTCCGAATCCAGCTTTTCCGGATCAATCCACCCCTCTTCCACTGCATGATAGAGGAAGGTACGGAAACTAACCGTTTCATTGACCCAACCCATATAGATATCGTCCGCAGTGGTAAAAGAACCCTCCAGGAAAAAGGCCTGGTCTCTCATATAATCAAAAATATAATCCTGGTAATCCTGCATATCCGCACTGCACTGGTCAAAAGCCGGCGCAACTTCACTTAAAAGCTGAGAAGAAATGGCCGGAAGGACGGAAGCCTTTCTGGAAACATAGCGATCATAAATGCTTTGCTCCAGAGCGGAGCCATTCGCAAAATGCTCCATAGACAGAATATGGTTATTGATAAATTGAAAATAAGCGTCTCTGACCGGGATTTCGATTTTGGAAGCATCTGTATCTTCCGTTACCACATAAGTAGGGTCATTGTTGAGCCTCTGTACCAGAATACCGGCCAGATTCTGTTCAATCAGATGATAGATGCCCACCTGCAGATCCCGATCAATGCTCAGATAGACATCATTTCCAGTCTCCGGTTCCACCGTATCCGTAATTTCCAGAATCCTTCCCTCACTATCCAGATACATGGTCTGACTGCCTTTGACTCCGGAAAGTTCCAGCTCCATGGCTGACTCAATGCCAGACTTTCCAATGATATCTCCCAGCTCATAACTTTCATCAAGGGTTTTTAACTCCTCCAGCTCGTCCGCGTCGGCTTGTCCCGTATAACCAAGAATATGAGAAAAGGCAAAACTGTCATTATAAATCCGGACCGTTTTTTCTTCTACATTGACGTCTTTCAGATCTCCGGAGTTTTCCTTGATATCAGCCACGGTCTCCAGCTTGATATCAGAAGCGACCGTCACCGCATCATAACGGCGGAACGCATTTAAGGTCATGGCATAACGGATGTTCAGCATTTTTAAGGCTGTTGCGTTATCCACCTCATAAGTGGTTTTATCAGCATTCTGCCCAATGCCGTATCGCTCCTTCAAAGACTCAAATAACTCCGACGCCGACACATCGGAAGGATATTTTCCATCTTTATCATCCAGTTCCTCCACACTTTTCAGACCGTAGACATCCCTGAGAAAGCGAAGGCGCTCGTCCTCGCTTCTGGTCGTATACTGAAGTTCTCCAGTTTCGTCCAGAGCCAAAGACAGGGAAGTAGCCAGAGTTTCGCCGTGCTTTTCGAGGATCGGAATCAGACGGAGCAACATCTCGTTCCGTTCATAACCGTTTTTGTAATAACCGGAATCCCCGATGGAGACGGCATAGGCCAGCTTGCTGTAGGCCAGAAGATTTCCGTTCCTGTCATAGATATTTCCTCTGGTGCCGGAAGTCCGGACTTTATTTAAGGTTTTCTGGACATAATTGTCCTGATAACTGGCCCCATTCACAATCTGAAGCCGAAACAGGCGCATGACAAGAGCGCTGAACATGGCAACAAAGAAAATACTCACCACGAACAGCCTGGATTTTACTACTTTTTTTATCCCGCTTATCAATAATTCCCATAATTCACTAAACAAATTTTGCCGCACTCCTTCGCTCTGATTCTTCCAGTCTGTAGTTAATAGAGGATATGATTTGGTAAATAACACTGGTAAGTACCGTCGTGTAAATCACCTCCGGCAGGATAATATGAAGCAGATAATAGACAAAATTCAGACGATTCCGAATGAGGAACTGGAATACGTAGAAATATCCGCCGTAAAACAGACTGCAAAGTGCAGTGACAAACAGAGGAAACAGGATATAGTCTGAATAAAGCCACTGATGGAGTACTCCGTTCACATAACCAATCAAAATAAAAATAGCCATATGAAAACCCACCGTACTTATAGAAGCAACATCCATCAGAAATCCGCAGGCGACTCCCACAGCCATTCCCTGATTTTTTCCATTCATAAAGCCAAAAGCCACTGTGATAATCAACAGGATATTTGGAACTGTATCAATCAGAGGACTGTTTGCAAACAGTCCAAACTGTAAAAGGAAACCTGCCAATATAATCAATGCCGTTATAAAAATTCGCTTAAATCGTCTCAAGGCTGACTCTCCTCGCTTGCTGTCTGAGATTCTTCCGCCGTCTGCGTCTCCGCTACCGGAGTTTCCCTGCTTGCCTCCGGGGGCTCTTCCTCTGTACCAGGCTGATCTTCACCGGTTACTTTTAAAGTTTTGATCACAAGAACCGTCTGGAGATGACCAAAGTCCACCGCTGGAATCAAATAACCGGATTTGGTTACATTGTTACTATCGACCTGAATCTCCTGCGCATAACCGATGAGGATATTGGGAAGATATTTATCACTGATGTTGGAGGTGACGATTTTATCGTCATCCCAGATATTATCATTTTTATCAATATAACTGATGCGAAGCTTTCCTTCCGCATAAAGCTGCAAATCTCCGGATACAATGCAGGCATCCCCGGAGTTTAGAGACATGGCGCTGACGTTGCTGTCATCGTCAATGATGGAACGGACTTTTGCAAAATTCTTTCCCACATCAGTGACGATACCTACCAGACCACCATCGGCGATGACGTTCATGTTCCTTTCAATACCATCCTCCGAGCCTTTGTCGATGACGAAGGAATGATACCAGTTTCCGGCTTCTTTCTGAATGATCCGGGCTCCAGTGGTCTCATAGTCTGTATATTGGCCTTTCAACTCAAAGAGTTCTCTGAGTTCCTGAAGCTCCACCTGTCCCTGCTGGTAATTGCCGATATCCTCCTTTAACGCCGCCAATTCCTCTTTCAACTGCTGGTTTTCCGCTCTGGCTTCCTCCAGGCTCTGATAGTCATAGGCCGTATCCGCAAAACTGCTGCCCAGACGGTTCAGGCCCTTCTGCATAGGGGTGAGTACAGAATTTACGATATTGGTAACCGGGCTTAAAAATCCCGGACGGAAATATCCCACGACCAGAAGTATGACGCAAAGCAGCATCAGGATAAATAAAAGATACCTGGCCGGAAGGGAAAATTTCTTTTTGTCTTTCATCTATAGCAATCCTCGTTCTTTTAAACTGATATAACAATTATCTCCAATAATCAGATGATCCAGAAGCGCGATTCCGATGAGAATCCCGGCCCTGGTAACCCGCTTGGTCACCAGAACATCCTCTTCACTTGGTTCCGGATCTCCGCTGGGATGATTATGGAGAAGAATGATACTGACGGCCTGATATTTGAGCGCATCCAGAAAAATTTCTCTGGGGGAAATCAGCGCCTCATTGACCGTACCCACAGAAAGGACGATTTCCTTTATAAAATGTCCTTTGGTATCCAGAAATACGGCTCGGAGCTCTTCTTTTTCTCTGTGGCGCATTTCTTCCATAAAATAAGCTGCCACGCCTTCCGGAGAATGAAACGCCTGCTCCCTGGTGGTTCTGCTCCGGCTCATACGTTTCGCCAGCTCACCGATACAGGAAAGCTGCGTGGCTTTCACATCTCCAATGCCGGAAACTTTCTGAAATTCACTGAAAGTCAGGTGATAGAGTCCCAAAAGACCGCCATAAGGAGCACAAAGCTCCAGGATCTGTCTGGCAGTTTCCAGGGCGCCCTGCCCTCTGGTTCCAGTGCGGAGAATCACTGCCAAAAGCTCCGCATCAGTAAGACCAGCCGGTCCGGACGCCTGACATTTTTCATAAGGGCGTTCAGAAACCGGAAGGTCACGGATAATGTTTCTTGTCATGACTTGCCTGCCTCCTCTTTGTTTTGAAGTCAGGCCGGATGTCGATTCTTTTAAAGCAGCCGGTAAATCACAATGGCGATGATCATCCCGAGGATTCCGGCAATGGTAATTTTAATCGTCAGAGCAAAAGTAATCGTCAAAATCCCCAGATCCAAAATCATAGGACTGGCAAGGCCAAAGGTTTGTCCGAAATTTAACCACTGGAATGCGGAAATATCCCCCAGCAAATGTCCGAGAAAACCCCCAAGCACAATCCCAGACAGAATCAAAATCAAGAGGGACCACTTGCTTTTTGCTGTCCTCATTTGATGCTGTTCTCCTGTTTTCCTAAAAAACTCTCCATTTCCAAAAATTTACTACCTATCAGTTTATCATAATTTTAAACACATGTACACTAAAAAACGAAATCTTAAGGAATCTTAAGGATTTTCTCATAAAACACCCGAATTTTTCATAAAACGACTCCGCAGGGCGACACCGTTCCTTACAAAGCGATCAGGTTCGCCTCGAGAAGCTTTTGAGCGGAAGAGAGAATCCCAAACTTTGCATGATACCAGGTCAATCCTCCCTGAAAAAACACCGTGTAGGGAGGCTTTAGAGGTCCGTCTGCAGAAAGTTCGATCGAAGAACCCTGAACAAAAGCGCCTGCTGCCATAATCACGTCACAGTCATAACCGGGCATGGCCCAGGGCTCCGGAGTGACAAAGGAATCCACAGGCGCAGCCGCCTGGATACCGAGACAGAAAGCTTTTAATGCTTCTTTAGAACCAAGATCCACTGCCTGGATGATATCATGACGCGCTGTTTTGCAGGTGGGGAATGTAGGAAACCCTAAGCGTTCGTAAAGAGCAGCCGCAAAAATCGCTCCTTTCACTGCGCCGGCCGTTACAGTTGGCGCCAGGAAAAACCCTTGGTAAAGTGTCTGAGAAAGTCCGAGGCTGGCGCCTACTTCTTTTCCAAGACCGGGAGCACTTAACCGGAAAGCCGCCTGCTCCACGTATTCTTCTTTTCCCACAAGATAACCGCCGCAAGGAGCCAGACCGCCGCCCGGATTTTTAATCAAAGATCCCACGCACAAATCCGCGCCCACATCGGTCGGTTCCACAGGTTCTGTAAACTCTCCATAACAGTTGTCCACCATGCAGATGATATCCGTTTTTTTGGATTTAAGGAATGCAATCAGCTCTCCGATGGAGGCGACAGACAGGGTCGGCCTTGTGGCATATCCCTTGGAGCGCTGAATGGTAGCCATTTTTGTCCGGCTGTTTATGGCGCGTCCAATGGCGTCAAAATCAAAAGAACCATCCTCTTTTAAATCTGCCTGGGCATAGGAGACGCCGTATTCTTTCAGAGAACCTTTGGAGGGCCGGATTCCAATCACCTCCTCTAAGGTATCATAGGGGCGTCCCACCGGAGAAAGCAGTTCATCTCCCGGCCGTAAGTTGGCGGAAAGGGCTACATGCAGCGCGTGGGTGCCGCATGTAATCTGCGGTCGCACCAGAGCAGCTTCAGCATGAAAGACATCCGCATAAATCTGTTCCAGAGTCTCCCGCCCCAGGTCATTGTAACCGTATCCGGTGGAACCGGAAAAATGTGCTTCCGCCACCCGGTTTTTCTGCATGGCAGAAAGGACTTTCATCTGATTATATTCAGCAATCTGATCGATGGCGTCAAACCGATCTTTCAGAACAGTTTCTATTTCTTTTCCCAGGGCCAGAAGTTTCTCATCAAGCCCCAGGGAAGCGTACATATCCGTCAATCGTTTCATCATAAATCCCTCATTTGATATTGTATGATTTCAAAATCATTCACAAAAACTTTTGTATAATCCTCTGTTCCGAAGGATTCCGGCAAGTTCCTCCAAAATCTCCTCTTCCGTTTTTCCATCCATAAAAAGCCAGTCTGTCTGCCGCTCTCTTTTAAACCAGGTAAGCTGGCGCTTTGCAAAATGCCTGGTATCCCGCTTTAAAATGCGGACAGCCTCTTCATAAGGGATTTCTCCCTCCAGAAAGCGGAACAGCTCTTTATAGCCAAGCCCCTGCATGGAAACCATGTCTTTGGTAAGTCCCATGGCTTTTAACTGTTTCACTTCTTCGAGAAGTCCTGCTTTTAACATTTCTTCCACTCGTAGATCGATTCTTTTGTAAAGCTCTGTCCGGTCCCGATTTAAAATCACATAGGCAAATTGGTAGGGAGATACTTTTTCCCGCTCTGTCTGATTGTGTTCAGAGATAGGCGTCCCCGTTTTTTCATGGAACTCCAGAGCGCGAATGACCCGTTTGACATTATGTTCGTGAATGACTTTCGCCGCCTGCGGATCCCGCTCCTGCAAAAGGCTGTGGAGATAGGCGCTTCCCCGCTCCGCCGCCAGACGTTCCAAATGTTCTCTGTAGGAAAAGTCAGCGTCATTCTCTGTAAAATCAATCTGATATAATAAGGCCTGAATATAAAACCCGGTGCCGCCTGTCAGAATGGGGAGCCTTCCCCGTCCATAGATTTCCGACATGGCAGCTTCGGCCATTTCCTGAAACCGGACCACATGGAACGATTCCCTTGGATCCAGTACGTCAATCAGATGGTGGGGGACTCCCGCCATTTCTTCTTTCGTAACCTTCGCGGAACCGATGTCCATTCCCTTATAAATCTGCATGGAATCGGCGCTAATGATCTCTCCGTGAAATCGTTTGGCCGCTTTCACGGAAAGGGAGGTTTTCCCCACGGCTGTGGGGCCAGTTAGAATCAGTAACGGTGGTTTCATATCAAATAATCCTTTTGAATTTTTTTTCCAGTTCTCTTCTGCTCATGGAAATGATGGTGGGTCTTCCGTGGGGACAGGCATAAGGGTTTTCCAGAGTCAAAAGCTCGTCAATCAAAGCCTCCGCTTCCAGGTGAGAAAGGGAATCGCCGCCTTTTACTGCTGCCTTACAGCTCATAGAAGCCAGCTTTTCCAGAAGCAGTTCACCGGATTCTTTGGAAAACTCATCGGAAAGACTGTCCAAAAGCTCCAGAAGCAGTTCTTTCTGAGCAATTCCATAAAGGTTTGCCGGAACAGCGCTGACGGCATACTCTTTTCCGCCGAAAGGTTCGATCTCAAAGCCCATCTGTGAAAACCGCTCCTGAAACCGGGTAAGAATTTCCTCCTCCCTCGTATTCAACGTCAGAAGAATGGGCGGGCTTACCATCTGGCTGTAGATCGCTTTTTCAGTAAGCTGCTTTACCAGCCGCTCATAAAGCACTTTCTCGTGGGCCGCATGCTGATCGACAATGAAAAGTTCCTCTTTGTACTGGATAAGCCAGTAAGTATCAAAAAGCTGACCGATAAACTGATACTGGGTTCTGGCTTGAGGAGAAAGAAGCTTCTCATCAAAAAGTTCTCTTTGCGTATAAAGATTCTCTGGACGCAAGGAGGATTCTAAAGCCTCTTTGTTGGAACTACGATCAGAAGATTCCTGGCCAGAATAGGAAGCTGCGCTGGACACAGAGGCGACAGGATGCGTCGCCAAAGAAGGCGCGTGATAGGAAGCGACAGGCTCCCGCAGATATCCCGGAGGGTCTGTCGGAGGAATGGCCGAGGCCAGGCTTCGTTTTACTTCAAAAGGCTCCGGTCCACGTTCCGCCCGCCCGAAAATCTTCTGGTTTTTGAAAGCGTCTAAAGTTCCTGGCTCCCTTTGAAGTTTTGCAGGCTTGTCCTCAGAGCGCTTCTGGTTTTCTGAAGAACCGGAACTTTCAGACTGCTTCTGATAGTCCGGAAGTTCCAAACGTCCGGCGTATTCCTGTTTTTTTGCAGTGGAGGAGGATCCGGCAGATTCAGAGAGAGAAACCTTTCGGATCAGTTCCTTTCCGGAGAGCGTCTCCTTCACGGCATCCCGGATCAGATTGTAAATCTCTTCCTGGTTACTGAAACGAAGTTCCATTTTGGAAGGATGGACATTGACATCCAGAAGTTCCGGATGAATCTTCAGATGAAGGACCACAAATGGATACTTGTGCTGCATCAGATAAGAATGATAGCCGTCCTCGATGGCTTTATTTATCAGACTGCTTTTGATGTAGCGTCCGTTGATAAAATAATTTTCATAGGTTCTGTTTCCTCTGGAAATTAAGGGTTTCCCGAGAAAGCCGCTCAGTTGTACTTGCTCCTCTGTTCTTTCGATTGGCAGCAGGTTTCCCGCAATCTCCCGGCCGAAAATCATATAGATGAGATCGTTTAGATTCCGATTTCCAGTCGTATGAAGTCGATTTTGGTTATTTTGAATAAACCGGATGGAGATATCCGGCCTGGAAAGCGCTATCCGCTCGATCAGACTGCTGATATAGGCTCCCTCCGTCTGAGGCGATTTCAAAAATTTCTTTCTGGCGGGCGTGTTGTAAAAGAGTTCCCGTACCAGAAAGGTAGTCCCCTCTGGGGCGCCGATTTCCTCCATGGAAATCTCCTCTCCGCCATGAATCTGATAATGGGATCCTGTAAGTTCTCCGGCCGTCTTGGTAATCAGTTCTACGCGCGCGACGGCAGCGATGCTGGAGAGCGCTTCACCACGAAATCCCAGGGAAGAGACTGTCAGAAGATCCAGAGCCGT
Organism: Lachnospiraceae bacterium; assembly: GCA_022792335.1. Classification (GTDB taxonomy): domain Bacteria; phylum Bacillota; class Clostridia; order Lachnospirales; family Lachnospiraceae; genus Lientehia. The sequence continues at coordinate 78,343 of JAAWAV010000008.1, forward strand.
ATGGATTTTACTGGTGGCGTGACGTAAAAAAGCAGTTGCAATCTGCGATTTTTCGATACCACACCCATTATCTGTCACTCGGACAAAAGAAATCCCACCGTTCCGGATTTCCACGGTCACTGCCGTAGCTCCTGCGTCAATGGCATTCTCCAAAAGCTCTTTGACCACAGAAGAAGGGCGGTCGATGACCTCGCCCGCCGCGATCTGATTGATGGTTTCCTGACTCAGAACCTTAATTTCCGGCATCTTCCTCTCCTTTCCCCTTCCAGTTTTCTTTATCATGGATGTGAAACGCCCTATTTCCACCGGTTTTTCAGACTATTCTGCAACCGGTATAAAGTATTTAACGCATCGATAGGCGTCATGGAAGAAAGTTCCATGACCTCCAGTTCTTTTAGAATGTCGTCGTCTTTTACGGTGTCAAAGAGACTCATCTGCTTCAGATCCACCTCGTCCAACCTTGGCACATGTGCCTTGGCCGGTTTGGAAGCTCCGGCGATCTCCCTGGAACGGGCAGAGATATCTGCCTCAGCCAGTTCTTCGGCAAGTTCTGTTGCCCGAAGAAGAACTGGTTCCGGTACTCCGGCCAGTCTGGCGACTTGAATACCGTAGCTTTTATCGGCGCCGCCCTTTACAATCTTTCGCAGAAAGACAATCTCGTCTCCCATCTCTTTCACAGCAATACAGTAGTTGTTGACCCCTTTTAAGATTCCTTCAAGCTCTGTCAACTCGTGGTAATGGGTGGCGAATAAGGTCTTGGAGCCCAAAATTTTCGGATTGGAGATATATTCAATCACTGCCCAGGCAATCGAAAGACCGTCAAAGGTACTGGTACCGCGACCAATCTCATCCAGGATCAAAAGACTGTTTTTGGTGGCGTTTCGGAGAATATTGGCCACCTCCGTCATTTCTACCATAAACGTACTCTGGCCGCTGGCCAGATCATCGGAGGCTCCCACTCTGGTAAAGATTCGGTCGCAAATTCCGATATTGGCAGCGCCTGCAGGGACGAAACTTCCCATCTGGGCCATCAGACAGATCAGAGCCGTCTGACGCATGTATGTGGATTTCCCGGCCATATTGGGTCCGGTGATAACAGACAACCGGTTGTTTGTATTGTCCAGGTAAGTATCGTTGGCAATGAAGAGATGATCCCGCATCATCTGTTCTACCACAGGATGTCGTCCCTCTTTGATATCAATGATTCCCTTTTCATTGATTTTGGGACGGACATATTGATGCTTGACCGCCGTTTCGGAAAGAGAGGCAAGCACGTCGATCCAGGCGATACAGTGAGCTGTTTTCTGAATCCGTTCCACTTGTTTGGCGATGTCGCTTCGGATCTGACAGAATAAATCGTATTCCAGGATAAACAGCTTGTCCTCTGCTCCCAGAATGATTTCTTCCAGCTTTTTTAATTCATCTGTGGTAAACCGTTCTGATCCGGTGAGTGTCTGTTTGCGGATATAACGGTCCGGCACCATGGAGAGAAACGAATTGGTCACCTCCAGATAATAACCGAATACCTTGTTGTATTTGATACGGAGGTTCTTGATGCCGGTCTGTTCCCGTTCTCTGGCCTCCAGTTCGGCAAGCCAGGTTTTCCCCTCTGTCTTGGCTTTCTTCAGCCGGTCGGCCTCCTCGTGAAAACCCTCTTTGATCAGTCCGCCCTCCCGGATCACCAGGGGCGGGTCGTCTACGATGGCTGTTTCGATCAGCCTGGTCAGGTCCTCCAGAGGGTCCAGACTTTCATATAGTTCCATGAGAAGAGGAGCCTGAAGTTCCTTTAAAAGCAATCGGATAGGAGGCAACATCTGAAGGGAATTTTTGAAAGCAATCAGATCCCTGGCATTGGCAGACTGATAGGAGATACGGCCAATCAGCCGTTCCAGGTCATAAATAGGATTCAGATATTCTCCAAGCTCCTCTCTGGTAATATAAGAGTTGTTCAGTTCTTCCACGGCGTCCTGCCGGCGCAAAATCTCTTCCCGGTCAAGAAGCGGCTGTTCAATAAAACTCCGGAGGAGTCTGGCCCCCATGGCTGTCCTGGTCTTGTCAAGAACCCAAAGAAGAGAGCCACGCTTTTGCTTTTCCCGAAGCGTTTCCAAAAGTTCCAGGTTTCTTCTGGTAGAGGTATCAATCAGCATGTATTTCCCGGAGCGATAAGGAGTCAGCCTGGTAATGTGACTCAGGGAATTTTTCTGAGTCTCCAGAAGGTAACGGAGCGCTGTTCCGGCTGCAATCAAGCCGACTGGATAATCTTCCAGGCCAAGCCCCTCCAGCCGTTCCACATGAAAATGTTTTTTTAAGGTCCCTTCGCAACTTTCTTCATCAAAATAATGATTGTCCAGAGCGGAAATCAGAAAATTTACTCGACCCTTCAGAGCCTCCAGATCCACTCCTGACATATAGAAAGCTTCATTGCAGATGATTTCTGAAGGGGTATATTTGTAAATCTCATCCAACAGCATCCGAATAGAAGGAAGTTCCGTTACCAAAAACTCCCCGGTGGTAATATCCGTCACCGCGATGCCAAAAGATTTTGCCAGATAGACGATAGACATCAGATAGTTATTCTTGGTCTCGTCCAAAGCCTGACTGTCCAAAAGAGTCCCTGGGGTGACAATTCGAATCACCTCCCGTTTGACAAGCCCCTTGACCTGCCTGGGATCTTCCATCTGTTCCGCGATGGCTACTTTATAGCCTTTCTGGACTAGGCGGCTGAGATAAGTATCCAGTGCATGATAAGGGACGCCGCACATGGGCGCCCGCTCTGTAAGGCCGCATTCTTTTCCCGTCAAAGTAAGCTCCAGCTCTCTGGAAACGGTTTTCGCATCCTCGAAAAACATTTCATAAAAGTCTCCCAGTCTGTAAAAAAGGATACAGCCAGGGTACTGCTTTTTCGTCTCCACATACTGTTGCATCATGGGTGATAACTGCTGTGTCGCCACGTTTTAACCTCTCTATTCTAAGATCAGGATTCCTCTCCTGTGTAGTAGACAATTTTATTGTAAATGGGATAGTCCGTGAAAAATTCTGCCAAGGTGGGCCTTTCGTCAGAAGCTGGATCGTGAATCAAAAAATCAGAAGCTTTTAAAGCAGTTCCGTCTCCAGTATAACCAGTGATCAATACCCAGTGAGGCCGTCTATCCTCTGTAAAGCCTCCGATCAGCACAGGAATCCCGTCGCGAAGCTTAAGAAGCGACAATTCCAGATAGTTGGTATCCCAGTTTTTTTCATAACTGCGTGGAAAACCCAGATTTCCCTCTTCATCGTAAAAAAGCCTCTCCGCCATAGCATCTGGGGTGGTCACCATTCCTTCCAGATAAGAATAGGACATGGCCAGACAGGAAGTGGCACATCCGGCTGATTCGATGGTTTCATAACTGTCCCCCAGCGGAAGGCTTCCCCACCTAGGGTCCTGTTGCTTAAAACGGGGAATATCCAGGAAAACCCGTCCGTCGGAAGGCGCCTGTTGGGAGAGCTCTTCCATCATACAGTACCCCTCCACAATCTGCGCCGAATGGGGCTTCTGGTAGCAGACTCGTACATAACCAGTATTTTCTTTCCAGAAAACCTGAATGGAATCTCCATAAGAGATATGGGCCACCACTGCAGCTTCTGTATTTGGCTCGCTTCGGATATTCAAAAGACCGAAATACCTGCAGTACATGGTATCACCTTTTGAAAACCGTTCATAAGAAAACTTACCGTTTTCATCGATGTTCTGTGTTCTGTAAATGCCGGGAAGATGGCGGGAAAGTCTGGAACGCCACATACTTTCCACAGAGGAGGGAGAAACTTTTCCGAACCCGACCGGCTGAAACAGCTTCTCGGAACAGGTCCAGACCAGAATCAGGGTGCAGGTAAAAAAGACAACCATCAGGCTGATGGTTACCACCGTCCTTCGTTTCTTTCTATCTGCGAAAAAGTCTCTTACGTTCATAAGTCCTCCCTGTTTACGGAAGTTTTTTTCCCATGTAATAAAAGCCTTTCGATTCTGTAAGCGTAACGGGGATCAGCGTTCCGACATCAGAAGCGTTTCCAGGAACATGTACCATGAGATTGTTGCTTAGACGTCCGGTCACCAGAGCAGGGTCATGGCTATCCACCCCCTCGATGAGCGCTGTCATGGTCTTACCTACATCTTTGCCACAAACTTCGGAAGAAATCCGCTGGACTTCTTTTAAAAGCCGGTCAAACCGTGGCTTTACGACAGACTCAGGGACCTGCTCAGCCATGGAAGCAGCCGGAGTGCCGGTCCGTTTGGAATAGAGAAAGGTAAAGGCGCTGTCATAACGAACCTGGCGGACCACATCTAAGGTTTCCTCGAAATCTTCTTCCGTCTCGCCGGGGAATCCCACAATAATGTCCGTAGTCAAAGACAGATCTGGGATTTCTGTCTTGATCTTTTTAGCCAGTTCCAGATACTGTTCCTTTGTATAAACCCGGTTCATCTGTTTTAAGATCCGGGAACTCCCTGACTGGAGAGGCAGATGAAGATGACGACAGATTTTCTGACAGTCTCGCATGACCTCAATGAGCTCATCCGACAGATCCTTTGGATGAGAAGTCATAAAACGGATCCGCTCCAGTCCCGAAATCTCAGCTACCTGACTCAGAAGTTCTGCAAAAGTCATGGGGGTGTCCAACGTTTTTCCATAAGAATTGACATTTTGGCCGAGAAGCATAACCTCCACCACCCCATCAGCAACCAGAGCCCGGATCTCCGAAAGGATGTCCTGCGGACTGCGGCTTCTCTCCCGCCCTCTTACATAGGGAACAATGCAGTAGCTACAGAAGTTGTTGCAACCATACATGATATTTACGCCGGACTTAAAGGGATATTTTCGTCTGGCCGGAAGATTTTCCACAATCTGCTCCGTCCCGTCCCAGATGTCAACAATCATATCGTTTCTGATATAACAGAGAAACAAAAGCTCTGCCAGCCGGAAAATATTATGAGTGCCGAAAATCAGATCCACAAAGCGGTAACTCTTCCGGATCTTTTCCACTACAGAAGGCTCCTGCATCATACAGCCGCAAAGAGCGATGGTCATCCTCGGATTTTTCTGCTTTAAACGATTTAAATATCCCAGCCGTCCGTAAACCCTCTGGTTGGCATTGTCCCGAACCGTACAGGTATTATAAAGAACAAAATCGGAAGCTTCCTCCTCGGAAGCAGTAAATCCAGCCTGTATCAGGATACCAAGGAGTTTTTCTGAATCCTTGGCATTCATCTGACAGCCGAAGGTCTGAATACAGGCCGTCAGAGGACGGCCGTACTCCTGACTTTTCTCTGCCACAAGTTCCTTCAACTGCTCCATAAAATACTGCTGGCGGGCGGGCTCCATCTTTGGAGCGGCTGCTAGAATTGTCTCATATGGTTCCACCTGGGAAACTCCTTTCACGGGCGGATCTGCCCGTTTCCGTAAATGATATATTTTGTCGTCGTAAGGGCCTTTAATCCCATAGGGCCTCTGGCATGAAGTTTCTGGGTACTGATGCCGATTTCCGCCCCGAAACCAAACTCAAAACCATCCGTAAATCTGGTCGACGCATTGACATAAACAGCCGCCGCATCCACCTCGTCCAGAAACTTTTGGGCATTTTCGTAGCTCTTTGTGACGATGGACTCCGAATGCTTGGTATTGTAATGGTTGATATGAGAGATGGCTTCTTCTACGGAACTTACGGTTTTTGCTGACAGAATGTAGTCCAGATATTCCGTTCCCCAATCCTCCGAAGAAGCCATAACGGCCTCCGGAACCAGAGAACAGACGGTCTCATCTCCCCGGATTTCCACCTGTTTTTCCGAAAGGCGTCCGGCAAGTACCTTCCAAAGCTTTTCAGAAATATTCTTATGAATCAGCAGAGACTCGCAGGCATTGCAGACCCCAATTCTCTGAGTTTTTGCATTGAGAATGATATCAACAGCCATCGAGAGATCTGCACTTTCATCTACAAAAATATGGCAGTTCCCCGTCCCCGTCTCAATAACCGGAACCGTACTGTTTTCTACCACAGAACGAATCAGGCCCGCTCCTCCTCTTGGAATTAAAACATCGACGAAGTCGTTCATCCGCATCAGAAGTCTGGCGGCTTTCCGGTCTGTACTTTTGACAAGCTGGACAGAGTCTGCCGGAAGATTACAGCCAGAAAGCGCTTCCTGAATCACACAAGTAATGGCCAGATTGGACTTTAAGGCGTCGCTTCCGCCTTTTAGGATTACCGCGTTTCCGGCCTTAAAGCAAAGGCCGAAGGCGTCCGCCGTCACATTGGGTCTGGATTCATAGATGATCCCGACGACTCCCAGGGGAACCCGCTTTTCTCCAATTACTAGGCCGTTCGGCCGTTTTTTCATGGAAAGCACTTCGCCCACCGGATCGTCCAGAGAGGCTACCTGTCGGAGGCCTTCTGCCATGGCGATGATTCTATCTTCCGTCAGACAGAGCCGATCCAGAAGCCCTCCATGCATTCCACGTTTCCTTCCAGCCTCCATATCTTCTTCGTTGGCTTTTAAAATCCGGTCCATATGGGCAAGAAGGGCGTCGGCCGCTGCCAAAAGTCCCCGGTTTTTCTCCAAAACGCCCAGCGTTCCAAGACGTGCCGCCGCATTCCGAGCCTTCGCTCCCATACGCATCAAATCCTCTTCCAGTTCTTCCGGGCGACGGCTGATTTGCGTCTCCGTAAGGAGTATTTGCGGCCGGATATCGAATCTTTCAAAAGGGATCTCCTCAAATATCTGACATTCGTAAGCCAGAGCAACCGTTATAAGCTCCGGATGGGCTTCCAGATATCGGTCGTAGAATCCTCCGCCATAGCCGATCCGGTGGTGGCTCCTGTCAAAGGCCACTCCCGGCATTAAAAACAGCGAGGCCTCCCCTGTCACAGCTCCCCCAGAAACCGTAGGAAGCCCCGGTTTCGGTTCCAGAATACCAGAGTAACCGACTTCCAGATCCTCCCGGCTGGTAATCAGGAAAAATTCCATAGCCTGTCCGTTCACTCTGGGAACAGCCACCTGTTTTCCGTCCTTCCAGGCCTGCTCCATGATCGGCCAGGTTTTTACTTCATGATTATAATCCACATAAGAGTAAATCAGGGACGCCCTCTGATATTCCGGCAGGGAACAGAGAAAAGACAAGATCTGTTCACTCCCTGCCTGCTCTACTTCCAAAGGCAGAGCTTTCCTGCGCTCTTTCACAGCTTTTCTAATTTCTCTCTTTGTCAGAATCTTTTCTTCTGTCATGAGCCTTTCTTCCTCTTTTCCTTCCGTTCGGCTACTTTTCTGAGCTCTGTCACCGTGCCGTCCGGTTCTAGAATACTGACGTTGTCCAGAGTCCCCCTGAGGTTCTTCCGGATAGCCAGAATATAATCCTGCCGGAGCTTTGCCTGCTCTGCCTTTTCCTCTTCTGTCAGACCCTCCGCCTTAGATTTATGATATAATTCATTGATCCGGTTAATTTCTTTCTCCGTCATATTCTGCTCCTCGTTTCCTGATTTTGTCACGGTCCCTTTTCCTGCAAAAATGTTACTTTAGATAACGTAACAGCTCTTCATAACGCTCTTTCATGCACTCATAGCCGTGACGATAGAATGCCTCTAAAACTTCCGGTCTTTGTTCTGTCCGGGAGACCACAGGACGCTCCGGCCGTATCACAAAAAGATGGCCTTTTTCTTCCAACCGCTCAATGAGATCCATGGTATGGTTATAGACAAGAGGCCTTCTGCATACAGCCTTTACAAGTTCCGGGTAATCCTTATAGGCCGTTCGGTAAATAGCGGCGGCCTTGGCGGAAAGCTTTTTCCGATACCCGGCGTTTCTGGTCAGGATCACCACACATTTTTTATATCCCTGCTTTAACATCCGCACCACCGGAATGGAATCGGCCAGCCCCCCGTCCATATAAGGAATGCCGTCCACTTCCACCATTTTTGTCACAATCGGCATACTGCAGGAAGCACGACAGATAGAAAGGAGCCGCGCCTCGTCCTCTCTGTCATCCATATATTCCGCCTTTCCCGTGATACAGTTGGTGACAGCCAGTTCACAGCGGATTTCCGATCGACGGTAGGCTTCAAAATCAAAAGGGAAAATTTCCCTAGGATACTTGTCAAAAATCAGGTCCATATCAAAAAGGCTTCTCGTCTTCAGTGCTTTTTTCACGCTGAGATAATTGTTTTTTCTGTCGGTTGGAATCATACAATTTTTGGTCCGCCCGATTTGTCTGGAAACATAGTCGATCCCATTGCACGCCCCGGCGGAGACACCGATGACATAAGGAAAGTAGAGCTCTTGCTCCATCAGAAAATCAAGAACGCCGGAGGTGAAAATCCCTCTGATAGCGCCCCCTTCCAAAACCAGTCCTGCTTTTATCATAATTTTTAGCTCCTACGGTAAGCTTTAATAAGCCGTCAAATATTCAATCAGATCAAAGTCTTTGTTTTTGTGGGCGAGAAACAGGGTGCCGACTGGATCTCCGTCGAGGACGCGATAAATATTTTCCACATCCTCTCCATTGGTAATAACCATGTCAATACCGGCGTCTGTAGCCATTCTGGCAGCTACGATTTTGGCTGACATCCCTCCCGTTCCCACCGTACTTCCTGTAGTGTTTTTGCCCATTTCCTGCAGATCTTTTGTAATTTCCGTAACCTCGCCGATAAACGCAGCTTCTGGATTGTTTCTGGGGTCATCCTCATAGAGCCCGTCAATGTCAGACAACAGGATCAGAAGATCCGCATGGATCACCGCTGCCACAATGGCAGAGAGGCGGTCGTTATCCCCAAACTCAATTTCATGAGTCGCCACAGTGTCGTTTTCATTGACGATGGGAATAACCCCCATCTGAAGAAGCTCGTCAAAGGTGTTTCTGGCGTTCCTTCTGGATTCTTCATTTAACATGGTGGTCTTTGTCATAAGGATCTGAGCCACCACTTGATTGTATTCGGAAAAAAGTTTCTGATAGGTCATCATTAATTTGGCCTGTCCCACAGCGGCCAGAGCCTGCTTCACAGGAAGGGCATCCGGCCGTTCCATATAACCCATGGTTTTCCGGCCGACAGCCCCGGCTCCAGAACTGACTAGCACCACTTCCATTCCCTGATTACGCAAATCGCAAAGAACTCTGGCCAGTTTCTCTACTTTGTTTAGATTTAAAAAGCCAGTATATTTATGAGTCAGAGAAGAAGAGCCGATTTTAATCACTACCCGTCTTTTCCCCAGAAGTCTCGTTTTTCTATTCATGCCAATCTCCTCATTTGAAATCCAAAAACAAATACGGACGCATTCTCCAAAATGTTTCGTGTCATCTCTAATGCTTCAGGCGCTTGCCTGACGTCCTCATTCTATCAAATTTATGTTTTCTTGACAAGAGGGGTGCCTTTCGCCATATAAAAGTGATATTGATACCGTCGCTTGACAAGAGCACACACGCCCTGAACCATGCCGACGCCCCGCTTTCAGCATTATCTTTCTTCGACCGTATGTATCCTTGCCAAGCGGCGGTATATTCAACAGATTATTCACCGACATTGTTTTTCATAATATTTTTAAACACGATATGTTCAATCTGATTTTGTTCATCCAGAAATATTTTATTTGCTTCCTCTTTTTTCTGTTCTGCTTTCCGAACCCTGTCGGCAATTTCTTTCTCTTTTTCCGGTTTCAATCTTGGAATTGGAATTGTAGCAACAAAATCAGGAGTGATATGATCTACAACAGATGCATAAATTCCTTTTTCCAACAAAATTTTTCCGATTCCCTCTGTAGAAAGATATGCATAAACATAATATGGATCAATCATTGTTTCATCACAAATAACCCTAATGACATGTTCAGAAACCATTGTTCCTGCCATATGATCTGTGACCATGACGACCCGTCCTGTAGAACCGGAACGCGTGATCAAAATCCAGTTTTTTTCAACAAAATGTTTTCTCGCCGGTTTATAATCTTTCGGGGTATATTTTAAATCAAATGGCCGTACCTGCAGAATTTGAGTCCCCGAATAAAAAGGAACACTTTCCTCGCCAGCTGTTACATAGTTTCTTTTGTGACGTCCCGGATAAAAAATACCATGTTCCACGACCAGATCCCCCAATCGAACAATCTCTGTCACATCGTTTCCGACAGATTCTTCCAGCTCTTTTGCAAGATTATTTTTGTTCGGATCCCAATACCAGGCGTCAATTCTCCTTGATACGTCTTCGGCAATTTGCTTTGAATGGACGATAAAACAACTAGGAGCATGTTCTCCTTCCTTTTTTTCTACAGTTCCGGACAATAAATAGTTCTTCCATTGTTTATAAATTTCCGGCAAATCGTTCCAAATCACGGCGTTATCATTATTATCCAACAAATCCATTCCGGAAACATCTTTTTTGTACAGGGGATTTCCTCTTCTGTCATGCCCAACCGCTTCAGATACAGCCATGAAAATCGGATAATTTTCTGGAATATTTTGTACCTTTTTCAGAAACACAAGGGAAGTTTTCGTTCCCGTATGCGGTTGAAACGCCTCTCTTGGCAAATCTACAATCGCTGTAATTTGTACTTTTTTCAGTAACCATTTCCGAAATTCGACACTTTCCTCCTGTGCACCTGACAAATTTTGTTTTGGAAGAACAATAACCATCCTTCCGCCTTCTTTTGTATCGGTAGCGTTTTTGAGATATAAAATATCTCTTTCCACAAACAACTTATCCGGATCTTGCCCTTCTGCCAGTGTATGAGTCGGAAGTCCATCCATTAGCTTATGTCCTAATTCATATTGTTTTAGCACATAGTCTCTTGTATCGTCAATTTTTGTTCCGAAGGGGGGATTCGTCGTAATCACATCTACCGTTCCAGGTTTGATACGTTTTTTAAAATTTTCATCCAACTTCTCATACGGTTCAAGGGAATCAAAATTATAGATATTACTTTTTCCATCCCCGACAATCGCCATATAGGATTTTGAGATTCGATATAATAACGGATCTATATCACATCCGAAAATATACTTATCTGCATAGTCCTTTAACATAGCATTGAGCCTGTCCTTGGAAAAACCTCTGTTTTTATAGAGGGTTTCTATCTGCCTTCTGAATTTTTCAATGGCAATTGATAAAAAACCGCCGGATCCACAAGCCGGATCCAGAATCAGTTCATTATTTTTATAAGACGGATTTATCACGTCCATCGCAAACCTTACAATTTCACGAGGAGTAAAAAATTGTCCGCTTTCTCCTTTCAGCGTTGACGGCAACAAAATCTCATATGCATCTCCCAATGCATCCGTATTTGTGTCCTCATGGGTAAGCGCGATTCCCTGTAACTCGCTGACAATATAAGAAATCCACTCAGCATCATATTCTAATTGTTCCCCCTTAAACATACTTCCAAAGTCGGGATCATTCAATAATTTTTCATAAAGACCTTCGATTCTTTTTTGAACTGCTTTTTTTCCTTTTTCCGACGTAAGTTCTACAGGTGTAACTCTAAATTCGCATAAATCACCTGGACTAATTTCATCCATAATCTTGCAAAACAATAACTTGATAACTTCAACTGCGATATTTTCCTCTCTTTTTATAGGACCATTTCCATATAATTTATAATATATTCTATGGAACAACAGTTTTAAAGCTTTGGCAGGTTTTAAATCCTGTTTCACATATCTTCCAATGGTATCCTGTGTTTCACCATAACGGGGCAAAGTAGGAATCGATATAAAATTTGTCGGTTCAGAAGCCAAATCTCTATAATGATAAAAAGGTCCGGCACTATTCTTCTCATATCCCGCAAACCATACAAAATAGGGAGCCGTCGTGGCTGTGACATAAGAAAAAGCTTGCAAATCGTACTTTTTCTTAGGGGTTTCAATTTCAATTACAATGTAAGCGTTTTCCTGTTTATGAATATCACTGTTATAGACAATGATATCCACTTTTTCCGCATTACGTTTTGCTCCTCTTTGCAAAACAACCTCGATATCAATATGTGATTTCGGATATCCTAAATCATCGATCAAAATATGTTCAAAAAGTTGTCTGTACGCTTCTTCCGGATGACTCTTTACTTCCTTCCCTGTTGCATAATCATAAAATTTATTTTCTGTCATGATTATCTCCATACCCCAAACCAGAACATTTGTTTCTCCCGCTTAAGATTAACATAATGTGACTTTATAATCAAGAACAAAATCCTGAAACTTTTACTTCCTCCCACCTCTGGCGGCAATTGCTTCCGCCACCCGGATTCCGTCCATGGCGGCCGAGGTGATTCCTCCGGCATATCCGGCGCCCTCCCCACAGGGATAGATACCGGGAATGCTACTCTCCAGTTCCTCATTTCGCTCCATCCGGACAGGAGAGGAAGTGCGGCTTTCCACACCGGAAAGGACGGCGTCATACCGGTCAAACCCTGGAATTTTCTGTCCCCAGAAGTCTATCCCTTCGATGATTGCCCTGTCTACAAAATCCGGAAGGATCCCACGAAGGTTGGTATAACAGTTGCTTCCCATGGTATCTGGAAGAATCTCTCCCGGTCCGCTGCTTTTTCTATCTGCCTGAAAGTCCCCGTAAAGCTGTACCGGTACGGCTCCGTTTCCAAGAAGAAAGGCCCGTTCCTCCAGCCTCCGCTGAAACTCTACGCCGGCAAGAGGATGTACAGGGACAGATCCGGAAGAATCAAATGAACAGGGGCGGCGAAAATCCTCAGGAGAAACCGTGACAATAATCGCGCTGTTGGCATTCCTCCCGTCCCTGTTTCTGTTACTCATGCCATTGACGGCAAGCCGCCCCTGCTCTGACGAGGCGTTGACCACATAACCTCCGGGGCACATGCAGAAGGAATAAACTCCCCGCCCGTCTGAAGCTCTGGCCGTCACTTTGTAAGGCGCCGGAGGAAAAAATCCGGCGAACTGTTTCCCATACTGGGCCATCTGGATCATATCCTGAGGATGTTCCACGCGAAGCCCGACGGCAAATGCTTTGGCATGCATGGAAAGCTGTCGCTCCCAGAGCATACGAAAGGTATCTCTGGCGCTGTGACCGATAGCAAGAACCAGATGTTCTGTCTGCAAAAGACGACGCTCTCTGCTTTTAGTATCCTCCACAAAAACACCGGAAAGCCTTCTACCTGAAAGCTCCAAATCCACAAGCTTCGTGTGAAAATGAAACTCGGCGCCCAGGGCTTCCATCTCTTTCCTCAGATTTCGGAGAACCTTTTTTAACACATCCGTCCCTATATGAGGTTTGCTGTCATAGAGAATTTCTTCTCCTGCTCCCATGGCGACGAAGGTCTCCAGAACTTTCCGCCCTCTAAAGAGGGGATCTTTGATCAGCGTATTGAGTTTTCCGTCGGAAAAAGTTCCTGCCCCTCCCTCTCCAAACTGGACGTTGCACTCCGTATCCAGAAGCCCCGTATCCCAGAATCGTCTTACGGATACTTCCCGTTCTTGAATCGGACCTCCTCTTTCTAGGAGAATTGGAGCAAATCCGGCTTTTGCAAGCATGTACCCACAAAAGAGTCCGGCAGGCCCTGTACCAGCGATGACCGGCCGATGCCCGAACCTGCCTTCCATTTCTTTGGGAAACTGATATGTCTCCCTTTGAACCATCCGTATTTCCGGCCCTTTGCATCCTCTGAGAATCGTTTCTTCCCGTCTGTTTAGGGTGACATCCACCTGATAAACCCAAAAAGGAGCCTCTTTTTTTCTGGCGTCAATGGATTTTTTTATAATCTGATAAGTTTGAATATCCTTCTCTGAAAGCCTGAGTTTTTTGCAGATTTTAGAAAGAAGAAGATCCTCTCCCTCTTCTGGCGCAAGCTTTATCCCCGTCACACGAATCATGGTCTTCCCTGCTTTCCGGCCAGAAATCCGCTGGCCCATGCCCATTGTAAATTGTAGCCTCCGCAGATACCGTCCACATCCAGAATCTCTCCGGCAAAATAAAGACCGGGAACTGGGATAGACTCCATGGTGTTCGCCTGTACCTGGCGGGTATCAATCCCTCCGGCTGTCACCTGAGCCTTTGTAAAATCGTTTACTGCTGTGATCTCCAGTGGAAACTGACAGACCAATTTCGAGAGAATTTGTTTTTTTCGTCTCTCCACACGTCCGGACGGCGCGTGAAGAGGAATCCCAGCTTTTTTTAAGAAAACAGCCACAAGCTTTTCCGGAAAAAGTCCACAGAGAATCCGGAAACAATCGCCGTCTTTTTCCAAAGCATTAAGAAGAAGTCTTTCTGCCTCTTCGTTTCCGGTCTCTCCATATTCCTGGATGTATGTTTCGACTTTTGCCCTATGATATTCCGGGAGAAAGTCCAATTTCGCAAACACGCGTTTCTTTTCTGCAAGGGCTCTGGCAGCATGCCGGCTCACCTGAAAGACAGGGATCCCGGAAATCCCGGAATCCGTAAGCTGAATTTCTCCCGTATCCGCCCCCATAAACCATTGTTTCCCATTCTCTTCCACATACAGGGACACTCGTCCGTCTGTCCGAACCCCAGCTGCCTTCCGAAAAGGAGAAGAGGCGGCCAAAAGCCCTGTAAGAGCCGGAACAGGGGGAATCAGGCGATGTCCCAGGGAAACTGCCAATGGATAACCGCTCCCGTCAGACCCGGTAAAAGGAGCCGCTTTTCCTCCGCAGGCAAGAACCAGGGCATCGGCGAAAAAGGACATATCTTCCGTCCGGATTAGAAAGGATTGATCGGCTTTTTTTAAAATTTCCGTCACTTTGCAACCAGTTCGGATCCGAACGCCAAGCCTGGAAAGTTCTGAAAGAAGCGCCTCCCGGACGGCCGAAGCCTGAGAGGCGCGGGGATAAAGATATCCGTTCCGTTCCTTAAAAAACAATCCGAGCTCCCCGAAAAAGCGAAGCGTTTCCTTATACCCGAACTGTTTGAGAGCCGGAAGTGGAAAATTCAAATGCTCCGAATGGTAACAGGAAATATCCAGATTTTTATTGGTCAAATTGCAGCGTCCATTTCCGGTAGAAAGAAGTTTTTTTCCAAGGGTGTCCGTATGTTCCAGAAGCTCGACCCCATCCCCTTCTCTGGCAGAAACAATGGCCGCCATCATGCCGGCGGCTCCGCCGCCGATAATTATCGTCTGTCTCATGGGATGCCTCACTGATTTTTTAAAGCGGCTTCCTGCAATTCGTCGAACATGGCCATGCATTCCTCCACAGAAGCTCCATTTAATAACTCCCGTACAATGAGGCAGGTATTTCCCCACTGCTCCACATTCATACTCGCGTTGGAACCCAGGACATATACCCCTTCATTGACCCTATTGTTTAGAGGTTTTAAGGCTTCAATACAGTCCACTTCCACATTTTTGGAAGGAGAAATGACCTTATTTGTTTCGGAATATAGTTGCAGCGCTTCATCAGAAAGGATGATTTCCAGAACGTTAAGCGCTTCTTCCAGATGCTCTGCTTCCGCACAGATTCCATAGCCGGTCATGGAAATGACGGGCATCTGTCCAAAAGAACTGGGAAATCCGATGACCTGCATATTAAAATCCGGATTTCCATAAGCAGTTTGTGCATTGGCCGCAGACCAGTAGGCCATAACAATGGGAGTTTTTCCTGCCAGAAAATCAGGGCCTTCGCCTTCGATTGCCTCATAAGTATAAGCAGCTTTGGCGTCAATATAACCTTTGTCTATCAGTTCTTTTAAATATTCAAAACCAGGACGCATATAGTCGCTGTATTTTGCTGTTCCGTTATTCAGGGCTTCAATCTGCGCTTTTGTATTGCCTCCGTTATAAAGTTCGGCATAAGCCTGGGCAAAAACAAAATTTTCCAGCCACCAGCGGTTGGCGCCGATGGGAGTTTCTATTCCGTTTTCCTTAAATACCCGACAACATTCCATAAATTCTTCCGGAGTATTTGGCAGTTCCAGATGATACTGATCAAACAGGTCCTTATTGACAAACAAACCGTGAGCGACGACCTCCTGAGGGATAGCGACCAGCTTTCCGTCCACCGTATTGGCTATCTTTACGACCTCTCTTAAGTTGGAGACACAAGGAAGGCCAGATAAATCTGCCAGTTCTCCCTCTGAACCGGAAATCTGGATGATATCCGGATTTAACAAATATAGATCATCCATATGGCTGCGCACACGGTCAAGGGCTACATCATCATACGTCTTTTCCTCATAATTTTCCGCAGTATAAGTCCGATATTCCACCGTCAGCCCAAGACGCTCCTCAGCCATAATCACCGTCTGATCAAAAGCGCTTCTTGCAGCGTTTTTCAAATCCGGTTTAGACTTTTCCATCGGACCAAAGAGATTGACGACTGTTTTTATCTCTTCTTCATTATCCGCCAGATTATCGGTGGAACTTCTTTTATTTCCACAACTGGCAGCAGTCAATAGAATACTCCCCACCAGAAAGAGGGGCAGGAATCGCTTGACAAAAATTTTCACACCTTAATTCCTCCTTTTGGAAAATTGATTTACCGCGATTCTTAAAAGTTCCATATCGATGGGCTTTGCAACATGGGCGTCCATACCGGCGTCTATCGCCTCCTTCACATCTTCAGAAAACGCATTTGCCGTCATGGCAATAATCGGTATGGTTTTTGCATCTTCCCTTTCCAGAGCACGGATGGCCTTCGTCGCTTCATAACCATTCATGACAGGCATCTGAACATCCATCAAAATTGCGTCGAATCGTCCCGGTTCTGTATCCCGGAATCGCTCCAGTGCCATCTGACCATTTTCTACAAGCTCACAGGTAGCACCATCCATATCCAAAAATTCCTGAACAATCTCCGCATTGATTTCATTATCTTCCGCCACAAGGAAGTGATGTCCTTCCAGACTGTCATGTCCCTCTGTGGCAAATTCTTCTGAAGAAGACGGAGACTTCAAAGTTTCTATATGGCGGCGCGATGCGGTCATTTCCATCTCTAAAAGTAACTCCCGGAAAGCAGACACAAAGAAAGGCTTTGTCAGATGCCCGTCGACTCTCGCGCCGGTCGCCTCGTTTTCGATTTCATCCCAGTCATAGGAGGTCAGGAAAAAGACGGGAACAAAGTCCGGCAGGATTTTTCGAAGTTCTTTTGCCGTTTCGAGACCGCTCATATGCTGCGGCATCTGCCAATCCAGTAAAATGACGTCGTAATGGCCGCCTTGCCCGTAACATTCCTGTACTTTGCGGATTCCCTCTTCTCCACTGAAAGCGACATCCACCTGAACTCCGGAATCTTCCATTAACATCCGGATATTCTGGCAAATCTCCTCGTCATCGTCCACCGTCAGGATTCGGGAAATACCATGATGTTCCCAGAACCGCTCTTCTATTTTTTCGTCCGGAATCCGAAGTTCCAGATCAACGGTAAAAATTGTTCCCTTATCTACTTCACTGGAAACCTGAATGGTTCCACCCATCAACTCGACAATGTTTTTTGTGATAGCCATACCAAGTCCAGTTCCCTGAACCTTGTTGGTGGTACTGTTCTCCGCTCTGGTAAAAGCGTCAAAAATAACGTTCAGATATTCCGGGGTCATCCCAAAACCGTTATCCTCCACCTCAATCCGGATGTGTTCATACTGGGGAGAACGCTGTTCCAGACCAATGATACGAAACCAGATGGTCCCGCCTTCTCCCGTATACTTTACAGCATTAGAAAGAAGATTGAGCAGAATTTGATTTAATCTGGTTTCGTCTCCAACCAGGAGTTCATGCTTGACTCCGGTCACGATAATCTCAAACTCCTGCCCTTTGGCTTTGGCCGCCGGACGAATGATAGAGTCCACAGAGGCAACCACATGATTTAAAGCAAATTCTCCGATGGTAAGCACCACTTTTCCGCTCTCTATCTTAGAAACGTCCAGGACATCATTGATCAGACCCAGAAGATGCTGCCCGGAAGCTGTAATCTTCTTTGTATAATCCCGAACTCTGGCAGGGCTATCGGCATTCTTTGCAAGCAACGCTGCGAACCCTAAAATAGCGTTCATCGGAGTCCGGATATCGTGAGACATATTGGCCAAGAAAGTAGTCTTGGAATGGCTGGCAATCTGAGCCGCCTGCAGTGCCTCTGCCAACTGTTTGTTATGTATCCTCCGTTCTTCTTCTTGTTCTTTTCGTATTTTACTTTTCTGCCGTTCTGTAAGAAAGAAAAGAACAAAGCAGGCCAGAAATGCCACCAGCATGGATGCTACGACAATATAAATATTCTGATTTACTGCAGTTCCCTCCCGCTGGATTGCCTCCACAGGCACGTATCCAATCAGATAGATTGCATTTTCTTCCACCGCCCACATGTAGATCAGAGCTTCCCGCCCCTGAACATTGTGATAAAACATGACATTCTTTCCGGAGTCCAGATTTTCTGCAATCATATCTCGGACAGGTTTTTCGATAATGTTGTTGGCGCGGCAAAAATCCTCCAGATTCAAATGGCCTGCGTCCCGCTCTCCCATTCCTTTCGGCTTTAACACAAGCCGTTCGCTGGTGGTATCCATCAGATAAAGCGTCGCATTGGTGTTATAAAAATTATCAGGAAGCGCATCATCCAGAATGTCATAGACATATTCCACATAAAGCGTCGCGATTTCCTGTTCGTCTCTTAAAACCGGACAGGAGATGGTATAGGCCCAGGTCCCCATACTATTCAGATAAGATCGGGAAATCGGAAGCCCCTCAACCATATTTCCTGTGGAAAAATCCAATTCATCCGGTGAAAAGAGATCTCCGGAGTTGGAAACGCCTTCCCGCTCTCCGGTCAATACCAGTGACAGCTTTACCATCATACGGCTGCTTTCGTAAGAGTAAAGGTAATTTTCCGGATTCTCAGCACGGGCGAGCTGCTTTGCAATCTCTTTCTGGAAATCCGCTTCCATCTCCAGGATCGTCTCAATGGTCCCCTGGATCATCTCCAGACTCTCACTTAAATTTCCAATAGCCGCCTCGGACATTTCCGTCGACACACTCCTGGATACGGAAAACACAACGACTGCCAATATAAAAAAAAGAACGATAACAAGAACAATGAAACTTCGTTCCATACCGGTTTTCTTTCTTTTCTCTTCTTTTATGGACATTCTTTTCATATTTACGCCCCAAAAGGAGCCCGCCTGGTTTTGGCAGACCCCTTTTCCAGATCATTCACTAACAGTTATAGTATAGTATATTATATACCGATTTATCTGAATAGTCAATTTTTCCAGAACCGTTACCCGATATTTTCCATTAGCTGGTGATGGACTCCAGATAGTCATAAAGTTCTTCGACCCCTTTGATATAATATCCTGTTTTGAGAACGTCAAGCTCTGTATCCGGGAGTTCATCCTCTGTCAGATAAGTCTCCATATAGACGTCGCTTCTGTCGCTGTAATAAATTTTCAGATACCCTTCTTCCAAAAGCAAGAGGAAGCGGTAACTGTCCGGATTCACAGCTTCTCTGGTCCGGATCACCAGGCGGGAGGAAGAAAAAGAAACCAGGCTTTTTCCGCCGCCCTCTTCCTTTAAGCGTTCGATGAGTCCTTCTCTTGTCAGTCCCATATAGTCCTCTGGGATAGGCAGAATGGTTTCTGTAAGACGGCCGTCCGTCTCGTTATAGTTCTGGGAAATATACAGCATATCGCTGTTCACAGAAAGCACTTCAGGATTTCCAGCTGCCAAAGCGTTCTCTTCCGGGGATTCCTGCTCCCCTTCCAGTTCTTTTGTAGCTTCTCCTGATCCCGCGGATAAAAGATTTATTTTTTGCTGGGAGAGTTCCAGCTTCTTTTTCAGTTCCATATTCCGATAGCTGAAATAATAGACTGTGGAAAACAGGAAAAAGAACAGACAAAAACCGGACAGACAGATCCATAAAGTTTTCTTCATAACAGCAGTCACCCCGTTTGCTCAGATTTTTAAAAAAGAATCCCGCCATACAGGATCCTCTTTCTAAGTATGGACGGATAAGAAGAAAACTATACAAAATATACCAGAACCTGTCAGCCGGAAAGAAGGCGGTCATAACAGATGCAATTTCTTTGCGATCCGGGATACCCTCCCTCCCATGGGCATACTACGAAGCTCTTTTTCGCTGACACATCGAAATAGGAGCAGCAGGACAAAGTACACCATCACCGCCACTAAAACTGCGGCCACGCAAGCGATGGAGTTGCTTTTCGTAAACATATTCAGAAGATAATAGGTGCCATAAGCGAGCCCCCCCATGATGGCAGAGGCCAAAAAAGGAAGAAGAAAGGTTTTTTTGACTTCCTGGCGGTAATGAAGGTATTTTGTAATGGATACGCTGTTGAAGATACACATGGTCAGACCGAAAAACAGGTTGGCGATCACCACACCGTAAATCCCCATATCCAGGCCATACAAAAGGACGGCCAGAATACCTACATGGAGCGCCAGGGAAATCATGGCGTTTATAACCGGTGTTTTCATCCGATTGATGCCCTGTAAGATTCCGTTGGTGATGGTGGACAGGGAGAAAAACACAACGGCCAGGGAACCTAAGAACAACAAATCCCCGCCAAGTCTGGTATCCTGGCGAAATAACAGACTAACAATGGGGTATCCAAGGACAGTGAGCCCTACTGCTGCCGGGATAGCCACCAGCATGGAAAAACGGATGGTCATATTGACTTTTCTTAAGATTTCCCCCTTCTTTCCCTCAGCTACTGTCCTGGTAAGGGCCGGAAGCATGGAGGAAGCCAGCGCATTGGAAATGGCGATGGGTACATTAATTAACAGGTAATACTGCCCTGAGTAGACCCCCCAGTTGGCCATGTAATAGGCGGATTCCCCTGTGGATTTCATATAAAAACCGTAAATGCTGTTGTCAATGAGGCTGCTGATGTTGTACACAGTACCGCTGATGATAACGGGAATAATGGTGGCGGTTAAAACTCTGGCGATATTTCCGTAGGACTCGAGCATTACAGTATTATCCCGCCGCATCTGCCGTCTGAGAACTCTTCGGTACATCAGGAAAATCAGGATACAGAACAAAAATGCAATGAGGGCGCCGGCGGCCGTACCGATGGTTCCTCCTGCGGCCCCGTAAGCATTTGCATAGATCTTCGTACCCTTGTCAATATCCCGATCCATTCCGATATCAAACAAAAGGAAGGCGGCGACAATGCTGACGCCAGCGTTGACGATCTGCTCCAGTACCTGGGAAACAGCGGTGGGCATCATGGTCCCAAGCCCCTGAAAATATCCACGGAGAGTGCCGAGGAAGGCCATAACAAAAATTGTTGGAGCCAGCACCTGGATGGCATAGGAAGCGCCAGGCTCGTTCAAAACTTTGGAAGCAAAAAAGTCAGCCCCGAAAAAGGTCAGCAGACAGGCGATCCCTCCGGAAATCAGGGAGAAAAACAGGGAACTTTTGAAAATCCGATAGGCATTTTTGTGCTGTTCCAAGGCAACTCTGGCCGACACCATTTTGGAAACGGCCAGAGGCAGACTATAGGAGGACAATAGCAGCATAATGTTATAGATATAATATGCCGAAGAATAAATCCCCATGGCAGCGCTGCCAATTTTATTCTGCATGGGAATGCGATATACCATTCCGATGATCCGCACCAGAATCCCGGCAGCCGCAAGGATGGAACCTTGCACCAGAAAATTATTGGTCTTCTTTTTTTTCTTTGGTCTTTGGTTTTGAGCGCTCATAAACTCCTCTTTTCCATTATTCTCTTGGAATATCCAGAGCTTCCATGAGAAGCCGCTGCCGTTCTTCCATAACTGTCCGCTCCTCCTCCTCCATATGGTCATAACCCATAAGATGAAGCATACTGTGGGCAGTCAGAAAAGCCAGTTCCCGTTTCAGAGAATGACCGTAGGACGTCGCCTGCTCTTTGATTTTCTCTACGGACAGCACAATATCTCCCAGAAGGAGCTCTCCTGTCTCCGGATTGAAACAGTCTGAAGCGTCTGCTTCTTCCAAAAAATCAAAATCCGCCGGACGGGCAAAGTCCGTCATGGGAAAAGAAAGAACATCTGTGGTCTTATCAATCCCCCGAAACTCCCGGTTGAGCCTCCTTACTTCCTCTTCGGAGGTCAAAGTTACACTGATCTCCGTCTCATAAGGACAGCCCTCCAAAGTAAGGGCTGTTTCCACCACAGAGGGGATGATCTCTTCATAGGGAATGGAAAGAGGCTCTGTGGCCTCATAAGAAATTTCGCAAGTCATGTCTATCTCTCCCGCGGTTTGCTTCCGCTAAAATCCCGCCGTTTTCCTCCAGGCCGGTTTTTATTCTCATAGGCCTCATAGGCCTGAACGATTTTTTGAACCAGAGGATGTCGTACGATATCCTTGCTGGAAAGACGGATGAAGGCGATATCTTCAATTTTTTCCAGAACCTTCACCGCCACGTCAAGACCGGAAGGCCCGTCCCCGGCCAGGTCCCGCTGACTCATATCTCCCGTAATGATGACCTTGGATCCAAAGCCGATTCTGGTCAGAAACATTTTCATCTGAGCGGGCGTCGTATTTTGGGCTTCATCCAGAATAATATAGGCGTTGTCCAAAGTTCTGCCTCGCATATAGGCCAGAGGAGCCACCTCGATTAACCCCTTTTCTGAATTATGCAGATAACTGTCAGCTCCCATAATCTCGTAAAGGGCATCATAAAGAGGCCGCAGATAGGGGTCAATCTTACTCTGTAAGTCCCCTGGCAGAAAGCCCAGCTTCTCCCCGGCTTCGATGGCCGGCCTTGTCAGAATGATCCGCCCGACCTCATTGTTTTTAAATGCCTGAATCGCCATGGCCATCGCCAGATAGGTTTTGCCAGTCCCGGCCGGTCCCAGGCCAAATACGATCATCTTCTCCCGGATAGCGTCCACATATTCCTTCTGTCCAAGCGTTTTTGGTTTTACTGGCTTTCCGGAAATCGTACGACAGATAAAATCTTCATCAATTTCCAGTATCTTTTCGTCCTTATCCTCAAACACAAGGGCCAGGGCGTAATCCACATTCTGCTCGGTGATCGTATTTCCCCGTCTGGAAAGACCGATAAGAGTAGTTAGGACCCTCTCTGCTTTCCCGGTCCCCTGCTCCGGCCCAATTACTTTCAAGAGGCCGTCCCTGGACACCATGGTGACTTTCAGGGTTTTTTCAATTTTTTTTAAAAAGGAATCAAACTGACCGCAGACATTCCGCTCATGTTCTGCCGGAATGTCAATCATCGTTTCCACAATCGCCATGAATTTTTTGATGTCTCCTTTTGCCTACTGTCTCTTGTCAATCAATGATACTCCTTCCTATTCTAACATTTTTTTCCGTAAATAGAACCCCTTTTTTGAAATTTTATGCCGACATTCCCTCCAATAAGCAGGTTTTATCAGCCAAGCGCCACATCCAAAGCCATCATCAAGGTAAATCCTGCCGCAAAAGACAGGACTGCCCAGTTGGAATGTTTTCCGGCGGACATTTCCGGAATCAGTTCTTCCACGACCACATAGACCATGGCGCCGGCTGCGAAGCTCAATAGATAAGGCAAAAACGGAACCACCAGATCTGCCGCTAAAATCGTCGCTATTGCGGCAAGGGGTTCTGCGACTCCGGATAGGATCCCATACAGAAAGGCCCTTGGTTTCTTGACGCCTTCCGCTTTTAAGGGCATGGAGATAATAGCGCCTTCCGGAAAGTTTTGAATGGCGATTCCGATGGAAAGCGCCAGTGCACCCGTCATGGAAATGACGCCGTCTCCGGACAGCCATCCCGCAAACACAACGCCGACCGCCATTCCCTCCGGGATATTATGAAGTGTAACTGCCAGCACCAGCATGGTCGTCCGCTTTAACCTTGCATGGGGGCCTTCCGGTTCCTTACTCCCCTGATGCAGATGTGGAGTCAGCTTGTCCAAGAGAAGTAAAAACAGGATGCCAAGCCAGAAGCCCAAAACAGCCGGGAGAAAGGCCCAATCACCCATGGCATCTGATTGATCCATTGCAGGAATCAACAGACTCCAGACGGAGGCGGCCACCATGACGCCTGCTGCGAATCCGGCCAGTATCCGCTGAATCTCCGTGTGGAAAGAATTTTTCATAAACAAAACACAGGAAGCGCCCAGAAACGTTCCTAAAAACGGGAGCAGCACGCCTTGTACGACTTCTAGTCTCATAAAAATCCCTCCTGATTTTTTTTATAACAGAAATTGATTTCAACATTTGATAAAACCAATCCTTTTTCCTGAAATCAAATTTTATAATTAGTTTAAACTAACTATCATGAAACAATTTATCACAAATCTGTATTCTCTGTCAAGTGATACTCCTGCAAATCCATAGATTGCCATGGCTGTGTAGAAACTTTAAACGCCCCTAGCCCTCTCCCCTTACTTCCCAGACTTGTGCCAGGGAGGCAAAAGGAGATGACTGGGGGCGAATGTTATTCTCCAATCATTTCCTCCGCATAGATCGTACCGGTCACTTTACAGCAATCAATATCCACATTTACGGAACAGGAAGCGTCTTTGATGGTCACACCTGACAAAATAAGATCTTCACAGTAAGTTTCAAATGTTTTCTCTGCCTTTTGCTTCGCTTCTTCAGGGGAAAGAACCTGGAGAGCTTCCTGGTATTCTCTGGCAGTGACGCAGCCGGCTCCCAGTGGAAGATAAAAATTTTCCCACAGATGAAGCGTTTCATAAGTATCTATCTCATCAGATAATTCGTAATGATTCTTTCCTCCGGGAAGAAAGAAACGATGACCAAAAATCCAGAGATAACGACGTTTTTTTTCTTCTCCAGTATAATGCTTCAAAGCTTCCGTCAGAGAAATTTCGTTTTCATAATGATAGACCGTAGCGGCAATGACATCGCCGTCAGCCTGCACTTGCTCTGTCTTTAAGAGATTTCCTCCTTCATCCAGAATATCCAGAGTCCCTGAAATCAGAACCTGCCCTGCTTCGACTTCATCTCCTACATGAACCTGCGGCGTTCCACTACGAGTAATGATGGACACCACTTTTCCACTTTTTTTGGCAGTGACATCTCCGGCGGCAGTTACCGGTTCTGCTTCTCCTTCCGGCTCAGTCAGTTCATTTTCTTTGATTCGGATGATTAGCCGGTTGCCCGTGATCTCCGCGGATACCCAGGTAATATCATTGTACTTGTTTCGGATGGCTTTTTCAATATCCTCGCAGAAAATACCGGATTTTGCCATCCCGTGAACGTATCCTTCTTCTTCCAGGAAATGAAGGAGAGTACTGTCCGTATATTTTTGGTTTCCTTCCATATGAATGTCCCAGATGAACAGGGAAGAGACATATAAAAGCCCAAGGCAGAGAAGGATTCCGCAAAAAAAAGCCAGACGTTTTCTACTTTTCCGAAGCCAGAAAGGGAGTCCCCGTTTTTCTGTGATGCGGACCTTCACCCCTGCTTTTTTCGCCAGTCTGCCCGCCCGGAAAAATTCTTCAGCTTTCATATAACAGTAGACAGAATCTTTCTTTTTTTCCATGGCTTCCAGTAAAATTCCATGAAAACTGCATAAATTAAAAAAACGTTCAGGGCTCCCTCCTGTCACCCTGACCGTCAGACGTCCTTTCCATCTGTCCCTTCTATTCATAGCTGATTTCCCGAATCCTTCCTTTGATCTTCATGGCATCTCTGCCAAAATAAGAAATTACCAGATTTTCACCGGAAATATGGATTCGGCACATACCGCTTAAAATGCGAATACATTCCGGCGTATACTCCAGAAGCCCCCGATGATTTTCCACGGTCATCTCCAGACAACCTACAGAAGTAATCACGGCGGCGCCAAGACACAGATCTTTCGGAAGTTCCAGAGCTTCTACTAGAGTACCCAGCCTTTTGTTCATAGGCCCACCTCTCTCTTTTTACAGTTCAGTCTATGAAAAAAAGATAAAAAAAAGAACTGTTGTCATCAACAGCTCTTTTTTTTCGCACAATTAATTGTATTTTCTTTTTCTTGCGGCTTCAGACTTCTTTTTGCGTCTCACGCTGGGCTTTTCGTAATGCTCTCTTTTACGAATCTCCTGCTGAATACCGGCCTTCGCACAGTTTCTTTTGAATCTGCGCAAGGCACTATCTAAGCTCTCATTGTCTTTTACAATAACATTTGACATAGACTCACACCTAACCTCCCTCCAGTTGTGTATTGTGCATAATACAACTGTTTGGGTATATTTATCGCACTACACTAAGTATAGCACAATTTGCCAATTCGTCAATACCCATTTTCCCTAAATTTTTCTTTTGCTCGAGGGCGAAACCATTCTCACAGAGAAAGAGAACCCCTGCTCCCAGAGTGTTTACTGAATCTGGTCTTTTAAAACTTCCTGGACTTTCTGAAGGGCATCGGAAATTCCGGCCGGATTTTTTCCTCCGGCCTGAGCCATCCCTGGACGGCCGCCTCCGCCTCCGCCGACGCATGTCGCCACTGCTTTGATCAGATTCCCCGCATGGGCTCCCTTTTTCTGGGCTCCTTCTGTGGCTGTCGCCATCAGATTGACCTTCCCGCCCTGTTCAGAAATCAGGATTACGACACCTTCTCCAAGCTTTTCTTTCATCTGGTCGCCCAGATTCCGAAGACCGTTCATATCCACGTCTTTTAGAGAGGTCGCCAATACTTTTATACCCTTTATTTCCGTGACCTGATCCATCACGTCGCCCATCGCGTCTTTGGCAAGTTTATCTTTCAGCTTTTCATTTTCCGAATGGAGGGATTTGATTTCCTCCTGTAACGCTTCGATTTTTTTCACCAGACTGGAGGGTTCCGTCTTGGCGGCTCTGGCCGCGTGTCGAAGCTCGTCCTCCAGATCCTTATAATAACGGACCACGCCCTTTCCGGTCAATGCCTCAATCCTCCGAACACCGGCTGCGATTCCGGCCTCAGAGACAATTTTAAAAGTGGCGATCGCCGCCGTGTTGGATACGTGAGTCCCTCCGCAAAGTTCTTTGGAAAAGTCTCCCATGGATACAACCCGAACCGTATCTCCATATTTTTCCCCGAAAAGCGCCATAGCGCCGGCTTTTTTCGCCTCTTCCAGGGTCATAACCTCCGTAGTTACAGGAACGGCTTTTGCGATTTCCTCAGAAACCAGTTCCTCCACCCGCTCTAACTCTTCTTGCGTCATGGCAGAAAAGTGAGTGAAATCAAACCGCAATCTGTCGGCCGCCACAAAAGAGCCGGCCTGCTCCACATGGCCGCCCAGAACAATCCGAAGGGCTTTTTGCAACAGATGAGTGGCACTGTGATTTTTGCAGGTCTCGGTCCTGTTTTCCGGATCTACTTTCATGGTCACTCTGTCGCCCAGCCGGAACATCCCTTTTGTCACAGTTCCAATATGTCCTGTTTTTCCGCCCTGAAGTTTAATGACATCTTTTACTGTAAAAGCGGCATCCTTTGTATAAATCACGCCCAAATCGGCCTTCTGGCCTCCCATGGTGGCGTAGAAAGGCGTCCGATCCGTAATGACAGTTCCCATCTGACCGTCAGTCAGCGCTTCGACAATTTCCTCCTCGGTGGTAAGAGCCGTCACTGCCCCTTCATCCTCCAGAGTCCCATATCCGGTAAATTCTGTGGTAAGGCCCGCGTCCAGATTCTGATAAATATCCTCGCGGCCCATGTAATTGCTTTTCTTTCTGGAGCTTCTGGCCATTTTGCGCTGCACGTCCATGGCGTTTGCAAAGCCCTTTTCATCCACCGAAAAGCCCCTTTCCTCCAGGATCTCGCGAGTCAGATCCAGGGGAAAACCATACGTATCATAAAGTCGGAAAGCATCCTCGCCGGAAAGCTCCGTTTTTCCCTCTTTTTTCAGTGTTTCTTCCAGAACGCCTAAAATGGCAAGACCCTGGTCAATGGTCTTGTTAAATTTATCTTCCTCCTCCGTTAAAACGCGGAAGATCATTTCTTTCTTTTCGTCTAACTCCGGATATCCGTCCTTTGACAGGGAAATGACTGTCTCGGAAAGCTTCGCCAGAAATTTACCTTCAATTCCAAGAAGTCTGCCATGACGGGCAGCTCGGCGAAGAAGTCTCCGGAGTACATACCCTCTCCCCTCGTTGGAGGGCATAATGCCGTCGGAGATCATAAAGGTACAGGAACGAATATGGTCCGTAATCAAACGAAGGGAGACGTCTTTTTTCTCATCCTGTTGATAAGAAATCCCTGCAAAACCGGCCACCGTATCTAAAAGGGCCTTGACCGTATCCACCGCAAAAATAGAATCCACGTCCTGAACCACCACGGCCAGACGCTCTAACCCCATCCCTGTATCAATATTTTTCTGTTCCAAAGTCGTATAGTGATCCTGCCCGTCGTTGTTAAACTGGGTAAAGACGTTGTTCCAGACCTCGATATAACGGTCACAGTCGCAACCTACTGTACAACCCGGCTTTCCACAGCCGTATTTTTCTCCCCGGTCATAATAAATTTCCGAACAGGGACCGCAGGGGCCGGCTCCATGCTCCCAGAAATTATCCTCTTTGCCGAACTTAAAGATCCGATCGGCAGGGATGCCGATCTCCTGATTCCAGATGGCAAAGGCTTCGTCATCCTCCAGATAGACAGACGGATACAGACGATCCGCTGAAAGTCCAACCACTTCCGTCAGAAACTCCCAGGACCAGTGAATGGCTTCCCGCTTAAAATAATCTCCGAAAGAAAAATTACCCAGCATCTCAAAAAAAGTGCCGTGACGGGCAGTTTTCCCTACGTTTTCAATATCTCCTGTACGGATACACTTCTGACAAGTGGTCACCCGCTTTCTGGGGGGGATTTCCTGTCCGGTAAAATAAGGCTTTAAAGGCGCCATACCTGAATTGATCAGCAGAAGGCTGTTATCATTATGGGGCACAAGGGAAAAACTCTTCATCGCCAGATGTCCCTTGCTCTCAAAAAATTTCAGGAACATCCGTCTTAACTGGTTTACACCATACGCTGTCACAATTATTCCCCTTCCTTTGTATTCTTATGCTTTCTCAGCTTAATCCCGCATACAATACCGCCAAAAGCAATCGCGCCCAGAAAAACAAACTTCACTGCC
This sequence comes from Lachnospiraceae bacterium, assembly GCA_022792335.1. Classification (GTDB taxonomy): domain Bacteria; phylum Bacillota; class Clostridia; order Lachnospirales; family Lachnospiraceae; genus Lientehia. Next base: position 107,320 of record JAAWAV010000008.1, read on the forward strand.
ATTTGATAAATCTCTGAAAAAAACGCTCCCATGGAAATTCCTCCTATGCAATCGCTGTAAGTTTTATTTTGTGAAAATCTGTATAAAACGTCAGTTCACCTATCTTCCTATCCTATCACAAAGCGAAAGCTTTCGCAAGTAAATTCTAAGAACTGGAATCTACCTGTTCCGATTCTCCCACATAAGTCACAATCTGGTGGCGCTGTGTAAGAATATTCCGGATCACCGCCTGATTTTCCATGGGCGAGAGGACTAAGTCGAACTGGGAATAAAAACGATTCTCCGCCGGATCTTTCCAACGGGAAGCACAGGTCAGCACATACTGGTAATCTTCTGTTATCCACTGTTCCACAGGTGTCAGATATTCATATCCGTTTTCGTAAATCATAGAATACCTTTTTCCGGTAACAGGATTGGTAAAGAAATTGGTTTTTAAGAAACTGGCTAAATAGGAAAGAAACATTTCTACATAGCTGGAATTGCCCGTCTGCTGATTGTAGACGGAGAGTATTATATCCAGGGCGATTGCATTTTCCCATCCGGCCGTCGGATTATAATCGGCGCAAAAACGGATGGGAAGCCCTGTCCTGCCGTCCATATAAAGAAACACAATACAACCGCGGCTGGTAAAATCCGCCACCCAGACAGAAGCCGACGGGTGAGTCTTATCAGCACGAAAATGCAGGTTGATTTCTCCTTCCACTTGATACAAATATTCTGTGGGGGCGGAGGAATTAACTATTTCCAGAAACTGGCGGGCTTGTTCCATGGCTTGTTCTCGGGAAAGTTCAATTTCTTTTATGGGCTCCCGTTCCAGGGACTCTCCGTAATAACTCCCATACTGTTTTAGGGAAAGCTCAGACAGAAGCTGGAGCCGTTCTGTATCATTTAACTGGTTTCCGTCTAAAAGAATGTCATTTAGAAAGACATTCTCTGCATTGGTCTGTGTTTCCGTTTTAAAAAAGGCCTCCGTTTCTGTTGCCCCTGAAGATTGCCAGGCAGGATCCTCCACACAGACGGCCTCTCCATATCGTCTTCCGTCAAAATTTTCGAGAAATTCTTGTACCACCCACATGCCGAAACTGCTGATGAGCAACAGGGACAGGAGCAGGCCAAGTACTGCCAGTAGATATCGGAGTCTTTGTTTTAGTTTTTCATCTGTCATGTCTGTCCCTCCTCCCCGGAATCCATATGGTGACTGTAGTGCCCTTCCCCTCCCTGCTGTAGAAGCGCAGGGAAGTTTTGTGGAGAGTTGCAATTTTTTTGCAGAGGGCCAATCCCAGCCCGGCGCCGTTTTGCTTTCTGCTTCTGGATTTATCCACCATATAAAATGCTTCCTGAATATGGGAGAGACTCTCAGAAGGAATCCCCCTTCCATCGTCGCTGACGGAAATCTGATAGCCTCCCTCTTTTGGTTCTCCTTTCAGGAAAATCCGGCGGCTCCCGGCCTTTTTTGCATTGTCAATCAGATTGATGACCAGTGTTTTCATCAGATCCCATTCCGCGTTCAAACATCCTTCATTTCCGGAAATGAAAAGCATTTTTTCTCCATCCTCAAAAAAGGGTTTTACGGTTTCTGAAATATCCTGAAAAAATTCTTCTGACGGGATTTCTTCAAAACAGAACGCTTCATTTTCCAGTGCAATAAGGCGCATCATCTTTTTGGCCAGAGCTTCCAGGCGCATCCCTTCATTTAAAATATAACTGGCGGCTTCCTTCGTCTCCCGTCTGGAAAGCTCTTTCTGGTACAGAGTATCGGCGTATCCGATGATGGCTGTCATGGGAGTTTTGATCTCATGGGAAAAATCTCCCATAAACTGTTCCTTTCTCACAGCTTCCAGCTTTAGCTCCTCCACCTTCTGCTCAATGGCTTTTGCCATTTGATTAAAGGAACGAGCCAGTTCGCCGATTTCATCCTTTCCTGTCTCTTTTACCCGCCCAGTATACTCTCCCATGGCAATTTTATCTGCAGAACGCTGAAGCCGTTTCAAAGGTTTGACAAGGATATAGGAAATTACGGCCGCTAGAAGGCCGCAGATAAGGAGAGCCGCGTAAATATAATAGCTGTACTGTTGCTCCAGCAGCGCCCTGTCCTCATAGATATGAGAGATATCTGTCGCTGTTTTTAAAATCTGCATGGTTTCCCCGGAAGGAAGCTCGCCAGCGACAAACAGCGTATGAGTTCCATCTGCCTTCCGGACAACATAAGTAATCTGCCCGGACTGTTCCATTCCGGAGGAAGCCTCGGAAAGGGCGGCGGAAAAGTCAGAATAAAGGATTTCTCCTTCTGCACTCAGAAGAAGCATCTTCCGTTCTCCAAGCTGCCCGGCTCCCATGTGGGCGCCGCCCATATAAGTGGCCATACGGATAAACTGAAACTGTTCCAGTTCATGGGTGATTTCCTGATCCAGGGCCTGCTCAAAACTTTGCGAGACCATGCAGTACTCCACACTGCACAGGGCCAGAATCAGTACCAGAAGAAAGGAAAAAAAAATTTTTATAAACAGCCGCATTCTGTCAGACCTCCAGCCGGTACCCTACCCGAAACACCGTCCGAATCCGTTCCTCCCAGCCAAGTTTTTTCCGAAGTCTCTGAATATGGCAGTCCAGAGTCCTTGTCTCTCCTGTATAAAGCTCATTCCAGACAGTCTCGTAAAGTTGTGATCTGGAAAGAGCTACGTTTTTATGCTGGATAAGCTCCACCAAAAGCCCGTATTCTTTGGCAGTCAGGGAAACGGGGACTTCGTTTTTGGTAACAGTCCTCCCTTCAAAATCCACTGTGACGTCGTCAAGAGTCAGCGTCTGTCCATGACTGCCGCTTCTTCGAAGAACAGCCTCGACTCTGGCAGAAAGCTCACTGACCTGAAAGGGTTTGGTAATGTAATCGTCAGCCCCCAGTTTTAAACCGTAGACCCGTTCCGAAACACGGCCTTTGGCCGTTACAAAGATAACCGGAATTCCCAGAGGGCGTATGTATTCCAAAAGTTCATAGCCATTTAAACCTGGAAGCATGATGTCAAGTAAAATTAGCGAATAGGAAGCTTTCTCAATTTGTTTTGCACCGTCCGTCCCTGTCCGTACCCAGTCGCACAGATACCCTTCCGATAACAACGTTCGACACATCAAGATTCCGATGGCTTCTTCATCCTCCACGATTAGAATTTTTTTCATCTTCTGTCGCTCCCTTCTGTCTGCATAATTCTAACACAGAGATGTATACGAATTGTAAAATTTTCGAACTTTTTCAAAAAATATTAGAATGATATTTCTGAATCTTCTCTCTGTAAGGTTCTGATTCCGGAGCAGAGCAAAGCCGGTCTATCACGGAAAAATCTCCCCAGACATGCATGGGAAAGACGGCGTCCGTATCGGTAATCCTCATGAAATAATCTAACCCCCAGAAATATCGTTCCTCCTGTCTGGGATCCAGAGGTACGAAGGCAACGTCAAAGTGTCGACCTTTGATCTTTTCCATTTCAGCCTGAAATCGTCTTGTCATATCCTGATATTCCTGGTCTGTCTCCCCAATCCAGGTCCACCAGTTCAAATCTCCGGCATGATACAGGCTTTTTCCCTCATACTCCAGAAGGAAAGCCACTCCTTCGTCAGTGGAAGCCAGTGTTTCCACAAAAAGAGGCTGTCCGTTCACCAGGCAAGACAGCTTCTGATTTTTCCCGATATAGGTGATTTTAGAAGCTGTCTCCTCCGGTATTCCGATTCTCTTTCTGTAATTCTCACTCATTCGGATGTCCTTAGAAAGTATAAACCGGACGGAGGGATATTCTTCTGCCAGCCGGAAGATGGACCGATCAAAATGATCGGAATGTCTGTGGCTGGCAAACACAATCAGTTCCTTTTCTTTTGGAAAAGAGGGAAGTTCCCCCGAAACATAATCAAACAGAAAAATTGCCCCTAACGTTTCTACAGAAAAGCTGCTGTGATGGATGTATGTGATTTTCATAATTCCCTTTCGTATTTTTTTCTCAGATAGTCGATATAGTAAGTTGGATTCAGTGATTCTCCGGTGACCTCCAAAAGCAGTTCCTCCATGCCTTTGGAAGATCCGAAACGATGGATGTGGGTTCTTAAATATCCGGTGATTGCATCCAGATTTCCCTGTTCCAGAAGCGCCTCCACATCCATTTCCCGGCTCATCTGTACATAAATCTGGGCGGCCATGGCATTTCCGAGGGCATAGGAGGGAAAATATCCAAACTCTCCCATGGCCCAGTGGATGTCCTGCAACACCCCTTCGGCGGATGTATTTGGCGCGACGCCTAAATATTCCTCATACAGCCGGTTCCAAGCTTCCTCCAGATCAGAAACAGTCAGTTCTCCGGACAGAAGCTTTTTTTCCAGTTCATATCGCACGATGATGTGCAGACAGTAAGTCAGTTCGTCTGCTTCTGTGCGGATCACCCCAGCCTCCGAACGGTTGATGGCCCGGACAAACATATCCAGAGGAATTTTTTCCAGTTGATCCGGAAAAAGTTTCTGAAGCTTTCCGTAAATAGGTTTCCAAAAGGCTCTGCTTCGGCCGAGAATATTTTCATAAAACCGAGACTGGGATTCATGAACCCCACAGGTTCCGCTGCCAAGAAGAGTCTGTGTCACCCAGTCGTCGTTGCCCTGTTCAAAAATTCCGTGTCCTGCCTCATGGATGGTAGAAAAAATAGCGCTTTCCAGATTGTTTTTGTAGTAGTGGGTGGTAATCCGTACATCATCCTTATGGAGACTGGTGGTAAAGGGATGTTCGCTTTCCGAGAGAACTCCCCTGGAAAACTGAAAGCCCAGATACGCCGCCAACCACTTGTTCCAGTGCCTCTGCTTATCCACATCAAAATTCTGAAACAGAAATCCACAGTTTGGAGGCTGTTCTTTATTTTTCCGGAGCACTTCTTTTACCAGGGGAAGAAGTCCTTCTTTCAGTTTTTCAAAAAAACGGTCCAGCTTTTTTGTGGTAAATCCCTCCTCATAATCGGAAAGAAGGACATCATAGATCGACTGTCCTGGCTCTGCCCGATAAGAAGCAAATGCTTTGCGCATCTGTAAAATCTCTTCCAGTACTGGAGCGAATGCTGAAAAGTCATTTTGCTTTTTGGCAAGGCTCCATCGCTGTACGGAAACTGCCGTCAGTTCCGAAAACCGTCTGTATTCTTCCGGTGGAATGGAAACAAGTTTCTTCCGTTCTTTTTCCACCCGCCATAGCAATGTCCGTTTTTCCGGAGACAAGCCCTCCAGAACTTTTATCTGCAAAAGAAGTTCTTCCAGTTCATCTCCAGCCAGAAGCTCCTGATAAGCAGAGGAAAGGGCGCCGTAAGCTTTGGCTGTCCGCATCGACGCGGCCTCCGGCGCAAGTGTTTCGTTGTCCCAGTCAAACAGCGTAAGCGCCGCCCGTATGGCGTTTTCCCTTTCCAAAAAATCGGAAAATTTCTGCCGGACATCCGAGTATTGTTCCTCCATAAAGTTCCTCCATCTCAATAAAATTCCAGGCGTTAAGTGGCTGGGATCACAGAATATTTCCAAGCAGAGTACCCTGTCAGGCTTTCTGCCCGGCCGTCAATACGCGTATCGTCAATGGTAAATGAAGAGGACGCTTCTGCATCCTCTTCATTATTGTATCCTGTTTTCAATTAATCATTCTTGCCGCTCCAGAGACTTTTTTTCTTCAGATCCAGATATTCATGATAAGCTTTTTCCACAATCTGCTTTTCATTCTGAAATTTCAGTAAATGGTAGGCTTCATAAAATTTATAATACCCGGAATCCAGAAAATATTCCTCTCGCTGTGGTTTGCTGTAGTAACTGTCAGCCATCATTAAATACCAGTGAACATCTTTTTCCACCGTATCCTGCGGAACATGAAACGAATACTGGCTTTTTCCAATATACTTAATGATGGACGCATGAACGCCCGTTTCTTCTTTTACCTCACGAAGCGCCGTCTCTTCCCGAGACTCGTCTGCCTCTACAGTTCCTTTCGGCAGCACCCAGCCCTCATACTTATTTTTATAATTTTTGTAGAGAACAAGGATTTTCCCCCGAAATATAACCACACCGCCGCAGCTCGTTGCTTCAATCATCGCAATTCCTCCTGGTCCTGGTGTGAAAGATTATTGTTCCTAGTATACCCTATTTCAGAAAAAGACGCAAGGTACGGCTACTTTGAAAAATATCCTTCAAAAATTTTTTTTGCTCCCTTGGTTGCCACAGAGCCTCCTGTCCCGCCATTTTCATAGAGAATGCTGACGACGATCTCGGGATTTTCCGCTGGAGCAAATCCCACAAACCAGGCGTGACTGTCCTCTTTGTTGGAATTAAATTCCGCGGATCCAGTCTTTCCGGCCACCTGATAGGCGTCTGAGCGCAGGGAAGGGCTGGTCCCTTCGTTGACCACGGCCACCATAAAATTGGTCAGTGTTTCCGCCTCCGGAACGGACAGAAGTTTGCCTGCAGACTCCGGCATAAACTGTTTGACCACTTTTCCGTCGGCGCTTTCCACCCGTTCGATGAGATAGGGGGACATCAAAATTCCGCCGTTGGCGATAGATGCTGTGATCATCGCATTGTGCATGGGAGAAATCATCGTCCGTCCCTGACCGATGGCAGTCTGTACCCGCTCCGAAAGCCCGGAAGAGTTATCTAGGACAAAAGAACTTGACCGGTATTCCATGCCTTCCGGAAGAGGGAGTTCCCGGTTAAACCAAAAGCTCTCACAGAGATTATGGAAACTGTCCAGATTCAGAGTCTGTCCAATTGTGGCAAAAGACGTATTGCAGGAATTGGCCAGAGACAGCCTGAGATCCAAAGATCCGTGGACATGTCCCTCGTAGCAGCTCATCACTGCGTCCCCATAATTCATAGACCCTTCGCACTCGTATCGATAATCCTGCCAGTTTTCCGAATTTTCCCGGATATATTCCAATGTGGTCAAAAGCTTGAAGGTAGATCCCGGCGGATACAGGCCCTGCGTAGCCCTGTTTAGAAGATTTGCGTTCACATTTTCTTCAGAAATCAGACTTTCCCAGTCTGCCGCAATGGTATTTGGATTGTAATCCGGCTTGGAAACCATGGCCAGAATCCTGCCGGTATCCGGTTCCAGAATCACACAGGCCCCGTTATATTCCCCCAAAGCGTCATAGGCAAGTTGCTGGAGGTAGGGATTTAGAGTGGTAATCACATGATCCCCAGGATTCTTTATCTCGTCCACTTCGTTGCTGACCTGGTTTAAAAGACTCAGATGGGTAGACAGAAGATATTGTCCCGCCGAAGCTTCAAGCCCCGTCGTTCCCGCGTCGGAATATCCGACCACATGGGCGAAGAGATTGCTGTAGGGATATTCCCTGATTTCATTTCCCTGCGCATCCTCCACCGTTCTTGCCAGCACTTCTCCGTTTTTGGCCCGGATTTCGCCTCGCACGACCCGCTCGGAAAAGGTATCCAGTCTGGCGTTATAAGAGCTGTCCACCGTATCTTCGCTTTTCCGGATGAGGTACCAGCAAAAATAGCCGATGGTAGCCAAAAACATCAGCGTGAAAAAGACAGTGGCCAGACGGATTTCACGATTAACCGTTCTGGTCCGTTCTTCTACCTGAAGGATTTCTTCTTGCTCTTTTTCCTGGTTTTCCAAAACCCTCTGCACTCGTTTCATATCCTTGCGCGTATAGGGTCTGTCTCCTTTGTTTAAGCTTTTCTTCCTGCTCAATTCGATCAACCTCATCCTGTTTCAAAATATAAAGTCCCTGTATGATTCCAAACATGATAAACGTACTCATAATGGAGCTTCCCCCGTGGCTGATAAAGGGAAGCGTGATTCCTGTGGAGGGAATGAATTTGATGACACCTCCGACATTTAAGAACACCTGGGCGCCGTAAACAGCCGCCAGACCAAATGCGATGATCTTATAAAACATGCCGTCCATCCAGGTGGAAATCCACAAAAACTGGAGAAGGCAGCTAAGGCAAATCAAAAGCAGAGCAATGGCAAAAATACCGCCGAACTCTTCAGAAATTCCTGCAAAAATAAAGTCGGAACGTACGACAGGAATCTTTTCCGGCATTCCTTGATAAAGTCCCGTACCTAAAAAGCCACCGCTTCCAATGGCAAAGAGAGACTGCAAAATCTGCCATCCGTCTCCCTGGGCGTCCATCCAGGGATCCCGCCATACCTGCACCCGGACTCTCACATGGGAAAAGACTCGATAAGCGAGCACAGAAGCCAGACTTCCGGCGGTCGCTCCGCCAAACAGATAAAAATAACTTCTGGTGGCCACAAATAGCATTAACAAATAAGCGATAAAATAAATCAGAGCCGCGCCTAGATCTTTGGACGCGACCAGAATCAGCACATGAAGGGCCGCCACTGCCGTGGTGACAAAGACCCGTCGGAAACTGATGCTGGTCTGAAACATGGAAGCCACAAAAAAGACAAACGTAATCTTCACAAACTCTGACGGCTGCAAAGAAAAGAGATTCCCGATATCAAAGGACAGCCGCGCCCCGTAAGTGACAGTACTGAATACGAAAATCGCAGAGAGGGCCACGATACCGACTCCAGCGTAAATCCACCCAAATCTCCACAGATATCGCATTCTCCGGACGATGACGGGCACAGACATGGCGACGGCGGCCGCTACTGCCGTGATAATAAAATGCCGTACCGCCCGTTCCGGCCCCAGCCTGGTCAGCATAATAAAACTGACTGCCAACAGCATACAGGTATTATTAAGCAAAAGTCTGGATGCTTTTTTATAAAAAACCCGGAACAAGATCAGGTACAGAAGAAAGAATAGGACCTGTACCAGATAAAAATAAACCATGGAAGTTTCATTGGTATAGAGAATGATGGCCAGATAACCAGTCAGATGCAGGGCAAACATACAGAAAAGCTGCATTCCGCAGGCTACGTTTCTCCCTCTATGAGTTTTCATTCTCAGATAATGATAGGTCGACAGCGTATACAGGATGATTAAAACAAGCATCGTGTACTTTGCCGCCTGGATTCCGATATTTGTCACGCTTTTTCCACCACCTACTCTACTCCCCGCCGGAGATGTCCTTTGGTCCGGTTTTCGGGCTGATAATCATATTCTGCTTCCCTCATCGCCGCTTCATAGGCTCGGATGACGGCAGTCACTTCCAGAGATTTCTCTGTGGTAAACTGCAGCCGCAGCATACGAGGCCCCATCGCCTGAATGGATGGAAGTTCTCCTGTCAGCCAGAGGGGCGCGCTGTTATAAATCACATTATAACAGAAACGGCAGGATTGCTTTACCGGAAAACAAAATCCTTTCCTGTCTTTTAGCAAATAAGCTCTCCCCCCTCCGGTTCGGATTTTTGCAGAAGGGTTTGCACTTTTCTTGCAGGCATCCATCGTCTTTCTGATACACTGGGCGGAAACCATCATGGGGAGCCTTCCATATACCACCACTTCACTGCCGGAAATCCCCCGTTCCCTGAGTTCCTTTCCATTTAACTCAAAAGGGGCCGTATCCATGGCAATTCCCCGCGAAGCAAGTCCCCTCCTGGCCTTCCGATTGAAGGTATAGAGGGAAGCGTCCGCAACAAATTCATAGTTTCTTGCTTTTCCAGACTCCTCAGGAAGCGTTCCGGCATATTCATCCAGAAAGGGAAGCTCATCCAACACCCGAATTAAAAAACCGTCTATCTGTTTTCTGATAGACTCATCCAAAAAGCTCCTGTCTGCTCCTGAACGCCAGATTCTTGGAAGGGCGAGAAAACATTCTTTCTCCTCCGCTTTACAGACCCTTGCAAATTCCAAGAGCTGTTCTGGCTCCATGGCGTCTACCGAAAGATACAGCCGGCTTATGGAGGGCTCCCGGACAGAGGCCAGAAATTGCGCTTCTTCCTCTACGAGAGCAGAAAGAAGCGGAACTTGTTTCTTTTCCGAATCCTGCTCAGAACAAGGCTCTGTCTCAAAAACTTTCGTAGGAATGTTCTCCTTTTCGGCCTCTAAAATCAGTTGCTTTCTCTTATATCTCGCAAGGATTTCCTGTGTTAATGCAGTCACCGCTCTCCTTCGCAGTTCATTCAACTGGCTGACTGGCAAAAAACAGCCTTCAGAAAGCCTGATATCCAATTTTTCCAGAACAAAAGGAGTCTCTCCCAGTTTTTCTATCTGTCGCCGGACCTCTTCTTCTGTAAGGGAGCGGTTCTTTGCGGGAAGCGTCTGCGCTCCTTCCACACAGACAGAGACTGCTCCCATCCTAAAAGACAGTTTAACAGGTAAATCTTGAGCAATCCTTATGGTTCCCTTTATTTTTTCTTTTTTTTCTGGTTTTACATAAATTTCTTCCAATTCTTCAAACAGCGCGGCATCGACCTGACGGGGAGGCTTTCCAGAAAGAACCAGCATCGATCGGCCATTTGGGGTGTGGAAATATCCTTTTGAAAATCCGCCTCTGTCAAAAAGTTCCAGTAGAAACTTTTTGTCCTCCCTTTCCGCTTTCCAGCCGCCACTCCCCACTTTCTCATACAAATCCACATATTTTCTGTAAATGCTCACCACTCCGGCCGTATATCTGGGGCTTTTCATACGTCCTTCTATTTTCAGCGAATGGACTCCCGCATCCAAAAGTTCCCCCAGGCTATCCAGACCACACAGATCTTTTAAGTTCATCAGATAGGTTTCTGCCCTGTCAGAGCAGTGTCTTTTTCCTTCCAGAACCTGATAGGGAAGCCTGCAGGGCTGGGCGCATCGTCCTCTGTTTCCACTGCGTCCTCCGGCCAGACTGCTGAACAGACACTGGCCGGAATAGGAATAGCAAAGCGCCCCATGGACAAAGGTCTCGATTTCCACATCTGCGACCTGTTCATGAATTTGCCGGATTTCTGCGACAGAAAGCTCTCTGGCCGTGACAATTCTGGCAGCTCCCTGCCGTCTTGCTTCCTTCGCGCCATTTACCCCTGTGATAGTCATCTGTGTACTGGCGTGAAGGGGCAGGTCTGGGAAGTGCTCGCGCGCCATTTGCCAAACGCCAAAGTCCTGGACAATCAGCGCGTCTACTCCGGCTTCATAGACGGGAACTAGAAATTCATACAGTTCTTCAGAAAGTTCCCGTTCTTTTAAAAGTGTATTGACAGTCAGATACAGTTTTTTTCCATGAAGATGAACATAATCGATTGCCTCAAGCAGTCGATCCGTTTCCGGGTTTTTGGCATAAGCTCTGGCTCCGAACTTTGTACCTCCCATATAAACGGCATCGGCTCCCGCGTTGACCGCTGCTCTCATGCTCTCAAAAGAACCGGCTGGAGCCAGCACTTCGATGGATCCTCTTTCTTTCATTCTGTACTCCCTTCAGACATAAAACGGGGGGCCTGCCCAAAATCCGCCGCCCCCAAGGTTTTATCTTTTCTGTTCTTTCTCCTGCTTTTCTGAAAACTCCCGTTTCATCTCTTCCAGCTTCAGTTGCACAGTCACCAACTGATGCTTCAGACTGTAAATTTCATTGGCCTGTGTCTCTGCCTGTCTCTCCAGTTCCTCAAGCTGCCCCAACACCTTAAAATAATCATCAGCCACATTCAACTGAAGCAGTACATTCTGATAGTCCGGAGTCTGCCGCAAATATCCGTCAATCCCCCGAAGCTCACTGATTTTTCCATTTAGATAGCCGGCTACCCGCTGCAAATATTCTTCACTCTCATAGCCGCCTAATGTATATACTTTTCCGGCAATAATCACATCCGTGTAATTCCTGGAATTCATTCCGTTTCTCCTTATGTACCTGTTCTGGACATTCTTAGTCTTATTATAAAGGGAATCCTCATAAAAAACAACCAGAAATATACAACAGTAGGAGAAAAAGGCACAAGATATAGTATTACCTGCCATCCTCTCTCTTGGACTCATAAGGACAAAGGAGCCCCAAATGACGGTAAGCGAACGGTGTGACAAGCCTTCCTCTGGGCGTTCGGTTGATAAATCCGTTTTTCAGAAGGTATGGCTCATAGACATCCTCCAAGGTTCCCACATCTTCCGATAGCGCCGCCGCGAGAGTTTCCAGTCCCACCGGACCGCCTTCAAATTTTTCTATCATGGTACGGAGGATCCGTCTGTCCGTATAATCTAGTCCTAAACTGTCCACATCCAGAAGATCGAGGGCGTCGGAAGCCACCTGCTTGGTGATCACCCCGTCATAACGAACCTGGGCGAAATCCCGGACTCTTTTTAAAAATCGGTTGGCCAGACGTGGGGTTCCGCGAGAGCGGGATGCAATCTGTCTGGCCCCCTCCTGTTCAATTGATACATGAAGCACTGCGGCTGAACGCATCACAATTGCAAGGAGTTCTTCCTCTGTATAAAACTCCAGATGATGAATCACACCGAACCGGTCCCGTAAAGGCGCTGTCAGAAGTCCGGCTCTGGTAGTGGCCCCCACCAATGTAAAATGGGGAAGATCCAGACGGATCGAACGGGCCGACGCTCCCTTTCCGATGACAATATCGATGGCATAATCCTCCATGGCAGGATAAAGAACTTCTTCCACTTGGCGGTTAAGACGGTGGATTTCATCCACAAACAGCACATCGCCGTCATTTAAATTATTTAAAATCGCCGCCATTTCCCCTGGCTTTTCAATGGCCGGTCCGGCAGTGATCTTAAGCTCCGACCCCATCTCATAAGCCAAAATCCCGGCAAGAGTCGTCTTTCCAAGTCCTGGCGGCCCGTAAAAAAGCACGTGATCCAGAGCTTCCCCCCGGGATTTGGCGGCATCGATATAGACCCGTAACATATCCTTGGCCTTCTGCTGTCCGATATATTCATCCAGAGAATGGGGCCTTAAATGGTTTTCTATGCCCTGGTCCTCCCTGGTAAATTCTGTGTTGATCACCCGCTTCTCCATGGGCTGTCGTTTCCTTTCTCATTCAGAATCTGGACATCTGCCGGAGCGCTGCTTTTAAAAGATCCTCCACAGAAAGTTCCTCGGCATTGTCAATCCCATTCACTGCTTTCAGTGCCTCCGAAGCGCTGTATCCGAGGGCAGCCAGAGCCTGCACAGCCTCCTCTTTTCCACTTTGCAAAGGCCTTCCGGATTCCTGATTCGCCAGGGCCTCCTCATGGCTTCGTTTTAGCTCAAAGGCCTCTTCTAACTTGAACTTGTCTTTCAGTTCCAGAATCAGTTTTTTCGCTGTCTTGATACCGATTCCAGGCGCTCTGGTAATCGTTTTCGCATCTTCAGACAGAACGGCAAACCGCAAATCGTCCGGAGAGACAGCAGACAGGATACCGATAGCCCCTTTTGGTCCAATCCCACTTACGCCAATTAATCGTTTAAATATATCCAAATCTTCTTTTGAAGAAAAACCGTAGAGTCGTGGAGCCTGATCCTGCCCCATAGACAGATATGTATAGACTTTCAGCTCTTTTCCGATACTGCTTTGCGACAGCATGGAAACGGGCGCCTGAATCTGATAACCGATACCGCCTGTCTCCACAATCAAAGAGTCGTCATAAATCTCTTGTAAAATTCCCTTGATATATGAAATCATCCATCGTTCCTTTTTCATTCATACAAAAATCATAAGACGTCGTTGCCATAACAAAAAGGGCGAGACGTTCCGCGTTTCAAAGACAGTTTAACACAGTTCACTGGACAAGGCAAGCTTTTTCGTACAGGTGTTCTGTTTTCCTTGACAGCCGTACGAAGAACTTTTATAATAGCATCATGAAAACAATTACGAAAGAATTTACCTTAAAAGTCCCCTGCGATTTATCCCGCTTTGAAGATGCAGAGCGTATTCTGTTTTTTGATATTGAAACGACTGGCCTTTCTTCCAAAAGGGATATGGTCTATCTCATTGGCTGTGTTTACTTGAGAGACGGTGTCTGGCGTATGAAACAGTGGTTTGCCGATTCCGTTTTGACAGAAGCAGAGCTGCTTCTTCACTTTTTCCTGTTTACTTCTCGCTTCTCTGTGTTGATTCATTTTAACGGTACCACCTTTGATCTGCCTTTTTTAAAGGAACGGGCGCTTTTGCATCAGATTCCTGTTTCCGGACGTGTTCCGGAAAGTTTTGATCTCTACAGAGAACTTCGACCTTTAAAAAAGTTTCTTGGCCTGCCTGACTGCCGTCAGAAAACTTTAGAGGCGTTTCTTGGAACTGGCAGAACGGATCCCTACGACGGCGGCCGGCTGATTTCGTTTTACTGGGAGTATCTGCGTACTGGAGATACGTTTTTTTCTGACGCCCTTCTTCTTCACAATGAAGAGGACATTGAAGGACTTCCGGAGCTCCTCTCCCTTCTCTCTTATCGGGATTTTTTCCAGGGAGCGCTTCATGTAGAGTCTGAATTTCTGGAGCCCTCTTCCGGAGAAAACGAGGCATCTTCCAGGTATCTGCGCCTCACCTGTGTAAACGAGGCTTGTTCTTTTCCAGTTCCCTGTGAACTTTCTGCCGGGGACTGTCTGCTCTCCTGCCAGGGACATATCCTTTCTGTCCGTATCCCTATGTTTGAAGGGACTTTAAAATATTTTTTCAGTGATTACGCCAACTACTACTATCTTCCGGGGGAAGATTATGCGATTCACAAAAGTGTTGCGGCCTTTGTGGATAAAGCCCACCGGAAAAAGGCCACGGCAAAAACCTGTTATCAGAAACGAAAAGGACTTTTTTTACCTGTACCAGAAACAGGCATTACAGACCGACCTCTGTTTTATTTAGAATATAAAAAGGCTCCTTTTTATCTGGAATATGCTTCGGAACTCTGGGAGGATTCTGTTTTTTTACAGAAGTTTCTTCTTGCAAGTTTCTTCAAATAATGATATGATCCTATCTGTTCAACATTGTTTTCTGTCGATTTTTGTAAATTGTTGATACAATATCCGAACTGTTCAGGAGTCTTTTATGCGAAACCCCCGTGACCTTCTCAGAAGGCTTATGATATATTACGCCCGTGATTATGAACTCCTCTGTCCATATCAGCTTGGGGATACCATTTACGACGTATACGCTGCATACAGTCATTACCACTGCTTTGAGCATGCCTTTATTCGCAGCACTCTGACTTTGTCCCGAACTGATCTGGAACATTTTACGGAACAGATAACCACTCTGATTGAGCCGTATATGATCCGGGAAGGACGGCCGTCGCCACCGAAAAACCATATGTATACGTATGTGACCGGTATTTTTATCAGTGAACAGAAAATTCCTGACGAAATCTGCCGGATGATACGACGGTTCCGTTACTACAAAAGCTATGGATATTATAAAAACGGTTACTGTCAGGCCAGAATCGCAGCGTTTGACATGGAAACCGGCTCTCTGACTATCAATCCGGCTGCCAAAGAACTGCTTTTAGAATATCATGGAATTTTATAAAACTGATTTGCCGAAAAAAGAATCCTGTTCTGCGTTGTTTTGCAAAACAGGACTCCTGTCTTTCATTCTTTTACCGGATAAACCGGAATCGAGTCTCTCTTCAAAAATGCGGTGATACAGTGAAGTGCGCCGCCACCTTTTTTCAATTCACTCAAATCCACCTCAATACATTCAATGCCTGCCTCACAGAGCAGTTTCTTTGTTTTCGGGTTTCCGGCCGGCATTACGATTTTTCCAGGCTCCAGCGCCACAAAATTGGCGGCCAGATTGTCCCGCTCTTCCAGGGTCGGGATTTCCAATACTCGGAATCCTCGTTTTTCCAGAGCCTCATAGACCAGTTCTGGCGTACTCCTGGAGAAAGCCAAAGCCACATCATAGTCGGCGATGGCCAGCATGCCGTCCAGATGCTTCAGTCTTCTTGGAATGCTGATGGTATAAATGTGTTTTACCCCCATATTTTCCAGTTCCTCACAGACCTGTCTGTAACCGGAGGCATTGCAGCGGGTACCAGTTCCAAAAATCACCGTTTCCCGATCAATCCAGAAAATGCAGGCTCCGTCAAAGGTTCCGGAACCATTGACGGTTTTGATGATCGGAACCCCAAGTCTGGCCACCGCTGAAGCGGCATATTTCACTTCCGGCAGGCGAACGGAAATTCCGGGTCTGGCCATGATGACACCCTCCGGCGTTCCAAGTACCAGATCTCTGCAAAACATCGCATTGGGACATTCCGGATCCGTCTCTTCCACATAGTTTACCTGAACGCCATTTTCTCTGTAAATCTGTGCTACGGCGTCATGCTGACGCCGAACCAGCTCTGGATGATAGTGATCCCCTTCTGTCATAACAAAAGCCAGGCGCTCACTGTCCTCTCTGGTGATATGTTCAATCTCTCTGCCTGGACGATGCATCAGTACGGAACGCAGTTTTCCAATCTCGGAATCTACACCCCAGTTGCCGTATAGCTTGGGTAAATCCTGAATAAATGTTGTCATTGTCTGTTCTGCCATGATAGGTTCTCCTTTCCTGTTTGTCCTCTGACAGAAGGTTCTGTCAAAGCAGGGGACGTCTGCGGAATTTCGTATAGACAGAAGGACCGTTTTCTTTAGAAGTCTGACAGTCCCAGAAAAGTTCTGTCTCTTTTAAGACCTGTAAAAGCGCCAAATCGGAAAGCAGGTGCGCCCGGACATTGAGCCACATCTCCTTTCCAGTCACTGTTTCATCCGCCACCTCGGTGGTCCAGTCCAGAGTGGTCACTTCCGGGTATTCCAAATTGAAATTGGCAGGGCGTTTCTGTTTGTTGGTGTCAATCCAGTAAAAAATCACATCCCGGAAAGCATCCGTATGGAATCTGTCCGGAAACCAGTTCTCTGCATATTTTCGGAACCGATCCAGACAGATCCAGTTCCGTTCACGAATCTCCTTATCTGCATTGATAAAATCAGCCACCCGATTTCTCACCCGGTTTCCAAAAGAGATGGTGTGTTCATGGGAGCAGTCAAACCATATATATCCATAATAAAGCGCCTTCGGAATCCAAAATCCCTTGTACCAGGGGGAAGAATATCCGGAAAACGGCTGCGTCATCTCATGTCCCTCAAATCCATGATTATCCGTGACCACATCGAACAGCCATCGTCTCCACAGCTTTTTCACTGCGCGGGCTTCTCCATAAATGGTATCCGGATTGTTGTAATCCTTCCGAAATTCAAAGCCTGCACTGTTGTATCTGGCCGGGTGGCAGAGCCATTTGGGATGTTCTTTCTGTACCTGGCAGTGTAGTTCTCCTCCGTCCAGGTTCTCCCAGGGCAGAGTCAGGAGATTCACTTTGAGACACAGTTTTTTTAACTCCTCATCTTCCAAAAGGCGATCCAAAAGAAGAAAAGCCGAATTGAGACTGGAAGCTTCATTTCCATGATGTCTCCCGTTGAAAAGCACTGTCATCCGGTTGATTTTCAGTTTTTCTTCCCGGTAACAGATCCCGGCTTCTTTCTTGATATACAAAAGATAGTAAAGCTTCCGGCCCTGGAAACTGGTTTCCAGAGGACGAATTTGAAACTCCTTATAACGACTATAGAAGGACAACAGTTTTTGATATCCCTCATAATCAATCACGTCATTTCGAAGCATCCGCTCCTTTTCCTCTGTGGACAGGCTACAGGAAACTGCCTTTGCAGGAAATACGGAAAGCTCCTCTTCTCTGTCTTTTCCTTTTACAAGGATCTTCCAGGAACTATCTGGATAATAATTGAGAACGTTTTTCTCCAACAGCTCCTTAAGAACCTCCAGCCGTCCAAATACCTCTTCTTCATGGGACGTAGAAAGTTTCACCTGCAGGAGTGCATCCTCTTTTCTGAAGCACAGGCGTTCCGGAATCAGACGTACTTCTTCCTCCGTCAGATCCTTCCAGACGCCATTCAGACAACCGCAAGGCTGTTCTCCGGAATCCTCGTATAAAATTACTTCCAGACGGCTGTTTTGCTCTTTCTGGTTGGAAAGCTCCGGAAGGATCAGACCCACATTATCAAGGCCGCCCCCACATTCCCGCTCTCCATAGGTTTTAAACCAATCCAGAATATAAAAATACAGGTCCTCCTGTAAATTTTCCAGAGTCGACATTCGTTCTTCCCGGATTCCTGTATCGTAATCCACCTCGCTGAGAGAGGTACGGATCTGGAGACGATTAAATAGCGGCTGCGCTGCCAAAAGTCCGGAAACGGAGTATCTGGAGACCAAAAGGGCTTCCAGCTCCGGAAGTACTGTTGTCTCCACAGCTTCCCAGACCTTTTCCGTATCCGTGACAATCCGTTCTTCCACAACAGTGCGTCCATTTTTCTTTACAGAAAGCCAGCCGGTCGTGACATGAGTTTTCCCGACCATGGGATAGCGGCTCATGTAATCCTTTTCCACGTATTTCACATCAAAAAAGTCTTGAAAAACCTCTGTTCCTGTCTCATCAAACGCCTTCAGGACATAGGTATGTTCTCCGGATTCCCGTTTCTGAAACTCCACATCCTCAGTGGAAATGGAGAGCGACTTTGCCAGAACCTCGTCTACCGGAAACAGCTCCTGCAGCCATCTGGTAGAAATGTCAAACCATTTCTGAGGATGATCGCCATGGCTTCCATAGTTGGGAATGGATTCGTCCTCAAAAGACTCTTCCCCGAACTCATTGACAAAGGCAAGAAACTGAATCTCCACCCGTTTTACAGTTCCAAGGGTTGATAACTTTGGAAGCACAGTTTCTTCTATCCAGCAACTTCCTGATTTGAAGGCCCGGTATATGGATGCCTCTTCGACTTTGGCTCCCGTTTCTTCCACTGCATGTCTCAGGCGCTCTTCCAGACGCCTTCGAACATCTGCATCCTCGCTTAACCGACCGGAGATTTCAATCTGATCTCCCTGCTTGATCAGGGGAAGCGCTTTTTCTTCAAAAAGGCTCCAGAAGTCCTGGCCCTCCCAGGAAAATTCAAAGTTCCATCGTTTTGCCTCTTTTCCAGTCTGACAGGTCTTTCGTTCCACCGTTTCACCTGTCCGTACTGCAAGGTAAGAGTCCAGACTATCCTCTCTGAGGACACCGGCCGTATAGCCCTTTGTGATAAGCGCCGATTTCTTCTCTCCCTCCATGGCCAGAAAGGACGCTAGTTGTCCAAGGTCTTTCTTACCGCCGGATAAGGCTTCCAGATCGGACAGCCATTCTTGACGCTCCAGTTCCTCTTCACGTGAAAGATAAGCGTCTATAAAAGCTGACAAAGCCTGTCCGCTTCCTCCAAAAATCAAATGCTTTCCCTCAAACAGAAGCTCTGCGTTTTCTCCCCCCTGAAAACAAATGCAGGAGAACGATTCTTCTTTTTCCGATATCGCCAGCGGATATACGGTCTCAAAATTGGAAAGGCTTTCCCAGAGGGCCAAAGCCAGGAGGCTTTCTGTCTCTATTTCTGCGCTTTCCATTCCTTTCGTGCAGATCCGGCGGTCAAGGTTCTGGGTAAGAAAAGGCTTTACTCTTTCATAGGAGTCGCTCTTTTGGATTTCTTTTTCCTCTGGTTTAAAATCTGTCTTTTTAAAATCAGATGTTTTTGAATACTCCATATTCAGAAGTTCTGTCTGAGAGCGTTCTGCAGAGACTTCTCCTGCCTCAAAGGCTATCCGGAAAAGGTCCCCTTCCGGCAAAAGAAGTTCTGCTTCTTTGATGGAAACAGGCCCGGCATACTCTGTCTCCAGCGCCTGCTTCACAGACAAAAGGCCGCCGGCAGGGGCAATGGGAAATCGGCTTACCAGATATTCAGTAAGCAGGGCGAGATCTTTCTCACTGGACGCTTCTGCCAGGAATCCTTCTGCACAGACAGACAGTTTCCCCTTTCCGTCCGACAGTTTTGGATTTTTCCTGATACAGATGGAATCTGTCATATTCTCCTTGCAGACAGGCCTTTCCATGCCAGAACATTCCACTCCGACTCTCGCTGCAAGGTTTATGTAAAGTTCCAGGTATCTCTCGTCCTCTACACAGAAAAGCCCCGGCCTGCTCACAGTCAGTCCGGCACTTTCCTTCAATACTCCCTGCCTTGTAAAAAGATCACATATACACTTCAACTGTTACCCCCTTGCCGCCTGATGACAGGCTACAAAATGTCCAGACTCCGTCTCTTTTAACTCCGGCGCCTGTTCCAGACAGACTGGCTTGACAAACTTACATCTTCCGGCAAATTTACAGCCTGGTTTCGGATTTACCGGGCTTGGCACGTCTCCTTCCAGAAGAATCCTCTTTCTGGCCCTTGTCACATCCGGATCGGCAATGGGAATGGCAGAAAGAAGCGCCTTTGTATAAGGATGCAACGGATTGGTATAAAAGCGTTTGCTGTCGGAGATTTCCATAATTGCCCCCAGGTACATCACTGCAACCCTATCGGAAATATGTTTGACCACGCTGAGATCATGGGCGATAAACAAATATGTCAGCTCCATCTCCTGTTGTAGTTTTAAAAGCAGATTGATAATCTGAGCCTGTATGGAGACATCCAGAGCAGAAATCGGTTCATCGCAAACAATAAACCGCGGATTTAACGCCAAAGCTCTGGCAATTCCAATCCTCTGTCTTTGTCCGCCGGAAAATTCATGGGCGAACCGATTGGCATGTTCCTTATTTAATCCTACCAATTTCAAAAGTTCATAAACCCGTTCCTGGCGTTCCTTTTTATTTTGGCAGATATTATGAATGTCCATTCCCTCAGAAATAATGCTTCCGGCAGTCATTCTGGAATCCAAAGAAGCGTAAGGATCCTGAAAGATCATCTGTGCTTTTCTGGTAAACTCCAGATATTCTTTTCTGGAAAGCTTCGTGATATCCTGGTCTTGAAAAACAATCTGCCCGCCTGTAGGTTCATAAAATTTCATAATGGTTTTTCCCAGGGTAGATTTTCCACAGCCGGATTCGCCGACCAGGCCCAGAGTTTCTCCCTTTTTGATGAAAAAACTCACATCATCGACGGCCTTCAGTTCCCTGCCCTTTCCCACGGTGAAATATTTTTTTAAACCTTTCACCTCAACCATAGTTTCACTCATTGATTTTACACTCCCCACCTGTGATCGGATTCTTTACTGTGGGGCCGTATTGATGATACAGCCAGCACCCCACCGTATGGCCTTCCTCAAGCATAAAAGTCTCCGGTTCCTTTTCATAACAGATTTTCATGGCATATTTACAACGGTTTTTAAAGGGACAACCCTGAATGTCCCTGTGGAGGTCCGGCGGCGTACCGGGAATACAATCCAAGGCTTCCTTGCTGTCGCCGGATAAATCCGGCACAGACTGCAACAATCCCCAGGTATAGGGATGCCCCGGCCGATAAAAGACATCCTGACAGGATCCCTTTTCTACCAGACGCCCTGCATACATGATGACAATCCAGTCAGCCATATCTGCCACGATTCCAAGGTCATGGGTGATCAGAATAATCGATGTTCCAAGCTTTTTTTGAAGCTCTTTCATCAGTTCCAGAATTTGGGCCTGGATGGTTACGTCCAGCGCCGTCGTCGGTTCGTCCGCAATCAAAAGTTTAGGATTGCAGGCTAGAGCGATGGCAATGCTGACTCTTTGACGCATACCGCCGGAGAACTCATGAGGATATTGACAGGCGCGTTGCTTGGCTTCCGGAATACCAACCAGTTCCAGAAGTTCGATAGACCGTCGGATGGCTTCCGTTTTATTCATATTCTGGTGTTTTAACAACCCTTCGGCAATCTGCCTGCCCACCAGCATCGTCGGATTCAGAGACGTCAGAGGATCCTGCAAAATCATCCCTATTTTTGCCCCGCGGATATGTTCCATCTCTTTTTGAGATACCAGGAAAGCTTTTTCTCCGGAACCTTCTTCGGGTACAGACAAAAGTTCACGGCCTTCAAAGCGGACAATTCCCTTTTTATAACGAATCTGATCGTCAGGAACCAGGCGCATGACCGCCTGAGAAGTTACACTTTTTCCGGAACCGGATTCCCCTACAATCGCCAGAGTTTCTCCCTCCCGTACCTGGAAGGATACCCCCCTTACTGCTTTTACTTCGCCGGCATAGGTATCAAAAGAAACCTGCAGATCCTCCACCTCAAGAATTATTTGCTTCTCATCCATGCATCTGCCTCCTATTTTCTGAGCTTAGGGTCTAAAGCATCTCTCAAACCATCCCCCAGAAGCTGAAGGGACAGCATGGTAACGCTGATAAATACGGCCGGGATAATCAACTGATACGGGTAAGCCTTCATGATTTTGGCTCCTGCATCTGCAAGCTGCCCCCAGCTTGTGAGAGGAGGCTGAAGCCCGATTCCGATATAACTCAAATAAGCCTCCGTAAAGATGGCGTTCGGAATATTCATGGTCAGAGTTACAATGATGACTCCCAACATATTGGGGACCATATGGTGCAAAATGATCCGCCATTTTCCGGCTCCCAGTCCCCTTGCGGCAGTCACATAATCCTGCGTCTTTAACTGCAACGCCTGGCCGCGAACCAGTCTTGCCATTTTAATCCATCCAGTTAAGGCAAAGGCGACAATGATCGGAACCATTCCTGTTCCAAACAGCATGGTAATGACGATTACATACACCAGAAACGGAATGGAATCGATGACGTCTGTAGCCCGCATGATTACCGTATCCAAGATTCCGCCAAAATAACCGCTGATTCCGCCGATGATGACGCCGATGGTACTCTGTACCACGGCGGCAACCAGAGCGATAAACAGAGAAACTCTCGCTCCCATCCAGACACGGCTCCAGATATCCCGCCCCACATCATCTGTTCCAAACCAATGCGCCTTGTCCGGCCACTGGTTTGTATTCATCAAATCAATATCCGCATGACTGTATTTCACCATCATCGGCCCCAATATGGCCATCACTGTCAACAGAACCAGAACTACGATTCCACACATCGCCACCTTGTTTTTCTTCAGACGGCGCCATGCATCTTTCCAGTAGGTCACACTAGGGCCATAAAGCTCTTCCGCTTCTGTCTCCGTATGCTCAATAAATTCAAACAATTCCTTTTTTTCTTCCATATCCGTTCTCCTCTACTGATACAACTTGATCCTGGGGTCGACAATTCCATATACGATGTCCACCACCAACTGCATGAGAATCAGGAACACACTATATACCAGTGTCATTCCCAGAATCAACGGATAATCCAGCGTCTGGATACTGTTCACATAATGTTTACCCAGGCCGGGAATTGCAAAAATATTTTCGATAACAAAGGTACCGGTCAGAAGAACTGCTACCATCGGGCCAAGTACCGTCACGATGGGAAGAAGCGAATTTCGGATCTTGTGACGCCAAGTTATCTCAAACCCGGAAAGCCCCTTGGCTTTTGCTGTCTTAATATAGTCCTCATTGGAAATTTCCAGCATACTCGTCCGCATAATTCTCGCCACACTGGCCACAGAACCAAGACCAAGCGCAAACGTAGGCAGAATGGTAGAGGCCTCCGTTTCCCACAAAGCCACCGGAAGGATTTTCAGTTTTACTGCAAAGAGATACTGCAAAAGACTTCCAATAATAAAGCTCGGCACGGAAATTCCGATGACTGCGATAGCCATGCTAAAATGATCTCCAAACCGGTTGTGCTTAAGAGCCGCCAAAATACCAAGGCCAAGTCCTGCCACCACCGCAAAAATCAACGCGCGAATACCCAAATCCAGAGAGTAGGGAAAGGCTGTGACAATAATTTCATTGACAGAACGATTCTGTGTCCGTAGGCTATATCCGAGATTTCCCTGAAGCAAGTTTCCCATATAAGTCAGATATTGCTCATGAAGCGGTTTATCCAGGCCATAGTAAGACCGCATCTTTTCCTGAGTCGCCGGCGGTACTTTCACATCGTTGAAAGGATCACCCGGCAGAAGCCGAATCATCAGAAACACCACAGAAACCAATATGAAGATTGTAAGGAGTGCCACACAAAGCTTTTTAATGATGTATTTTACCATACGCTCCACCTTTTCTCAAAGCGCGGGGGCGCCTTCGCGAAGCTACGAAGCCGCCCCTGTCTGCTCTTCCAAGCAGGTGCAATCATTCACCTACATAATTTACTCTGGAGAAATCCGGATCATTGGCGCCAAAGCCACACTTGGTAACCCCTTCCAGATCGGTTTTCTTTGCCCAGTAACCACTGGTCTGGAACAGGGGAACACAGAACATTTCCTCAACCGCCATATTTTCCGCCTCAAACAGAAGCTCCGCTCTCTTTTCCAGATCATCCGTCTCATTGGCTTCCTTAATCAATGCGTCATATGCTTCACTCTGGAAGCCGCCGAAATACAGATTGTAGCTGCTTCCCGTCGTATAGCATTCCAGGAAGGTCATCGGATCATTATAATCCGGCGCCCAGTTTGTGATACAGAAATCATATTCTCCCTGGTTTTCTTTTTCCTGCCTTGCCGAATAAGTCTGGGTGTCGATTTCCGCATCAATATTGAAGGTGGTTTTCAGCACACTCTGAAGAATCGTCGCTGTCGTCTTTGCCGCATCCTCGTCAAAGGTCAGAATCGTCATCTTCGGCAAGCTGTCTTTGGAAAGTCCTGTTTCTGCCAGCGCCTGTTCAAAAAGTTCTGCCGCTTTATCTGTGTCGGCGGATGTGGGAAGCTGACTTTCCACCGGGAATTTTTCTGCCCAAGTGGTATCGCAGATAGCCATGAACTCCGGCATCATTCTTGTGACTCCAAAAGAACCGTCTCCTCTGGCTGCCTGGACAAGACCATCCCGATCGATGGCATAGGAAAATGCCTGACGGAAGCTCTTGTTTTGGAGAAGCTTCGATGCCTCTCCCCGATCCGTCTTTGTGTTGATAGCAGAATACCAGATTGTGGCTCCAACAATATTTACTGCTTCGCCATTGTCGATGTAAGTCTGAATCTGCTCTTTGGGAATGGTGATGGTAATATCCAGTTCTCCGTTGTCAAACATATCCATAATCGTATTGTCATCGGAGATAATATAAGCTTCAATGCTGTTCACATTGATAGCATCCGCATTCCAGTAACCGGGATTCTTTTCAAAGACCAGTTTGCTGTCATGATCCCACTGGGTCAGAATAAAGGGACCGTTGCAGAGTACTTTCTCAGGAGAGGATGCATACTCTTTTCCATACTGTTCGGCAATGTCCTGTCTGACAGGATAGAAACAGGGCATTTTCATCAGATCCAGGAAATAAGGCATATTTCTGACAGCCGTAATCTCCAGCGTCTTTTCATCAATGGCCTTGACTCCAACCTCGTCAGCCGTACACTGCCCGTTGTTGAACTCCTCCCCGTTTTTAAAATAATATCCCATCCAGGAGTAGTTTCCATTCGGTGCATCCTCGCCGGGGTCCAAAAGACGTTTGATTCCATATTCAAAATCCTGGGCAGTTACCGGTTGTCCATCCGCCCATTTGGTATCTCTCAAATGGAAGGTATAAGTCATCCCATCCTCACTGATATCCCAGGATTCAGCGATGGCCGGTTCAATCTTGTTGTCATAAATACGTACCAATCCCTCAAACATAATGCCTCTGGGGCAAATGCTGTCAGAGCTGTTTCCAAAACCCGGATCCAGCGAGGACGGCTCCGCATAAAGAGGGATACGGACGGTAGACTTTCCACCGGAAACAGTTCCGCTCTCTTCTTTTTCATCTCCTGTGTCAGACGCATTCGTTCCTTTCGTCTCCGATGAATTACTCTTTGTTTCTTTTGTGTCACTCTTTCCCGTGGCTCCACAGGAAGCCAACATGGCAAGTACAAGAAGCAATGACAACATGCTTATCAGCTTTCTTTTCATAAAAACCTCCTCATTTTTTCTATAACAACAGTTCCTTGAGATACCACCGGAATTTTAAAAGAATCACTCCGGAAGGTACAGAGGAACACTGTCACGTTTTAAAAAGGCTGTCATACAGTGAATGGCCCCATTTCCCTTCATAACTTCTCCCACCTCTGTCTGAATCACCTCGACGCCGGCTTTCTCCAATGCTTTTACTGTTTTGGGACAACCAGTCGGCATCACAACCGTTCCCGGCTTTAAAGCAACCATATTCTGGCAGAATCCGGCAAATTCCTCCAGATCCGGAATATCAATAATCTGAATGCCGCGACGTTCCAGCTCTGTATAGACAGTATTGGGGGCTGCCATACGCAGGACAAGAGCTGTCTTATAGTCTGCAAATGCCATGAAGCTATCCAGATGAGCCATCCCTCTTGGAATTTCTACCTTAATCACATGTTTGACACCCATGGTCGAAAGCTCTGCCTCTACCTGGCTGATTCCAGACGCATTGCAACGCAGGCCATAACCCAAAAGACAGGTTTGGGCATCCATCCAAAGCAGACAGGCCCCATCAAAAATCCCGGTTCCGTGAATGGTCTTGATAATGGGTACGCCAAGTTTTGAAAGCTGTCTGGCAGCATAAACCTCTTCTCCTACGCGGCAAGAGGCAGCGGGGCGCGCCACAATCGCTCCGTCCGGAGTCATCAGAACCAGATCTCTAACGTAGATTCCATTTGGATATGCTTCTCCCATCTCTTCTATATAATGGACAGCTACCCCATGGCTTCTGTAAATTTCTGCCAGAACATCCTGTTCATGACGGACCTTTTCCACGTCCCAGACTTCTTTCATGGCCATGGCTTTCGGATCCGTGATCCCCTCAATTTCTTTTCCACCCCGACGCATCAGTACTGCTCTGAGTGTTCCAATTTCCGAATCTACGCCCCAGTTTCCATAAAGGCGTGGGATATCCTCCCGAAAATCTCCTTCTGTAATGCCATACATGTCTTTTTCTCCCTCAGTCAATTTTTTCAAATAAGACGTTCTTGTACAGATTGATTGTATCTTAGATACTGTTGATTGTCTACACGTTATTTCCAAAAATAAAGAGAATCCGCATTTTTCTACAGAAAACGCCCTTGGAATTTCTCCAAAGGCGTCAACTTCGTCGCTTAATTATTCTTCTACAGGCCCTTCCACAGCAGGCATCTCCATGGCATCCAGTTCCTCTGTTGCAGATACCTCTTCTGCCACAGACTCCACAGGAGCCTCTAAAATTTCTAACGCCTTCATACTAAGGCTGATCTTCTTATCTTCTCCGTTGAAATCAACCACCTTCGCCTCAATCTCCTGCCCAATAGAAAGCACGTCGGAGGGTTTCTCCACATGCTGCCTGGAAATCTGAGATACATGAAGCAGCGCATCGATTCCGGGTTCCAATTCTACAAAGGCACCAAAATCTGTCATCCTGGCAACACGACCGGATACCACATTGCCTACTGCATAGTTGTCAGCGGCCATCACCCAAGGATTCTCGTCGGGGAATTTTAAGCTCAAAGCGATCTTATCTCCATTGATATCCTTGATAAAGGCGCGAATCTCCTCACCAACCTTGAATACCTTCTTCGGATTTTCCACCCGTCCCCAGGACATCTCAGAAATATGAAGCAGGCCATCCGCTCCTCCCAGATCGATGAACGCGCCAAAATCTGTGATATTCTTCACAATGCCTTCCACAACCTGACCGATTTCGATCCGCTCAAAGAGCGCTTTTTGCATCTCTGCTTTCTTTGCCAGAAGAAGCTGCTTGCGGTTACCAATCACCCGTCTCTTTCTGGGATTAAATTCTGTGATAACAAACTCAATTTCCTGATCTGCATATTTCTCCAGATTCTTCTCATAAGAATCGGAAACAAGGCTTGCAGGGATAAAGACTCTGGCCCCCTCCACGTTGACGCTCAGACCGCCGTCCAAAACCTGGACAACCTTCGCGGTCAGAACCTCGCTGTTGTTGAAAGCTTCTTCCAGACGTTTGTTCCCGCGATCAACCGCCAGTCTCTTATAAGACAGGAGAACCTGTCCCTCGCCGTCATTGACCTTAAGGACCTTGGCTTCCATCTCATCCCCAACCTGGACAACATTCATCAGATTCGTAGAAGAGTCATTGGTATATTCATTCTTACTGATAATGCCGTCTGACTTGTAACCTATATTTAAGATGATCTCATCTTCTTTCACACCGATGACCGTACCAGTGACAACCTCTCCTGTTCTGATGGTTTTTAATGATTCCTCTAAAAGCTGCTCAAAACTTAACTCTGACATTCGTGTGAACCTCCTCTATGATATGATTCGGGGTGGATGCACCCGCTGTAATACCTACACTTTGTTTTCCATCCAGCCACTCGGGCTTCAAATCTCTGACGGTCTGAATATAATAGGTATTGTTGCATTCTTTTCTGCAGATTTCATATAGCTTCTGAGTATTGGAACTATGCTTTCCGCCGATTACCAACATCACATCAACTTTGGAGGCCAG